>JAFXQK010000001.1 GCA_017527205.1 Lachnospiraceae bacterium | reverse complement strand
CAGACCAGCGCGCACCAGCCAAAATAGATGACCTCAATGATTCCGTAATAATCCCTCGAATCGATGGCCGGCATGAACCTTGGATGCTCAATCTCCAAAGCGATCTTTGGCTCCTCGCCGCCCTTTGCAATTGCTTCCATGTCCGCGTATTGGCCGCTCGCCATGGCGCTCATCACCCGCAGCTTCCCGCGATCCAGCTCCTCCACAAAGGTATTCAGGAAATATTCCAGAGTCTGTCCTTCCACTCTCGCATCCTCTCTCGTCCAGACAAGATACGACTCGTCATGGAATTCGACAAACCCCTTCAGGTCATAGCGATCCATCAGTTCCTTCGCATCCCCCTCCTGAAACTCCTTGAGCGTTATGTCTGCTTCCTGCGCCACTTCCGCCAGCATTTCTTCATATGGGGCATAAAAGCTCTCCTCAGACATCACGTAGCCAACCTCGAAGGGCCCCTTCTTTTCATAGGACTGCATCAACGAGGAAAAGGCATTGGACAATATGGCCATTACCCCCAGCGGCGCAACGATGAATAACAAGATGTTCGCCGGGCTTCGGAGCATTAATTTCATGTTGTTTTTGATCAAATATCGAATCATTTTTTCAAGTCATCCTTTCAAAATACATTTACGATGCCTTCGCCAGGACCCCTCGCGCCTTGGCATAACGCTTTCGCCCACGTCCTAATAGTCTCTCAGTTTCTTACCAGTAAGCGTCAGGAAGACCTCCTCCAGCGAAATGTCCTCCGCATCCTTCGTTACCAGCTTTTTCAGCTCCTGGCTCGTTCCGCAGGCGATGATCCTTCCATTGTCCATGATCGCGATCCTCGTACAAATGGCCTCAACCTCTTCCATATAATGGCTCGTGTAGATGACCGTCGCACCATTTTGATTGGATTCCTTGATCTTACTGAGGATGAAATTTCTTGATTGCGGATCAATGCCCACCGTCGGTTCGTCGAAAATCAAAAGCTCCGGATGATGTCCAATCGCGCAGGCGATGTTGAGCCTTCGCTTCATGCCGCCTGAAAAGCTCTTGGCATAATCATTTCTGCGTTCCGAAAGCCCTACGTACTCCAGCGATTCGTCGATCGCGGTTTTCAGCTCCGTGCCCCGAATCCCATAGAGCGAGGTAAAGAGCTCCACGTTCTCCCAAGCCTTTAGGTTCCCATGGATCGCCAGATCCTGCGGAATGTACCCGAGCTTTTTAACCAGCTCATTGCGATTCCTTCGGAAATCCTTCCCCATGAACTCAACGCTCCCAAGCGTTGGCTTTACGATGTCACAGATCATGTTCATCGTCGTACTCTTTCCCGCGCCATTCGGCCCCAGCAGCCCGAACACCTCGCCCCTCTTGATCTCTAAATTCAAGTTGTCAACCACAACCCGATTGTCATATTTCTTTGTCAGATCCTTTGTCTTTAAGATTGTTTCCATTTCTTTCTCCTCGCCATCCGGCTTTTTCTTTCCTGTTTGCAATCTTATACTATCAATTTGCGGATTTGTTTTGTAGTGAAAAAAGAAATGATTTCCACATGACAAAAGTCACATGAAAACCATTTCTAGGGTATTACTTTTTTCAATTGTCTAGTACTTCAGTACCTGCTTTGCCCAAATGAGACTGGGGTTCTTGATCATGTTCACCTTTACCAACCAGTCCACGGAGGTATTCAGTCTGCGGGCGATCTTGGTCAGGTTGTCGCCGCGTACCACGACATAGCTTCCGGTTACGCCAGAAGGATTGATAAAGCCAATCTTCAGACCATATCGTCCGTACAGATTCATCGGGCCGTACCAGGTAATCTTTGGATCAGTCACAACATCCTTGCCGTGGATCGTCACCTCGTAGCTCATGTTGCCATAATAATACTTGAAGATCAATGTCAGCTGAGGATGATCTTGGAGCGTTTTCATGATGTCGTAAGGCAGCGCCGTTCCCTTCTCCCAGGTCACCGTTTGGTTGCCGCCAAGTGCGATCGCGTATGTAAGGAGTCTGCGCAGCTCGTTGAGATAATCTTCCTCGAGGATTGTCAGCGTCGAACTCGTGTAGTTGATCGCATAGTTGCTTCCTGCCGTCAACGTTCCAAGTACGATTTCATACTTGCCAGCCTTCTCACCGGGCTCTCTGCTCAGCGCACCCGACATGCCGTCGCTGCCAAGCAAGCCGACTACGGTGTACTTGAATTCGGGATCCTTTGCCTCAAACTCCTTCATTGCAGGGTGTGCCACTACGGAAATGGGCTTCGGGTTCACCGTCAGCATACCAGCTTGTGCTGTAATCACATAACTTGCCGTCACATCCTCGGTACCATGCATTACCTTATAGTCTGCTGCCACGGGATTGTTTCCAACCGCGGTATCAACCACATTCGTAACGCTTCCCGTCGCCGCTGCCACAAGCGTATCGCCAGTAAACAAAGTTCCGCTCGTCAAAGTAACTTCATTGTTTGTGTGCGCCGATGCATCATAAGTCCATGCATCGCTTGCTGCGGTAATCGTGATCGCCTGACTTGCATTGCTCATGGTCAGCGTACCATTTGTAGTCGTCACGCTGTAGTTTCGCGCATCGCCCTTCGTGAACTGATAGCTCGTCAGCTGATTTACTACCGTACCCTCGCTAGGGAACATGATACTTCCCGTCACAACTGCCGTGATCGCATCCTCGCCAACCAGGCCTGTCACATCAAATGCAGCGTGGCTCTGCGCTATTCCATTGTAAGTAAAGTTCTTGCTCTGCGCCGTGATCTCAACAAGCGCGGTTGTCACCGTCAGCGTGCCTGCCTGCGGCGTAATCACGTAACTTGCCGTCACATCCTCTGTTCCATGCATTACCTTGTAGCCTGCTGCCACTAGGTTATTGCCAACCATAGTGTCAACCACGTTCGTAACGCTTCCCGTTGCCGTTGCAACAAGAGTATCACCAGTTAACAGCGTTCCACTGGTCACTGTTACTGCATTGTTCGTATGTGCCGTTCCGTCATAGGTCCACTCGTCGCTCGCCGCCGTAATCGTGATCGCATTTGAAGCATTCACCATGGTCAGCGAACCGTTCACCGTCGTCACATTGTAATTCGATGCCGATCCTGAAGTAAACTGATAACTGTCGATCTTATTCTCCACAGGTCCTTCGCTCGGGAACATGATGCTCCCCGTCACAACTGCGGTAACGACATCCGCACCAACCAGACCGTCTATGTCATATCCGGCATTGCTGTGCGCTATGCCGTCATAGGTAAACTGCTGACTCTTCGCCGTGATCTCAACATGCGCCGGCGTCACCGTCAGCGTACCAGCCTGCGTCGTGATCACATAGTTTGCAGTAACATCTTCCGTACCATGCATCACCTTATATCCTGCTGCCACGGGGTTATTGCCAACCGCAGTATCAACCACATTCGTAACGCTTCCCGTTGCCGTTGCAACAAGAGTATCGCCAGTTAACAGCGTTCCACTGGTCACTGTTACTGCATTGTTCGCATGTACCGTTCCATCATAGGTCCACTCCTCACTTGCCGCCGTAATCGTGATCGCATTGGAGGTGTTCACCATGGTCAGCGCACCGTTCACCGTCGTCACATTGTAATTTGATGCCGATCCTGAAGTAAACTGATAACTGTCAATCTTATTTACCACAGATCCTTCGCTCGGGTATGTAATGCTTCCATTCACAATGGCCGTGATGGCATCCTCGTCCACTAAACCAGTCACATCATATCCGGCATTGCTATGCGCCGTGCCGTCATAGGTAAATTGCTGACTCTTCGCCGTGATGGTTACTTTCTTCGGTGTGATTTTCAGCTTCCCTGCGGTCAGCGTCTCCAACTCATAGTTGTCCGATACATTCTCTGCGCCATCCAAAACATTATATGTTGTCGCGTCAAAGCTTCCGTTTTCATAGGTACCAACATTCGTTCCAGAAGAAGGAACATAGCTAATGATGAAGGTTTCATTGTTTGCGAGATTAGTGACCGACATGACACCTAATGTCGTCGGTGTATATCCATACAGTGTCTCACCATTATATGTAAAGGTTCTGTCGGATATGCTAACCGACAATTTTCTTTTTTGGATGGTAACCTCAATATGGTTCTCCGCGGAATCTACATGATCTGCATCACCAACTGCCTTGTACCACAGGTAATAAGTTCCTGCATTCTTCTTCGCTGGAATCTGGTCCGTATAGCTTTCCGTCGCACCGTTCTTATCGCCGATAGCATAAACCAGACTGCCACCCGATGCCGCTCCAGCAGTTGCCAGGGTCTGCGTTGTAGCATCGTAGGTCAAAGTTTTCACCATCGGAGCTGTGGTTACAACCGCTGCAGCCTTCTTCGTCAGCTTTACAATGGTGGTCTCACCCTTCGCAATCGTTCCTGTCGCCGTATCGAAATCTCCAGTCGCCGTAACCTGATAGCCCATTCCTGCCGGCAAGCCTGATGCCGTTATGGCTTGTCCACTCACCAAGTTGAATGTAGCCGTTCCATTCATGAAAGTCATTTCGCCATAGGTTCCGTTTATGTAATCATTACTCAGCGTCACAGTGACTTCGCTGCTACCCTCATCTAGCTGAACCTTTAGGTTGCCTTCATCACGAGTAAACTTAAATTCCGCTTTTACAGATGTACTTGCAATGGTTCCAATATTGTTCGATTTGGTAACTGTGAATCCAGATACCTCGGTTTCAGTAACCGTATAGCCCATCCCCACGGGCAGGTTTTCGGCAGTTATTGTCTCGCCATCTTTTAGACGGATATTTGCCTCGCCATTCATAAAAGTTAAACCACCATAAGTCCCATTTATTGATGAATCAGTTAATGCAACCGTAAATCTAAACTCACGATTCTTATCATTCGCTGTGCTGGATGTCACGGAATTATGAATCTCAAGGCTAGATGTCACTAATCCATTGGTGAAGGTCGCCGGCGAGCCGCTTACGCTTACATCGAGTGTTCCGTCTCCCTTGTCATTCGACACGGTTACCGTAACTTCCTTCACTTCGCCGTCATAGATCACGTCATCTTTTTCGTACTTGTTGTTACCCTTTCCCTTTGCTCCTACGGGAATTACCTGTTGGATTTTGTAGGTAATGGTCTGCCCTGCGTCACCTAGATCATAATCGAGAGTATGAAAGCTTCCTGTCTCACCCTGTTTTGTCTTACTACCTGTCTGCAATACTTCGCCGTTCTTATTCAAAAGTTGAAATGTGAACTCGATATTTCCCAGTGCCGCATTTGCAGCCACCGAAGTGCTGATTGTTGCAGAACCTGTCGCCCCGTATGCATTCGTAAACTCCGCCGTCTGCACCAACGCCGTTCCGTCCGCAACCAAATGTCCCTTACCATCATCCTTCACCTTAATGGTTACAGTCTTGTCCGCAGAATCATACGCCACACCGCCAATGGTCTCCCCCGCATGCGTCTGGGAAAGGATATAGCTATACTCCCCAGCTTCAGTAAACATAATCTTTCCAAAGCTCTCCGTTTTATCCGTGGAATCCTTGGTTACGGTCACGGAAGTCTTCGAAGGCATGGGCGTACCATCCGCCGCCGAAATCGTAAATTCGAACGAATCATCGTTCGCCCAAGCACGCCCTGTCAAATCAGCTTGCGCCTTGATCTCCCCCCATAGGCCTACCTTAAACTTTGCTGTTAAGGTAATATCAGCAGAGGGAGTATATGGAAAAGTAACTATGTCCGTACCATCAGACCAACCAGAAAAATTGCAATCATCTTTGTTTGGTACTGGGTCAAGAGCAGCCACTGTTTGACCTTTTTCAACTCTGATCTCGACAGGTTCAGTAGTAACAGTGCCTCCCACGGGAGTGTATGTACCTCCGCCCAGATTGAAGTTAACGGTATAACCTTCCTTAACGGTAAAGACACCTGTCGTTGTGCTTGGAATCGCAACATATCCTGCTTCGACAAATGTAGAAGCGTCAGGATTCTTGTCACCATTATCGTCACCGAGCTGCGGATCGTTACCAATGAAAGTACCGCCCGTAATATGAATCAGCTTTGTATTCACATTTGCTTGATTCACAATTAGGCCCTGGAAACCTTTCCTGTACTGATAGGCATCCGTGGTTCGATTCTCATAAGTGCCGCCGCTAATGTTCACGGTACCACCATCAAAGACATAGATACAGCATCCGTTCTTACTGTTGACGATCATATGCAACTCTTCATTTAAGTCTTGCGTCAGGCTCAGAGTTGCTTTTTTTCTAACAGTAATGAGGCAGATACCGTCTTCTATCTTAACATTGCCATCCTCAGTTTCCTCAACCTCTGTACCATCAATGATACCATTCTTGATGACGGTTGCATTTTCAACAATGTGAAAAGCACTACCATTTATGCAAGAGGTCTGGGCCTTCACAGTATGACCATCGAGATCAATCGTGATATTCCTCCGCACTTCTACGCGTGAAGAGACGGTCACATCAGCCAATAGCGTCACAGTGTCACCAAAATCAGCAGAATTAACCGCATCTTGGAGGCTCGGATAATAGCTTCCTCCCTCATCTCCGATACGGCAGACCATGCCATCAAGAACGGCTTGCGCATCAGTTGCGTAGTTCTGCGCCATGACTGTCATGTCCATACCAGGTATCAGCCCGAAAATCATGCTCAAACTGATCAAAACACTAAGCAATCTTGATCTGATGCGTCTTGATTTAACTTTCTTCATAGTTCTCTTCTCCCCCTCTATCAATCAACCTTCTCTGTCTGATCTTCTGCCCCTGTTTTATTCCTATAATACCTCACGGTCATTGCTACAACGATACCCAGCGCAAAAGCAATAACGGCGGTTAGGATGTAGCCGCCGGCCTCGGCGGGTAGGATGAATGAGCCGTAGATGGTGTCGGTTGCGGTGCCGACGCCCGTGAAGATGCCGAGCACGCCAAGGAGCGCGACTGCAAAGACGGCGGATGTCGCCGTTAACACATGCTTGACGCGCTGGTCATGCTTTTTCTTAATCTCCTGCCCTCGTCTTAAAACCTCTTCAAAACCTTCTTCATCTCTATATTTCATGGTCATACCTCCCGGTAGTCTTCTTCTCCATCTACTACTTAATTGCAGTTTGCTCTCGTTTTACTCAAGTTGATTTTAAAAGAAATTTGCGCCCAGCTTTCGCCAGGCGCCAAAGTTACTCTTTCACTAGATATTTTCTCGTCTTGGAATATAAATGCAGCGCGGTCAGAAGCGGCAGTGCGTACCCGACGTAGGTCGGGAAGCCGGGCTCTGAGACCAAAAGGTTGTAGGTCGCATGGAAGGTCATGGCGAGGGACAGCGCGCCGATGATGCCGGAAATGGTGAAGACCTTGTAGCGCTTTAGGAGGTGCAGACCGAAGGCAAGGGCCACCATGGTGACGAGGTGCATGACGCCGACAACGCTGCCTCGAATCAGGACGTACGGCAGGCTCTTTGCGCCGTTCGATAAGATGTAGCAACAATTCTCAAAAGTGGCAAAGCCCGCGCCGATGCCGACGGCGGCCTGTAGAAGCTCCGTGTCTCCTGGCTCGAAGAGCATGAGATAGAACATGAGCGGAAGGAACTTCATAATTTCCTCGATGATCGGTGAGAGGAAGATGGAAGTGTCCTCCGAGTTCATGCCGGAGGCCTGCATCAAAAAGCCCACGATGTAAGCCGCGATGAGGCAGGCGCCCATTCCAGCGATAAAGGAAAGGATCAGGCGTCTGTTGCTTCCGCGCAGGAACATCAAGGCGATGGTCAGCGGAACGGCTATGCAGATTAAAACATTTTCAGCGTAGATCATAGGCTTCTCTCCGCACTCTCTTTACTGCAAGGTATGGAATCGGTAACGATATGGTATGGACCGCCAGAGCGATCTCATAAACCCAGCCGTCGTTCATGAAGGTCACAAGAATGGTCCAAAGGAACACGGTCAGTGCCAAGGCGAGGGTTCCTTCCTGCTCCTGCGGGCTTTGCTCCTTCTTTCGAAGGGCCCTTATGGTCTTCCAAAACAGCCATGCGGCCATGCCAAATTCGATCAGGTAAAGCCCGACGTTCGTGAGGGTAAAGATGATTCCTTCTGTCACATATATCTGCGCTACATGCATGGCGATCAGTGCTCCGCAGGCGATCGCCGCCAGCGCTCTCTCCCTGCCTGACACGACTCCCGTGCGCTTCATGGTCTTAATCAGCATGTATTGCAGATACATGTAAGGGATGCCAAACAAAATGTCCTGCACCCACTCTCCAGACCAGACGATCCAAAGGGCGATGTTGGCACCCATAAAGATGACTGCGAACAGCGCCGCGCGGAGGTCTCTCTTTTTGTCCTTCCCCGCTAATGCCTCGAGTCCCGCCGATAAAAGGAGGAGCATCGCGCTTTCCGCGATCTCGTCCACGGCAAAGGGCATCCTCGCGTCAGGCCGCAGGAAGCTGAAGATCACGGTATAAAACGTGCTGAGCAGAAGGCTTAGTGTCGCGAAGGTAAAAAACGCCGGAAATACGCCGTTTTCTCCACTTTTCATAAGTCTCACGGAGCGCATCATGATCATCATCTCGATTAGCACCTGTAAGATCAATAGGCTGCTCTCCACAATTGCTATGGTTCCCATGAATACCCTGTCCCCTCTAGTTTCTCCTTCAGCGCCGCCTTTGCGCGGGTCTGAAGGTTGTACACCTGTTTCACTGTCTTTTTCATGATCCGGGCGATCTGCTCCGAGTTCATGTCCTCGAAAAACGATAAATACAAGACCTGCGCGTAATCCGCATGCAGGGTCTGTAGTGCTTTCCAGAGCTGCGTGTTCCTCTCGCTCGTCAGGATCCTCTGCGTAATGTCCTCTGAGGCAGGAAGCTCCAATGTCCCTTCCTCCATCTCGCTTGGCACCTCGCGGTGCTTTCGCTGGAACATGCGCGCCTGATTGCGGCCAATGGCATAGAGCCAGGTCTTAAAGCTCGCATCCTTGCGGGGGCTGTAGTGCGCCGTGCGCGAGGACAGGATCGCGAAGGTGTCCATCATCAGCTCCTCCGCATCATCCATGCTGTGCACAAGCCCATACAGGAACATGGTTAAGGCCTCCCTATGCTTCAGCCAAAGCTGCTTTAAGGCGTCCTTGTCCCCCTTTTTCAGGTAGCGAATATACAGTTGTCCGTCTTCTTCTGACTTCGCCACGCTTTCTCCCCCCGCTTATTTTTAGCTCCATTATTCCTCGTCAAGAATCGTAATTCTGCCCTGTCCGTAGGCATCTCCGTAGGTCGCACTGTCGATCTTTCCGCCAAGTTCATTTGTCACGTAATCGATGAGCACCTGTACGTCGAGCTGCATTTCCGCCGCAACCACCTCAGCGTTATTAAATGCCGTATAGCCGTCTCCGCCAAAGAGCAGCGTATAGCCAACGCCAGCCACCGTATAGGTCTTCTTCGGGTCGAGCGGCTCCTCGCCGACATAGACGTTTTTCACGCGCCGCTTGCCCTTGATCACCGTCATCATGCCGTTTTCATTCTGCTGGCAAGGATTCGGCACGCTTGTATCCACCTCATAGTGCATGCCGGAAACCTGCAAAAAACCTCCATTTTCATCGGGCACGGCTCTGGCGCCCCACTCGAGCGCATCGAGGATCTCCTGTCCCGTTGCTTTGATCAGGCAAATCTGATTTCCGTAGGGATGCACCTTGGTCAGGTCGCCGTAGGTTATGTCCCCGCTCGGAAGATCCGCCCGGATGCCGCCGCCGTTCATGAGTGCGACGTCAGCGCCCGCAATGGAACGAATGGCATCCGCGCAGAAATCTCCAAGGTTCGTCTCAGCGCGGCGCACCATGCGGATGAGCTTTCCGGCGCTGTCCATTGACTCAGGATCATAGATGGTCAGCTTGCAATCACTCTTTGCAACCACCTGATCCAAAAGGTCCTGAATGCTTGCGGTGGCTTCTTTTACCATGTCACCAACTTCGTTTTCGATGCCAAGGAGCTTCGGAAGGCTCACGCCATTGTTCCAGTTCCAGATACCGGTTTCCAAAATGGTTCCGTCCGTACTGATATGACTATATCCAATGCTGCTAAGCTTTGTGCCGCAGGCGGAACGAAAGACCTTCTCGCCCTTTTTATTCTTCATCTCAACCTGCGCACTGTCATGGCTGTGGCCGTCGAACATGACGTCAATGCCATAGGTATTGGCGAGTACGTCCGCGTAGGTCCAAGGCTCATCCTCCGCGTTCATTCCCAGGTGCCCTAGGAGGTATACGAGATCCGCTCCCTCGCCGCGCGCATCATCCACGGCCTTTTGCACGGCCGCATATACCTTCTCGCCAGTCGTGTCATTTAGAAAATCATAGACGAAGTTTCCATTCTCGTCCTGAAAGAATTTCGGCGTGGATTGGGTCAGGGTATTGGGCGCCGTTACCCCGACAAAAGCAATCTTCTTTCCAGCCACTTCCCGGATCACGTAGGGCTGCAGGATCGGCTCACCCTTGTAGCACAGGTTACAGCTGATATACGGAAAGCTCGCCATTTTGCGAAGCTCAAAAAAGCACTCCATGCCATAGTCACATTCATGATTTCCAGGGACTGCCACGTCGTATTCGAGTGCATTCATAAACTCAATGATCGCCTCGCCCTGCGTCAGCATGCCGATCATTTCGCCCTGAACCGCATCGCCGTTATCTACCAGGATGGTTTCATACCCTTGATCCTCCAATGCCTTACGCACCTGCGCCAGACCAGCGTAGCCAAAACCCTGATCGATGCCGCAGTGCACATCGCTCGTATACAGAATATAAATCTCGCCGTTACTCTTTCCCTTCGTTTCTGTATCCGTGAGGCCGCCGTTGCTACTTGCGCCCTGACCCGTAGTTTTCGAGCCATCTGCCACCTTCGAACCTTCCGCGCCTTCTGTTTCTCCGACTTCCTTGCTACCCTGCGCGCCTATTGCTTCCTCTCCACTACCCTGCGCGCCTGTTGCTTCCTCTCCGCTACCCTGCGTGCTTGTCGATACCGAGGTCAGCTCCGTCACCGAGCTCTCCTCCGGCATATCACCCGTCGCTTGATTCTTTCCATCTGCCGCACATCCGCTAAGCAGCACCGCCGCCAGCAAGCCCGCAAGCCAAATTCTGCACCCCTTCTTTTTCATCGCTTCTCTCCTCGCATATTCGTCATGCTTTTTCATCATGCTATGTTTCCTATACATATTGATCATGCTTTTTCTTGTCATGATACTTTTCCAACATCGGCGCGATTACATTCACGATCAGCTTCATGTCAAGGTTGAAGAAATACACGCAAAATAGTAATGCAAACAACACCACAATTACTGCCAATACGATCAAAATTACCTTCAGTACCATAATTTTTCCTCTCTTACTTCTAAACACTTCTCATGTTCAAGTTTACGCTTCCATATAGCTTCTTTTTGTATACTCTTTTTCCCGCCTGGCTTCTTTCCAAAAGCTACCAAAGCCACACGGCAAACCCAAAGTTACCAAGCCTCGTTATCAGGTAATTCCTCTATCGTCGGATCCAAGGGTTCCTCCCTCATGACGGTTCTCATGAAGACATTGAACTGATCACGAATCGCCTGTCTGGAATAGATACGGGGATCGCAGAGATCATGGGAAACCCAGACGAGCTTGATGCCGCGCTCTCTCGCCTGCTCCTCGAATTGCCCGTGCATTGCCGTCAATGCCTTGCATCCCATATGCTCCCAGAGCATGACCATGTCCGCATTCATGCGCTCCACGTACTCCCAAAGCTGATCCACTAAGGTATAATAACCGCCGTGGGTATGATTTCTCATAATCATGTTTTCGGACAGATACGCCATGTCGTAGTATGCCTGCTCGCGATTCTCAGGCGTATCCTCCTCGGCGATCTCCTTCTCGATCACGCAGGAGAGCATGTCCGTCAGGGGTACCACGCCCCAGCATCGCACCATCCAATAGAGCATGTCAATGACATACTGAGGCTGCACGCCCCAAACGATGCAGCGGTGACGATACTCCGACGCCATCATGGTCTTATTTTCATATCCCTTGTGCACCAGCTTCATGATCTTCGCGTCAATCAGCGGGAACTCCGCGCTTCGGCCGCAGTTGCCCATGTAGTTGGTGTCATTATAGAGGGAAAACACGGCGCCAAAGAACTGGGGGTAGGGCGTGGAATTGACGTCAAGCCATTCCAAGCGATTTCTCGTCGTATTGTTCACACGCTTCGCCGCCGCAAAATATGCCGTCCAGTCCCATTTCTCACCCGTTTTCTCCTCAATGAACGCAATGGCACGCCGAATCTCCTCTGCGGCATATTCCTGCGTATCCTCGCTGCGGTGCCGAAGCGGTGACGCCATCTGATGGGTCGGGATGCCGTATTGCTTTTCCAGGCGCTTCGCGATAATGCCATTGCCCAGCATCGAACCGTCACAGGTCGTATTGACCTGCACGGCGCACTTTCCAGCTACGACAAAATCATCTTCAATCGAAACGCCTGCCTCTACCTCCGGCATGGGACACACGTCACCAGGAATTCCAAAGGCCTGGGCCACGTCAATGTAATGATCGTCGGAATGTTGATTGATCAGGTTTGCTGCAAAAAGCGTCGGAATCTCGCGCTGCAAGGCAATCAAATTCGGGAAGCCCATCAGATACGAGGTCATCGCGTTCTCATCCACAAGCACGCACTTATCCGAAAACTTCTTATCGTTCCCGCACCTTCTGTCTGCGCGCAGGCACTGCTTAACGATGCCTGCCACTTCATAAGAGACGTAACCCATGCCGATATGCGTGATCCGAAGAATCTCATCCCTTTGTCCAATGGTAAATTTATCGATCATATGCGGTACCGCAAGGAAATTTACCATCCAGCGATAGCGGAACAGTCCCTTGAGGAACCCCTTTCCCATGGATACGCCCATCATGATCTTCCAGGTCGCCAGCCACTGCCCAAAGTCATACATCGTATCCTTGAAGCCTCGCCATTCTCTTCGTTTTCGAACCTTCCCCGTGTTATATAAACATCCCAGCAGCTGATCGCCTGAGAGCTTTTTTTCATTCTTTACCGTTTCCATCCTGATACCCTTTCTTACCTGCCAACGAGAATGACTCTTTTTGACATCTTTCCAGTTTTCTTCCTAACTTATTTCACGAAACATGCCAAGAAGGATCGTTCCCTTTGGCATGTTTTCTTCCCCATAAGAATAACCTCACAAGGAACAACGTCCCCCTGACGCTGAGCTCGATGCACATGGCAAGCCATGCCCCTTTGAGACCATAAAGGCTCCCCAGATAATATGCCAGCGGGATTCTCACCGCCCAGGTGCTGACTAAATTCAAGGCACTCGAAAGCAACGTCTCGCCCGCTCCGCGAAAGACGCCGGCCGCCACGATGGACGCCCCATACAAGGGCTCGGCAAAGGCTTCGATGCGAAGCACCATGGCTCCAAGCGCCCGAATGTCCTCGTCTGGCGTCAAAATCCCAATCATCTGCGGTGCAAACAACCACATAATGACGCCGCTAACGCCCATGATGAACATTCCAAGAATTGTGGCAAGCCACCCCAGACGCTTTGCTTCCCCCCTGCGTTTTGCTCCCACGCACTGCCCGATGATGGTGGTGGCCGCCACGCCGATTCCAAAGCCCGGCATGTAGCAGAGGCTCTCTGCCGTAATGGCAAAAGAATTTGCAGCGACGGCGATCGTGCCAAAGGGCGAGACAATCCGCGTAAATGCCACATAGGCAAAGCCCATGATGATATTGTCAATGGCCACGGGAATGGTGATCTTCAGGGACATGGGCAGATCCTTTTTCAAAAACTCCCGAAAGCTGAATTTCTGATCGTGTCTCCCCACCAGGGAAAGCGACCGCGACTGAAAAAACAGCACGTAGAGCATGACTGCTGCGATAATCACGTAAGCAAATGCCGTGCCAAGGGCGGCACCCAGAACGCCAAACACAGGGATCAGCATGGCGTTAAAAACAACGTCCAGCGCGCACATGATCACATTTAAGATACTGGGAAGCCTTACGTCGCCGCTGGACTGGATCATGCCCTGCGAGGCATGAAGCAGCTCTCTAACTGGGATGGACAGGGCATATACCAGAAAATATGCAGTAGCATCCCTTCGGATCTCTGCTTCTCCTCCCATCAACTCAGGGAGCGGTCCACTAAGAAGGACTCCGATCCCCATGAGAACGAGGCTAAACAGAAAGGCACTGACAAGCCCGCCCCTTACCATCTGCCTTGCGCCCTCCTCGTCATTTGCACCGATCCTATGGGCGACGCAGACATAAAAGCCTACGGCGGCAGCCGAGGTCAGTCCCCCAAAGAGCCAGGTCGTGCTTGACACCAGCCCAATGGCAGCGGAGGCATTGGCCCCAAGCCGCCCCACCATGGCCGCATCAATATACTGCATGATGATGGAGGAAAGCTGCGCAAGAATCGCCGGTATACTAAGCCGTAATATTAAAATAATCTCTTCCCGAAGACCCAGCTTCTCGCCATTTCTGATAGGCAACAATGGATCCTTCGGCGTCTCTTTCTTACCATTTATCATTTTCATGTCAAAAGCCAGATTTCAACCGGCTTCGTTTTATCTTATCTCTGTAGTTTTTTGATTTCTATGCTCTCAATAAATGCCTGCACTCTCGTGCGCATCTGCCCTTCAGAGGAACGGATGTTATAGGGTCTGTCCACGGAGAGCACGGGATAACCAAAGTCCTCCCGCAGAGCAGTGGTGCCCGTGAGGCGCTCATAGGCCCAGGGGTCGCAGAATTTCACCTGATTATAAATGATGCCATCCGCGCGGAATTCCTTTGCGAGCTCCGCCACGTAAGCCTTACGTCCGTAAACCTTTTCCATGTTCATCTGGCGCGGACACTGGCCGTGATAGACATAATGCTCGCAAACCTGCGTCAGGGCATCCCGGTCCTCCGTCAGCGCAATCGGATCCCTGCCCGGGAACGAGCCAAAGCAATACCTGTCTGCGCAGACATAGGCGCCGCATTCCTCAATCAGCTTAACGTACTCGGGATCATCCATCTCCGATCCAACCACCACGAGCCTTGCGCGCCATTTCTTATCGTCCGGCTCCCTAGTCTTGAGCTCTTCCAAGGTCTCCTCCAATTTGTCAAGGAGAAGCTCCTTCGGGCAGACATAGGTCGCAAGCGTCAGCACAGCAAACTCGTAGCCCGTGATCCTCGGCCTTTCCTCCTTACGGAATTCTCCAATGGCACGGATCAGCTCGCAAACCCGGTTATGTACCTCCACGGCCTTTCGGATCGACTCGTCAGATACGTCGATGCCATAAACCTCGGAGAGCGGTTTCAAAATATGGTTTTTGCATTGCAATGTAAGGAGCTTTACGCCGTTATCGTCCGCCTTAAAGGGAATCTCCATATGCTCATAAAAGAACCTTTCATTCCCCTCCATGGCATGCAAAAGCTCCATGTTCTCGGCGCAGCGGTTCATCATGGTGCAGCCATCTGGCGCGATCAGGCAGTCCGCAAAATTATAACCGCCCTCCACGGCACGCTCTAAGATCGCCCGCACCGTCTCACACAGGAGATTTGTCATGTAATAGGAGGCGATGTCCATGGATCCCGTGTTGGGTGCAAAAAGCCGCACGCCAAAAGAGTTACCAAGGTTCATCAGGGGCTCCGGAGTATTCTCGCACAGATAGGCTACGCAGATCCGGCCCTCGCTCTTTGCCTCCTGCACCAGTTCATTGTTTGCCGACTGTAATAAATTCTCAAAATAATACAAATGCTTTAAGTCTCTCATGCTAACCTCACGTATTTCATCGTTGTCCGCTTTCGTTACGACTCTGTTTATCCCCTCTTAAGTCTTGCAATCTCGTTCTCGTATTCCTTTTTCCTTCGAACCAAATCATCCAGCGCATACTCCGTATTACGGATCATGTCACGATATTCATCAGCCGTATACAGTCCGCATTTTCCACCGTTTTTCTCTGCAGAATTCAGATTGCTCCTGTAATCGGACAACGCCCGTTCTTTATATTGTATGTCATCCTTTACATTCTCTAGCAATCCCTCATATCTTCTGATCTCAGCATCATCCCGGTGATGATCCCCGTCTCTTTCTCTTGGAAGAACTGGATGCAAGATTTATGATGATCACTACAGCGCCAACTAAAATGATCGCCCACTTGTGTCGTAACACTAAAACGGCTAGATTAGAAAAAATTGCTGCCAAGAAAAGCCACGAAAAGCCTGACTTGGTGCTTGCTTCCTTTGTCAGCAAAACGGCACTACCAATCGTTCCCACCAAAAGAAGAAGGAGAAAAACGATGGCTATGATTCCAAGAACCGGCTTGGATCCGTCAATGGAAATCAGAAAGTCGATCACTAAACGTGCTGACAGTGCACTCTGGTTGATGGAAAGGATCAACATTATAATCCCCAGCGCTATGAGAAGGGCTGCCAGACAAAGAAGCATCCTTCCCTTGGCCTTCCCCAACGCATTTTTGAAAAACCGGATCACCAAACAAAAAAAGCTTGCCGCAAAAAGTCCCCATCCAAGCATTCGCAGGCCCTGCGTAAACCCCGAAGATTTCAGCTTGGAAGCAAAAAACACCTCCAGGATTCCTCTAAGTAATACCACAAGTGCCAGTCCCAGGGCCAGGCCTTTATCAATCGTGAAAGCCTCATCATTCTTTTTCATCTGAAATTCTCCCCCAAATTTTTGTATGTTTGACTTACTCATTCCTTCATGCTAAAATGAATGCTACAAACACTTGCTTCCTAAAGGAGGACGCCATGCAGGAAAATCACGGAATGCATGATCATCATGAAAACCATGATCACAGCCACGAGAACCATGATCATCATCACGAAAATCATGACCATCATCACGAAAATCATGACCATCATCACGAAAGTCATAACCATTCATCCACGGAAGCCTCTGTCTCACGGGAAGAGCTTTTAGCGCTCCTTTCCTATATGGTGTCTCATAATCAGCACCATGCCGAGGAGCTGTCCGAGCTCGCCAAGCAGGCAGATGGCACTGCCAGGGAAGCCCTGACGAAGGCGATTTCGCTTTTTGATGAAGGAAACAAACAGCTAGAGCTTGCGCTGGATGAAATGAAAAAACATGCATAAGGAGAACCGACATGTGTCTTTCCACCGTATATCTTGTCAAGTCAGACCAGGAAAAAGAACTGCTCTGTAAAAATATCGCATCAATCACCAGGGAAAATAATCAGTTAATCCTAAAAAACGTCCTGGGCATACCGACCACGGTCAAGGGCGAAATCGCACACGTAGATCTCGTGGAAAACTTTGTCTATGTTCGCCCCACGGAGCAAGCAAAATAAACCTTTGAGCCATTTCTTTCCATTCAGCTTTATATGATTTTAAACCTTACATTTTTAGCCTTAGCATTCCTGGCTTAATCGTTTCCTCGTTTTATCAATCTTAGCCTTAGAATAGTTTTGCCCTCTCTGTCAGTACCTGCTGCCTGGCATCAAACTTCTTTTCCCGCTTCCCAAAGTGGAGCTCCCGAAGACCCTCGACCTCATTACAAATCTCGCGAATGTCACAGATTGAGCATTCCGTCGGCAACCCTTTTTGAATCTTCGAGAGAGAGTTTCGGATCTCCACGGCGATCCTTCCTTCTTCTGAAAGCTTTGCATAATCAAATGCCCCAGCAGTGATAAAGCTTACCCGAACGGCAAGAACGTTCGGATTTTTCTTGTAATGAGAAATAAAGGTATTTCCCATCCGTTCAAACGTAATTCCGTCCTGCAGTGCCTTCTTGGAAACGCGTACAGGCTCCCTTGCCGACTGCCCCGAGGTACGCATCATAAACCCCTTCCCATAGACATGAAACTTTACAAAATCAAGGTCCTGTAAGAGTTTAAGCGTTCGCCCCGAATCGGCCTCCCGTTCTAAATCGGCCTCCCGTTTTATGTCTGCAGATTTCAGGCTTTCTTCGAGCCCCTCTTTTTCTTCTTGTCCTCTTACCAATATCTCGCAAATTCTGGCGTAGCTTACGTTTCCTTGAAGCTCCTGCAAATCAGGTCCATAAACCACGATTTGATCCTTTACAGCCATCGGTTCTTCTGCCGACGTCTGTTCTTTTACAGGCGCCTGACCTTCCGTTTCCTCCCCGCCTGCAGAATTTGCGAGGTTCCCTGCAAACAACTCCTCATTCTCTGTCACACAGGTCAGGTTTACACTCATCATCCTTCCGCCGCCCAATTCATATGCGACGTCCTTCTGAAATATCATCTCAAAATCTGAATTCTCAGGCCATGCCTTCCCCTCATCATAGGAATGGCACGCCATAGGCATGCCACTTAGCAGGTCTCTTACGCGAAGAATCATGGCGTCATATAATTGCATCATATCTGTCGCCCCTTATTCCTTCGCCAATCCCTTCAAATACCCTTTTCTCTCATACATCTTTCTGTCTGCGCGCACAAATACGTCATTATAGCATTTGTCGTCATAAGGCTTGAATACGCCCATTCCGCTGGAGATCACGACGCGTCCTTCCTCCTGGTTTTTCTCGATCTCCTCCTCAAAGGTAAGAAGCAGTCGATTTCTGTCCACGAAATCACGCCCCTCCAAAATAATAACAAACTCATCTCCGCCGATACGGTACAGGGAGCTGTGCGTAAACTTCTGACTAATCTCATTGCAGGCCTGCTTGATGTATTCATCTCCTGCCTCATGTCCGCGCGTGTCATTGACGTTTTTCAATCCATTTAGGTCAAATACGATCACGCCAAAAGACTTAAGAGACCCGCTGACTAATTCTACGTCTATCTCCGCCTGTTTTTCCTGATAAGCTAATTTATTATTCACTCCTGTCAGGGCATCAAGATATGCCATCTGCTTTGCCGAATCGATTTCCTGCGTATGCTCCGTCATTTCATCGAAGTAGACAAAGGTATGAATGACGCAGGTCGCTAATAGGCACCCCACTCCATACAGCGGCTGCAAAGGCCAAAGGGATTGCAGTATCACAAATACCGTCATGACAATACCCGAAATGCCAATCGCCCTGTAATGGGATCTGGACAGACCCTTTAGCCTGTAGGCAATGATAAGCGTGTAGGCAGAGGTTGCAAAGAACAGACAGATTTGCACAATTAACATGACAAACCTTGCCTGCCCCGGGAAATACTGCCCTTTTTCATCAAAGCCAAACACAATTGGCGTAAAAAAGTTAATGCCGAGCACGACGATCGTATAGGTAGTTAAAAGATAACCCACGCCTAATAACAGCTTTTCAAAGAAGCCCTTATTTTCCAAATAAGACACTACGAACCTGGTCCAAAAAAGCAGGGAAGTCACCATCAGAAGGAAATAAGCGACTGTGTCAACATAAGTAAGCGCAAGAAGCTGCCTGTCATATAAAATTCCCCACAAGATGTCCGTAACCAGATACAGCATGATTCCAATCAGGAACTGGCGATATCTGCTTCTGACCAAGGGTCTTTTTGCATTCTTCGGGTTCTTTAGCGCCGCATAATTCACGGTGATCATCACCACAAGTGCCAACAATCCATAGCTTGCATAATACATAAACATGCCCTCCGTCAGCTATCCGTCAAACCGTTTTCATGCCCTTTTGCCTTGCAAATTCTGCCGCGCCAAGTGCCCCCATGAGCTGAGGATCCACCTTTAGCTCAATGACCTTGATCTTCAAAACCTTTTCGATTGCAGCCTTTAATCCGTCATTCTTTGCGCAGCCGCCCGTCAGTGCAATGCTGTCCACGGCTCCCGCTTTCTTTGCCATGACAAAGCAACGCTTTGCCACCGCCATCTGAATGCCTGCCGCGATTTCCTCCATCGGTTTTCCTTCACCGACGAGACTGATGACCTCCGACTCCGCAAACACGGTACACTGCGCCGTGATCGGAATCACGTTCTTTGCCTTAAGCGAAAGCTTTGAAAACTCCGGAAGCTCCATCTCAAAGGAGCGCGCCATCGCCTCATAAAAGCGCCCCGTTCCTGCCGCACACTTATCATTCATCGCGAAATTCTTGACGGTTCCGTCCGTGTCCACCGCGATACCCTTGACATCCTGACCACCGATGTCAATGATCGCCTTGACGCTCGGATCCGTCACGTGCACGCCCATGGCATGGCAGGAAATCTCCGATACGTTCTCATCCGCAAAGGGCACCTTGTTTCGTCCATAGCCCGTGCCAATCAGGTAGGTCAGATCCTTCGAATCCTGAAGGCCTGCTGCCGTAAGGACCTCCTGCATGGCGCTCCTCGCCGACTCCTCCGCACGAATTTTGCTGCGGATCGTCGCAGACGAGACCATTTTTCCCGTCTCGTCTACGATCACCGCCTTTGTATAGGTAGAACCTACGTCACAACCGCCAAAATATCTCATGAACTACTGCTCCGTTTCCATTCATTATAAATTCAATCACATATAGAACGATATCGAAACCAATCTTACTGAAGATAGGGAGCCGCCTCCTCTTCCGTGATCAAACCATCCCGCACATATCGATTGATTCGATTCCTGCAGATCTCTAAATTGGTTTCATTAAGTTTCCCTGAAAGAATCGCTTCCCCATTCCATTTTAGCGCAAGCTTAATATCGGATGTCGTTCCTTCTCCAAGTTCATATAATTGACCCAAAACAGCCATGCAAATAGCATCTCCTGCTTCCGCCGCCGACTTGGCATACGGGAACGAACTCTTTTTATCATTCGGATAATACCGGAAGGTCAAAAACCGAAGGTCATCCTTATCCAAGGTTGCACCAGCATCATACGCCTTGCTAAGCCAATTGAACGCTTCGTCCTCGTTTTTCGCAGTTCCCTTACCCTGACGGTAATACTGCCCCAGGTATTTGTACAGGTTCATGTTTTCATATCCTGTGTTCGCGCATTTCAGATACCAGGCAAAGGCTTTTTCATCCTCATTATTTTTGCGATAATAATCTGCCACATGTGCCATAGCATAGTTATATCCCAATTCCGCAGACTTTAAATACCACTTAATCGCTTCCTCTTCATTTTGCTCTATGCCCTCAGATCCTTTTTCAAGCGCCTTTGCATAATCATACATGGCATACTGATCCCCGGCCTTGGCACCCTTTGCAAACCAATCATTTGCCGCAATAAGGTCTTGTTCTGTCCCCTCACCGCCTCTATAAAAACAGCCAACTAAATACATACAATAGGCATTCCCGTTTTCCGCGCCCTTTAAAGCCCATTTAAACGCCTCGTCCACATTTTTTTTGACGGAAAGATTCTCAAAATAATAAGCTTTCGCTAATTTCTCTAATGCAAAGGTTTGATTTCCCTCTGCAGCTTTGCGGTACCACTCCAAGGCCTTCTGATCGTTCTTCGCCACACCCCAGCCATTCTCGTAATATACGCCTAATGCCTTTTGTGCGCTCAAATACTCCAAATATGCTGCTTTTTCGAAGTAAGAGAAGGCTTTTTCATACTCCTTCAAACCTTCACAGACTGCACCCATGTTATAAATACATGTTGCGCTTCCAAGATCTGCACCCCTCTGATACCATTCCATGGCTATGTCTTCGGCTTTCTGATTTCCTTCCGGCAAGACTTTACCAGTGCCATAGAGTAATCCGATATTGGCATAGGCATCAACGCAGCCATATTCCGTAGCCTTGTCATACCACTGCCTTGCCATGTCATAGTTCGGATTTTCCGTGTCCGCTTCTTTACCTTTTCCCTGATATCCGTTATTATTGTAAAGTAGTCCTATCTGGTACGCAGCAACGCCATATCCTGCATCCGCTGCTTCCTTAAAGAAGTCATACGCCTTATCCAGATCCTTCGTGACATTGCCCCCTCCATTAACATAGATCTTTCCGGCATATTCCATGGCTTCATAGCAGCAAGCCCTATCATTTTGTTCCTTTACGGTGTCATTCGCCTTCGTGTACAGACGAATCGCCTCTTCATAGTCACTGTCAAAGCCATAGCCATATTGCTTCATGATGCCACACCAGTAAATGGCATTGGGAGAGCCAGCGACCGCCATCTTTTCGAGCGCTGCGTAGGCCTCGCGGAAGTGGTCACCTGCCTTAACGTCTTCACCCATGGAGCGGTATGTTAAACCGATATTATATTCCTGCATAAAGCGGTTTTCCGTGCTGTCCATGGTCTCTGTGATCTTTTCAAAATTTTGGATGGCAGCCTGCTTATCCTCTGCGAAGTCTGCCGTACCATTTTTATACAATAGGCCCAATTGATTATAAGCCAAGGCAACGAAGTGCTGATCCTGGCTCTCGTCAATCACATTGTTGAGATATTTCGCAGCCTTTGTACCGCTGATTTCCTGTTTTGCAAGACCGACCTTCACAATCAATGCGCGGTAGTAATCTGCCTCCACGCAACCGTTGTCCAAGGCTTCATTATAGAGCTTCCAAGCCTTCTCCGAGTCGGCCTTAACGCCATATCCTTTTTGATACAAGTAGCCTAATCCAAGGCGGCAAAGATTGCTATCCTTGTCAACGCCTTGCTCGTAATATTCCTTAGCTGCCTTATAGTCATAGGCTCTCATCTCAATCATGCCAAGATAATAGTAGGCGTCCACCACGCCTGCCTTAACTGCCTGTTCGTAAATTTCCTTAGCAGCCGCGTTATTTTCTGTGCCTTGCTCCGTATAAAAGAGGGTATTATAGCCTGATGCCATAAGCTCTTCCTTGTTCGGTCCTCGAAATTTAAGGTAGGCCAAAATTCCTCCCGCGATTAGCAATACGGCAACCGCTGCCACGGCGATCCATACGCCTGCCTTACTCTTTTTCTTTCCTGCGGCGTTCGTAGCGGCTTTAGAATCCTTCGATCCAGCCTTCTCTGAAGGACTCGTTCCGCTTTGCGACGCATTCGCACCTGACGCCTCCGTTTTCGGACGATTTAAGTTTACTTCCACGTAATTACGAAGTGCGTCTATGTTTCTCTCCAAAGGCTTTGATACGGCGTCAAGCCAATGCACTCTAGTAAGATAGTATTCCAATTCATCATTCATGTTGCCCTCGGTCAGGCGGAAAGGCACAATCGTCTTATTGGCGTTGAAGGCCAGCGCCACCTCGTTCATGACCTGTCTGGAGGCGTTGGATTCATCCGTGTAAATAAGGACGAAAACCTTCGCCTTATGGAGTGCCTCCTTGATCGCGGACACCCATTCCTGTCCGGGGAGAATGTCCCTCGGTGCATACCAACAGCGAATCCCATGTTGTTCAAAGTTCGCAACCACGGCATCTGCCACATTTTTATTTTTCGTAGAATAACTGATAAAGACGTCCAGCCCATTGTTTATGGCCTTCGTTTCCTGCGTCGCCTCGCTTGCAGCCGTTGTCGCCTCGCTTGCTGTCGCCCCTTGCGCGGTCTCCTGTTCTTCTATGGGATTCTTCTCTTGTTCTGTTTCCATTTAGGTTTCCTCCTCATGTTACGGTTCTTAGGACATACTTATCTAAATTATAATGAGTCTTCACTAAAGATGCAATGACTTTTCTGGGTAAATATCGTGCAAGAGATAGCGCACCATCCTGTTTCTTACAAAAGCGTAAGATTTCTGTAAGGAGATTCGATGGAGTTTCCCAGAAAGGCATGATATCCTAAGCTTACAGACAAGGAAATGACGTGCCTTAAAGGAAACAAGAACCAAACAAAACAAGAGACATGCCTTAAGGGAAACAAAAACCGTACAAAGCAAGAAAACAGGAGGAAGAATCGATGAGCGAAATGATGAGCAAGAAGTACATGAACATCCCCATGGGAAGAGAATTATACAGCCGTGCAAACTGCCAGGAAATGGCAAAAGAAATTGCCGGTGAAGAGAAAATCACCGGCATGTCCTTAAGTCAGCTTTCGTGCGAAATCTTCGCACATGCATATATTTATTACAATTTCAGGTTTGTTCCGAGGTTCCTTCGCAGTGCAAAGATCGTAAAATCCTTTTACAACAGCGTTGCCAATGGCGTTGACCTGGAGGACAATGGCGACAAGTGGTATCGCAGGATCGCCTATCGCGTAATCTGGATGTTGCCGGCACTTGCCTAAGCTCCTGCCGCGTCGATCCTAATCCCGTACTGGTTTTTCAGGCATCCTAATCCAGTCCCTTTTTTCCATCTTCCCTAGTCTAACCTCAGCCTTTTCCAGGTCTCCGGACTCAGCGTTTTCAGCTCATCAATCACGACAACGCATTCCGGCTTAACGTTTTGCATCACTTGAAGCATGTATTCCTCGGGGATTGCAACGCAGCCGCCGGTAAAGGGCTTGATCTTTCCAGTACAGTGTAAAAAGATCGCACCGCCAACCCCAGGGACACAATCCTCATTATAGCTAATGTTCAGGCAATAGGTATATTCGGGATCACATTGAATCAAATGCTCCGTATTGACGTTTTTCACGTCAAGCCCAGGATACTCTTTGATGCTCACGAGCTGATTATAAGCATATCCCTCCCTCGGATCACCCGACCAATAATCATCCTTCGTGACCTGATGATACGGCATGGCGCATCCCGGATCCGCCGCAATTCCGAAAGCTGCGTTAAAGTGGTAGGTTCCCTGCGGCGTCTTTTCATCGCCCTCTTTGGTCTTGCCAAGACCCTTCTTTCCGATATAGCCGGGGGTAGTCATGATTTCCTTCCACTTCCCACGTGCATCCTTTTCATGCATGGAAACATATGCCGTTGTCTGTCCCACGGCAGCAACCACAAAAAGCTGCGTTGCCTCCTTTTCTTTTCCGAGCTGCGCCACCCATTTAGGCGAATCCTGATAATCCATGTTCTCCTTTTTCAATTCTTGAGCGCTCCCCATGATGGAAGAGGTAAGCGTTATTAACAATGATATGATCGCAATTAGTTTATTCACTATCTTACTCCTCGACTACAAAAAGACAAGCTCTTAGTAGCGCAGCCGTTTCGAAGCCATATGATAGTCCGCGTCCGTGCCCTCAAAGTACATGGTTCCCGACCTACATTCCTTACAACCAAAGGCTTGTTTTGATCACACCTGCAGCATATGCCTTAAGGCCTTCGCTGCGCCCAAAAGCACTGGGGCGTCCGACGGTAAGTCGAAAATCGTTTTCCCTAAAATATCATTTTTTGCATGGGCGGGGTCGCTGGGAATGATACTGAGAAGCTCCATTCCCCGAAGACTTGCTTGTGCCAAATCCTCCCCCGTTGGATTGCCTGCGGCCTCATTCCTTGTCATCTCCGCCGTCTTGGCATCAACGTAACTTAACAGAAGCTCAGGATCGTCCATGCGATTCACGATCACGCCGCACCTTTCATAGGAAACCAGCTCATCCGCCACCTGACGAATGGACTCGATGACCTGCATCCCTTTTTTACTTCCGTCCGTCACCAAAAATAAGTGTGTCACCTTCTCCATGACCCTGCGGTTGACCTGCTCAATCCCGGCTTCGCCATCGATCACAACATAATCAAAATCCTTGCTGATCATCTCGATGACTTCTTTCAGATAGGCATTTACGGCACAGTAGCACCCCGCACCCTCTGGTCGTCCGATGGCCAAAAAGGCGATGTTTCCGGCCTCCACCAGAGCATCAAAGATGCGATAACGTACCTCGCCGAGAAGCTCAACGGCTTCCTTTCCGGCACCCTGCGCGGCCTTCTCGATAATTGCAAGGCGAAGGTCATCCAAGGTTTCCTTGACTTCCATGCCCAGCGCCGTGGATAATCCCACGGCCGGATCCGCATCAATGGCCAGAATCCTTGCCTCTGGATTTTGTTCACTTAAAAGCCGCACAAATGCCGAGCAGAGCGTTGTCTTCCCGACACCGCCCTTCCCGACCAGCGCTAAAATCTTTGTTTCTCTCTTCATGCCCTACCCAAATGTCTCCTACAGATACTTCACCAGTTGATCCCTTACGCCGTCCAGCCAGGGATCTGCCAGGCCAAAGTTCATACCGTGATGAGACCATGCCGCGCGGGGAATGCCAAACTTTTCCAATGCGCTGTTCATGTCCCTGTACCAGGCAAGCGCATCCTTCGGGTCTGCCAGATCAATCACGCCGTACTCGCCGCAGTAAAGGGGCACGTTGTACTTTTCTGCAACCTGCAGGGCGGGCTGCATGAGATTCTCAAAATAAGTACCGTTCATCTGCTCGGGTAGCGTGTCCGGGAATTCGGAATCAAAATCATGTCCAAAGAATTCCTCAGATCTGGCCTTATAGGCTGCAACCGTTCCGGGATAGGAGAACCTCCACTTTTCGGGATCTCTGGGCATGCGAGGCACCCAGTGCGCGCCCTGATGCGTAAAGGCAAGCGGGCTATAGCAATGGAAGGTAAACACAATGTTCTCATCTGCAGGGGGATCGAGGAGCGTCAGTCCATAAATACTGTCATTGTAGATGCCGCCAACGACAATGCGTGCTTCCTTATCGATCTCACGGATCGCCTTGATGGTTCTCGCGGCGATCTTGTTCCAGGGATCCGTAAATTCCTTGGAGGTCACTTCATTTAAGAGCTCAAACAATACAAAATCACGATATTTTCCATACCTTGTCACAAGACATTTCCAAAGCTCCACATAGATGTCCTGAAGCTTTTCCTGATAAAAGAACTGGCAGTTATTCGCGTCATCGAAGACATAGCCATGGGCCTTGTGAAGATCAAGCACCATGCCAAGACCATACTTCTGGCACCATTCGATTGCCTTGTCAATATACGCGAGACCATCCTCCTTCATGGTTCCGTCTTCCTCCTGAATCGTCTCCGCATCCACGGGAACGCGCACGTGATCCAATCCCCACTCCTTCACCAGCGCAAAATCACGCTCTATCATAAAGGTGTCAAAATGCTCTTTCGTGTAATTTCCTTCGCCGCACTGCGAAAGCCATCCGCCTAAATTCACGCCCTTGTGAAATCCTTCTAATGCTCTCATATTTTTCCCTCCTGCCATCTTATACTGATGTTTCTTATCGTTCCTAAATTATTTTCCTTGGAAACCCATAAAGCCTTTTCTCGCTTGCCTATCAAGCCTTTTCTCACCTGCCGCGCCGATTTTATTTACGCGGCTTTGCCTTGTCAATTACGCTCTGATAAGGCATTAGCATGCCCTTGGTCATGTTGCCGCCGATCTTCTTACTGAGCTTTGGATTATTCATCATCGCTCCCACGAGATACATTCCCAGAATCGTTCCCATGCGCTTTTGCGGGAAGTCGTAGAAGCCATGCTCCTTGTAGAACCTGTGGTCCTCCCGCATCATGCCCTGCATCTGGTAGATCAGGTCGCGGAAGATCTTCATTCCGCCCACGCCATAAAAATCGGCGGGCTGATTATAACGATGACGCATGCAGTAAGAAAGCTCTGCCGCAAGCCGCCGGATCTCCACCTTGACGTTTCCTTCGCTTTGCCCTTTTGTTCCGGCTTTTCCCGCCATCGCGACGTCTGCCGTCCCATCTTCGCCTGCTTTTACTTCATATTGTTCCGTCATTCCGTGAGCCTGCACCGTATCAGTCCACGCCACGGCGCCCGCGAAATAGTTGCCACCAACCTGCGCCCTCGCCTCGATCAGCGTCCTCAGGTTTGGCTCCTTCCCGTAATCCCCGTCAATGAGATATCCCACGGGCTTTCCCATGGTCACGGTGCGGTGTCCATTACAAAACTGCCTGTCATCAAAGAGCTTAAAGCGCTGCCCCATGGAATGATCCTTGATGGTAAAGGCATACACGCAGGCATCCGCCACCTGGATCTTCTCGCGAAGGAACTCATCGAACCGATCCTTGTAGATGCAGGTGCCGTCCGCCGCGCAGTGAAAGCATCCAAGACACCCGCCTGCGAAAGGAAATTCACGAATGTTCACGACGGTAACCTCCGCCTCCGATGCCGCCTGAAACTCCTCGATCATCTTTGGCAACACCTCATTGCCCTCCGCGACGTCGGCCACAATGGCGATCTTCTTTCCCTGATCGATTTCCGCAGTCACCTTAGACAGCTCTCCCCTGTCATATTTGATTGACCAAAGGACATGTCGGAAGAATGCCCGCGCCTCCTTTTGACCCTTCGGATGCAGAAGGTCCTCCATGTCTGCCGAAAGGCCCCTGATCACCGTAAATCCCATGTCCTCGGCGTTCTCACGCACGTATTCATGTGCCGTAACGTCATAAAAATGCTTGGAGGTCGTCACCTGCGTCGCGTACTTTCCACGAAAATCAATCCCACTCTCCTTCATCAGTTCGATAAAACGGTGAAGCTGCGCCGGTGCTAAAAAAGTATAGACGGGATAACAGAAGACCACTAACTCTGCAGCCTTAAGCTCCTCCGCCGCCTTCGAGAAGTCCGTCTCAAACATCCGGATCTTCTGTCCTACGTGGAGCTCATGATATTCCTGCTTGGGGTAAAACTTTTGAATGTAATGCATGGTCTGCAGCGTAATGCTGTTTTCACCTGACGGTGAACCATTTAAAATCAATACCCTCATGATTGCACCTCCCATTTATTTCTTCTTGGAACCATTTGTGGCATTCCAGCCAGCGTTGATCGCGCCGCCTATTCCAACGGCACTCGTCACCGTAGAAACGGAACCATATTTGAAATTCTTGTCCAGTTTTTCAAAAGCGTCCCCAACGCCTTTAATTGCATTTTCGATGGTTGTGCCATTTAGTTCGCAGGCCTTTCTGGCTTCGGAAAGAGTAATGCGCTCTCCTACCCATTCCTCCGTGCGATGCTTCATCTCTTCCGTCAACGCTTGTCCACTTCCGCGGTCAAGAATGCGTGCATTCACGTAATCCTGACCCGTGAGTGTTTCCCCGTAACCAGCCTTGATGGATACCCATTCCTTCTCCACAACCTTTTTCCCATATTTTGAGGGTTGATACAAGCCTTCTTCCATCAGTGCATAGGCCTCTTTTAATTTCTTTGCGTTTTCAGACAGTTGCATGGTCTTGGCAACACTCGCGTCAGCCTTTGCATAAGCCTCCAGCTCCTTAAGCAAGGCATTTGCCTCCCCGTCCGTCAGCTTGGAAAGCACTTCCTTTTCTAGCTTTGCGCCGGCTTCATAAGGATGTACTCCCTTGTAGCGAAGCGTGTCTGCCACGCTTCTGGCCTGCTCCGCTCCCATAAACTCACTCATGCGTGCCTTATCCGTCACCTGCTGCACAGTATCCAAGCCTCCTTGGAAATAATCCGCATGCTGTACGGTACATCCCGTGAAATCCATTTTCTGGGAGAATTTACCCTTCTTGGCAAATTTATTCGCATAACCCTTACCACAAGTCTCTTCAATGGTCTCGCGAACGGATTCCTCCAAAAGTTCATCCGCCGTTGCCTGCGATACATACTTAGTACCACCCTCCTTCGTGACGACCTTCGGTGTCATGTCACAATCGCGTCCAAGCTTTAGACCCGCACCCTTGTTTGCAGTTGCCCTGTCAATCTTCACGGTTTTAGGGTCAATGTTGTATTTATTTGCGATTTTTGTCTTAAGCTTCTCTTCCACCCTTGAAGTCAGCGTTCTTTCCAAATCATCACCAATTAACTGACGCATGTTCAGTTCCTGACCTGGCATGATGCTGTTGGCATGCTCAATGGCGGCATGACTTGCCTTAAATTCCATCAGGGACTGATTGTAACGAAGCTGCGCCGCACCGCTTGTGGGATCTGCCTGGAGCGCCTTTTTTGCCGCGATCATCTCGTTATAAATGATCTCGCCCTCTTTGTTCGTAGCATTTCCCGCCATGTCGATGCACTTCTCGCGTATGTTTTTCTGCGCCGCCTTTGCCTCACCAATCAATGCGTCGCCCGTGGTCTTACCCTTGTTAACGCTGGTGCTTACCACGCTATTCGCCATTTTTGCTTTCGGTACGTAAAGTCTGGGATCAATGCTGTCCACGGTTTCCACAACCGCATTCACGAGATTCCCGATCTTAGCACTGGCCGTTTTGGCACCCTGTGGAATGACTGAGCTTACGTAACCCGCCGCAGCTTTCACGTCCTTGGCTGCGAGCTCCGCCATCTCCTTCGCCGTGTTTTTCACGGCCTCTGCCTTCTTTAACAGTGCCGCCGTCTTCTTCGGGAAAAGCTTCTTTGCCTGCGTTCCAACCAGCTTGGATGCGCCCTTACCCACGGCTGCCGCCACGCCAAATCCTGCACCAAACAAAAGCGGAATTCCCGCTGCCTTGAAATAACCAAATGCCGTACCCTGTCCTCCGGTCTCCTTGCGGTAGTCCATGGCACCGCGGTTCATGTCCAAGGCCACCATGGCAATCTCCGACGCACCGCCAGTCATCACGTCCAGGGAAATCCTGAGAACAATGCCCTGCCAACCGTCCCAACTTCTCGTGGCCGCCGCCAGCGCTTCCAATTCATCCGCCACGCCATAGCCTTTTGCCTCCGCGTTGGCTCCCAGCATCTCACCGCTCTGGAATCGTTCCCAAACGTCAACCACCTTTGCAACCTGGTATGGATCATAGCCATATGCCCGGTCATAGCCGTCCACCATGCGGTCAATCATGTGATACAAAGAGAACAAATTGTTCATGTAGTTGTCAAATACGATCTTTTTGATCTGATACAGCATGTCGGTGATCTGATCGTCATATTTGTCAACTTCATAGTTTTCTTTCACACCCGCCACAATCCTGCTGGGCTGGCTACGCAAAAGCACGATACGCTCGGCCTGATACTTCACCATGTGCTGCTTTTCCCCTTCTCCTACGGGGATTTCTGCTGTCATGCATAGCTTTACGTTGTATCTGGCCGGAGCATCCAGGAAGCCGCCTTCACAAACAAATACACAGACAGAAAATTGATCCTCCGTGCGCAGAAGCTTGCAGTTGATCTTAATCTGTGCAAGGGATTCGCTGACCTGCTTCTTTCTCTCCTCCGTCTCGCCGTCAAGAGGCTCCAAGGTCACTGACGGAAAAGCCGCCTGCTGGCGCACCACGTGTTCTTCCTTGTCATAGTACAGGACATATGCCATGGCCTCCGTGGTTGCGGTTTCAAAATCCGCAATCGTCATCTTCTTCATTTCCTTGCCCGCGGATTCCTTCTTGGGCACGCGATAGCAGTTCAGCGCCTTTACGGTGACGTTCAGGCCCATGCTCATGCGAATGATCTTTACACTCGCGGTAATCTTTTGGGTCTCGTTCTTCACCGTCACGTTCACCCAGGATTCCGTATAAACGCCGGCGTCAAATACCTGTTTATTCTTTTCCATGAGTGCGACATAGTGCACGTCCTTCATCTCGGGATCGTCACATTCTGCCAGATCAATCTCATAATCCTCGCCGTTATAGGAAACCTCTATGTCATATTTATCGCCCATTTCCTGAACCTCAAAGGGCAGGAATTCCGGCTCATCCAGTTCTCCAGCTGGCAGGGTCAGGTTATCCTGGAAGAACTTAATTCCAGGAATGGCAATATTAAAGATGACGTTCTGCGTAAAGGTGCCACCCTCGCCTTCAAAGAAAAAGCTAACCTTTCCTTCGGACTCTGGTTCGTCCATGTCAGGCACGCAGGCCATGGCACAGCGATACCCGTTCGTACTCATGCCGCCGTCCGTCACGACAAGCGATCCATCAGAAGAAAAGACCTGGATTTGCTCCGTAAGGTCCGTCCTGTCGACCTCCTCGCCGCTCGGCTTTCTCTCCACAATTCTCGCATAAACTGCCTTGGGTTCATCGCCCTTCTTCAGTTGATTGCCAAAATCCTTGTTGATATACATTTTGAAGGTGGAACGCTTCTTTTCGTCGGATCCGTCTGGTTTTTCACTTCCGCTTCCTGCTGCTCCCGCAGCCGCTGCCGCGCCTGCCGTGCCCAGCGTCCCAAGGATAATAATCGCCGGAATCGTTGTTCCTCTGTCCTCATGACCCTTTGATTTCTTGTCCTCGTCCTTGTCGCGTTCTTTATTGCCTTCCTTTTTACCAGACTTATCGTCCTCATTGGAAGAAATCGTACTGTCTTCGCCTGGCTCATCCTCAGCGTAGGTATCGACCACGATATCTAATCCTCCAGTTTTAATGCCATACTTTTCGAACAGTTCGGGATCTGCTCCAATCACCACGGGATCTGAGAGCTTGGGCTGCCAGTTCATGATCAGTTCCCCGACTCGTTTTCCCTCGGCAATCTGTTCCTCCGAGCCATGACTATTAACTCGAAAATTGAGAATACATCTTCCGGTTTTATTATCCACCGCCCACGGCATCAAATCCTGCAAATTGACATAAACCTCCATGCCGTAACCCGTTTCCGACCAGCCGTAATAACCATTCGCAGGATAACCGCCAATATTAGTGATAAATCCTCCCGTCGTTCTTTCAGCGTTTTTGTAATACTCCTTAATCTCATCCCATTCCGTCTCGGGATGCACAATTTTCACATAGTAGTAAACATCTTTATCATGTCCGTTATAGTGAGGGAGATCTGGAAGCTCTAAGTCAAAACGACAAAAAGTGATGTTAAGCCCAGACCGATAGTTTTGATCCGTTATGATGTCTGTCCCAACGGTATAGGTCAGAGTGTTGCGGTATCCATCTGCATTTCCCTGATTGCTTCCTGCACCGCTCTGATATTGCATCCAATAGCGGTAGGTATCCCAATCATCAAACGGAAGCAGGTACTTTTGTAAATCGCTCAGTTTATTCCTAACTTCATCAAGTTCGGCATTTCTAGCCCATGCCATGTCTTCCTCACTTGTCATGGTTGCCATAACTGGAGTCACAAAAGTAAGGCTAGTCACTAAAATGGCGACCAACAATCCCATGATGCGTTTCATTCTTCTCTTTCTCATGCGGCCACCTCCTTTGCTTTTCCAAAAACAAGGGTCAAAACGATTCCTGTGACAAGGAGGACACCTCCGAGAATGACGGGAAGCCATCCAAAGGGGATGAAGGTGACAAGTGCGCCCAACATAAAACCAAAGGTCATGCCAGTGAGCATGCCCTGAAGCTTTTCCTTTTGGGCAGTACGCATTTTCCCTGTCTTTCTTGCGGTTATAGACTGCGCCATGCTCCAAAGAAAACCGTTACCGCGTCCCAATGCCATAATGGAAAGGAGTGCGCCAGAAATGGCAGACATGGTGTCAGTAAGGCTTGCGTCTCCCGCAAAGGCCTGATAGGCGATCAGTGCAAGGCCAGCCCCAAGCATCAGCGATCCCAACACGTTTTTCTGAAAATTGGTTTTTCTAAAAAGCGACTTCACGCCGCTTCCCAGGGATTTAAAGCCCCCTCCAAATAAGGAGAACAGCATGGCCGCCACGGTCGTTTTTCCAAGCAACCCGCCAAGCCATCCGACAACGCTTCGCCCCATGCCTCCCTGAGCAAAGGTCAGCCAGTTCAGGAAATCTATTTCCGTCTCGTTGTAGGACAGAATCATCAAAACAAGCCATCCTGCCGCAAGCAGGATGGCCAATGCCAGTTTGATCCATTGTTTGTTTTTGATCATGCCAAGAAAACCTTGCGCGAAGGATTTCACCCCGCGAAGTAAGGTCATGAACGGACCCACGATTTCCAAGGCGGGCGCAGCGGCTTTGGATGCCAATTCGGATGCTTCTCCCGTCAGATTTCCGAAGGCATCCAGCGCCACTTCACCTGGCTGCGTCGAAGCTAACTGTTCCATTATCCGCGCCACGTTTGGGCTTTCTTTTTGTCCGTTTTCTTCTTTCTTTTTTGTCTCGTACTTGTCTGCTTTTTCCTGCTGAATGCGAGTTCCACAGTTGTCACAAAATATAGCTTCGTCAGGAAGTTCTTTGCCACATTCTACACAAAACATGTCATACTCCTCCTTGCCAAAATTCCGTGTCTTTACTGTTACCTGCCACCGAACGGCTTAAACCTCTTGTTCCATGGGAAGCTCTAAGAGCTCCGGATTTTCCACCAATTTTTTCAATAGCTTCAAGGTTCTTGCATAATAAAAGCCGTCCGAAATTCTCTCGTCAATGGTAAAGGAAATATCCAGTTCCTTCACAAAGCTGACCTGACCGTCCTGATGATAGCGGGGCTTCTTGCGCTTTTTTCCGATCACGACAAAAATCGACGTCGTCCCCCAGTTCATCAGGTGGTGATAACCTATGTTCATGCCGATGGATCCGAGATTTGAAAGCACGACGGAGCACTGATAGGGATCCGTTGCGATCACGCTTTGCGGCATCCAGCCATGCCGGTCAAGGAACCTCGCAATGACGCCAATCAGATGCTTTCCGGGAATTTTCTTAATGATCTCCATGGCGTCCGTGGAGGCATCCGTACTGGTTTTGCAGAGCATAATTTGCTCCCGAATCTGCTTATTTAGGCTCTGCAAGGTGTCGTCCTTCTTTGCAACGATCCGCGCCAGGGTCTCATCCCCTTCGTCTGAAAAGGTCTTCTTTACGGTAAAGGCTGCCGTCACGTCGTTGCGCTGATACAGGTTTTTGTTCGCGATAAAGCGATTCATCTGCGGACGGTGCCAGATGGTTTTCAGCGTCGCCGCAATCACTACCGGAAAGAGAGACAAATTCTCCTCGGGATGCTCTTGATTCCATTGCTTGATATATTCTTCCGTCTTATCCAAGTGCACGTGCATGGTCATAAAGGCTTCATTATCACAACGGTTTGGATACATCAAAGGCATCACGTAATGCATGCCGTCAATGTCCCGAATGAGTTTTCCGTCTCTTCTGTCACCCCATCTTCTTTTTGCCATATGTTTACCCTTTCCACTCCGCAAATGATCTCCGCCTTCGGCTCCTTTTCTTCCAGACCAGCGCCTTAGCTCTCTGCCAGCTTGTCAGAGGCCTGCTGCCTTTTTGCCGCAAAGATCTTCTCCATCCAATATTTCCGAAACAGTACTATTTCGATCAGCGCACACATCACTCCCGCCGCCCATACGTCGGTAAAGGAATGCTGTTTTACGAAGCAAACGGAAATGCTGATGAGAAGCACCCAAACCGTAATCACGGCTTTCCACCAGGGTTTGGACTGCTCTCTCTTCAGCCATGCGGAGAGAATTCCCATCGAATATCCTACGTGCAGTGACGGACAAACGCCCGTCGGCGTGTCCACGCCGTATATGCACTTTACGAGGAACACGCAAAACGCATTTCCCGTGGGCTCTGCGGGTCGAAGGTATTGGATGGACGGCCAGAGAATGCAGGTTGCAATGCCGATCACCTGCGTTGCAATGATAAATTTCTGTAATCTGACAAAGCTTTTTACGTCATAAAGCATGAAATATAAAATGGACCCCACCAGCAAGAAATACCAGGAACAATAGGCCAGGATAAAATTGGCATTGAACGGTATGATGTCATCGACAAAGCTATGTACCTCATGGCATTGTTCCGGCGAGATCAGATTCTCCGTAAGGAAGTACATGAGCAAATACCAAACCCATCCAAGCAAAAGCCATAAATGCTTATATTCTGGAGTATTTATTTTTGAAAACCGGAATTTGAGGTAATCCACCTCAGGTTTTTTTATATTCAATGCTTTCTACCGCCTAATTCTGTTAATGTTATGATTCTCTGACGTTCTCCGGATATTCCTTCTTTGAAACATTGGGATAGGGCACGACCCTATGCCTTGGAAGCGCATAGGCCATCTCCGAGATTTCCTCCATCAGATATTCCGTGATCCGAAGCTGCTCGTCCTTGATCTTTGCCTCATGATCATATTTGATCGGCTTTCCGATGACAAGGCGCTTTAGTGCGGGGCAGACATACAGGGGCACAAAGGAAATCTCCTCCTTCGTCTCACGGTAATATCGCTTCGCCACGTCCACAAAGCCTTGCTGGAACTGATGCACGATATTGTTGTACTCGTCATATTGCTCGGGAAATATGACCACCCGAGTTCCCTCCTTCATCGCATCCACGGATTTCTGGAAGGTTTCGAGAATCCTGCGGTCCTTATAAACGGGAATCGTGTCCGCATTATTAAACACACATTCCGAAAGAGGACCGATGAGATGCGCAACAATCTTATAAAACCAGCGGATCCCCTTGGGCTTTTTTGACCAAAAATCCTGATAGGCATACGCTGGAACCGTCTTTCGATCCATCATTTCCCCGATGGTCCAGGTCGCATGCTTTCCTGGAAAATATAGCTCCACTGCGATAGGGCCGTTGACCTGAGAGTGATTCCCTACAACGATACAGGGCCCCTCCGGCAGGTTCTCCTCGCCAAAAACTTCCATTTTTAAGTAAAAAAATCGCACGGAAGCCTTAATGAATTTATATGCTAATGAAATCTTCTTTTCCAACGTCTTGTTCCTTTTTACATAATCACTTCTTGATCATTTGCTCCGTTTCACTCGGCTCCGTCAGGAGATAAAATTTTCGCTCCAAATTCAGCGTCGCAATTTTCATCGGTCGCCTCGTTTCTCTTCGCATATTTAAAATCTACATCTGGTGGCGAACCACCTTATATTCATCCCCGTCCTTAAAATACGGACACTCACGGAAGCCATTACTCATTAGCCTTCCGTAATCATCCTCATCCATGTTGACGTCACAAACATATTCTTCCATTTCTTCATCATACGTAAAATAACAGCAATACTCACAACTTGCCGCCATAGAGATCCTCCTCTCATCAGTTATGCTTCTCCTCCCCATCTCTGCAAATAGGTACCGCACGCCTATTTCTGCTTGCTTGATTTCCTCTTTTTTCTCTCAGGCAAGCGTTCCCTCGCTTTTCTACTTACCTGGATTTCTTTTTCGCCTCACAGGCAATCATTCTCTCGCTTTTTTGCTTGCCTGGACTCCCTTTTCGCTTCACAGGCAAGCATTCTCGCTCTTTTTTGCTTGCCTGGATTCCTTTTTCGCCTCACAGGCAAGCATTCTCGCTCTTTTTTGCTTGCCTGGATTCCCTTTTCGCTTCACAGGCAAGCATTTCCTCGCTTTTCCGTTTGCCTAGATTCCGTTTTTAGATTTTAGGCAGTCGGGGTACCTTGAAAAGACTGTCCCGTTTACAAAATTCCAATCCAGGCAGTAGTATTTTTCATGAATTTACTGTCCCGTTTCTAAAATTTCAATCAAGACAGTTAATCATGGCTGAAATTCACTGTCTGAATGGCAATAATCAAAAACAGCCAGTTGCAAATCACTGTCTATGCACCCAAATTGAAATGCGGACAGTGAATTCCCTAAAAATTTCACTGTCTGAATTCCAAATTCGAAAACGGGACAGTTATAAGGGCCACTTTACCTCCCATGCAAGCCACATCCCTTCTGGCGAGGTATTATTTCTCGCCATGCAGGTATGCGTAGATGTCGCGTTTAGAGATGCCGCGGTCCTTGGCGGCAAGCTTCATGGCTTCCTTATGGTCTATGCCCTGAGCCTCGTAATGCGCCACGTGCTCCTCGATCGACAGCCTTTCCCAGGAGGCCTGCTCCTCCCGCATCTTTTCCTCGCGGCTTCTGCCCTCGATGACAAGAACATATTCGCCTCGTGGTTCTTCCTTCTCATACATGGCGTTCGCTTCGGCCAAGGTCGTCGGAAGGATGGTCTCGAATTTCTTTGTCAGCTCGCGGCAAAGGGTGATCCGGCGGTCTCCGAGTGCTTCATGCAAATCCTCCAGCGTCGCCTTGAGATGATGGGGCGCTTCATAGAGGATCATCGTGCGGCTCTCGTTCTTAAGCTCCTCAAGGATGGCACGCCGCTCCTTTTTGTCTGCCTTCTCCGTCGGCAAAAAGCCTTCAAAGCAAAAGCGTCTGGTAGACAATCCGGAAAGCGTCAGAGCCGTGATGCATGCCGCTGCACCGGGAAGACTCGTCACGGGCACGCCTGCCTCCTGACAAAGCTGCACCAAAACCTCACCCGGGTCGGAAATGGCGGGAGTGCCCGCATCCGTAATCAGCGCAACGTTCGTGCCCTCAAGAAGCTTTAGCACGAGCTCCTTCGCCTTCTCGACCTTATTAAATTCATGATATGCAGTCATGGGCGTATGAATCTCAAAATGATTTAAAAGCTTGATGCTATTTCTCGTATCCTCCGCGGCAATCAAATCCACGGTCTTTAGCGTCTCCACGACCCTCGGCGTCATGTCCCCCAGATTTCCAATGGGAGTCGCGCACAAATATAATGTCCCAGCCATATCGTCCCTCAATTAATTCTCAGGATCATATCCAAATTCCAACTAACTTATCGTTTCTCACAAGCACTATTGTTTATCGTTTTCCCGCCAGCATTGCTGCTATCCATCCTGTAGTTAATACCCGAAATCTCGCTGAATCTCCTGTGAATAGATCCCTGGCGCTTCGAACAAAATCAATGGTGCTTCCACCGTCATGCGGGAATTGCCGCCGCGCACGGCCTCGATCAGCACCATGTTAGGCTCCTTGTCCGCGAAGGGGTATACCAGTCTCATGCGCTTCGGCTCCAGCTTATGCCTTGTCAGCGTCACGATGATCTCCGCCAAACGAAACGGCCGATGCACCAAAAAGAATTTGCCCCCGCTCTTTAATAGTTTTTCCGCAGCCGCAGCGACGTCCTCAAAGGTACAAAGAATTTCATGCCTCGCAATGGCCTTGGGCGCCTCCGGATTTTGGATGCCATGATTGCCGATCATGTAAGGCGGGTTACAGGTAATACAATCAAAAGAGGCAGGCGCAAAAATTGTGCCTGCTGCCTTCAAGTCACCGGTTACAATGGATATTTTCTCCTCCAGGTGATTGAGCGCTACGCTCCTTCTCGCCATGTCCGCGCTCTCCTCCTGAATCTCCAGACCCGTGAGATGTCCGCACTGCGTTTTTGCCGACAGAAGAAGCGGCAAAATTCCCGTGCCCGTCCCAAGATCCAAAAGCTCGTCTCCCCGCTTTGCCTTCACAAAGCCAGAGAGCAGAACCGCGTCCATGCCAAAGCAGAACCTTTCTGGATCCTGAATGATTCGAAGCCCTGAAAGCTGCAAATCATCCAGTCTCTCCTTCTCTTTCAGTTTACATTCCCCTGACATTTACCGTCTCCTAGGTATTGCTTATTCCTTTGCATCGCCTTGACCGCCCTTGGCGTCTCCATCCTTGTCACGATTACGGTTTCGGAAGGGGCGATTACCGCGTCCGCGATTTCTTCCGCCCTCCTGGCCGCCTTCTCCCTCAGGCCTTCCCTGACGCTCCTCGTTTCTTCCCTGACGATCTCCCTGATCCTTTTGCTGTCCGCGATCCGGACGGCCATGATGGTTCTTTTGTCTCTCCTCGCCGCCTTCACTTCCGCGGTTTCTGTCCCATTTTTCCTGACGAGGCTTGCCCTGGTTCTTCTGTCCGTCATTCTGCTTTCCCTGACGATCTCCGCCCTGACGGCCTCTGTCCTGGCGATCGTTTCTGTCCTGACGCTCGCCTTTTCCCTGACGCTCGCCCCTCTCTTGACGATCGCCCCTCTCTTGACGATCACCCCTCTCTTGACGATCACCCTTTCCTTGGCGCTCGCCTCTCTCTTGACGGTCGCCTCTCTCTTGGCGCTCGCCTCTTTCCTGACGGTCGACTTTTTCCTGACGCTCGCCTCTCTCCTGGCGCTCGCCTCTTTCCTGACGCTCGCCTCTCTCTTGGCGATCCCCTTTCTCCTGGCGTTCGCCTCTGTCCTGGCGCGCCTTGCGGCCCTCGCCGCCTTTTCCATGACGCTGACCCTTTTCTACCAGCGTTCCTGCTTCCTTCTCAGCTGCGCCTGCTGCCTCGATTTCTTCTTCCTCTTCCTTCTCAAGCTTCTCCAGTTCTTTCAGCTCCTCGGGTGAAACATTCTGCTGTCCCTTCTTCCCGTGATGCTTATGGAACTTCAGCTGCGCCACGTCAAATTCCTTGATTTCCTTGTCATCGCCCGCCTCAATGAGTACCTTGACCTTCTGGCGAAGAACGTTCACGCTGTGAACCTCACCCTTCATTCCATCGAGCATGACAACGGTATCTCCCACGTTCGGAAGTCTCCTGTTTAGCTCCTCATAGGTATCCTCTTCATTCTTCAGACAGCACATCAGCCTGCCGCAAACACCGGAAATCTTCGTAGGATTTAAGGACAGGTTCTGCTCCTTCGCCATCTTGATCGACACGGCGATGAAATCAGAAAGATAGCTGTGACAGCAAAGCGGTCTGCCACAGATGCCAATGCCGCCCATGATCTTCGTCTCATCGCGAACGCCGATCTGACGCAGCTCGATCCTGGTCTTAAACACGGCTGCCAGATCCTTAACCAGCTCGCGGAAATCAATGCGCCCGTCCGCCGTGAAATAAAAGAGCACCTTATTATTGTCAAAGGTATACTCCGCATCAATCAGCTTCATCTCCAGCCCGTGCTTGCGGATCTTTTCGAGGCAGATCTTGAAGGCTTCCTTTTCCTTCTCCTTGTTTCCGGCCTCCTGCTCCTTATCACGCTGGTTTGCGATGCGCAGGATCGGCTTTAAGGGCTGCACGACGTTTGCCTCGTCCACCTCGCGAATGTCAGAGACTACCGTTCCAAACTCAATGCCTCTCGCGGTCTCCACAATGACGTGCTCCCCGCGTTTTATCGAAAAATCAAGCGGGTCAAAAAAATAAATCTTGCCCGCCGTCCGAAATCTTACTCCAACTACTCTTACCATTTCTTTTCCCTCGTGCCCCTTGGCACTTCCTTTCTGACAATCTATCAACCACACGCGAAACTCGGATTTCTCCATACTATAACGACTCTATTATATCACCAAAATTCTATTCCTACAATCTTTATTTCTTTTCGTCTTTCTTTTGACATTTAAAGAAGTTGTGTTATAATAAAAAATAGGGTTATTTTCTGTGGGAATATTATGCAATAAAACTAGAATCGTCATGCGAATCGATAGGATGCGCGGGAGGGCAAGCAAGTGAAAGAATTAATGATCATGTACCACCCTGTCAAAAAGGAAATCCATTTCCTTGCAAAGGTAAAGGGAGAGTTTCTGGAGGTTCCTTACAAGATCTGTCCAAATCTGATCCCCTATTCCCCCGAACATGGTGAGTTTCTGCTCCAAAATCAGGGCAACAAATTCTTCAATGACATTTATGAGCAGTTTTCTAATGAGAAAATCAGTTTGGTTTTCAAGGGAACACAGGTAGATTACGAAGATTTCTGCGAGAAAATTGCTGAGTATAATAAATATGCCGGTGAGGATCGCTTTACGATCAGCAACTTCATCGAGCTTCCTTCCGTGACGGAAATATTCAGCCGAATCAGTGATTTCTGTGATGAAACCTTGAATCTCTTCGATTCCGAGCTGAAGGACTCCGAGATTCAGCAGTCCTTCCAGAACAGAAAGCAGGAGTTCTTCAAAAAGCGCGAGCTGATGAGTTGCAGCGACATCAACATCTGTCTCGTTGGTACGTACAGCTCCGGTAAGTCCACCTTCATCAATACGCTGATCGGACGCCGTATCCTTCCTGAGAGCATCAACTCCGAGACGGCAAAGATGTTTCGGATCCGGAATGCAAAGAATCCTTCCATTCTGTTCAATCTTTGCTCCTCCGATAATCCGCAGCCCAATAAGGTAACCCTGTCCTGGAACGAGACGAAAAAGAAATTTGTCTTTGAGTCAGAGCGTCCCTGCGAGACGACGAAGCGCAAGATCCAGAATGAGATCAACAATGCGCTCGTCTTCCATCTCCAGCCCCACGAGCAGCTCTATCAGATCCTAAAGAGCATCAATGAGCTCCCCAATGCGGTATCAGATGACGCTAATGAATATGTAGATGGCATCATCGACGTCAACTACCCGAGCCAGCTGGATCCGAATTTGAACTTCACCTTCTACGATACCCCCGGTACGGACAGTAACTCGAATGAGCACCTTTTGGTATTGCAGAAGGCCCTGCAGCAGCAGACCAACTCCATCCTGATCGTCCTTTACGAGCCGACGAAGATGGAGGGTACCGGTAACTCCACGCTGTATAAATTAATCCACTCCTCTCGTGAGAGCGTGGACACCAAGGATCAGGTACACATCGACCTGACCCGTTCCCTGCACATCATCAATCAGGCCGATACGAGAAGCTTAACGGATCTTGCAAACCTGAAGAACAAGAAGGTCGGCATCTCCCTGAAGGAGACCGATAAGATTTATAACGAGCAGGCTGAGTACATTGATCTCGCAACGGAGCGTCTGTTCTTCGTTTCCTCCAAGGCCGCTTACATTGCAAAGGCCATTGAGGCCAACGTTGATACCGAGGATGAGCGCCTCTGGCTGGCTAACCATAGAAATGAGATCAACAACACACCTCTCATGGATCCGCTTCTCAAGAAGGACGAGGATTCCGAGGTGGAGACGGGAATGTACTTCAAGCTCAACAAGATGGCAAACGCCGATAACGATACCCAGCGCCTGTTAGAGGATTGCATGGAGGAGCTGAAGAAATGTGACGAGCCCAACGACAACAGCCTCTATCCCATTCTTCACAGGGTTTACGTCAACTCCGGTATGTTTGCCGTTGAGAAGGAAATCATCCGCTATGGTCAGAAATATGCCCTGGCCGTAAAGGCAAAGGGTCTGTACGACAGCATTTCCAGCGTTGTCAACTTCATCCGCGATGATTACAAGGCCATTGAGGCGCAGGCGAGACTCTCCAAGGAGCAGATCTCCCAGAACATCAAGACCATGAAGACTACGATGGTAAGCGACATCGACAAGGCCTGCGCAGAGTATCTTGAGGACTTAAATCCCAAGAGCATTTACTCCCGCTTCCTTGAGGTTCAGGCCTTCACCGAGATCATCGAATCCCGCAAGGCACAGGCCTCCAAGATTGCCGACAAGATGAAATGGATTGCCATTCGTCCTGAGGTCTTTGAAGAAAAGAATAACCTGATCCGTCAGGAGCTGAACCGCTATCTGATGGAGATTGATGAATACTACAAGGTAAACCGCGAGATCATCTTAAAGCTTCAGATCGAGGATCTCCGCAACCGCCTCGTAAAGACCATCACAGGCTATCAGGGCATTGACGAAGAGCTGGTACGGCGTATCGCGAACGTATCCGATACGCAGATCCCGCCTTCCTCCTTAAAGGCCCTGCGCATGGATGAGTACATCAATAAGCAGAAGGCGATCTTCATCTTCTCGACCAACGACAAGAAGTCCTATAAGAACGACATTGAGGCGATGTTTGCCGCAACGACCATGCAACAATACGAGTCCTACATGGCAGAGATCATCTCCGTTGCAAAGGCAAAGACGGCAGAATTAAAGACCGAGTTTAAGAACAACATCGACACGATTTCCAGCAACCTCGAGTTCCTGATCAACGACGAAAAGGAAGCCGCTAAGATGCAGGAGAAGGCAAAGGCCGTGTTAGAGCTCGTCGACGCAAGAGACAAGGAACTGAACCAGAGAATCTGGGGCGAACTAAAATAAAACAAAAACCAAGAGGAGTTGTCGGCGAATCCGCCTTACAACTCCTCTTTTTTGTCTCTGTTATTGTTGTATTAAGTGCCGAATCCGTCCTCGGTTCTCCTCAGGGATCATGAGCGCATTCATTGCCTGCTCCATTGACAGCTTCATCGATGTCATAAGATTACGAACATCCGTAATTAACGCCTGTTCTCTTCCCTCTGCTCTTCCCTCTGCTCTTCCCTCTGCTCTTCCCTCTGCTCTTCCTTCTTCCTTAAATTCAGCTCTGAGTTCATCCATTGCCTGACACATGTTATAACCTCCACCCGTGTTTTGATATTCATCCTCGCGTTCCAGAAACTCCGGGACGTCCGCCATGACGGCGATGATGCGTGCCGTCTCCTGATTCAGATTCGCATAATCCTTTTCCTGAAACAGCGCATTCAGTCGTTTTTTGTCCCTTCGTGCCGACATCACGTTAAGGAGCTGACGAAGCTGCGTTCTGCAATTTTCTGCAAGCTCCCGATCATTTGCATTGATCACCGTAATCCGATAATCGCTGAAGCTCTCCTCCCATTCTCCAGCGTTTTCTCCAAAGTCCATCAGTTCCTTAAGAGACCTTGGGCCTCGCCAGGTTCCGTCGCCGTGATAAAAACATACCGTGTACACCGGATAGAACCTGTCATCCTTCGTCATCCTCTCGCTCCAGGCACTTCTGCCAAGGCATGCGGTCTCACGCTCCTTCCTCTTTTTCCTGCGGTGT
>JAFXQK010000006.1 GCA_017527205.1 Lachnospiraceae bacterium | reverse complement strand
TTCTGCGATAGAGCGGGGCATATTCTCCACGGATACTGCGGATTGCTTTATTCATTCCTTCCTGACAGCTCAATGATCACCAGCTCCGGCGGATTACAAAACCGGGGTACGATCGTGGACTCCCTCGCAAGTCCCCGGCTGACGATCATGGTCGTCCCGTTCTTTTCATAGCGTCCTCCGGCGAGCTTTGGAAAGAGACCCTGATCCGGCGCGAACAAGCCATTGAGAATTCCCGGAATGCGCCACTGCCCACCGTGCGCATGCCCCGCCAGCGCCAGGTCAAAGCCCTGCTTTACGTAAGCTTCAAACGCTTCCGGCCGATGCGACAAAAGAATGGAATACGCCCCAGGTGCCTTTTCGTTGACTGCATTTTTCACGTCCGAAAGCTCCTTATTCCAGACCATGGACTCCACCATGGCCGCGTAAGGGTCGTCAATACCGCCGATCACAAGCTCCGTCCCGTTAATGTTTAGTACCTCACAGTCCCCCGACAGCCTTTTGATCTTATACTTTTCTATGATCGCCATGGAAGTCTGGTAATTCGCCTTCCCCGACCAGCACTCATGGTTTCCCGTCACGTAATAAATGGGATATTTCCCTGAAATTCCGGCAAGAAAGGTCTCCGCAGGCCCCGTAGGAAGGTGATCGTCAATAATGTCACCGCCAAGAAGGATCAAATCCGGCTTTTGTTCCTCAATCGCCTTAAGGAGCTTTTCCTGATTTTTCCCATATTTACAGGAGTGCAGATCCGTCACCAAGGCAATGCGTACGGTCCCAACAATCCGCGCATCCGCCACCTTATAATTTCGCACCGTCAGACCGCAGTAATACCCCGGGAGTGAAATCAAAAACAATACCAAAAGAATGATCCAAATGATCTTTCGACGCTTCTTTTTTTCTTTCAAGATTTTTTCTCCATTCCTGCGCCAAAGGCCCACTCAAATTCCGGCAGCATCTCATCCACCTCGACCCTGGCACCCGCTTTTTCCGTTAAGGTCTCCCCATCATCCTGTTCCAAATCATAGGGTTTTTCCAACCCCGCATCGCGTAGCGCGAGCGTGATCGTGCGATGCACCGCTCCCTCCTCGATCAGCCGTCCGGCGCCGAGCCTTCGAAGCTGATCATTGAGCGACCCGTCATGCTCCGTCAGATAAAACCTGATTCCCCGCTCCTTGAGACTCTGATGAAGCTGCAATAGGCGTTCTGTCGCCGTCAAGTCAATACTGCCAATGCCGCGCCCGTCCACGACCACCTGATGCGTATCCTCCTTCAGTCCTGCCTCAATTTGATTGCAAAACAAATCAATGTTCGCAAAAAACAAATTCCCGCTAAAGCGATAGATCACCGTGTTCTTGATGGGCTTTGCCGCGGAATTACGCTTCAGGGAATAAAAATTTCCGTGCCCCGGAATTCTTCCGACAAAGGCCGTCGGCGGAACAACCGCACGCATGGCCACCTCTCCAAAGGACAAAAGAACGCCAATAATGACCCCATTGAGCGTTCCAAAGAAAAGAACTCCAAGAAATGCCAGCAGGAAAACAAGAAGCTCATTTTTTCCCGTTTTCCAGAGCTTTTTTGCTATGGGAATCTCAAGAATCCCAATGAGCGCCGTCATGACAATGCCCGTCAGAATCGGCACGGGCAGGAATTTTAGGATTGGCGTACCAAACAGGAGCACCAGCAGCATCGTCAAACCTGCAACGATCGAAGCCACCTGCGACCGAACGCCCAAAGAGTCCGCAATGCCGCTTCTTGAAACGCTGCCGTTGACGGGACAAACGCCCACGAGCGCGCCACCGATATTCATAACACCATATGCCAAAAGCTCCCGATTGGTGTCTAAGGAATCCTGATATTTTCTTGCATAATTTCCGGAGGCAAGGAGCGTCTGCGCCATGATCACCGCGGCAATGCCGAGCGTCTCTAACAAAAGATCCGGGAAATATTCCCATAAGCCTTCGATCTCAAACAGCGCAAAGTGCGGAAAATTCCCCGTCACCCAAGGAAGTCCCGGCATTCCCGTGGCCAATCGCTCCCTTGCAAAATCTCCTGACTTGATCCAAAGAAAGCCTGGCAATACAAATCTCGGAAGCCCTGCATTTACCTCGCTCATCACCTTTACGCCTACGCGGTCCAGATGCAAAAACGCCTGCGCCAAGGCACCAAGCACCATCATCACAACCGTCATCGGTACTTTCGGAATCCACTTTTTACACAGCAAAATGATGATGACCGTTCCAAGTCCCAGGGCAAATGACAACAGATGAAACCTTCCCCTCTGCTCCCAAACATTCTCCAGAAGAACAATCACTTCCCCCGTTCCCGGCTCGCCGCCAAAGAGCTTCGGGATCTGCATCATGATAATCGTCGCGCCGACGCCAGAGATAAACCCGCCCATCACGGGGATCGAAATATACCGGACAATCCGCCCCGCCTTGAAAAAATATAAAATAAAAAACCAGATCGCCACGAGCAGCGTCGTCACGGGAACCAGAACCCTTGCTTCTATCGACTGCGCCGCGATCCCTAGCTCCGCCAGGATGCCTCCCACCATGGCAGCAGGCATCGCATCCACGCCGACGATAAACTGCTTCGAGCTCGTAAAAAGCGCAAACAATAAGATCGGAAGAACCGAACCATAGAGTCCATAGACCGGTGGCAGCCCCGCAATCTGCGCATACCCCATCGAGATCGGAATCGAAACAAGCCCGATCACAATGCCGCCAAAAATATCCTTCTTCCAATGAATCCCCCGCAGTCTTTCCTTCATGCGCTTCCTCCGTAATTGTGTTTGGGATCACAACAAGACCAGCTCTTATTTCCTACACAAATAAATCCTCCCCGGAAATCACGTTCTGAATGATTCCGGAATACTTATTCTGCTTATAACCATTTCCACAGACAAGCGTTACGTGTATCGCCTTTTTTGTCTCTGACTCTTTTTGAAATAATGACATTCTCTTGAGAATCTTATCATGTTCCTCTTGATCCAGCGCGTACTCTTCGTTCGTATATTTCATCTCGCAAAGATTAATTACACCGTCTTTTCTGTCAATGATCAGATCAACCTGTGCTCCGTTCTTATGCTCAGCGCTCTTCCAGGCAAATTCGTTAGATTCCATGCCGCTAATTCCCAGCGAAGCCTTAATCTGCCCGACATGATTCAGGCATACGATCTCAAAGGAATCCCCCCTCCAGGAATTGTATCCCGGAGAATTCAGGTACTCATTCCAAGAATTTAGTGCCTTACTTTCAATATACCGAATCGCAAACAAGGTAAACGGATCGATCAATTGATAGAGCGCTTCGCTCCCATCCTTCACAAAATTCGTAAACTTACGGATAAAACCACATTCCTCCAGCTCACGCAGATTCTTTGTCAAAACGGAGCCTCCGCCGATCGCATCTACCTTCGATAAATCCGTCCTCGTAAGCCCTTCCTTCTTCCCAGCAAGCTCCCTTAATATCGCCATGTGCTTCTCCGGTTTGGCAAAAAGAGAGTGAAAAAGATTATGATATTCATTGTGTAGCTCACCATATTGCTTGAAACAAAGCTCATTTACATTCTGTGTTAAGCTAAGGCGTGAATCCAATAAATTCAGATAGTACGGAATTCCGCCAAATATCATGTAGCTCTCGATCATCTGACTTCTTGTCATGACAATGTCATTAAACGCAAACAATTCCTCGCATTCCGCCAAAGAAAAAGGCATGAGGCGTATCTGCTTCGTAACCCTGTTGTGAAATCCTTTTTTGCCGGTAAGCAGGTTGGATATGATCCAGGATGTCGCTGATCCGCAAACGATCAATACCAAATCCTCCTGAGAAGAAGCCCAACTGTTCCAGAAAAACTCCAACGCACTCTTAAAATCGGATCTCGCCGTATCCATCCAGGGAAGCTCATCCAAAAATACGACTCTCTTTTGGTTGATCGGTTCACGATATACCTTCTCACTTTCAAGGAGTCTGCGCAAACTGGCGAATGCCTCAAACCAATCCTTGGGCGCTTCCTTATTAACGCTGCCATAGACGGACAGACTCTCACCAAATGCGCGAAGCTGCCCCTTCGTCTTCGCATCCGTCAGTCCCGTTGCATAAAAAGAAAACTGTTTATTAAAGAATTCCTTGATCAAATAGGTCTTTCCAACTCTTCTTCTGCCATAGACAACAACAAATTCCGGCCGTTTTGACATGAGTGCCTGAAGCAAAGCATCCTTTTCGCGTTTTCTTCCGATGATTTTCATGTTAAACCTCCAAATCTGCTCATAAATCGCCAAAACCATCTGTTTTTTGCAATTTTTGGCGATTTATAGCTTCTAAAAGTATTATAAATCGCCAAGACATATTTTTCAACCAGAAAATAAACTTCTCCATAGTATAAGAAAGTGTAGCCTGCATTATTTCATGTAAAAAAGCATGGCTACCTTCCTCTAGCCATGCCTTTTACTCTTAATGATTTTTAATTCTCCTTCAGATACAAATTCACGCGCTGGTTGATCACGTCGATCACCGCATCCAGCTTCTTTTGCCCTTCAAAATAGGTTTTTGCTTCTTCATTTACAATATTCCAGACATCTTGAAGTCTCGGGTCTCGTACTTCCGCACATTTGAGAATTTCTTCAAAGAATTCCCTTGCCTTATTCGTGAATGGCGGATACTCGTAGGAAATATTATTCACGATCTGATTCAGATAACCGTAAGGACCGTTTTCGTCAGATAATTCCTGGAAACACTTTTCCAAAATCGCTTTTCTTGCGGGAATGCCACCATAAAGATTCATGTAGGTACCAAAATTCTGCAAATCATACTCCTGCATAAACTCAATAAAATCCCATGCGCCATCCTTATTCTTGCTACGCTTACAGATGCCAATCTCTCGTGAATTCCCATCCAGATAAATGCCAAATTTCGGTGTTCCGTCTATCGTCGGAAAACCTATGATCTGTCCATTTCCATCAAAGCTTTGGAAAGGAATCTTTTGAATGCTACGGAGACAGTCCAGCGAACTTGTTTTCACCAGCTTTTCCTCCGCATTGTAATAAAAAAACGCTTCCCCAGGTCTATAGGTATGCGAATATTCCATCATCTCCCGAAACTCAGGGCAATCAAAATTTGCCTGCTTCTTATCATAATCAACAAAGGCTCCCAGATTGTAATAACTGCTTAAGAAAAAGGCATGTCCGGCCCTGCAATCATCCACCAAAGGCATATCCACATTAGCCTGATCATACGCGATCAAATCCTTCACGGACCAACCCAATTTCCCTGAAAATGCTTTCCCATCTACGGTCAACGCATCTATGCGGTAGCTTTGCGGCAGCGCCGCAATGACACCTTGATAGGTACAAAGCTCCATGGCCTTTTCTTCATACTGCTCACGGCTTAGCTTTGCACTTCTGTTCAAATACGGACCAAGATCCTCAATGTATTCCTTTTCAACAAGATCAGACAGATTTGGAGAAATGTATGAGAACAGGATAAAATCTGACAGATTGATCAGGTCGGGAGAATCCTCCCCGAGAAGATCCATCATCATGCGGTTCGCGGGATCTTGATACTCCGTGCTGACGGTTGCGTCCGCGCCATATTCCACGACCTTGACCTTATAGCGATTTTGTGACCTGTTATATGCGGCCACTGCCTCATCAAGCTTTTGCTCCTTCTTTATGGTCACTAAAACTAAAGTTTCCTGAGGTGGCATGTCATCGGTGCGCGGCGCTAAAATTGCCAGCTCCATCGTCGTGGACACCGCGATCACCTTTTCTCCAAGCTTACCTACACAAGCAACGCCATTTCCCTGAATTCCAGGATTGGCCCACTGTACGATTGGAATACATTCCTTCTTCTCCTCTTGATACAAATAGACATAGTCGTTCGTATAGATGATCATGTCTCCTTCCTCTGCGGAGTTCTCTTCGATCCACCCTATGCCATTTACCCAGCCAGGCATCTCATCCGTAACATCCTCCAGGCACTTCTTTTGGAAGTTCACCTTCTTGATGCCGCTCCCATTCATAGAAGTATAGGACAGCCTAAGCTCGCCATTTTTTGTTCGTACAAGATTTCCGGCAAAGGTATCCTGATCCAAAGAAATCTGCTCTTGTAGCTCTCCATCTGGCGAAAGAAGCGTCACACCATCGCCAACCAGGGCAATGTTTCCGTCTCCGTCCACACACATGTCCATGTAGATGGAAATCTGCGCATTAGGAAAATCCACTCCTTCCAGCCTTTTGCAGGAAAGCTCCCTTCCGTCTTTGTCATAAGAACACAAATAGAATTCTTTAGAAGGAATGATCACGCCATCTTCGTCAACCTTCACGGCGCTGACAAGTGCCACGCAACCTCCATCCTTCGTCAGGTCAAAACAACATACGCTCCGTTTCGCCTCTGAATCCTCTAAGCCCTCATTGGGATCAACGAAAACCTCTGGCCAGCCACTTTCCAAGCTAACCCTGCTGACGCCGTAAACTGACTGCTCCCTAAGATATCCCTTGCCATAAACATAATTCCCTGCAAATTCCACATGACGATAATCTGCAATTCCTCCCTGTAAGGAATAAAAGGTTGCAACGTAATCCTGCTCCTGTGTCTTCGCGATCGTCACATGGCTCTTTGTCACCTGCTGATTTCCCGAGGTTGACTCCTGCGTCGTTTCCCCGCCTGTCGTCTTACCACCGCATCCCGCCAGCGCAAGGCAGGTCAGTACTCCTCCCAAAAATGCCGTTATTCTCTTCATCGTCTTCTCTCCTAATTCTCCATCAAATACAATTGCACGCGGCTTTGGATGGCGTCGATGGTTTGATCGATGCTCTTTTGGCCTTGGAAATAGGTCTTGGTCTCCTCGTCGAGGATGTTCCATACCATTCGCGTATCGGGCGTCGGGGTCGTTGCCGATTCTACCATTTTGTCGAAAAGGGCCTTTTCCTCATCCGTAAAGGGATGATAGGAATACGAACCATTGATTCTTACCTTACCCTTTTTGGTGCTAAACCTTCCATCCTCATCAGATATCTCGGCAAGCACCTTATCCAGTACCTTTTTCCTTGCGGGGAAACCTCCAAACCCATCTAGGTATCTTTCCGTATCCTCCATTAGGTAATCCTGCGCAAATTCAATGAAATCCCATGCCGCATCTTTTTTGCTGCTACGCTTACAGATGGCAAAGGCACATCCGTCGATGTCCATGTCCATGCTAGATACTGGTGTCCCGTCGACAGTGGGGAATCCGATGATCTGCGCGTGTCCTTCAAATTTCACGTTTTGAAAATACTGGATGTTCATCAGACCATATAAAATCTGCACGTTGACCAATCGTTCCTCGGCAGTATACCAAATCGAATAATCTCCTGCAGGATAAGATGCTGCGTATTCCAGAATTTCGCGAAATTCCTGACTGTCAAAATGCGTCTCCTTCTTTTCAAAATCCACAAAATCCTTCATGCTGTAATAGGTACAAAGATAAAGAATCGTTCCTGAAGTCGCATCCTTGATCAGCTCCATCTTCGGGTGTGCTTTGTCGTAAGCGATCATCTCCTTCACGGACCACCCATATCTTCCCCCGAAGTCATTACTGTCCACCAGCATGGTCGTCAGCATGTACCCCGTAGGCAACGCTGCAAGCTTCCCCTGATGCATGCACATGGCAAGCACCTTTTCATCATACTCGTCCCGACTAAGCTTCTTACTCTGATCCAAATATGGCCCCAGATCCTCAATGTACTCCTTCTCCAGCATGTCCTGCCAATGGGGCGTAAGCATTGGCAGGAGGAAAAAATCTTTTAAGTCAAAAAGATCTGGCGGATCATCAGCCAATACGTCAGCCATCATTCGGTTGACGGGGTCTTGATATTCTAGGGTGCTCTGTGCATTTGCGGCATATTCGACCACCTTCACTACATAGCGGTCCTGCGACTTATTATACGCAGCCATCAGGTCATCCAACCTGGAATACCGTTTCGTCGTCGCGATCACAATCGTTTCTTTCTTAGGGGCATTCTCCGACCTAGGCGTTAATAATGTTGCCGCTCCGCCAAAGCCGATGATTACAAACTGCTCCCCCATCTTTCCGACACGTGTATTTTTCCCTCCATTGATTCCATAATCTGCCAATTGAACAAGGATGACCCACTCATCCTGACTCTTGTCATACCCCATGACTTTGTATTCGTCATAGGCAAGTGCTTCATAGGTTTTATCCTCCCCCGTGATGGCACCTATTCCCCTGATCTCCTTAGGCACGTTTTTTATTTCTTCCAAGCTTCCCTTTGAAAAATCTGCCTTTAGAATTCCAAAGCTTGCAACATTCCATTTTTGACAATAAATCCATAGCTCTCCGCTCATCGTTCTTATGGGAGATGCATAGCTGGTACCCTCATCCACGGAAAACTGTGCGACCTTCTTTCCCTCGGAAGAAATCATGACGACATCCTTCGAAAGCAATAGAACATTACCGTCATAATCCACTGCCATGTCTGATTTTTCGGCAGGTGACAGGTGGAGAAACTCCGCTCCCTTTTCAATTTCCGTATTCTTCTTAAAATTTCCCTTTTCATCGAACTGCGTGAGATAATATTTTGTCGTATCCTCATACTGAATGCTTACCACCGCCGTGCCGCCGCCTGTTTTGCCGATGTCATAGCAATACAGGAACCGCTGCTGCTCGCCTTCCGTCTCTTCGATCTCCTGGTCCACGTTAAAGAAGTATTCCGAAGTTCCTTCCTTGGGATCTATGCGGTCAATTTCAAAAAGCTGAAGATTAATGCCCCAACCATAAGCGAACCCTCCCAAAAACTTCGCATTTAAGAGACTGTTTTCCGTAGTCATTGGCGTTGCATCATACTCTTGCGCGTTCTTTGTTGCCGTTACCCTGCTTCCCGTCTCATGTACCTGCGAGGCTACATTGCTCGAAGGATCTTGTTCCGTAGTCTTAGAGCATCCCACAAGTGCCAGACATATCAGTATTCCTCCCAAAAATGCCGTTATTCTCTTCATCATCTTCACCTCCCAATCTCCCCTGTTCTCTTTATTCCATTAGGTAAATCTGTACCCTGCCTTGAATGTTCTTCGCTACCTCTTTCTCGGACTTATCACCTGCAAAATACGCTCCTGCCTCCTCAAAAATGATATCCTGAATCTTTATCTGGGAGGAAGCGGGCCTTGCCTGCTCCATCAGTTCAATGTATTCCCCTACAAAGGTTGTTCCGTCAGGCTTACTTTTTAATGGGATGCCTGCTTTTGCAGATGTCCTAATCATGCTTTGTTTCGTTCCGTCCCACGCGGTATATGCCTCTTCAAAATAGTCCAACAGCACATCCTTTCTTACATATGCGCTATTCATCAAATATTTTCGCTGACTCTTTTCTGAAAATAGGAATTCCAAGAAATCCCTGACCTCTTCCCTTTGTTCAGAAAAGGCACTTACTGCCACGAAATCATAACTTTCCGCCAGGGAACCCTTTCTTTCTTCGGAAGGGAACCCTATAACAATATAATCCTCCCCAAGATCCACCCTGGCAGTACAATAGTCTTTGACAGCTCCTGTAACTAAAAAGGTAAATGCTTGTTCTTCCCGCACCTGCAGGACTTTTTCCTCCTGACTTAAATAGTTGCCATTTCCGGAGCTTTCCGCATTTTCCTTACAAAATCGAAGCAGCCGACAAAATTCCTCGCCGTCAAAGCGACAGGTCTTCGACTCAAGATCCAAAAACGGACCATCCTCCAGATTATTCAGGCAGAGATCCCACAAAAGCTGCTCTGCATCTGCAGGATAAGCTAGCGCATAAAATCTCTTCATATCCGTATTGGCAGCTTTCTTTTTGTCATATAGCTCCATCGCTTCCTGTAGGGTCCAGCCCTTCTTCTCCCAAGCCTCGCGGGAGATCATGAGTGTTTGAAGATTGATTTCACTTGGCATTCCGTAAAGCTTCCCGTCAATGGTTCCCATCTCCAGCGCAACCTGATAGATTTGCTCCTTCGTTTCTTTCGAAAGCTCCTCTTCCAAAGGGGTAAGGCACCCTGCTCCCTGGAGAGTCGTGAGCTGCCTCTTGTCCAGAAGCAAGACGTCTGGTCCTTCTCCTGCTTTCATCTCCTCAGCCAGACGATTGAGCAGCGCCTCATTCTTCCAAGGATTCTCCATGGTACTGACCTCGATGCGGATTCCCGGGTGGGTTCTGTTATAGCTCTCCGCGCAAGAAGTGACATATCCCTTGGATCCTCTTTGCAGAAATTTTATGGTCGTCACCTGCTTTTCCTCACCTGCGTCATAGCGGTATAAGGAGAACTCCTCTCCGTCATCAAATGCCATGACAAGCTCTTCCTTGGAATTTCTCCAAATCCCAATGCACTCTAAGGAAATAAAGCCTTGCAGGGAGCAGAGGCTTTCCGCGCTTCCGCTTTCGACGTTCCAGGATACCAGCTCCTGATTGCCCCAGAGTAACAGCTCCCCAAAATCGTTCAAATATGCCTTTTCTGCCTGAATCTTCACCTCACGTAAAACCTTGTCAGGCGTGCAAAAAAATGCTTTCGTGCCTAGAAGCATGGCATACACGGGCGTTCCGTCCAGCGTCTTTCCAACATAAGAAAACACACCGTCTCCCAGCTTGCGATAGTCCAGCTGATAGACCTCCTCACCATTCTGATCCAAGGTGAGCAGCACCCCATCATAGGAATCTATCAGACAGGTACGTCCGTTTGTCATTCCAACGACATGGGATTGCTCCAGCGACAAGCTTTCCTCCCCTCTCTTTTGCCAAACCGCTTTGCTTAGATCCGTAACGGCCTCCAGCCTTCCCGTTCCGTCCAGTGTCATGCGGTCATACTCCAAAGGCTCCCATTCCTCATCATAGACCGTCAGGAACAAAATCAGCTTCCCCTCCGCCACGTCAATGCCACTAGGCGAAGCAAAGCCTGATCGCACCAGTTCGTCCATGCGCCCTAGCTGCTCCGCCGTTCGATCCGATGCATTTTCCATCTTTGAAAAGACAAGCTCTGTTTCCGAATGCTCTCCTGTGACCGTATCTATGGAACTCAAAAACAGATGATACTCGTAAGACTCCTCTCTTTGTGAGACAAAATGGCCTAACAGATAGAGCGTGTCCTTTGAGAACGCGGAATGGAGCTTCCAACTCACCCTGTTCCAATTTGTCGGCGGCGTAAAAAGAAGATCCTGATAGCTGACGGCATGATATTTCGTCCCGTCCTTTTTGACCTCCTCAAACCCCTTCCATTCCAGATCTAAGACGTCAATGGTATTCAGCGGCGTTTTCGGCGTGACCACTTCCGACGAGCCCTCCGCATCCTGATTTTGTTTCCCGAGGCTGCAGCCCGTCAGCAAGATAAGAAGCACTGCTGCCGCCACTAAAAAATCCTTACTAAAAATATGCAAAAGTCTTTTCATCCTAAAACCCCCTCCATAGTTTTTTAAATCTTTCCTTTTGAATCGTAGTTTTATTTTACATGATGCCTTTTTTGTTGGCTCACCCTGATATTCTAGCTTACAAGGTTTTAGTTGATGGATATATCCAAAATCATTGCTCGCTGAGATAGATCTGCACGCGGTTATTTATTACGTCTGCCACGGATTTTGCGTCCTTTTCCTTTGCGTAAAAAGATTGTAACTCTTCTGCTATAATCGTGCGAATCTCGTAATATGCCTTAGGTGCGGGTAGGCAATCGTTAAGAAAGGCGTCTGCTAGAAGAATCGGATTGGATTGTTCGTCCATCTCGTCAATCTTATCTACCAAAAAGGTATTAAAGTAATACCGGTTTCCGTCATGATCCGTTGTTATGTAATCCTTCGGTTCAAATTTGAGTATACTGATTTGAGGATTATCTTCTTGTTGGTTCTGAATTTCTTTACTTAATATTTTTTCAATGAACCACCGAACGGCATCCTTGTCTTTCACGTTTTTATTTACGACCAAAACCCCCTGATCTGCCACCAAAAATCCTCCGTTTTTATACTGTCCCGGAAATCCTACGATTTCGCCCTCATCCGAAGCTCTTGCCATAAAATCTATAAGATTTAGGTACGAATTTAAGTATACCCAAGTCAAGTCGTTCTTTGCGTCTTCTGAACGTACTTGCTTGCTTCCGTCCGTTTTGGTTGTTTCCAACAGCTGAACAAAACGATCATCATCAAAATGACAGGTTTTTGTTCCCCAATCAATCAAGAAAGAGTTATTCATGGAATAATTTATCAGCAGTTGTACTGTCGATGCAGGCTCTAAATACGAATTCATGACGTAAGGCGACCAAATGGACGTATTTAGTAATCCTCTTTTCATTAAATCCGTCACAACCTCAAGATTCCATTGTGATACCTTACCGACTCCCTTTCCAACCATCATGGTTTCCACGTGCAATCCAATGGGAATCCCCATCAATCCATTACCTGTTCTTCCAATTTCGGGAACGCCCGGTAACAGATTGTCTAATGTTTTACGACTAACCATATCCTTCAAATCAAGCAAAAGGCCTTTTTCATCCAGATTATAAAAATCCTTCATGGAAACAAACATTATGTCCGGTCCTTCATTTTTGGACAATTCCGCATTTATAATGTTTTTTTTGCCATCCGAAGAGACGTCTTCATACCTGTAAGTAATTCCGGGATTATTCATTGACGCGGATGAAGCGCACTTTTTTAATTTTTCCGAACTGCCGGTAAGATCTGCAATTCGGATGTCTCCTTCTCCTGAATCTTGTTTGTCCGTGACTGACACGATCCAATCATCCGTATTTCGGTACTCTTCCCACATTAAAAATCCAGAGACTATTTTGCCTTCTGAAAGGAGCCACCAAGTTTTATATTGCAAATAATTGCTAACATCCAATCCCAACATCCAATTTCTGTCACCAGTGCCAACGTTCCATTGAACAATTCCCATCCTTGTCCCCGCTTCTGGATCTGCCGCTTCATAATATATGGTATTTTGATCCATTCCGCAAAATCTTACTATGTCATATTTCTCATCGTTAACATGACCCAATTCCTTCATGTTTTTTGTATCAGGATCAAACCATAATAAACAAATATCATTACTTTCCGTATTGCGAACTGGCAGTATCAGGCATTCATCCTGATCCAAGAAAGGCTGCATAAAGTATTGACTACCCGTTGCCACCTTTTCAAGTATTCTTTCTCCATTTTGTTCATAGATGCATATCTTTTGACTTCCGGCAACGCTGCTGCTCAAAACCCAGATTTCACGATTCCCGCAAGTACGGCACTTAACGTATGGCATCATTGGTAATTCACGCTCCGCGTATTCCTCCAACTGATCTTCCGTAAACTGGCGCTTAAAATCCACTACCGAATAATTTCCGTTAAGATCCGTAATAATAACGTCATCTTCACTCTGACGGTATAAACCTTCATCATTTTGCTCATATTTTGCCCATCGGAACATGTATTTCCCGTCATCAATATAATCCATTCCCACAAGATAACCCAAGTCGCCTTCAGCGCCTACGTCACGTGCTTTGAAAACCTTTTCGTCAATTTTACCCTGACTGACCTGATATGTTTCAAGAAGATATGTTCCTCCACTCCCGGCAGTCCGTTTTCCCGTGGAATCTTTATAAGCAGCAAGATACCAGAAAAAATCACCCTTTGCTCCGGAATCTACATAATGTATTCCGTCCCAATTCTCCAGATTGTGATCCCATTTATTGTATTTTCCCAAAAATAATGATTCGTTTACGTTCACTTTTTCGTTTGCGGAGAATCCTCTTTCTTTCCAGTCATACGAAGTTATAGCGTTATTTTCTTCCTGCTCCTCGACTTGTCGTGATTTCACGCATCCGCAAAACAGCATCGTCAAAATCAGTCCTATCATAAGTGTTAGGATTCTTCCAGTTTTTTTCATGTTTTATCCTCCAGATTAAAAACCCCTTTTTCCTACGAAATTTCATCAATCAAGAAAACTACGCATCCTGCTCTTCTCAATCTTATCTTACCACGAAAGGATTTTTCACGGACTTTAAGATTTGTTTAAGGTATGCCGAAAATAAAAAAGAGCAGAAGCTTTTTTGCCTCTGCTCTTTGTATGTTTTGCTTAACGAATTCTCTTAAACATGCTGCCAATCATGTCACGATACTCCTTCGGAACCTCTGCGTTGTCCAGCGCATCCAGGATCTTATCCAAATCGAGCCCGTCTACGAAATCCTTCATGTCAGCGGATTCGGTAACGTCGATTGCCTTGCTCGGGATCTTCACCTTGGAAGCACTCTTCATGGTTCCCTTAAATGCAATGCGGAAGACCTCCTCGTCATGATTCAAAATGCCAACGTCGATCGTATGCTTCTTCTCGCTAACGTCAATGATCAGATCCAGACTCGGCTCAATGGAACCTGCCATGGAGCTCAGCATGTCGGAATAACCATCGATCTCTCTTTGAACTCTTCTGGGAAGGATATTCGCTTCCTCAAGCAAATTCCCTAAATCACCCTCAAACTCACAGGTGAAGTGACCCTTTAAGTATCCGTCATCCCACGCATTCTGATCGAACTTCTCCACGCTGACCTTCAGAATCTTTTCTCCATTGATCTTCAGAGAATAATCACCGGAGAGCTTACCGCTCTTTAGCTTGCCGGTACCGGAAAGCTTGCCTGTCAATTCACCGTACTTCACGGAAGCCTCAAAACCGACATTGCTTCCCTTCGTCGCCTTGCCGATCTTAACAACTAGCTCATCACCCTTCTCAGGAACAATCTTGTAGTTTCTGCCAACGATTCTTCCGTCACCGTCAACATACAGCTCAATGACAACCTTATTCAGCCCAAATTCCCGATCCTCAATCTTCTCAGCTAAATCCGTGAGGCTTTCCTTCAGGCGGTCATACACCTCATCATAATCCTTAAGCTCCATAGCCTTACACATGTCCGTATAGAGCTTCTTTAAATCCTCATCCTTCGTGGCTTCCTTGCAGACGGTCTTGATAATGCTCTTGATGTCCTTTTCCTTGATCGTTGCACGAAGAACGGTACATTTCTGGGAAACGTCGCCGCATTCCAGCTCTGCCTTGTCCTTCTCGACATTTTCTACGCCGTCTAGAACGAGCTTTACGTACTTATCCGCAAGCTTATCCATCATCTTAATGTCAGGATAAGCGATTCGCATCTTGTCTGCCTTGGCAAGCAGCTCATCAAACTGCTCGGCATACTTCTCTAAATCATACTTGATGCAATCCTTGGTGAGCTCGGGAATCTTTGCATATACGGCCTTCTTCTTGGAATCCAAAATGAAGGTCGGCTCAATGATCTCCTTCTCATTTAAGACCAGGGCCGTCGTCATCTCGACGTCATGATCCTTGACATTCACGGAATATTTCATGCCGGCACTGTTTAACCAGGTCAGATCCACGCCCGTCGACTTAAGGAGTCTAAGATAAGACTGTCCGGCCTCACCGATGGTCAGCGTTACCTGCTCCTCCACGGCCTGATTCTCGGTGGTCACCTGATTGCTCAGATTATTGTAGATGCTGCGCATCGTATTATCCTTTTTCCCTAGGATCGCCTGCTTCTCAACATAGGCCATGTACTTCTTCGGGCTGTCAAAGGTCTTATGCATGCTCTTCGAAAACTTACCGCTTACGATCCAACATAAGCCTAGCACGGCCACGACTGCGATGGCAATGATCACGCCAACACTGATTTTTCCAGCATTGTTCAGCTTTCTTTCATTTTTCATAATCTTCCTCTCCCTCGCGTTCATATGTTTTCCCGTATCTCATTTCGAATTCTCTATTCCTGCCAAATATGGATACGGGACATCCTCGCCGCCTGTCAATTTACAATAAAACCCTCGTCCATTTAAGAACGAGGGTTTTCTAACTAGTATTGTGAGACCTTACTTATAAGGCTCGATGGTGATAATGCTTCCGTCCTCGCGGTAATTCAGCTCCGTATACTTTACGTTACGTCTGTGATTAATGCCGTTTGAAAGCTCACAGTCATGATAGAAGAGATACCACTTTCCGTGATACTCAATGATGGAGTGGTGCGTTGTCCATCCAAGCACGGGCTCCAGAATTCTTCCCTTGTAGGTAAACGGTCCAACAGGGCTGTCACCAACCGCATAAACCAGATAATGGGTCGTACCGGTGGAATAGGAGAAGTAGTACTTTCCGTTATACTTGTGCATCCAAGGATCCTCGAAGTATCTTCTCTCCTCGTCTCCTGCACGAAGCTCCTCGCCGTTCTCGTCCAAAATCTTGATATGGTCATAGCTGCCCTTTAAGTCCTTCATGTTCTCGGCAAGCTCGCCAACCATGGGACCAACCTCAGGCTCGTCCTTTGCATTCTCGCCGCCCTCGGGATCAAACTTGCCGGTCTTCCACTTTTCCAGCTGACCGCCCCAAAGACCGCCATTATAAAGGTATGCCCTGCCGTCATCATCTACGAATACGGCGGGATCAATGCTGAAGGTTCCCTGCATGTAATTTTCCTCTGCCTTGAAAGGACCAACAGGGCTGTCACTCGTTGCAACGCCGATGCGGAAGATGCCTTCCTTATCTCGTGCGGGGAAATACAGATAGTAAACGCCATCCTTGTATGCTACGTCGGGTGCCCACATCTGCTTGCTCACCCAGGGCACGTCCTTCATGTGAAGGGCTTCACCGTTATCCACGCACTCTGCGTCGAGATTGTCCAGGGAGAGAACGTGATAATCCTCCATCTGATACTCATCACCGTCATCATTGTCCTCGCCGTTGTGAGCCAGGTCATGAGAGGGATACACGTAAATCTTGTCATTAAATACATGGGCTGAAGGGTCAGCCGTGAAAATATGGGACACCAGGGGTCTTCTTTGCTCTGCCATATGTGTTTCTCCTTATCTTTTCATTATTCCGGTTTGCGCCCTAAAAACGGAGAAAGCCTTCCATCCATCCATTATCTGGCGCTGCTCCTCTAAATATGACCCTATCTTACCATATTTCCAAAAAAAACACAATCCGAAGTCTTACGATTCTTTTCGAAAGACCCTCGCATTGTGCTTTTTGTTTTTTTTTATGCTTTTTGTTCTTTATTCGTCCCTGCGCTTGGTGACGTATGCCTTTGTCCATTCGGCTTTCCCCTGGAAAATGTCCTCCAGCGGACAAGAGAAGACTTGATATTCCTTTTTCGTGACAAAAAAGGTTTCCCCGTCGATCGTAATCGCCTGCACTTCATTTCCATTTAGGTTACAGTATTGAAAATAAAGCTTTCCATTGGAAATTTTATAATCGACGTAATGCGAGCTTCCCTCATACCTTCCTTTTTTAAATCCCAGCTGCTCAAAGGGAACCTCTACGCTTCCAAGAAGCGTGCCCTGACCATCATAAAAACAAGCCCTTTGCATGTCTGCAAGGAAAAACTTACCGTCATAGCAAAACATCGTCTTCAAGTGATCTCTGTCGATCTCCGTTGCATAAAAGCCTTCCTCGCTCATATGTTCCTTCGTATTTGCATTATATGCCGTTACGATCACTCCATCGCCCTGATAATTTGGATACACTGCATAATAACGATCCTCGGTAAACATCCAATAGGGCTGCTCGTTCTTCCGTTCCTTCCCCTTTTCGTCTAAATAGGTAAGACAGACCTCTTCCACCTCGTTTTTGGATATGTCATATCGCCTTGTCCCTGCCTGACTATTGGAGGAAGCCAACAGAAAATAAACAAAATCTCCAGCCGCCGTTACCCTCGCTGGCATGCCTGCAACCAAGGTTTCCACCTTATAAAGCTCCTGCGTTTCTCCATTGGACAAATTCATCCGCATCAGTCCCGCACCCTTTAAGCCTTTGCTCCCCGAACCAAACCGCAGATAATATGGAATATAGGCATATCCCTTATGAATGATGAAGCTATAATCCACCGACTGATTCAAGGTAAACAGACTGGCTGTCTGAGGACTATACGCGACTTCCTGATTCTCCACGTTATCTGCCGAAATCACGGTGCCAACCTTATCTATGGCGGATCCGTCCAAGGCTGCCCGATAGAGATTGATGGAAACAGTCACGCCATTTTGTTCCGCAGCCAAAAGATAAAGGCTCCCATTATAAAGCATGGTATTTCCAGGAATCACATTTTTATAGGTGGCTTCGCAGGTATCTCCCCCGTCATGCGTACACTCTGGCTTGTTGCACAAAAGGATTGTATTCCCACTTTCCTTTTCATAATATCGAAGACACTGCAGCGCTTTCAATGTAGAGCTTCGCAGGCCATACTCATTCGAATAATAGCCATCCTCCGTCTCCATGATCGCATTGTATCCATGGTTCCAGGGCGTGTCCTCAGGAAGCTCCTTTGATTTTCCAATCTTGATTCCTCCCTTATCCCCTGACCCCGTGCCAGAATTACATCCGCCAAGCAAAGCCAGACCGAGCACCAAAAGTACGGCTAAGATTTCCTTATATAAATATAAAACAGTTCCTGTTTGTTTTCCTCTGCGTCCGTTTTCTCGTGTCCTCACGTCCGTCCCTCCTTGCCTTAGCATTCCTGCCACTTCCATGATAACATGTAGGCGAATTCTTTTCACTTTAAGATTTGTTTAAGACGGTTTAAGAATTGTTTAAGGTGCTCTCTTCAAACTCTTTGATCGCAATGGCTCCCTGTGCAGAATATGCCTTCTCCCACTGTCCCTTCCCCTGCAGAGCATCCTCTAGGTTGCAGGAAAGCGCCTGATACACTTCCAGAAACTCCTCACTGGCAGAGTTCTTAAATATGGCATAGAGCTTGTCCTTGCAAATCGCATAGTCCAGATACAGATCCTTTCCCCGCACCCGTTCTCCGATGGCCTCCATGGGGCCTTCCTGCTCCGCCAGTAAATTTCCCCTGAGGTCATACCAAAGAATCTTCTCCTCCTCTGCCAGCAGAATATGATCTTCATAGAGCAGAATGGAATAAAACGGTCCAATGCGCCGATTTGCCTTGTCAGACTGGAGCGAAAAAGGTATTTCCGTCAGGATGTTTTCCCTGGGCAGTTCCTCTAAGCTCTTTGCGTCCAGCGTTCGAAATCCAAATACGCCCGTCCGCATGCCCTCTTTTTCAAATTGCGTTAACAGATAAATCCGATCCTTGGAAAACAGGGCGTAACAGGCATCTTTCTTTTTATCATATTCTGTGACCGTCTCTACCTTCTTTTCAGATAGGACATACCGCATGAGCGTTTGCTTCGTGGCGCCGCTTGATGCGGTAAAATAGACATAATCCCCGACTCCCGCCAGATTGGAGGGCGTTAGGAATTGCCGCGACTCCTGCTGATAAAGCTCTTCCGTCTGGCCAGTCTTTAAATCCATCCGCCGCAGGCCGCCGCAGCGAAGCCCTGCATTTCCCTGTCCAAACTGAATGAGATAAGGGATATACGCATAGCCCTTATGAATGATAAAGCTATAGTCCGGATTCTGGTTTGCATAGCTTTGTGTGGTAGTGACTCTCTCATGATTCGTGTTCTCCGCGGAAGCAACCTCGCCGACAAGATCAAAGGAGGAACCGTCCAGTGCCCCTTTCCATAGACAAATGCTGACCTTGTCCTCTCCCTGATTCTCTGCACCGTCACCCCCATAAGGAATGACTTCCCCATTTTCACCAATCATATAGCGCGTCTCATACCTCGCGGCATCCGTCTCAATGCCGCTAACGCCTAGAACATAAAGCGCCCCGTCAAACAATAGCGTGTTGACGGTCCCCATTCCATGATATCTCGCCTCGCAGGACTCCTCCGAGGAATGCGTGCACTCAGGTTTATTACACAATAAAATCGTGACATCCGTGCCCTTTTCATAATACCGAAGACACTGCATGCCAGTCAGATTGGAATAATATCCCAGCTCCGTCTCCATAATTGCATTATATCCATGGTTCCAGGGCGTGTCCTCAGGAAGCTCCTTTGATTTTCCAATCGTGATTCCTCCCTTATCCCCTGACCCCGTGCCAGAATTACATCCGCCAAGCAAAGCCAGACCGAGCACCAAAAGTACGGCTAAGATTTCCTTATATAAAACAGTTCCTGTTTGTTTTCCTCTGCGTCCGTTTTCTCGTGTCCTCACGTCCGTCCCTCCTTGCCTTAATGTTCCCGTCACTTTCTAATAACACATAGGCAGACTTCTTTCCCATCAAATTTGCTTCCGATGATTAAAAAAGATCTGAGGTGCTCTCCTCATCTCCTCTGCCATCGATTCCCCGAATGACAAATGTCTCCTTCCATGCTCCCGTTCCCTGGCGAATGTCTTCCAGCTCACAGGAGAAGACACGATACCATTGGTGAGAAGGCCAAACATAGCGATTGATTAAATACACCTTGCCATCATGAAATTTATAATCCAGAATGTTGATCTGAAAGGCATGCTCATGTGTCCGCACATTCTCTGGAATGGCAAGCTCTCCCAAAAGCTTCCCCTGTAGATTATAAAAATAGGCTTTCTCCGTACTCGCGATCAAAAAGATATCCTCGTACATCTGTACCTTTTGATTCACAATTCCCAAAGGCATCGTTGATTTTCCATTCTCAACGCTTGGAAGGGACTCCAAGGTTATCACCTCTCCCGTACTCTCCATCGTCCTTGCATCATACACATAAAGCTTGTCTCCAAAGAAAGAATAAACCTTGTCTTCCGTATAAAAATAGTGCCCTGCCCCTATATAACTAACTGCCATTATGGAACCATCCGCTTGCACTCCTGCCTTGTCCAAAGCTTCCTGAAGCGTAAAATATTCCTTTGCAACGATCTTCTCTTCCGATGGCTCTTCGTTAGCTCCTTGCTCATTTCCGGCTTCCGGCTTAGATCGCATGGAATCTGCACCCCCTTGTTCAGCCTTCTTCCCCCAGGTACAGTCCTCTATTCGATCCTCCGAAATGACGTATCGCTGCTTATGTAAGAGCCCAAGATCAAAATAGACATAATCCCCTGCTCCCACCAAATGCATAGGAGTATCTGCATTAGCATGCTCCGTGGTATATAACTCTTTCATCTCTCCCGTGCGAATGTCCATCTTCATCAGGCCACCGCCCATAAATCCCTTCATCCCTTGACCAAAGCGAAGATAATAAGGAATGTATGCATAGCCCTTATGAATAATGAAGGAACAACAATCATTTTGAAAAGAGGAGGAGTCCTCAGATCTGGGATTAAAGATCATAAACTCCTGATTCTTCGTATTCTCTCTAGAAATCACGGTACCGATCTTATCCATGGAGGAGCCATCCAGGGCTCCGCGATAGAAACTAATGCTCACCACGTGATCCACGTCCTCTACGCCAAGGATATACAGATATCCATCATACAGAATCGTGTTCATGGTTTGCATTTTCTGATAGGTTGCTTCGCAGTCATTTCCACCCTCATGTGTACATTCAGGCTTATTGCAAAGCAGAATGGAATTGCCCGACTCCTTATCGTAATAACACAGATGCTGTTCATCCAGCAGGTTGGAGTAATACCCTATGTCGGTCTCCATGATGGAATTAAATCCATGATTCCAGGGCGTATCCTCAGGAAGATCCTTTTTCTCTTTTTCCCCACAGCTCGCAAAAAAAAGCGCCAGCATCATCAAAGCGAGCCCTGCGAGCTTTTTTCTTAGGGACCATCTTCTTTTCATGTTCCTCTACCTCATTTTTGCAAAATATAGAGCAGCTTTATGGAAGATTCATCTGAAAATAATACATTAACTCATCATTTGTCATTCGCCCTTCCACGCTATAAGCCTTTTCCCACTTTCCCCGACCTTGGAAAATATCCTCCAACGGACAGGCATACACTTGCCATATCAAATTAGAAAAAAACATGTCATCTCTGACATCTATAGTGCCTCCCCACAACGAGGAGCGATTATTATAAAGAAAATAAAGCTTTCCATTACATATTTTATAGCTTTCCAAGAAGAAATGTTCATCCGGATCTGAAAAATGATCGATTCCGTCAACATCCATCTCCCCTAGGAAAGCTCCCTGTTTATCATAAAAACAAGCTTTCGCCCTAGTACCCAACACAAACATTCCGTCATAGAGAAAAGCATCTACCAAATCCATTGCATAGTCCCCCGAAAAATCGTCGATGACGAAGCTCTCCTCCTTTACCTCCTGCATCGTCTGTGCATCATAGGCAGTAATGCTTAGCTGATTCGATTCCTCCATTCGCTTTAAGCCATAATAGCGATCCTCTGAAAACATGAAATATGGCTTTTCATATCCTGGTTTTCCATTTTCCTTCGTCGTTACCACATTTTGAACTTCTTTTGTAGAAATGACGTACCTTTTCGTCTTTCCAGAAGAACCTGTCGCAGCAATCAAAAAATACACATAATCTCCTACGCCCGTCACCCGCAGGGGAATGCCTTCGGAAAGATTGACAGTCTGATAAATTTCCTCCGTCTCCCCATTGGACAAATTCATCCGACAAATTCCCTGTCCCTTTACACCTTTTGCACCCTTTCCAATCTGTAAGAAATACGGAATGTAAGCATATCCCCTGTGAATGATAAAGCTTTCGTCCAAAACTCCCCACAAAAGTAAATAAGGTGAATTAATTGGCCTCGTATAGACCTCTTCCTCCCTGAGGTTGTCCGCCTGAACCACACAGCCCACCTTATCCATAATGCTGCCGTCCAGCGCTCCCCGATACATATTGATGGCCACATTGTTTCCGCTATACTCCACACCCAAAACATAAATGGCTCCGTCATATAACAAGGTGCTTAACGGCTCTATATTGTTATAGGAAGCTTCACATTTGTCTCCCCCTACGTGATCACACTCAGGCTTATTGCATAGGGGAATGGATTCTTTGGAATTCTTTTCCACATAACGCAAGCATTGTGCCGTCCTTGTTCCCCTTATGGGATATACCTGATTGGTATAATACCCCTCTTCCGTCTCCATGATGGCATGATAGCCGTGATTCCAAGGCGTGTCATCTGATGGCTCTTTCTTTTGTTTTGAGGAACAGGCAGTAAATGTCATAAGAACCGCCATAATGACAAAAACCAGGCCCCTTTTTTTCATAGATATTTTCTCCCTTCGACTTCCATTTTTCATGAAGCACCTGACATGATCTGCCCTTCGACTTCCATTTTTCATGAAGCACCTAACATGATCCTTCCATCACCGCAGATAGGTTCCGCCGAGGAGCTTGATGGGGCTGAGCCACCATGCGGCAGGCAAAATCGTTCCCAATAATACGAGAATGATGACAACAAAACAGGAGACTCCCATCGCCGTAATCACGTCGCCGCTGCGCTTGCTGATCACGGAAATCACAAGTCCTAAAAGACAGGCCATGCCCATTCTTACAAGAAATAGCAAAACCAGATATCCCCAGATTGGCACATAAATCGCAAATTCCCGCATAAACTGGATTCCCTGCACGGGATTTTCCAATTCTGGAAGCCCCGCGTCCACCTGAGAAACACGCCAAAGCTGGATCAGATGAATGAGTCCACAAGAAAAGGAGGAATAGAGCAGCACTAATATAAGTTTTAACACCGTCGTTGGCTTCCTTCCCCTATAGGAGCTATGCATAATCTGCTCGACGTGATTCTGTCTGTCAAAGGCAAAGATTCCCGCGAGAGTCGCAAGAAGCGCGATGATTTCAAGGAACGATGCCCTTGTTCTCGTCTTTTCATCCTTGTTTAAAAGCAAATCGTAATAAAAGGGTGCCACCAGCGTAATTCTGTGCCCCGTTCTCTTAACATAATCCAGACCAGAGTTCAGGTCATCAATGATCGGCTGCAGACTTTGCTGCTTCCAGCGAATCGTGGTAATGCTTTCTTGCAAACCAGAAATCTTCATGACGGGATAGGGAACCTCAGTCTTGTATTTCTCGATCTTTTCCAGCATGCCCTCCTCTGCCATTTTCAAAATATCCATGGAAGCCTGTGCACTTGCAACGCGCTCCTCCGTGATGTCACCCTGATATTCGATGTAATACATCCTTTGATAAATGTCTACGGGATAATAATACTCGTATTGCATGGATAGCGTCAAATGCACCAAAAAGACGGCAAGCAAAATCAGGATTCCCTTTTGCTTCATAAGAAGCTTATAGGCCTCCCATCCAAAGAGCGTATGCTGCAATGACAGCTTTTCCTTCCACCTTGCGATGGCATCAAAAATCTTTTCGCCGCGGTGACTGACAATGACATACTTTCTTCCGTGAATGGCATAGCCCGCCACAAGCACAAGAAGAAACAGAATCCCAAAAATTGTCAGCGTCACGGGAAGGGCTTCCTTCGCTTTCCCAAAGACACCTACAAAAATGGCATCCTCATAAAATTCCTCACAGCGGATCAGCGTAAATAAATTCACGTACCGCAGAATATTCCATGAAGAAATCGGCGGAATCAGAATTCCCGTCAAAACCTCCAAGGTCACGAGAACCGCGGAGCAAAAATATGCCATGACCGTATTGAAGCACCCGATCAGCGTATAAAACAAAACCGCAACTCCAAAGCATCCCGTCATCTTTAAGAAAAGGGACCGAAATAGATACGCACCAATAGTAATGGAGTAGGGACATTTCATAAATTCCGGCAGGGACTGAAGACTTCTGGAAAGGTCTCCCAGGCCAAAGCCAAACAGAATGCCGATCAGATTTCCGCCATAAAAGCACAGCGCTCCGACAACCGTTGAAAAGGCCAGAATCGCCATGCGCTGCAAATAGAGCTTCGACCGCCCTCCGACCGTGCTTCGCACCAGATAAACGAGGCCCTTTTTTCGCTCTGCCTGAAACTCCATGACAATCAAAAACAGGAAAATCAACAAAAACAAATCCGTGAGCTGATATTGGACAAGAAGCACGACGCCGCGGTTCTCACCTGCGGTCACCTGCGTCCCCTCCAGCGCGCGGTATAATTCCGTCGTCTTTTTTAAGCTCTCAGAACCATAGCCCTTCTGATACATGGAGAGCATTCCCATTTTTGAACCATTCTCCACCGTATTCTTTAAAAATACGGGATATCGCTCTAAATACCCCTGAAGCTCTTCTCCGCCAAACGTGATCGTCTTTTCCGGATCAATGCAAAGCAAAAAGAGAATCAAATTCATGGCACAGAGAATCGCCAGGATTAACAAAACCTTTCGATTAAAAACACGCCCTAATTCCCTCATGCGTCCTCACCTTTCTCTGCTGCCGTATCTACTTTCCTATTTGCTGGCTCATCCACTAGGTTTTTTGCACCTGCATGGTTCGACTCCTCACGCCCCTCAGCGTAGAATAGATACACATCCTCGAGCGTAATGTCATCCACGGCGACAAACTCCTCGGGAAGCTCCTCCTCAGCTGCGCGGAACACAAACCCTGCGCGTCGACGCATGATCTGCCCCTTGCCAAAGGTCTCCTTCCACCGACTGACCTCCTCAAAGGTACCTGTAAATTCGCGCACCTTCCCCTGAATCTCCTCCATGAGCTCGATGGGAGATCCAAACCGAAGAATTTCTCCCTTTTTCATCAGGATCACCTTCTCCGCAATACACTCAATGTCACTCACCACATGGGTTGCAAGCAGCACCGTCCGATTTTTCGCAAGCTCCGCGATGTGATTGCGAAGTCGGATTCTCTCCTCAGGATCCAGTCCTGCCGTCGGCTCATCCAAAATCAGAATCTCAGGATCATCCAGCATGGCTGCTGCCAAAAGAACCCTCTGCCGCATGCCTCCGGAAAACGCACCCAGCTTTTTATGTGCCACCTGCCGAAGACCCACAAGCTCCAAAAGCTCCATGGTCTGCTCCTTGCACCTCTTATGCTTCATGCCCTTGAGGGAACCGATATAACGCAGAAACTGTCCCGCGCTGAAATCCTCATACATGCCCTGCAGCTGCGGCGTGTAGCCCACCTTCTTTCGAAAGGCAGAGCCCATGGACAAAATCTCCTTTCCATTATAGAGAATCTCTCCCTCCGTCCGCGGAATATTGTCCGTAATCAAATTCAGGAAGGTCGATTTTCCCGCGCCATTCGCTCCAAGAATGCCAAAAACGCCCTTGTCCAAGGTCAAATTCAAATCCTTTAGCGCCGTAAAATCTCCATATTTCTTAGTCAGATGCTTGATCTCCAGCATGCCTCTACCTCTTTCTTCTCTTCTCGCTCAACTATTCATTATCGAGTACTCCCGGATATAATTCATTGATTTGTCGGGTATAATATTCCCTAGGATCAAGATCTTGCAGCAAAATATCTTCCGGCAATCCTTCCACTAATCTGTCTATCATGTCCAATAGACATTCCTTCCAAGTCATGATTCCCTGGAACCGATATGCATCCGTCCACTGTCCGTTCCCCTGATAAATTCCATCCAACGGACAAGTTAAAACGCGATAATAATATCCTGTATTTCCTGTACCATTATTATAATAAACACTACCGAGTGAATTTCCATAGATTAAATATAGCTTTTCATTGCAAATCTTAAAATCAAGATAGATCTGTCTTTCTGCATCGTTCCAGTTAAGCTCCTCCCTTGGAACGGCAATCTCTCCAGCTTTCTTACCCTCCTTGTCAAATACAAAAACATGTTCCGTGTCCTCGATAAAGAACTTTCCGTCATAAGACATAAACGAATAATATCCGCGATATCTGATCTCCAAGGGATATTTTTTTCTGTCAAACGGAATCTCCGTCTCAAAAGATTCCTCCGGAAGGAGCTCCTGCGTTTTTGCGTCGAAGGCCAAAACGGCAAGCTGTCCCGCTTCTCTTTCCTGATAGGTTCTCACAAGAAAATACTCCCTGTCCTCCGTAAAGCAGGGGCGAGCTTCCAGGGCTTCAAACTTTTTCCCGAAAATCTCCGTTGTGTCTGAAATCTTATCGATCCTTGGATCCGCTGCTTCAATTCGGTCTTCGGAAATGACGTAACGATACCAGAGCTGCTTTCTGGAAGCATTGTCATAGCGATAGTAATAAACATAATTCGAGATGCCATAGAGATATGCAGGAGGTCTGGATTGCAGGGTTTCATACTTCTCGAGCTCCTTGAGTGCTCCCGTGGAAAGATCCACTTTATAAAAACCAGCACCGCGAAGTCCAATGCTTCCATCTCCTAACCCTATATACAATGGAACATAAGCAACCCCTTTGTGAATGATAAAGCTGGCATCATCATTATGATACCAGTATGCACCTGTTACACGCCTGGATGGATTAACTTTTTGAAGCTGCACGTTATCCGTTTCAAAAATCGTCGCTATCTTATCAATGGCACTTCCGTCCAGGGCCGCACGATACAAGCTATAATTTATTTGATCAGAATCCGCCAATTCGTTATTATTCTGAATACTATATACATTATCTACGACCCCCTCCCAGCCTAACAGGTAGATATACCCTTCATAGAGGCAGGCGTTTACAACCTTCAAATTATGATAGGTCGCCTCACAGTTGTCATTGCCATTGTGCTCACATTCCGGCTTATTACAGAGAACAATCGTATCTCCTGATTCCTTTTCATAATAACGCAGGCACATTTCTTCTCCAAGTCCCGTCGTGTACCATCCAAGCTCCGTCTCCATGATGGCCGAGGTTCCATGATTCCAAGGCGTGTCCTCCGGTCCATCCGATTTGTCCTTTTGAAACACCTTTGTCACCTTATCCCAGGCGCTGTCCTTCTCTCCCTGACCATTTTCCTCTTTTTTAGTATTTGTACAGGCACCCAAAGCTAATGTCACAAAGCATAAAATGGTAACCATAGCTAAATTACCCATTCTCAGGCAAAACCCTTGCTTTTCCGCTTTGCTATTTTCTTCCCTTATCCTATTTTTCATAAAACACCTCCTCGCCTCTTCTTAGCAATGTCGTTAAGTAAAGCTTTCCATTTTCTCGAGGGGAAGGTTTGGAACATCTTTCTGGGTCAAAAGTCTACCAGAAAGATGTTCCAAACCTAGCCCCGAGTTCTGAACCCATTTTCAGTATAGCATCTTCCACATAAAAAAAAACCGCTTACGTAGAAGCGGTCGTTTTTTACGTAGAAGTGGTCATTTTTTAAATAAAAGTGGTTCTTTTATGCCTTTTATGCATTTTTTCCTGCCTCTGGCAGCAGAATGGAAACGGAAAAGACATTGTTTTCCGTCTCAATCTCCATGGTACCTCCATGCTTTTTGACGATCCTTTCCATCTGGCGGATGCCTAGGCCATGACTCTTTGGATCTGCCTTTTGCGTCACCAGCCTTCCGCCTTCCCTCTTAATTTCGTCATAGGGGTTTTCGCAAAGGACACAGAACATTTCCATCTGCCTGTTCACCTTTAGCTTTGCCCATCGTTTTTCCTGCGGCAGGCGCTCGCAGGCCTCCACGCAGTTATCCAAAAGATTTCCGAAAAGCGAGCAAAGCTCATGCTCCGGTACCATGCATCCCTGCATGCCTCCCTCAAATTCCATGGTCATGCGAATCCCCTTTTCCTTGGCCGCCGTTTCCTTTGCCATCAGAACGCCATCCAGCACTCCAATCCCTGTCCGCACGGGAGGCTTCGCCATTTCCAATCCTTTCATCACCTGCCGCAGATACTCCTTTGCATCCTCCGTCTTCTTTTCCTGCAGCAGCATTGCCACGGCCGCCAAATGATTGTTCATGTCATGCCGAAGCATTCTCGCCTCTGCATTCTTCTGATCCACCTCCTCAAAATACCGTTGCTCTGCCTGCTCCCTGGCGATCAAAAGCGCCGTCTTTAATCCCGAAGCCGCAAAGAGAAAGGCTGCAAGGAACAATAAAAATACCAGGATACTTAGTATCCAACAGCTTAACAAGGGTCTCTCAAAAAGAATTGCGACATGATAGGTTCCCCAAAGCTTTTCTGTGTGGAAGAGACCATGCAGGGAATACGGAACCTTCCAAATATCTAAGATGATCTCTAAAATCAAAAGGCTTCCGCCCAAAAGAATCGACATCCATTTCCTTTCCCTGGTACAAAGACCAACGATCAGCAAAAAGAGAAGCAAATCAGCTGCGCACCGAAAGAAAATCCAAATTGCCAAAAGAATCCCCATGGACATCATGAAGGGAGAGGTTCGAAACGCCTGCATGGACTGGATCGGACGACTTAAATCCTCCAATCCAACCGAAAGTTCCACGGCAAAGGCCTCTGCCACGAAAATGCCAATGCAACCGAGAAATAGCACAAAGGTCCAAATACCGATTCCGCTTCCTCCCCGCAGGGATAAAGCGAGGTCGCGTGCGCTGCGGCGATACCGAGACAAAAAGATGCCGCTACAGATAAAAACGCAAATTAGGCTGAGCACCGTTCCGAAATAGGAATGAAACAGCTCCTCCATCCCAATATTTGCCGCTGCTACCATTTTTACGTTTTCCAATCCATAAAAATCCTTCACCGTCCGAATGATCTTGTTTTTTGTCCCCTCGGAAAAGAGCTGTACCTTCATCATCTTTTCCGCATGATTCATGACCAGCTTTACATAATCATCATAGCCAACGACATATTTCAATTTTTCAATACAAAACGTAAGCACCTTAATATCACTGTCTGCCTGCTGCACACTATAATAATATCGCTTTAGCACTTCATCCCGCTCGTTGTCAAGATAGAGATGCCTGTTATAAATAACGAGGTCGCCTTCCTGAGATTTGATCAAAACCTCTCGATATTCCTTAAGACGCGTTCTCTCTTCATTCAGCTCATGAAGCTTTGAAGAGTATTCTTCCATGGAGCAGGACCCTAGGATGGTTTTTGCTTTTTTTGCTTCCTCACGGGTCATTAAGACGGACTCTTCATTTTGTTGCACCGTCACGTAGCTTTGCAAATGCAAATAAAAATAGGTAAAGATGCCGCACAGCAACATGGAAAGCAATATGGTAAGTAAAAAATAACCGAAATTCTTTTTCATGCCATTCTTCCCTTCATGGTTTTCAAAACCTTTCCCATAACTTCTTTTCGCTTTCTTCTACTCATGGGAAGGGAGACATTATTACTCATGATGACATTATCCGCTCCAATTCGTCGAATCTCCTCGATTTGAACATAAACGGACTTATGAATTTCCACAAAAACTTCCATGGGAAGTTTTTCCACAATCTTTCCCACCGACAGGGAACTATTATGATACTCCTTTTCCGCAGTTACAATTTTGACGCCGCGGTTTTCCGATTCTATCCAAAGAATGCTTTGAAAGGACAAAATGACTGCCTCTCCCTCCGAGGTTTCAAATAAAAGCGATGCCTCCTGACGCTTCTTCCAAAAGCGCCCCAATGCCTTTTCCAGGCGCTGATCCAGCTGCGACTTTACGACGTAATCCAGCGCAGACACGCCATACCCTTCCACAGCGCGATTCTCCATTCCCGTTACAAAGATAATCGGTACCCTCTGGTCCATCTCACGAACCTGCTCGGCGATCTCCATGCCATCACTCTTTTCCAGCTGCAAGTCCAAAAGAAGCAAATCATAGCGAAGCCCTTCCCGCATGGCCTGTAAAAGAGGCGCACCATCCGAAAAGACATCCAAAACAGGTGTCTCCCCAAGCCTTTGAAAAAAAGCAGATACCTTCTCAGAGACTAACTTTCTATAAACTTCTTCATCCTCGCAAATTCCGATCCGCATTGACTTCTTCCTTTTTTCAACATTCCCAGAATTTTAGGGCATACTATTTGACACTTTTCTGCGTGCCTTTCGGCACGTCCCTTGCTGTCGCTTCGGGATCTGAGAATTATTTCATAATTCTCAGACATTTTTGGCGTGCCTTTCGGCACGTCCCTTGCTGTCGCTTCGGGATCTGAGAATTATTTCATAATTCTCAGACATTTTTGGCGTGCCTTTCGGCACGTCCCTCGCTGTCGCTTCGGGATCTGAGAATTATTTCATAATTCTCAGACAATTATATAACATTTTCTTCACAAAAAAAACCGCTTCCGTAGAAGCGGTCGTTTTTTATGTAGAAGTGGTCATTTTAAGCCATTTGGAGCCTCTCTTCGTTCCTTCGAATTCTTTCCGAATGATTTCTTACAACACGGTTGAGAACATCCACTCCTTCCCGCAATTTTCCAATTTCTTTTGTAGCGGAAATATATTGGCTAGTAGCAGGAAATATATTTTCTGCTACTAGTTTAATCTTCAGATCCGTCACATTTTCCAAATGTGTCCTCATTCCCCGAACTTCCGCATCCATCAAGTCCATTTTAGCATTCATTTCCGCCTGTGCTCCTCGCAAATCCGCAATCTGACCCTTCATGCTTGTAAGCTCCGTCCATATCTGGGCATTGTCATCCTTCAGAGAAATAACGTCGCTCTTAAGCGTACTAACCTCATCTTTAAGAATACTTACTTCGCTCTTTAACGTATTAACGTCACTCTTAAGTGTACTTACGTCGCTCTTTAACGTATTAACGTCACTCTTAAGTGTACTTACGTCGCTCTTTAACGTATTAACGTCACTTCTAAGCTCATAAACTTGCTCGTTTAGAGCTTTGAACTCATTCTTCATTTCTACTTTCAGTTCTCCGATCCCCTCCTTAATTTTCATCTCCATTATCTCTGAAATTGCACTTAATAATTCCTTCTCTGCCATGATTTGAACCCTCCTTTTGTAAATTTTTTAAAAAATGGTGCAAAAAGTAAACCTCCCCGTATTCCAATAAAATGTCTTGGAAAATTGGTTGAATTACCTTGAAATGAGACTCCGCATGATGCTGCCTCGATGATGAGATTGTATCATTGCCATAAGAAAACGTCAATCGAACAAATTATAAAATTGGAAACGAATAAATTACAAAATTCAAAATGAACAAATCATAAATTACAAATAGTTATCATACAAAAAAATCCTTCGGATCAGTTTATTTTATCCGAAGGATCTTTCCGTTTTATTTTTGGTTAGGAACAATTTTCTCCTTGCCACCCATGTAAGGCTGCAATGCCTTAGGAATGTTGATGCTGCCGTCTGCATTCAGGTTGTTCTCAAGGAAAGCGATCAGGCCTCTCGGCGTTGCCAGAACGGTGTTGTTCAGCGTGTGAACAAAGTAGGTACCCTTTGCGCCCTTGGTGCGGATGCCAAGTCTTCTTGCCTGTGCATCACCAAGCGTGGAACAGGAACCAACCTCAAAATACTTCTTCTGACGAGGGCTCCATGCCTCCACGTCACAGGACTTCACCTTTAGGTCAGCCAGGTCGCCGCTACAGCACTCCAGCGTACGCACGGGAACGTCAAGGCTTCTAAAGAATTCCACGGTGTAGCTCCACATCTTATTGTACCAATCCATGGATTCCTCCGGCTTACAGAGAACGACCATCTCCTGCTTCTCGAATTGGTGTACGCGATAGAGGCCGCGCTCCTCAATGCCGTGGGAACCAACTTCCTTTCTAAAGCAAGGAGAATAGGAGGTCATCGTAATGGGAAGGCTCTCCTCCTTCACGATTTCGCCCTTAAACTTACCAATCATGGAATGCTCGGACGTACCGATGAGGTATAAATCCTCACCCTCGATTTTATACATCATGGCTTCCATTTCCTTAAAGCTCATAACGCCGTTTACCACGTCGCTTCTGATCATGAAGGGCGGGATGCAATAGGTAAAGCCCTTGTCGATCATGAAATCTCTCGCATAGCTCAGCATTGCGGAATGCAGTCTTGCCGCATCTCCCATGAGATAGTAAAAGCCGTCGCCACTGGTGCGCCCTGCGGACTCCTTGTCCAAACCACTGATGCTCTTTAGGATGTCAGCATGATGTGGAATCTCAAAATCAGGAACAACAGGCTCACCAAACTTTTCGATTTCCACGTTTTCCGAATCATCCTTACCAACGGGAACGGACGCATCAATGATGTTGGGAATCTTGTACATAATTTCGCGAATCTTCGCCTGGAACTGCGGCTCCTGTGCCTCCAGCTCTGCAAGTCTCGCATCATCAGCAACGCTCTGTGCCTTTAAGGCTTCTGCCTCTTTCTTTTTCTCCTCAGCCTCTTCAGCATTTCCGGCGCCTTCTGCCTTCTTGATCTGACCCATCAGACCGCCGATCTGCTTTGCAAGCTTATTCTTCTGGCTGCGAAGATTGTCTGCCTCCTGCTGAACCCTGCGGCTCTCTGCATCCAGCGCAATCACTTCATCCACCAAGGGAAGCTTCTCATCCTGAAACTTCTTCTTGATGTTCTCCTTTACTATCTCAGGATTTTCTCTTAAAAACTTAATGTCGATCATATTTCCTCCTATCGCGTCAAACGGTTTCTTTTCGTCTGCCGCCTGTTAGTTCATGTTCATCATGAAAAATACTTTAAGAATTTCTCTTTACCAATACTCTTTATAAACACGAAAACATTCTAACACAAATTTATGCTATGAACAATTCCTATTTTTTCAAATGTTGCTCGTCTCCGCTTACGGCCATATCATATGCTTCCTTTTCTTCCTTACTGAAGCTTACGTCGCCGACGCCATTTATAATCTCCTTGGAATAGCAATAGGAACCCTCCGTACTGTGCACGGAATTGATAATGAATCCGTTATTATCCTGATCCAAAAGCACCAGGCAAAAGCTGAGCTGTCCACCCATCTGCTGAAAGGCATCATACTTTACCAAACCAATCTTTTGATAAGCCGAGCGCATGTGATGAAACAAGGCTTCAATATCTTTTTTATTCAGCTCTACCACCTGCTTTAAGGATTTATGATCCTTTACCAGAAAGGTAATCATGTCCTCTAGACTTTCCGCATCCTTACCATTCATCAAACGCTTCATGCGAAACTTCAGGAGCTTGATATCCTCTCTCTGCTTGATCACCAGGATGCTCATGATAATGCATAAGATCATCAGCACGATGACCAGGATCAAAAGATAACCAAGATCAAAATTGCCAAGGCCGATTTTATTTAGAAATACGCTATTACTTGCTGTCAAATGATCGCCCCTTTTTCATTGCTATATTCACTTTTTCTATAATAATGGAACATATTTAATATGTATGATGTATAAGCTTTTTGCTTATAATCCAATTCATGGAAATGCACCTGCAGGTAATCATTTCTAAGAATTCCATGATCATACGCATATGTTTTCTTGATAACTCAACATTAATTTGCTTTGCTATCCTAATGCAAAAAGCTTAGCTTTCTACATATACTATCATGTAACATAATATTATTAAACATCATAAAATTATTAAATATCATTATATTATGTGTTACATTATATCATTTTAGGATTTCCAATTAACTCCAGGACTCTCTCAAAATCATCATGGCTGTAGAACTCAATTTCGATTTTACCGGCACCTTCTCCTTTCGAAATGACGGAAACCTTTGTGCCAAGTTTTTTCTTCATTTTCTCTTCTTCTTCATGATAAATGGCGAGAAGTGTTTTGTCATCGAGCTTTTTCTTGCGCTTTGTCGGCTTATGAAGGTTCTTCACCAGCTTTTCTACTTCACGAACGCTAAGCTTTTCATCGAAAATACGTTGTGCGAGATTGTACTGCTCCTGAAGATTTTCAATTCCGATCAAGGCCCTTGCATGTCCAGGACTGATCATTTCATCAATGACCATCTGCTGTACGTCTGGCGCAAGCTTTAAGAGACGAATAGAATTTGCAACGGCAACTCTGCTTTTTGAAACTCTATCTGCAAGCTCATCCTGCTTCAAGTTGAATTCATCCAAAAGACGCTTGTAAGCCTGAGCTTCTTCAATTGGATTGAGGTCCTCACGCTGAATGTTCTCGATCAGAGAGATCTCGACAATTTCCTGCTCCGTATAATCACGAATGATAACAGGAACCTCTTTCAGACCTGCCATCTTTGCCGCGCGCCATCTGCGCTCTCCGGCGATGATCTCATAATGATCCTTTCGATCCTGAACCAAAATTGGTGAGATCACCCCATATTGCTTAATAGAATCCGACAATTCCTGCAATGCATCCTCATCAAAGTTCTTTCTGGGCTGACTGCGATTCGGTTCCACCTTCGTAATCTTAACAATCGTCTCTACCCCTTTTTCTTCCTTTTTCTCGACAGGGGCAACAACCTTCTTTTCTTCCTTTTTACTGGGGATCAAAGAATCCAATCCCTTTCCAAGTCCACCACGAACTGCCATGATCTATTTTGTCTCCTTTTACTTCTTCTTTTTATCGCTCTCAATTACCTCTTCGGCCAATTTTAAGTATGCCTCTGCACCTGCTGATTTTGGATCATACAGAGTAATTGGCATACCAAAGCTTGGAGCTTCTGCCAATCGAACGTTTCTGGGAATGAGCGTCTGATAAATATGATATTTCAAATTTGTCTTAACATTGTCAACTACCTGAGCAGACAAATTCGTTCTCGCATCAAACATGGTAAATACCACGCCCTCAATGTCCAATTTTGGATTCAATCTTTCCCTTACAAGGTTAATAGTATGAATCAGCTGACTCAGTCCTTCCAAAGCATAAAACTCACACTGAATCGGAACAAGAACGCTGTCTGCCGTTGTCATGGCATTGATCGTTAACGTATTCAAAGAAGGAGGACAGTCAATGATAATATAATCAAAGTCATCCTTAATATAATCAACTTCATTTTTTAGGATATATTCTCTTTCTTTTTTCCCGATTAACTCAATTTCTGCTGCGGCAAGATTGACATTTGCAGGAATGATGGAGACATTCTGTACAACATCCTTTAAGAGACAATCCTTAATTGAACACTCCCCAAGCATTAATTCATAGATTGTATTCTCCAAATCATTCTTATCAACACCAAATCCACTGGTTGCATTGCCCTGCGGATCCGTATCAATGATAAGAACCTTCTGACCCTTTACTGCCAGACCAGCAGCTAAATTGATGGAAGTCGTTGTTTTACCAACGCCGCCTTTCTGATTTGCGACTGCAATCACCTTTCCCATAGTCCAGAATCACACCTTTCCAATTCTTTTTGTGCATTTATTATATCACCTTTGATAAATACTGACTACTATATAATTAACAAAAAAACATTCTTTTTTCTAAATTTTTCTTCTTTCAGTATGTTTTAGTGACCACTAGATATTGTGTTTCCATATTTCTATTTGTTTATGTTTCACGAAGTATGTCGAAACATGTTTCACTTTACTTTACTATATTTAGACCACAATGTTTCACGTGAAACACAATATAGTGTTTTTTGATTCTTAAAACAATAGATTTTGATAGGCAAAATAAATGTTTCACGTGAAACATTCACATAGTAAATACAAGATATAGGGTATGGCAAAATATATATACAAAGTTTTTTATGAGATAGTATTGGATCGAACTGGCCTGTTCTTATTAATATTAATTTCAAGGGATTTTTTTATATTTTTCATTTCAGGTTTTTCTGATTATATACTTAAAGTTCCTTTTTAGATATGTTTGTCCGTTTGAAATTTTTATGGAATAAAATAAAGAAACAATATATCATACTACCAGTAGCGAATAAGCGTTCAATATTTTATATACAAAATTTTATTTAACTAATATTAAATCTATTTGCTTCAGATCAACATACTTTTGAACTTTACCTATACATTTTCACTCTACATATTTTCACTCTACATATTTTCACTCTATATATTTTAATTTTGCTTATTTCTGATCATCATATTCTCAAATAACATATTTTAAATTAATAATTTTCTAACATATAGTCTCATATATTTATATTCAAAATGTCTTTTGTAACAATACCAACTATAATATCATACAAATAGCCTTTTAACCAAACGAAAGATAATAAAAATCCCTTGGAGGATTATTATACCTACAAGGGATTCATATATTATATCTATATACAAAGAAGAACCTAATGATTACTTTAACCTTCCGGAATTAGTATCTTTATTCTGGTACCGGCATTTTTAGAAGAAGTTATGGTAATGTTTCCGCCCAGAAGACTCACTCTTTCTTTCATAATGGAAAGTCCAAATTGTAAATTATTATTTTTCATCACCTGATCGACGTCAAAGCCCTTACCATCATCCTCAACATAGATGTAATAAGAACCAATTTGTTCCTGAACGATCAGATGAATCTTGTATGCCTCTGCGTGCTTTTTAATATTAGAAAAGCACTCCTCAATAATCCGATAGATCGTAATCAGTACAAGCTGATCCTCACAAAAGAGATCTTCGATGTCATAGGTAATATCAAATTCCTTATCCTCGTTGAACTTCTCGATAAATTTAATGAGAGTGGAGTGAAAACCATCTGAATCCAATACCATAGGACGAAGATTATAAATGATTCCTCGAATCTCGTCTATGGATTCACTCAAATTATGTCTTGCGATAGAGAGCTCCATCTTTGCTTTTATGGGATCAGTATCAATAAAGCTCTTACAGGAATCTAACTTTGAAACCAAATAGGACATGTGCTGCAGGGCTGTATCATGCAAATCTCTGGCGATCCGTTGACGATCCTGCTCCTGATAAAGCAAACCATTTTTGGAAGCATCACCATCATTCTCGGAAGCAAGCACCTCAACAACCAAATCAATACTTTGATTGATTTGGTCATAGCGCTCCTGTATCTGTTCACATTTTTTCTTTAATAGCTCTAATTCTGACTGCTTTTGCTTATATTCCTCGTTTTGCTTTCCAGTTCTGGGCGAAAAAACAAAATCAGCCTCAGAGTATTGCTCTTTGATCCGGTCAATTTCTAATTCTAATTTGTTAATCTCATTCTGATAGGTTTCCAACTGAACGGCAAGCGGATCTGCCTCTGTTTCCATGGAATTCAGAATTGATTGTAATTTTATTCTGGATGATTCATTCATTTTCTGTCTCCAAAATAGAACATATGTTCTATTTTAAATTATTTCATATGGTAAAAATATGCATAAAGAATAAGACACACTTATCATTATATCAAAGAATAAATAATCTGTAAACTTCAAAAATATACAGAAAATAACTATTTTTTAACATAAGGGCTCTTTAGAAGGAAGTCCTGCTTTTCTTGGATACTTCTTCGGTGTATTCTTTATCTTTTCTATCACAACAAGATTGCGATAGATGTCAGAGGAGGGGAGAGTAAACTCCACTTGTTTCTTTACTCCACCGCCAAGAATTGAAATGGCATTTTTCGCCTGCTTCATTTCTTCCTCAATCTTTTCAGATTTATAGGAAATAAACAGTCCACCGATTTTCACAAAAGGCAAACAATACTCTGAAAGCGTCGATAAATTAGCAACAGCCCTGGAGACACAAAGATCAAAGCCTTCACGATATTCTGCCTTTCCGGCAAAATCCTCCGCGCGGCCATGAATGGTTTCAATCTTAGTAAGCTTTAGCTCCTCAATCACCTGATTCAAAAAAACAATTCGCTTATTCAAGGAATCTAAAAGTGTCATCCTTAAATTTGGAAAAGCAATCTTCAACGCAAGTCCAGGAAATCCCGCTCCGGTACCTACGTCAATTACCGAAAGCTCCTTTTGAACCTCCATTGCCTTGCAAAGGGAAAGACTGTCTATAAAATGTTTTTTCAAAACATCCTCGTATGCCGTGATGGCAGTGAGATTGATTTTCTCATTCCACTCAATCAATAATTCATAATATTTCAAAAACTGATCTATTTGTTCCTTTGAAAGGGTTAGCCCTAACTCACTTAAATCCTTTTCAAAGAAATGAGTATCATAAATATTTGATAACATATCAAACCTCAATTATTTTTATGGCGCTCTAAATAAATATGTAGCACGGAAACGTCAGCGGGAGAGACACCTGAAATTCTGGATGCCTGTCCTAACGAGACGGGACGAAACTCCTTTAATTTCTGTCTTGCCTCTAGTCGAAGAGAAGGAACCTCATCATAATTCAAATCTGCGGGAATCATTTTCTTTTCCAGCTTTTTATATTGTTCCACCTGTCTTTTTTGCCTTACAATGTAGCCCTCATATTTAATCTCAATTTCAACCTGATCTATGATTTCCTTCGAAAGCTTGCCATCTGCAGTCAAATACTTACTTCGAACATTCTCCATGGAGCAGTAGCCTGCATAAGCCTCTACGCGACCTGCATCAATTTCTTCAATTTTTTCATAGTCCAGCTCTGGTCTGCAAATAAGCTCTGCAAGGGAAGCGGCAGTCTTTAAACTCATGCTGTCATGACGCTCCAAAAAGCTTTGAATTTCTTTATTGGCACCAACTTTGGTATCCTTTAATCTCGAAATCTCAAGCTCGATCAGTTTTTCCTTACATAACAGATCTTGATATTCTTCCTCAGAAATCAGGCCAATTTCATAACCCTTTTTCCGAAGTCTTCGATCTGCATTGTCCTGACGGAGCAGAAGACGATATTCTGCCCGAGAGGTCATCATGCGGTAGGGCTCACGATTGTCCTTCGTCACAAGGTCATCAATCAGTACGCCAATATAGCTTTCCGAGCGATCCATCACAAGGAATTCCCTGCCCAAAAGCTCCATGGCAGCATTGATTCCAGCAACCAAGCCCTGACAGGCAGCTTCCTCATAACCACTGCTTCCATTAAATTGACCACCTGCAAACAGACCCTTGATCTTCTTAAATTCGAGAGAAGGGTAGAGCTGTTTTGCATTGATGCAATCATATTCTATGGCATAGGCATTTCTCACAATCTTGCAATGCTCCAAGCCTGGAACGGTACGGTACATCGCAAGCTGCACGTCCTCCGGAAGAGAAGAGGACATGCCACCGACATACATTTCATGTGTATGCAGGCCTTCCGGCTCCAAGAACACCTGATGTCGTTCTTTCTCCGCAAATTTTACTACCTTATCTTCGATGGACGGACAATATCTTGGACCCGTTCCTTCAATGATTCCTGCATAAATGGGAGAGCGGTCAAGGTTGGCACGGATGATGTCATGTGTTGCCTGATTTGTATAGGTCAGCCAGCAGGAAGCCTGCTCCTTTTGAACGCTTTCCGGATCCGTAGAAAAAGAGAAGGGTACAATTCTTTCATCACCGAATTGCTCCTCCATTTTAGAATAATCAATTGTTCTGCCATCCATTCTGGCAGGCGTTCCCGTCTTAAATCGGCGAAGCTCAATTCCCATGTTTTTCAGAGATTCGGTAAGGTGCGTGGCAGCCTGTAATCCATTGGGACCTGTATAGGTAATTGCTTCACCGCAAAGGCATCTTGCACGAAGATACGTACCAGTACATAAGATAACTGCTCTACATTCATAGACCGCACCCGTAAAGGTCTTGACACCGATCACCTTTTTTTCAAAACCTAAAAGATGGTTCTCTTCTTGATAGCTTTCATTTTGATAGCTTTCATTCTGATCGTTCTCCTGAATGTTTCTATGATCTTCATCATTTATTTGAGTATTCACTACGCAATCATTTTCATTGTTATCCTTGCAATTTGAAAGATGATCTGGTATCTCCTCCCACAATAACTCGCAGACCTCTGCCTGTTTAATGGTAAGATGCTCCTGACTCTCGAGCACCTTTCTCATGGCGCGAGAGTATTCTGCCTTATCTGCCTGCGCCCTAAGAGAGTGGACGGCTGGACCCTTCGACACGTTTAGCATCTTTGACTGAATAAATGTCTTATCAATGTTTTTTCCCATCTCACCGCCAAGAGCATCCAGCTCACGGACCAGATGTCCCTTTGACGAACCACCGACATTCGGATTGCAGGGCATCAGCGCAATGCTGTCAACGCTGATCGTAAAGATCACGGTCTCCAATCCTAATCTCGCACAAGCCAGCGCAGCCTCACAGCCGGCATGTCCCGCACCAACAACGCAAACATCAACCTTTTCCCTTATCTCACTCACGATCTTACCTCAAACTATATTCAACAAAACATTTAAAATACTACCAGAAAGATGATCCAAACCTAGCCCCAAGTTCTTGCTAAATCCTTACTTTATTGACATTGAATTTTATATCGTATTCATCTGGCAATTTTATTTACCCATGCAAAACTTTGAAAAGATTTCCTCCACAAGGTCATCACCGACCTCTTCGCCAAGAATGTTGCCGAGGGAAGCATAGGCCTGCATAAGATCAATGGAATAAAAGTCTTCCGGCATACCATCCTCTAAGCTTTGCTTTACAAGCAGGAGAGAACTTAGAACGTTTCCAAGCTCTTCCTTATGTCTTAGATTGGTAATCATAATTTGATCATTTTGCTTTATGTCACCCTGGAAGAAAAGCTTTTCTATTTCAACCTCCAATTCCTCTAAACCTTTTCCAAAGGCAGCGGAAGTGGAGATCATGGAAATTAGACGTTCCTTAGATGATTCTACTAAATCAGAATTCGAATCAATAAATCCATCTTGATCATCAGGAAGGTTCCTTTGATTCAAAAGCGCCAGAATATCCTTTTCCCTGACCTTCTGCTCAAGATCTGATTTATTGAGCAAAAAGATCGTTTTTTTATCACCGATCATGGAAAGGATCTCCCTGTCATTTTCATCCAGTTCCACGGAGGTATCTACCACATATAAAATTAAATCTGCATCCGTAGCATATTTTTTTGCCTTTTCTACGCCAATTTTTTCAACAACGTCTTCCGTATCGCGAATTCCAGCCGTATCAATGACATTCAAATGAATTCCTTGAAGATTTACATATTCTTCCAAGGCATCTCTTGTCGTACCGGCAATATCCGTGACGATCGCACGTTCCTGACCAAGAATCATGTTTAAAAGAGAAGACTTTCCTGCATTGGGCTTTCCAAGGATCACCGTAGATATGCCTTCCTTGATCATCTTACCATTTTCTGCAGTATCTAAGAGTCTTTGCACTTCTTTGATCAGCTGATCACATTTTTCCTTTAACCTGTCCTGATAACCGTCCAGGCTGATATGTTCAGGGTCATCCAGCGCGGATTCTATAAATGCAATTTCATATAAAATCTCTTCGCGCATGGAACGAATCTTATCAGAGAGGTCTCCTCGAAGTTGCGCAGTGGAGGCCTTTAACGCCAATTCATTTTTGGAATGAATCAGATCCATCACGGCCTCTGCTTCAGCAAGATCAATCCTTCCATTGAAAAAGGCTCTTTTCGTAAATTCACCAGGCTCGGCCAATCTTGCACCTGCATGAAGCACCAGCTCCAACACCTTCTTTGTCACAAGCACGCCGCCGTGACAATTGATTTCGACAACGTCTTCCTTTGTATAACTCTTTGGAGCGCGAAAAACGGAAACCATGACTTCATCAAGGATCTTCATTGATTTCTGTTCCTCTTTGCCGTCTACAACAAATCCATAATGAATCGTATGGCTTTTCGCAGAGCATACAAATTTTTTTCCATTTTTGTTTCGAAGAATTGAATCGGCAATTTCCAAAGCCTGATCACCGCTGATTCTTACAATTCCAATCCCGGAGTCGGAGAGGGCAGTAGCAATGGCAGCAATCGTGTCATTCATCTTCTCCATAAATAATCCTCCAATGCAAGAAAAACCAATTGTCACTTTTCATACTTTGTGATGCTAAGTAACGCTTGGTTTTCCATGTTTTCACGTAACATGCAGTTTATTCACCTACATATTTTTTATACAAACTAAAACAACCAACTATTCCCTAAAAAATATACATAAATTCAAAAAATAATTTTACAAAAGTGATTCTCTAATGATTTACTACTAAATATGAAATGCTAACGCCAGTTGATATTAATAAATATTGATAATTCACTTTATCAATTTGGCAAATTTATATTGGACACACAATTGTAAAAGGGATAAATATACCCATATTTTATAAAGATAAAATGATTTGTTATTAAAGCTTATGCTAGACTCGAGTCATTCCATAACATACATCAACTATTTTTTCAGGGAAACAATCACTCTTCTGAAAGGATCTTCCCCTTCGCTGTGGGTCGTAACATATTTGTCATTCTGCAGAGCGGAGTGAATGATTCTTCTTTCATAGGGGTTCATGGGCTCTAAGGAAACAGGACGCTTCGTTCTCTTTACCTTATAAGCAATATTCTTAGCAAGGTTCTCTAAGGTTTCCTTTCTTCTCTCACGGTAATTCTCGGTATCAACCTTTACACGAACGTAATCATCCGTGTTCTTGTTAACAACGAGAGACACCAGATACTGGAGGGAATCTAAGGTAGCACCTCTCTTACCGATCAGCATTCCCATGTCATCGCCGCTCAGCTCAATGTCGAGGTTTCTTTCTTCCTCATTGAACTTTGCTACGATGGCAACCTCCATCTTCATTGCATCAAATACGTCTCTTAAAAAGGTCTTAGCACATTCTTCAAAGGATGCAGGAGATTCCTTTTCGTTCTTTTCCTTTTTCGGAGCTTCGGTGGGCTTTACTTCCTCTTCCACCTTAATGGCAGCCTTAATGGTAGCCGGTTTGGAACCGATGCCCAGAAATCCTGCAGATTCTTTTTCAATGACTTCATATACAAGGCGATCGCTGGTAACTCCAAATTCCTGACAGGCATCCGTAATGGCTTCGCTAACTGTCTTTGCAGTAAACTCTTTATATTCCATTTTACTAATCCTCCAATGATTCACTGGTATTTACTTGTTTTTGTCATTGTATTGCTTTACCATGCCGGCCTTAGCAAACATGCTTCCGGAACCGGTCTTTGTCTTTGATCCGGAGCTTTCTGCATTTGCCATCGCCTCATTCTTTTCCTTTTCAGAAATGTTAGAATTAATGTTAGCCTTATTCTGCATGGTTTTTCTCGGCTGCTGAGATGGAATGTTTTTGGTATTCATCTGTGCATAAGCGTTAAGGCGCTCCTGCTGCAGCTTCATTTTTTCTAATTTCTTTGCGCTCTTTTCCTTATTCTGACTGATGATCTGGTCAAAATCCATTTTATCAATGTTTTTATTGATGATTACCTGCTGGATGGTACGAACAACATTACCTGCAATCCAGTAGAGGCCCATGCCGGCTGCAAAGGAGTAACAAAACCATGCGGACATCAGCGGCATAAACATATTCATCATCTTCATGGATTCTGCCATGGAATCTGCCTGCTCGTTACCGCTCTTAGGCTGCTGAGGCATCAGCTTTACACTGATGAACTGCGTCAGGGCGGAGAGAAGAGGAATCATGATGGCACCAATGACAAGACCATAGGAACCGGCAGCCCAGGCTTCCTTAACAATACTGCTCGGAGCATTTCCAATGTTTAATCCCAGAAAATTATTATAGGTCTCAATCAATCCGCCTTTTCCCAGAATTAAATTTCCGTTATAAGTGAGATGATTCAAATTGTAATGATCCGCGATGGTTGCAATGTCAGCGGAAGAGAGTCTGTTTAATACGTCAATGACACCCTTTGTCATATCGGCGCTCATATTTTTGGAAAACTGAGCAACTGTGTTGGCAATGGAGCTTATGTCACTGTTTTTTAGAAATTCTGCATTGTCCGTTGAGATTATTTTTTCTGCAAGAACTCCAAAGGTATTTCCAATCTTTGTAACATAAGCGGGAATGCTGTAAATGACGCGGTACAAAGCAAAAATGATCGGCATCTGAATCAATAAATACATACAGCTACCTGTGGGAGATACGCCATATTTTGCATAAACCATCTGAACCTCTTGGTTCATGGCCATCTGGGAATCCGTATCCTTTTTATTCTTATATTTGCTTTGAATTGCCTGAATTTCCGGCTGCATTTTTGCGGACAGCTTTGAAAACTTTTGTTGCTTAATGGTCAGGGGCAGCATCAGCAGATTGACAACGATCGTGAAGAGAATGATTGCTAGACCGATGTTTGGAAGTCCGATCAGATCAAGCACGGAAAAAATTCCTTCCATGATCAAGCCAAGCAATTTTGACACCCAACCAATGATGAAGGTAGAATTTTGTGTAAAGACAATTACTTCCATTTATCCTCCTGGCATCGCTATTTCTTCCTATTAGAAATAAATTTCATTTTCACAAAATTCATTTCTCTTAAATCATCCGGAACTGGATCATATCCTCCTTTTGAAAAAGGATTACATCTTAAAACTCTCCAAAACGCCAAAAGCCCTCCTTTCAGTGCTCCATGTTTTTCTACAGCTTCTAATCCATAACAAGAGCAGCTTGGAACGTAAGGGCATTTTGTTCTTTTCATTGGAGAAAGATATTTTTGATATAATCTTATAATAGCGATTAAAATTTTTTTCATAAACAAGTTTTAATATAGATAAACTTTTATGATCTTATGGAGCTTTGCAAGATGGAGCAGGGCACTTTCCACGTCATAATAACTTGCCTGCGCGGCAGAGCTTCTTGCAACGATTACAATATCCAAACCACTATTGAATACGCTCTCATGTAACCGATAGCTTTCTCGAACCAGTCTGGCAATGCGATGTCTCACCACACTGTTTCCCACTTTCTTACTCACGCTGATTCCAATTCTGTTTTTCTCAAGGCCATTTTCCTTTATTATCATTACAAAATATTTGTTGGCATATGATTTGCCATTCTTGTAAACAAATTGGAATTGGTGATTTTTCTTTAAGGATTCCGAAAATTTCATAACTTAAAACCTTAAATTTCTATTTCTTAAATTTCAGAGAAAAAAAGGTCACATTTCTGTGACCTATAGCAGTTTATATCTTTTAAGCGGAAAGCTTTTTTCTTCCCTTTGCGCGTCTTGCTGCTAATACTTTTCTTCCGCCGGCAGTACTCATTCTAGCTCTAAAGCCATGTACTCTGGCATGTGAACGCTTTTTAGGCTGATATGTCATCTTCATGGTCAGGCACCTCCTTTACTTTTACAGGAAAATAGCATATTGATTGTATAAAAAATAAAGGTCTGTGTCAAGAAAAAAATTATAAAAATCCCTAAAAATAAAGAAAATTTAGAAATCGTAAAATTTTAGAATTTTCTTTTATACACTTATCCACATACATATACACATAAAAAATTAATATGCAAGATATCCACACATTATTCACTTCTTGTGGATATCTGTGTTTTATCTGCCATTAATTTGTGAAAGAAATTGTGAATATTCTTAGAAAATACTGTCAAAACATGGGAGAAGATGATTGAATAACTTATCCACCTATTTTAAAAAATATCCACGTGTCCATTAAAATACCCTATTTATAACCATAATTATCAACATGACGTGGATAACTTTTTATCGAAAAGGGTTAAAAAACGTTCATAACTTACATTTGAAAATTTTTCTGATTTATTATAGAATTAGTACGATGGTTTAGTGTCGGTTTATATGGCTTTTTCGGTCTTAGACACCAAATCTAGACATTTGATTGGGAAGGTTTAGGTACTTTTTTATGGAAATTATGAAAGAAAGCTGGAATGACATTAAAGAAACAGTCAGAAGGGAATACAACCTCTCTGACATTTCTTATCATACTTGGATTGAATCATTGAAATTCCACGACGTGACGAATGACGTGGTCAATATTTTGATTCCTTCCGATCAGGCGAGCGCCCTGGATTACATCTCTAAGAAGTTCACAAACTTCTTTAAAGTAACCATCACGGAGATGTTTGATCATAATTATGAAGTAAATTTCTTATTGGAAAACAGTCAGAATTCCAATCTTAACGCTGGGACGGCGGAAAAGAGTACTGACCATACCATGACGAATAACGTGAATCATGAAAATGCAAATCTGATTCCCAGATATCGTTTTGATACTTTTGTCGTTGGTAGCAACAATAAATTTGCACATGCTTCTTCCTTGGCCGTAGCAGAGTCTTATCCTGTGATCACCTACAACCCTTTATATCTCTATGGAGGTCCGGGACTTGGAAAGACTCACTTAATGCATTCCATAGGTCACATGATTTTGGACAACCATCCCAATATGAAGGTGCTCTATGTCACCAGTGAGGAATTCACGAATGAGGTGATTGAATCCATTCGTAGTGGTAATGCTGCTTCCATGACGAAGCTTCGCGAAAAATATAGAACCGTTGACGTTTTGATGGTCGATGACGTTCAGTTCATTATCGGTAAGGAAAGTACGCAGGAGGAATTTTTCAATACCTTTAACGTCCTTCATGCCACGGGAAAACAGATCATTCTTTCCTCAGATAAGCCACCAAAGCAGATGAGTGCCTTAGACGAGCGCTTCCGTTCCAGATTCGAATGGGGTCTGACGGCAGACATTCAGCCACCTGATTATGAGACAAAGGTTGCCATTCTTCGGAAAAATGCAGAATCCTGTGATAAGAAGATTTCTGAGGAAGTCATTCAATACATTGCAAACAACATTAAGTCCAACATTCGTGAGCTGGAGGGTGCATTTAATAAGATCGTTGCCTTTGCAAAGCTCAATAAGCTCGATCAGGACATCACCCTGGCCGTTGCGGAAGAAGCCTTAAAGGACATGATTGATCCTAACAAAACCAATGAAATCACTCCAAATTTGATTATAGACGTGGTTTCTGAGCATTTTGGCGTAAAATCAGAGGACATTACCTCAAAAAAGAGAAATGCAGAGTTTGTTTTGCCCAGGCAAATCATTATGTATCTTTGCAGAAAGCTGACGGATACTTCATACACAAATATTGCAAAGCTTCTTAATAAAAAGGACCATACCACCATCATCCACGGATGCTCTAAGATTGAATCTGAAATGGAGACCAATAAGGATCTGAAAAATAAGCTGGAGGTCATTGAAAAGAAGATAAACCCATCCTAAACGTGGAAAGAATTAGAACAGGACGTGGAAGCATGTCGATAACTTTTTTCATGAATTTTTGGTTTCAAATGGGTTGTGAATAACTTTTGAAAAATAATGACTTTTTCCTAAATTATTCACTAGTTTTTCATTCCATTTTTCCCTTAAAAATGGTATAATAAGAGTGGTTTTGCACATATCAACTCCTATTACTAAGAAGAATACGATCTTTCTTTTTTATTTATTATCTATAGGGGTCACAGACTGGTACAATAGATGCTGAAGGGAGATATGCACGTTATGAAATTTATTTGCTCTAAATCTAATCTTTTATCCGGATTACAGATTGTATCGAAGGCCGTTCCTAATAAGACGACGATGTCCATTCTTGAATGTATTCTTGTAGATTGTACGAAAAATATGATAAAGTTAACTGCCAATGACATGGAGCTTGGCATGGAAACCGTCATAGAAGGCGACATTATTGAAAAAGGCATCATTGCTCTGGACGCAAAGATGTTCTTAGACATTATTAGAAAGCTTCCTGACAGTGACGTTACCATTGAATCTGACGGATCCTTTAAAACCTTTATTAAGTGTGAAAAAGCGAATTTTACCATCATTGGAAAATCAGGAGAGGATTTTTCGTATCTTCCCATCGTTGAGAAGAACAATCAGGTGTTAATTAGCCAGTTTACGCTGAAGGAAGTGATCCGTCAGACGATCTTCTCCATCTCTGACAACGAAAATAACAAGCTGATGACTGGTGAGCTCTTTGAGATTAATGGAAGTGAACTAAAGGTGGTTTCTTTGGATGGCCATAGAATTTCCATTCGTAAAATAAGTCTTAAGGATCATTATGAACCCGCTCGTCTGATCGTTCCAGGAAAGACCTTGAATGAGATTTCTAAGATCATTCCCGGAGATGCGGATAAGGACGTGATCATTTCCTTTACGAATAATCATATTTTATTTGAATTTGATGATACCTTAGTTGTTTCCAGATTGATTGAGGGTGAATATTTTAAGGTTGAGCAGATGCTATCCAGCGATTATGAGACCAAGGTCAGAGTCAATAAGAAGGAGCTTTTGAACTGTATCGACAGAGCTACCCTTCTTGTGAAAGAGGGAGACAAAAAGCCAATTATCATCAATATAACGGATGGATTTATTGAACTGAAAATTAATTCTACCCTCGGCAGCATGAATGAAGAAATTGACGTTGAAAAGCAGGGAAAGGATTTAATGATTGGATTTAATCCAAAGTTTTTGATTGATGCACTGAGAGTCATTGATGATGAGGAAGTGGATCTTTACATGGTGAACTCCAAAGCACCTTGCTTCATCAAGAACGAGGAGGAGTCGTATATTTATCTGGTTCTTCCCGTAAACTTTACGACGGTTTCTTGATAAACTCGGGGTCTGTATTTAATCATGTCTCTACGGCACGCTCGCGCTATGGGTTCGCCGTATCAGTACTAAGTTGTCGCTGATCGAAACCGTCACATTGTGACGGCTCCGACAGCATACGCCAACTAAGTACTGACGGCTGGAACACATGCCGTAGAGACATGGTTAAAACGACCCCTCGAGGTATGGAAAAGTCGTAGAAATCTATGACAGATCATAGATAACATAAATAAATATACGATATAGAGTATAATTTTTTATAGCTATTATTTTAAGTTATTTATCATTTTATTAATAATAAGTTAGATTGTACGATATTTCGAGGGGATGGACTTTATGGTCTTTCCAGGTCAAATGGTTAGTGGAAAGACTATAAAGTCCAAAGCCCCGAGTTCTGCATATTTCTAAGGGGAAGTATATGGAAGTTGTTAGGATTAAGGATGAATTTATTAAGCTGGGACAGGTTTTGAAGCTGGCGGGGCTGGTTGAATCCGGCGTGGATGCAAAGCTTGTGATCCAGGACGGACTTGTAAAGGTCAATGGAGAAATTGATACCAGAAGAGGTCGGAAGATTGTGGCTGGAGATATTGTGGAATATCAGGGCAGTAAAGTAAAAGTGGAGCAAAAGGCATGATCATTAAATCCATAGAGTTGTCTGATTACCGAAATTATGATCATCTTTCCTTGGAATTTAGTCCTGGAACAAATATTTTGTATGGGGATAATGCGCAGGGAAAGACCAATATCCTGGAAGCCATTTATGTTTCTGCCACGACAAAGTCCCATAAGGGCAGCAAGGATAGGGATATTATCAATTTCGATAAGGAAGAAGCTCACATTAGGACAGTGATTGAAAAAGAAAACGTGGATACCCGTATTGACATGCATCTTCGAAAAAATAAGTCGAAGGGACTTGCCATTGATGGACAAAGGGTAAAAAAGGCCGCTGATTTAATTGGTCTTTGTAACGTGGTGTTCTTTTCGCCGGAGGATCTTGGAATCATTAAAAACGGTCCTTCTGAGAGAAGACGCTTTGTTGACATGGAGCTTTGCCAGCTGGACAGCTTTTATTTTTATAATCTGAGTAATTACAACAAGATTGTAGATCAGCGAAATACCCTGCTGAAGGACATGTATTTTAATCCTCAGCTTCGGGAGACCTTAAATATTTGGGACATGCAGCTGGTTTCCTATGGAAGTAAAATCATTGAGAGAAGAAAGCTTTTTGTTGAGCAGCTCAATGAAATTATTGAGGGGATACATTATAGTCTTTCCGGCGGCCGGGAGAAAATTAAGATTGTATACGAACCTGACGTGGAGATGGATGCTTTTGAGAAAAAGCTTCAGGAAAATCAGGAGAGAGACGTTCGTTCAAAAATGACGACGGTTGGTCCTCACAGGGATGATTTTTCCTTCTTAATCGGGGACGTTGACATTCGGAAATTTGGTTCTCAGGGTCAGCAGAGGACGGCAGCATTGTCCTTAAAGCTTTCGGAAATAGAATTGGTAAAGAAAATTACGAAGGATACGCCAATTCTTTTGTTGGATGACGTGTTGTCGGAGCTTGACAGCAATCGCCAAAATTATTTGTTAAACAGTATTGGAACGATTCAGACAATCATTACCTGTACTGGTTTGGAGGAATTTGTAAACAATCGGTTTGAGATCGACAGAGTTTACAAAGTCACAAACGGGACGGTAGATATCATGAATAATTAATGTTTTTGGAACGTGATTTTGAGATATTGAAAATTTATTAGCGATTGAGAATTTATTAGAGATATTTAAGGAGCATGTTAGTTCATGAGCGAAGAAAATCTTAGCAGTACGATGGTGGATCATGAATATGGAGCGGATCAGATCCAAATTTTGGAAGGTTTGGAGGCCGTTCGTAAAAGACCTGGCATGTATATCGGTACTACCTCCAGCAGAGGACTTCATCATTTAGTGTATGAGATCGTTGACAATGCAGTAGATGAAGCCTTGGCTGGTTTTTGTGATACCATTGACGTAACCATCAATGAGGATAATTCCGTCACCGTTATTGATAACGGCAGAGGAATTCCCGTTGGCATCAATCATAAGGCTGGCATTCCTGCGGTAGAGGTGGTATTTACCATTCTGCATGCCGGAGGTAAGTTTGGCGGCGGAGGATATAAGGTTTCCGGCGGTCTTCATGGCGTTGGCGCATCCGTCGTGAATGCTCTTTCCAATTGGCTGGAGGTTGAAATCTGCCAGGAAGGAAAGGTTTATAAGCAGCGTTATGAGAGAGGCCACGTTTGCTATCCTTTAAAGGAGATCGGAACCTGTCCTGTTGAGAAAACGGGTACGAAGGTTACCTTCCTTCCTGATGATACGATCTTTACCGAGACGACGGAATATGATTTTGACGTGCTCAAGAGAAGACTTCGTGAAATGGCATTTTTGACCAAGGGTCTTCGCATTATTTTAAGAGATGACCGTCAGGAGAAGGATAACGAAGAGACTTTCTTAAGTGCAACGGAAAGTGCTCAGCTTGGAGATCTTTTGGAGAGAGCTGAGGAGGATGCAAAGCTTCAAAAGCAGGAAGCAGCAGCGAACCTAGATGATGAGGATTCTGAAAGCGAAGAAAGTAAGCTGGAGAACCTTGAAATTGAAGAAAACGTTCCGGAAAGCAAGACGAAAACCGGCGGAAAAATTGGAAAATCTCACGTCATCACTCTCGAGGATGGCAGAAAGCAAAGAGTCATTGAGTTTTACTATGAAGGCGGAATTAAAGAATTCGTAGAATATCTCAATAAGAGCAAGACGCCTCTTTATGAAAATATCCTGTATTTTGAGGGTGAAAAGAATGGCGTGTATGTTGAGGTTGCCTTCCAACACAATGATTCCTACAATGAAAGCGTCTTTAGCTTTGTAAATAACATTAATACGCCTGAGGGTGGAACCCATTTGCAGGGCTTCCGCAACTCCATCACGAAGACCTTTAATGATTATGCGAGAACGGCAAAGCTCTTGAAGGATAACGAGCCGAATCTTTCAGGTGAAGACATTCGTGAGGGACTTACCGCAATCGTCAGTGTCAAGATTGAGGATCCTCAGTTTGAGGGTCAGACAAAGCAAAAGCTTGGAAACAGTGAGGCAAGAGGAGCCGTTGACAATATTGTCAGTGAACAGCTGACTTACTTCCTGGAATTAAATCCCATGGTTGCCAAGTCCATTTGTGAAAAGTCGATCTTAGCGCAGCGTGCAAGGGAAGCTGCCAGAAAGGCAAGAGACTTAACGAGAAGAAAGACGGCGCTGGATGGCATGACGCTTCCCGGTAAGCTTGCAGACTGCTCCGATAAGGATCCTGCAAATTGCGAGATCTATATCGTAGAGGGAGATTCCGCAGGAGGAAGTGCTAAAACTGCAAGATCCCGTGCAACACAGGCTATTTTGCCGCTTCGCGGTAAGATTTTGAACGTGGAAAAGGCAAGACTTGATAAGATTTATGCAAATGCTGAAATTAAGGCAATGATTACGGCGTTTGGTACCGGAATTCATGATGATTTTGACATTGCAAAGCTTCGCTATAACAAGATCATACTCATGACCGATGCCGACGTGGACGGTGCTCATATCAGTACGCTTCTTTTGACCTTTATCTACCGCTTCATGCCGGAGTTGATCAAGCAGGGTCATGTATTCCTTGCAAAACCGCCTCTGTATAAGCTGGAAAAAAATAAAAAGATCTGGTATGCATACAGTGATGAGGAACTGGATGCGATCTTAAAGGAAGTCGGCCGTGACCAGAACAATAAGATCCAGCGTTATAAGGGTCTTGGTGAGATGGATGCGGAGCAGCTTTGGGAGACTACGATGGATCCCGAGAGAAGAATTTTACTTCGCGTGAACTATGACGAGGAGATGGAATCCGAACTGGATCTTACCTTTACGACCTTGATGGGAGATAAGGTAGAGCCCCGCCGTGAGTTCATTGAAGAGAATGCAAAGTTCGTTAAGAATCTGGATATTACTTAATTTATAAAAAATTACTTTAGTCTGTGCAGACAGAAAGAGGAACCATGAACGACGATATTTTTGATCAGAAGCCAAGTGAATTTGATAAGATTCATGAGGTTGATCTGAAAGAAAGAATGGAAACATTCTATATCGATTATGCCATGAGCGTTATTGCGGCGCGAGCCCTTCCGGACGTGCGCGATGGCTTAAAGCCAGTGCAAAGACGTGTGCTTTATTCCATGATTGAGTTGAATAACGGTCCTGACAAGCCGCATCGTAAGAGTGCGCGTATTGTCGGTGATACCATGGGTAAATACCATCCCCATGGTGACAGCTCCATCTACGGCGCATTGGTTAACATGGCGCAGGATTGGAATACCAGATATCCCTTGGTGGATGGCCATGGTAACTTTGGATCCATGGACGGAGACGGTGCGGCTGCCATGCGTTACACGGAGGCAAGGCTTTCTAAGATCAGTATGGAGCTCCTCGCTGACATCGGAAAGGATACCGTAGACTTTGTACCGAACTTTGATGACACCGAAAAAGAGCCTGTTGTTCTTCCCTCACGTTATCCGAACCTTTTGGTAAACGGTACCACGGGTATTGCCGTCGGTATGGCGACGAACATTCCGCCTCACAATCTTCGTGAGGTCGTACAGGCCGTTGTCAAAATTATTGACAATAAGATTCAGGAAAACCGTGAGACCTCCATCGATGAAATTTTAGAGATCGTCAAGGCACCGGATTTTCCGACGGGTGGCTTAATTCTTGGTACCAAAGGCTGCGAAGAAGCCTATCGCACGGGCCGTGGCAAGATTCGCGTGCGTGCCGTGACCAATATCGAGACGCTTCCCAACGGAAAGAATCAGATCATTGCCACGGAGCTTCCCTACATGGTGAACAAGGCAAATCTGATCATCAAGATTGCCGAGCTCGTTAAACTAAAGAAAATCGACGGCATTACGGACATCCGCGATGAGTCCAACCGCGAGGGTGTCAGAGTTGTCATTGAGCTTCGCCGTGATGCCAATCCGAACGTCGTTTTGAACCAACTTTATAAGCATACCCAGCTGCAGGATACCTTTGGCGTGATTATGCTCGCGCTGGTAAATAATGAACCTAAGGTCATGAGCCTCCTTGATATGCTGAATTACTACATTAAGCATCAGGAGGACGTCGTTACCCGCCGCACCAAGTATGATTTAAATAAGGCGGAGGAACGAGATCACATTTTACAGGGTCTCTTAAAGGCACTGGATTTCATTGACGAAGTCATTTCCATTATCCGAAGCAGCCAGAATACGCAGGAAGCAAAGGATCGCCTGATTGAGCGCTTTGAACTTTCCGACGTGCAGGCGCAGGCCATTGTTGACATGAGACTGCGTGCGTTGACAGGCTTGGAGAGAGCTAAGCTTGAGGACGAGCACAAGGAGCTCGTTGCAAGAATCGCTGAATTAAAGGCCATTCTTGCAGATGAAAAGCTTCTTCTTGGCGTCATCAAGGAGGAAATCCAAATCATTGCGATCAAATATGGCGATGACAGAAGAAGTAAGATCGGCTTTGATGAGTTTGACATCTCCATCGAGGACATGATTCCTCACGAAAATACCGTAATCGCCATGACAAAGCTTGGCTACATCAAGCGCATGACGGTGGATAATTTCAAGGCGCAGAACCGTGGCGGAAAAGGTATTAAGGGCATGCAGACCATCGAGGATGACTATATCGAGGATCTGCTGATGACGACAAATCATCATTACCTGAACTTCTTTACCAATATGGGCCGTGTGTACCGCTTAAAGGCTTACGAAATTCCCGAAGCCGGAAGAACTGCGAGAGGAACGGCGATTGTGAATCTCCTGCAGCTCAATGCTGGTGAGAAGATTACCGCAATGATTCCGATCAAGGAATATGAGGAGGAAAAGAACCTCTTTATGGTAACCCGCAAGGGCATTGTAAAGAAGACCTCCCTCGTGGAATATGAAAACGTCAGAAAGAATGGTCTTGCCGCCATCAACCTTAGGGATGATGATGAGCTGATTGAAGTAAAGACGACCAAGAATGATGACGAAATCTTCCTTGTGACAAAGTTTGGCCAGTGCATCCGCTTTAAGGAGACTGACGTACGTCCGACCGGAAGAACCTCCATGGGTGTCATCGGCATGAACCTGGAGGATCAGGATGAGATCATTGGCATGCAGCTAGAATGCCAGGGTGATTCCCTGCTGATCGTCTCTGAAAACGGTCTTGGAAAGCGTACTTACCTAAATGAGTTTCATGTACAAAAGCGTGGCGGTAAGGGCGTGAAGTGCTATAAGATCACGGAAAAGACAGGCTATGTTGTCGGCGTAAAGGCCGTGAATGATGACAATGAGATCATGATGATCACTACCGAGGGCATCATTATCCAGCTGAGAATGCAGGACATCTCCAAGCTTGGAAGAATCACGTCCGGCGTAAAGATGATGAACCTTAAGGATGGCGTTAAGATCGCTCAGATCGCAAAGGTTCGCGAGAAAATTTCTGACGGAAATCAGGAATTTGACAACATCGAGGATGCGGAAGCCAGCGTGGAGGCGGAATATGCCGAGTCCGAGCAAGGTGCCGAGAGGAGCTTCCTAGAGGACGTCGAGGACGATCCCGACAAGGAGATCAACCTTCCGAAGGAAGAAGAGGACGAGTAAATTTAAGCAATGAATATGGCTACCTGCAATGCAAATCTTTGCAAAGCAGGTAGCTTTTTTTAATTTACTCTTGACATAATATATTTGACACAATATAATATGAAAAAAGGTATAAGAGAGGGAAAAAAATGTCACAGGAATATGAACAGTTAAAACTTGAAAATCAGCTTTGTTTTCCGTTGTATGCATGTGCAAGAAAGATCGTGAATGCTTACAATCCTTACCTTAAGCCTTTAGGACTTACCTATACGCAGTATATCGTTTTTATGGTTCTTTGGGATAAGGAAAGCGTGAACGTGGGGCAGCTTGGAGAGATTCTTCATCTTGATGCAGGCACTTTGACCCCCCTTTTGAAAAGATTGGAAAAGGAAGGGTATGTGACGAGGAAGCGTTCCGAAGAGGATGAGAGAATCACGCTGATAAGCATTACGGAAAAAGGAAATGAGCTGAAGGAAAAATGCAAAGACATACCGAATAAGCTCTCAGAGTGCAGATCACCACTGACGGAGCAAGAGGCAAAAGAGTTATACAGGTTACTATATCAGTTTTTAGAGAAATGATACGAGGGAGGTACGATCATGAAATTTGCAGTAAGATATTATACGAAAACAGGAAATACCAAGAGGCTGGCAGATGCCATGGCAAAGGAATTGGGCGTTGAGGCCCTTCCAATTAGTGAGGCGATTACGGAGCCGGTTGACTTGCTCTTTCTTGGAAATTCCTACTATGCTTTTACGATTGATCCAGAGGTAAGAAGCTTTGTTTTGTCTCTTGATAAAGAGAAGGTTGGAAAAATCGTGAATTTTGGCTCCGCGGCTATGCTGAATTCAACCTATAAGAAGGTTAAGGCAGAAGCGGATAAGGTCGGAATAGCGATGGATGAAAGAGAGTTCCACTGCAAGGGTGAGTTTAAGGGACTTCATAAGGGAAGACCTAACGAGGATGACGTCAAGGCAGCAGTAGAGTTTGTAAAGCAGTTCAAATAATGGAGAACAATGCGTCGTCTAGATTAGACAGGCGTAGAGAAATTACCGCAAGAGCTATTTCGAAGGAAATGAGGAGCGCCATAGATGGAAAAAGAATTTGATATCCAAGAGTATATGACACATGGGGTGGAAAGAATTGTTACGGATTCCTTAAGAGCCACATTGAAAAATCCGCGTGAGAGTGCTTATATGGTAAGGTTTGCTGCTGCAAGCAAGGCTGCATCCAAGAAGCGTTCCGCCATGGAAAAAAAGGGCGAACACGTTCCTCCGTTTCTTATCGCCAGCATTACGAGTAGCTGTAACCTGCACTGCGCAGGCTGTTATTCAAGATGCAATCATGCGACAACAGATGAAGCCCCAGTCGCTCAGCTATCGGATGAAGAATGGAGCAGGATCTTTGATGAGGCAGATGATCTCGGTGTGAGCTTCATCCTGCTTGCCGGCGGAGAGCCGCTTCTTCGGAAGGGCGTGATCGATGCGGCGGGTAAACATTCGAATATTCTTTTCCCCGTATTTACGAACGGCACGTTTATGGGAGAGAAATACTTTGAACTTTTTGACAAGTGCAGGAATATCGTTCCCATCATGAGCATCGAAGGAAATAAAGACATTACGGATGCCAGAAGAGGGGAAGGAGTCTATGACAAGCTCGTTTCCAATATGGATGAATTGGATAAAAGGGGTCTGATCTTCGGAGTATCGGTAACTGTGACAACCGAAAACTATCAGGGCGTGTCATCGGAGGAATTCGTGAGAATGCTTTCGGAGAAGGGCTGTAAGGCGGTGATCTTTGTCGAGTTTGTACCGGTAACCGAGGAAAGCAGCGAGCTCGCGCCTGGTGATGAGGAAAGAGAGTATTTAAAGGGAGAGATTGAAAGACTTCGGACAGAGCATCCAGAGATGGTATTTGTTTCTTTTCCAGGGGATGAGAAGAGCTCTGGAGGATGCATCGCCGCGGGACGTGGATTTTTCCATATTAATTCAAGTGGAGGGGCAGAGCCCTGTCCATTTTCTCCATATTCAGATTGTAACGTAAAAGATACCTCACTGCGGGAGGCGATGAACTCAAAGCTGTTTCGGTCCATGATTGATGGCGGTCTCTTGAATGACGACCATAAAGGCGGCTGCGTGCTTTTCGAAAAGCGTGATCAGGTAATCCGTCTACAAGAAAACGGATCTGTATGATAAGCAAATAGTAAAGACTCGGAAAAATCAATCTGTCGGAAAAAGAATTAAATCTTGATTTTTATCAATTTGCGTGTATAATGAATATGCTTACAAGTAGATTTAAACTCGAGTGGCAAGCAAAGCCCTCGAGTTATTTCATAGGTAAAGGGAGAATTTATAATGGAAGCGTATTTGATATTTCGTGATTTAGCAATTATTGTTATTTTTGCAAAGGTTTTTGGCATTATCGCAAGAAAGCTGAAGGCGCCGCAGGTCGTTGGTGAGATCATTGCGGGACTCCTGATCGGACCGAGCATTTTAGGACTGGTGGAGCAGACGGATTTTCTAACTCACATGGCGGAGATTGGCGTGGTGCTCCTCATGTTCTCCGCAGGACTTGAGACAAATCTAAAGGATCTTATGAAGACGGGACCGATTGCGTTCCTCATCGCCTGCTCGGGCGTATTCGTTCCCTTGGCAGGCGGAACCCTGTTATATTTTGGTCTCTACGGCATGGCGCCATGGGGCTCCGAGGATTTTTATAAGGCCGTGTTTGTCGGTGTCATTATGACGGCAACGAGCGTTTCCATCACCGTCCAAGCCCTCAAGGAGCTAGGAAAACTAAAGGGCAAGGTCGGTACGACAATCTTAAGCGCTGCCATCATTGATGACGTGATCGGCATTATTGTCCTGACCTTTGTTATTGGATTTAAGAATCCGGACACGGATCCCATGGGAGTCGTGATCTCGACGATATTATTCTTCCTTGCGGCCATTGGCGTTGGCTTTATCCTGTACTTAATTTTCAAAAAACTGGATGCCCGCTATCCGCATACAAGAAGAATTCCGATCCTTGGCCTTGCACTTTGCTTTGCCTTCGCCTATGGTGCGGAGAAATGGTTTGGCATCGCGGACATCACGGGCGCTTACGTAGCCGGCATCATCCTTTGCTCCATCCAGGATTCGCAGTACATTGATGAGAAGATCGACATCAATTCCTACATGCTCTTCGGACCGGTCTTCTTCGCCAGCATTGGCCTAAAGACCAGCATTGACAACATTGATGCAGGAATTATCATTTTCTCGATCGGATTTGTTCTCGTTGCCTTGATTACAAAGATCATCGGCTGTGGCCTCATGGCAAAGATCTGTAGGTTTAGCTTCAAGGATAGCTTAAAGATCGGCGTCGGCATGATGACAAGAGGCGAGGTCGCCCTGATTGTATCCCAAAAGGGACTTACCGTCGGCCTTCTCACGCCGGTATATTTTACCGCCGTGATCTTATTGATCATCTGCTCCAGCATTTTCACGCCTATCATCCTAAAGCTTTTGTATGCGAAGGATGAAAAGGAAGCATAAGGTATTTCTAAAAAGCGCGGCTTGACCGTGCTTTTTTATTGGAAATCTTTAAGATTCGTTTAAGAGTATTGAATGTACGTGGCAAGAATGTTAGGCTGATATTATGAGATGCAAGAAGGTAGATATTTTGTTATTCCTACGATATGATTGTGGAGGTAATTTTGCGTGAAAAAAAATCGTAAAAGGATGGTTTTTTATTGGTTATGGATTCTGCTCCTCTTGACTGGATGCAGCTTTGGAAAGAAAGAATCTAAGGAAGAAAATCCTGCATATGGTGGAAAAGCGGCATTGGGATATCATAAGAAATATCAGGAGCTAAAGCTTCCTCGGGAGGTTACGCAAGGGCTGTTTGTCGCGTGTCTTACGGAGGATGCGCTGTATTACGTCGTTCCAGGGGATCCGGAAACCATTTATCGTCAGGGATTTGACGGCGGCGAAAAGACGCTCGTTTTCACGAATGAAAAGGAAGATGGGGATATTCGCGGGTTGACGGTCACTGCGGAAGGAAAATTTCATTTGCTCCTTTGCAGCGACAATGGCGCGGGAAGAAAATATTTTCTGCAATCCCGTGACGGAGACGGGAAGGTGCTCACCTTAACGGATTTGTCTAAAAATCTTCAGGCAACGGATTTGTTAAACGGGGCAGCAAGTCTGGCGGACGGCAGAATTGTCATAAGAAAGAGCGGCGACGATTTGTCAAATAAACTGATTGCCGTAAGTGACAAGGGGGAAGTTACGGAGGTTCGCGCAGATTTTCCTCGTTTTATCAATGAAGTGGAGGGCACGGCAGACGGAAAGAGTATTCTGTTTCATAATACGGACGGGCTTTATGAATGGGACGGAAAAGAATCCTGCAAGGAGGTGCTGCTTTGGGAAGAGGAATCCTTGATCTCAAGCAATGTGAAATACGCATGGAAATCAGAGCAGGAAATTCGCGTGCTTACGGTGGACATTGCTACGAACAAAGCGGAGCTTGTCATGCTGCGGGAGAAGGAAGCGGAAGAAGAGACCGTTGGGCCGCTGATTCTTACCCTCGCCACGGTATACTCAAACAATTTCCTTGAGAGGGTCGTTTCTGATTTTAACAGGCAGCATGAGGATTGCCAGATTCAGGTTGTAAAATACTTAAATCCGACTTCAAACACTACGCAGCAGGACATGCAGGACGCCGTTACAAGAATGGGTTTGGATCTATTGGGAGATCAGGCACCGGACTTAATTGATCTTTCTTCCTTAATTTATCACGGCATGGGTTCCAACATGACGGTGGTGGACTTGCTTCAGAAGGGTTACGTTCTTGACCTGACTCCGTTTTCGGAAAAAAGTGAGATCATTCATCTTGCGGATTATCATAAAAAGGCACTGGAAATTTGCTCTGACAAAGGAAAGGTTGCCGCCATACCCTATGGCCTGCGATTGGATACGATTCTTGTAGATTCCGAACTTGTGGACGTAAAAGCGGGATGGACGGTTTCTGATTTCATGGAAATCTGTCACAAAATGGAGGACGGGGAATTCTTAAAGGGTTTGGATCGGTGGACCGTGCTGGATTTATGTCTTGCGCCAAATATCTCCTTCTTTGTGGATGAAAAGACAAGGCAATGTCATTTCGATCAGGAAGAATTCCGGGAATTATTACGGTTTGCGGCCGAGTTTCCGGAAAAGAAGGAGGATTTTAACCTGTATCAGGCGAAGGGAGCCATTCATTATGCGGAGATTATGCAGGTAGAAGAAGTTCCCAGACAGCAGTTTCAAGCCTTTGAAGACCGTGCCGTTTACGTTGGATTTCCCACCTTTGACGGTAAGGAGAAGCATACGATGGGGATCAGCTTTGACGTGAACGCCCTTGCAATCTGCGGTAAGAGCGAACATGCGGATCTGGCTTGGAGCTTTATCGAAGCTTATCTTGGAACAAAATTCTTTGATGAAACTGACATGGAAGCGAGCTTGTTAAGTACCTGGCAGTATGGCATTTCGACCAATCAAAGCGTGCTTCGCACATATATTGACTATATCAAAACGGAAGGCGGCCCCTTAGGGTACACGCCGCAGGAGGATTATCTGGAATACATGAGGAAAAACCGCCCGCATGCCTATATTGGCCATCCTCTGACGGATGAGGAGGAAAGCCTGTTTTATGATTTGATGGAGAATGCGGAGCCGGAAACGATACAGGATAGAATCTGTATGTCGATCATTACGGATGAGGTGGGTGCCTACTTCTCCGGACAAAAGGACTTAGACGAGGTCGTGGAAATCATTCAGCAGCGGATCCAATTATTTTTGACGGAGAATAAGTAAGGCATTTAGGGAAAAAGCTTTAGTATAGAATGAAAATTCTTGGCAGAGTTTTATAAATTCTGGCAAGAATTTTTTGTGCAAAGAATCTTTGCAGTACTTTTGTAGGACTTTGTAGGATTTTGCAGGACTTTTTGCAAGATTTTGAACCCTTTTCATTTTGTAAAAATGAAACCATTCCTTAAGTTACGGAGTCTCATATATGAAACATGTTTCAAAAAGCGTGGCAGAGGGGAAAGGAAAAGATGCGTTGGGTAACATGAAAAAGGACGAGTTTGAAAGGCTCATCATAAAATATCAATCACAGATGTATCGCCTGGCGCTGAGTATCGTAAAGAATGCGCATGATGCGGAGGATGTCGTGGGTGATGCCATTTTAGCGGCCTACGAGCGTCTGGCTACGTTGCGGGATCCGTCGAGCTTTCAATCTTGGATCATGACGATAGTAGCAAATCGTGCAAAAACCTTTTTGCGAAAAAGGAAGCGCATCGAGCTGACGGACTCCTTTGAGGATGTTACTTCCGCGGGCAATTCGCCGCAGGAAGCGGAAACGGAGCTTTGGAGCGTTGTGATGAGCCTTACGGAAAAGTATTCCAAAATCGTTGTGCTATATTATTATTTTGGCTTTTCCACGCAGGAGATCAGTAAGATTCTGCACCTTTCACAGGGGACGGTAAAAACAAGGCTTTCCAGGGCGAGGGAAAAATTGAAACGTAATTTGGAGAAGTGATGGAATGGTTTTATGATAAGGAGACAAGTTATGAAGGATGAGTTTGAGGAGAAGTTGTTTGAAAAAGCAAGACAGGAAACGCTTATGTTGCCGCAATCCTATGAAGAGAAGGTGAGAAGCTCGCTCAATCAATTATCTGCGGAGGAAAAAACATCTTTTTTCTGGCAAAAAAGACTTGCGTTTGCCATTGTTTGTGTCTTATGTTTCTGTACTACGGCAGGATTTACCTATGCAAAGCTTTCCGGCATCAAGGGGGACGAAGTGGGCTTTTCCTCAGTCTGTCTCGGAGATGGAAAATATGAAATAGTAGTAGTAAATTCGTCAGATAAACCCTTACGATTGCAGGATCAGGTGAAGGTTATGCAGTGGTCTACGGGAAAACTGGCGGACGGAGACAGAAAGCAGATTCACGTGGAAGGAGACATGATTCCGCCGCATTCTACGGGAATCGTTCGAATCGACCTTTCCCAAGGCTATGACGTGGAAGCCATGGAGGAAAATTTAGCAGAAAAGGATTGGTATTACTTTATACTAACCAACAATGATTTTATGTTTGGACAGGATTGGATTTGCTCCTTTGGATTTGACGTTCAGTCGACGGACGTAGTGAGAGCGAATTTAGAAAATTACGTGGCATCAAAGGAGGAAACGCAGACGGAGGAAGTAAAAAAGCCTTTATCTGACGGGGAGCGGGAGACGCTGCCTCAGCCAAGGCTGGCATATGACGATTGGGTAAGTCCCATCAAAGAAAATTATTCCCAAACCTTCAGCGAAGGGCTGGTTGATGGAAAACAAGTCTATGTCGCAACCTTTGCCGGTTCTAAGGGAGACGAGATCTACGCCGTATCGGACGGCATCATCGAGGAATGTGATTTTGCCATTCCCTACGGATATTACGTCATTCTTGCTGCGGAGAATGGTGCAAGTGTAAGATACTTTCACTTGCAGGATTTTTTCGTGGAAGAAGGTGATATAGTAAAGAAGGGTGAGGTAATCGCCGCCATGGGAGCTTCGGGAATAGTCACGGGACCCGCCCTGGGACTTTCCGTTACCGTGGACGGCGAGAGCATCAAGCCAGCTATTACGGACGAAGAGTACGCAAAACCGAGAGTTTTTGAATCAGAAGAATAATGTCAAAATAAGCAAGCAACCGTGGAATTAAGGGTTTTCCACGGTTGTCATTGTTTGATTTGTTTCGCCTTCGATGGGTTGATTTGATTCGACGGATTGGTCTGTTTCGATGGATTGGTCTGTTTCGATGGATTGGTTTATTTCCATGGTTTGGCTTGTCGGCGTCTGGTTTTGCTCCATGCTGTTCATCTTTTCCTGTGCAAAGAATTCCACCCAGGTCATAATGCCGTAGATAATGATCAGCATAACGACGAGGAGGATCATGTCTTTTCCGTCAAAATGGTTCCGTTCCTTTAAGTGGCCGGGGCCATTTTGCTTTTTTTTCTTCTTCGCTTTTTTCTCTTGTATTTCATTTTCCAGAATTTTTACTTCTTGAACTTCGTTTTCTTGATTCATAAACGATTTATGATCCTTTCTACGGAAAGAGCTTCAGTCTTTCAATTTGTCATTACTTAGATTATATCTCTCTTTTATATCCCCTACAATATTTTTTTCCGTCTTTTCTCATTATGTATTGCAAATTAACGCGTTAAAGTGTATATTTATATATGATTTTATAAAAATTTTAGAATTTGCCCCATAGTTTTTGTTCGAGAAAGGGTTTATGTCGAATGAAGATGGCAGGGTCATGAGATCATGTTTTATGGAATATACGATAGAAAGTGCTGCGAACAAGCTGATATCCAGCTTTCAGGCATATTACAACATAAAAGAATATGAAGAGGCCGAAAAAGAGGCCAGTGAGCTCGGACTTCCCATTCGTGCCGTTTGTGAATATTATGAAAAATCCCAGAAATATGTGCTCTCTCAAAAGGCAGAGCTCTGGTCGGAAAATTCGGAAGAATTTTTATTCCTGTTTCAGGTAGAGCATTTAACAAAAGAGCTTTTTGAAAAATGTATAGACTATGCATGGGACGAGGGCATGAAAATGGCGCATATCGGGCCAGGGCACATGTATACCTACGTAACGCCCATGTTTGTCTGTACCTCCTGCGATGAGGATGCGAAAAGAGCGCTCAAAAAGTGCAGGAAATTCAAAAGTTTTCGTTTCTCTTTCCACGGTTGGATGGATCTTCATACTGCCGCGATAGAGGTTCAAAATAATCAAATTTCTTCTAACGCTGGTGGTAGAAGCGTGGAAAAGGTAATGAAAAAAGTGTTGTTCAATTCTAATAAGAAAAGGAGATGATTTTTGAATGAACACATTAGTTCTACTCATTATCTGCATCGCCGTTCTTCTGGTAGGTTATATCTGCTATGGTGGATGGCTTTGCAAACAGTGGGGCGTAGGGGAGAATAAAGAAGAGACTCCCGCTCATACGCTGGAGGACGGCGTAGATTACGTTCCCGCGAAGGCACCTGTTTTGATGGGACATCATTTCTCCTCCATCGCCGGTGCAGGTCCTATTACCGGTCCTATCAGCGCGGCAATGTTCGGTTGGTTGCCCGTTACCCTTTGGGTTTTGGTCGGTGGTATTTTCTTTGGCGGCGTACATGACTTTGGCGCACTTTTTGCTTCCATCCGGCATAAAGGTCAGTCCATTGGCGAAATTATTTCTGTAAACATGAGCCGTCGTGCTAAGAGATTATTTATCATTTTCTCTTATCTGACCCTGATTCTTGTTGTAGCTGCATTCGCATCCATCGTGGCAGGCACCTTTGGCGCGACCGTAAAGGACGGCGTCATTGACAAGGCAGCCAGCGCAGCAAATGCATCCGTTGCCATGGTATCCCTGCTCTTTATCGTGATTGCCATTATCTTCGGTTTTGCAGTATATCGCCGGAATGCCCCCATGCTGATCTCCACGATTCTGGGTGTTGTTGCGATCGTGCTTTGCCTTGTGGTTGGCATGAATTTCCATCCCATTTACCTGACCACGAACACTTGGATGATCATTGTAGGTATCTATATTGCAATTGCATCCGTAACTCCCGTTTGGATTCTGCTTCAGCCTCGTGACTACCTGAGCTCCTTCCTTCTGTATGCGATGCTGATCATTGCAGCATTTGGCGTTATCGGCGCTCATCCAAATATCGATCCTGAATCATTCCCTGCATTTGCTGGATTTAACGTAAATGGACAGTTATTGTTCCCGATTCTGTTCACCACCGTTGCCTGTGGTGCTATTTCCGGATTCCATTCCCTGGTTTCCTCCGGTACCACCTCCAAGCAGCTGGATAAGGAAAAGGATGCAAAGCCCATCGCATACGGCGGCATGCTTCTGGAGTGCGTACTTGCAATTCTGACCTTGTGTGCCATCGCATACGCAAAGAAGTGGAATATTGCAAATCCTGATGCACAGCTTACTGGCCCTACCGGAATTTTTGCCGGAGGTATTTCCAAGATGGTAGCAACCATTCCTGGACTTGCCGGTGCTGAGCACGTGCTCTATACCTTGCTCGTTCTTGCATACTCCGCATTCTGTCTGACCTCTTTGGATACCGCAACTCGTCTTGCAAGATTTATGTTCCAGGAGTTCTGGCTGGAGCCCGGACAGACCCCGAAGGACATCAAGTCCGGCTACAAGAAGATTTTGGTAAATCCTTATTTTGCAACCATTTTGACCGTAGTTCTTGGCATTCTCCTTGGACTTACCGGCTGGAGCAAGATCTGGGGCCTCTTCGGAGCAGCAAACCAGCTCCTTGCAGGACTTGGCCTCCTTGCAGTTGCAACCTGGCTTGGCAACATTGGTAAGAACAACAAGATGTTCCTGATTCCCATGGCATTCATGATGGTTGTTACCATTTGTTCACTGGCACTGACCGTTAAGAATCAGGTCGTTGCGATCCAAGCGGGTGGCGCTGACTGGGGTCCTTACGCACAGATCATTCTTGGCGTACTGCTCATCGTCCTTGCCATCATCCTCGTGATCGAAGGCATCCAGACCTTGACTGGCAAGAACAAAAAGAAAGCTACTGCTTAATTCTTAAAATAAGGCAGGGAGGCGAATTCGCCTCTCTGTTTTTTATTGTAGGTAAGGGTCGGGGGAAGGGCGCGGGTGGCGTTTTTGAACGGCTCGGACGGTTCTAAATTCATTGTTCGTCCTATGGAGGCGACGCTTATAAAGGATGGCGTCGCCATAGGACTCCAATTCATTAAGAACCGCCGGCTAATTGTTCAAAAACGCCACCCGCGCCCTTCCCCCTCTTATACAACGATATTGTAGAATACTCCCTTTTTCGTTGTTCCATTGAAATGAGCAGGAATAAAAGGACAACGAAATTAAAGAATATTCCCATTCTCGTTGTTTCGTCAAACTAATTAATAGAATTTTGTATTGAAAACAAGGAAATTTGTTGATGTTTGTATAGGCTAAGGGGGTATGGGTAACCAACTCCTGAACAATTAGCCGAAGGTTCTTAATGAATCGGAGCGGCGTGGCGGCGCCATCTTTTATAGCGACGCCTGCTACGCTGCGAACGATGAATTTAGAACCCTTCGAGCCGTTCAGGAGTTGGTTACCCATACCCCCTGGTATTGTAGAAACTTTACTCTTCATTTTGATGCTTGGACATCGGCAGGGAAAAGACGAATTCGGTTCCGACGCCTTCGGTGCTGATGACGTTAATGTTTTCGTTGTGGGAGTTAATGATCTCCTTTACGATGGCAAGTCCAAGTCCGGTGCCCTTCTTATCCTTCCCTCGGGACAGATCCGATTTATAGAACCTGTCGAAAATGAACTTTAGGTCATCCTTGGGAATGCCGATGCCACTGTCCTTGATGGAGACGAAAATTTTGTTCTTTTTCTCCGTTGTCTCGATCTTGATGACGCTGTCGTTGTGACTAAATTTGATGGCATTGTCAAGGAGGTTGTAAATTACCTGCTTGATCTTTTCCATGTCAGCGTTGACATACATTTCCTCCCCCGTCAGTACGACCTCAATCGCGATCTTTTTCTTCAGGCAGGAGCCCTCGAACGAAGCGGCAATGTTTCGAATGACGTTGTTGATGTCGAAATCTGTTTTATCGAGCAACATGCCCTTGGTATTCAGGTTATTCAAAGTGAGCAGGCTGTTGGTCAGCTTGGTAAGACGTTCCGTCTCATTGAGTACGATTCCCAGATATTTTTCATGCATCTCCGGAGGGATCGTTCCGTCCAACATGGCTTCGAGATAGCCCTTGATGGAGGTCAGGGGAGAGCGGAAGTCGTGCGATACGTTTGCCACAAATTTCTTCTGATCATCCTCAGAGCGGGCAATTTCGCTCGCCATGTAATTCAGGCAGGCGGCCAAATAGCCGATTTCATCTTCACTGTCCACCTGAAATTCATAATGCATGTTTCCCGAAGCATATTGTTCCGTCGCATGCGTTATTTTTCGAAGCGGCACATATACGATCTCCGTAAAGAAGATCAAAATGATCATGGACAGGAGGAACAAAATGACAAAGGTTAAGAGGAAAATCCCCGTCATGCGATTGCTCATTTTGTCGATCTCATTCATGGCGAAATGGATGACTACGTAGCCCTTGACCTTATAATCTGAGGCAATCGGAGCGATCACGGAGAGGTACTGCTTGTCATAGGTATCGAAAAAACGATCGACCACGTAGTAGGAATTTCCCGTGATGGTGGAATCAAAATTTTCGATGGCAACGACCTCTTCGACATTGATTTCTTTTTCACTGTCCAAAATAATACGCCCAGACGGATTGATGATCTGGATGGAAGCATTCAGAAACAGGGCAAGCGCGTCCAGCTGATCCTTCACCGTCGTCAGGTCAATTTCACTGTTATAAAGCTCGCTGGCATAGGTAGAGGCGATCAAATTGGCTTCGGAATACAGGCGCTCCGCGTTTTCCTTGATGAAGTGATCACGAACCATGCCGGGGCTAAAGGTGGAGACGACAATAAATCCGAAAATGCCAAAAATCAGATAAGCCAGCAGGAATTTTAAATAAAGTGTTTTTCTCATAAATAAAAACCGGCTTTCTTATCTTTTGACCTCAAATTTATAACCAACGCTGTGTACCGTGGTGATTTTCCAGTTGTCGTGATCCTTGATTTTCTCACGAAGGCGCTTGATGTGTACGTCCACGGTTCTGGAATCGCCGATGTATTCATAACCCCAGACCTGATCGAGAAGCTGCTCTCTCGTGTAAACGCGGTTGGGAGAGGCGGCAAGGCAATAGAGGAGCTCTAACTCCTTCGGCGGCATGTCCACGTTGTTTCCCATGTAGGTCACGGAATAGTTGGTCAGGTTGATGACAAGGTCGGGATATTCCACCTTCTTTTCGACAAAATGCTCCTTCGGAGCTTCCGGCTGCGCGGGAGCGGCAGTTTTATAGCGGCGCAAAACGGCTTTGACGCGGGCAACCATCTCCTTGGAGTCAAAGGGCTTTTCGATATAATCATCCGCGCCGAGTTCAAGGCCCAGCACCTTGTCGAAAACCTCCCCCTTGGCGGAGAGCATAATGATCGGGATTTCATGTTTTGCGCGTACCTCGCGGCATACCTGATAACCATCCATGCCGGGAAGCATGAGATCTAGTAGGATCAGATTCGGCGGATCCTTTTCCACAATGGGGAACACGGACTCTCCGTCGTTGACAATGGTGGTCTCGTAGCATTCCTTTGTCAGATACAGGGAGATCAGCTCGGCAATGTTGTTGTCATCATCCACGATCAAAATTTTCTGTTTTGAAGTCATAGGCATTCTCCTTTTTAAAATCGCTTCGCAAAACATTCGTTTCGCGATAGCATTATTTAAAAGTAGCTATGGTCACGCCGGCGTCACCCTCGCCAAATTCTCCCAACCGAAATTCCTTGACGGTCTTCATCTTTTTCAGGTGCGAATGAACGGCATTTCTCAGGGCGCCCGTGCCCTTTCCGTGTATGATTCGAACGCTCGGAAGGTGTGCGAGGTAAGCGTCGTCCAAATACTTATCCAGCTCTGACAGGGCCTCGTCCACAGTCTTTCCAAGGAGATTGATCTCCGGGGAGATGGACATGGTCTTCGACATTTTGATCTTTCCGATGCCACTGGTCTGCGGGCGGGAGGACTTTACGTCCATCGGATCCTCCTCCATCACGAGCACGAGGTCAGCTACGTTTGCCTGCATGCGCATGATGCCGCATTGTACGAAGAGATTTCCCTTGCTGTCGGGTAAGCTGTTGACGGTTCCCTTGAGATTCATGGAAATAATCTTTACGGCATCGCCCTTCATGAGCTTTTTGGGATCCAGGCCCTTAACGCCGCTGCTTGGCTTCGCGGGAGATGCCCCGATGGAGAGCTTGTCATTTTTCTCCTTGATCTTGTCACGAACGGCCTGACGCTTTTGCTCCAATGTCTTCATGTCAATTCCCATGGCGCTCGCTTTATGGAAGTCGCGAATCGTCTCGTCAGCGATATCCTTGGCATCCTGCAGGATTTCCCGCGCCTTTTCATTGGCCTCGCGCAGGACTTTATCCTTTGCCTTATCAAGCTTTTCATTTTTTTGCTTTAGCTGTTCCTCAAGAAGGCGGATGTTTTCCTTTTTCTTCTCAATTTCCTGGCGCTCACGCTCCATGCGGACGCGATTTTCTTCGAGATCCGCAATGACGTCCTCAAAGCTTGTTTCTTCCTTGCTGATCTGTTCCTTTGCGGCATTGATGATGTCATCCGGAAGGCCCAGCTTGGAAGAAATCGCAAAAGCATTACTCTTTCCGGGAATGCCGATTAATAGCTTGTAGGTTGGCTGCAGGGTCTCTACGCTGAATTCACAGCACGCATTCTGCACAAAATCCGTGGAGAGCGCGTAGATCTTCAGCTCGCTGTAGTGCGTCGTCGCCATGGTGCGGATGCCGCGGTCATGCAGATAGTTCAGGATCGAAATGGCAAGGGCCGCGCCCTCCGTCGGATCCGTTCCTGCTCCCAGCTCATCGAAAAGGCACAGGGAATGCTCGTCCGCGTGCTTTAGAATGTGGACAATACTTGTCATGTGTGAAGAGAATGTGGACAGGCTTTGCTCAATGCTCTGCTCATCGCCAATGTCTGCGAAAACCTCCGTAAAGACGGACAGCTCCGAGCGGTCCAATGCGGGAATGTGCAGTCCCGCCTGACCCATCAGCGTAAAGAGTCCCACCGTCTTTAAGGAAACCGTTTTGCCGCCGGTGTTGGGGCCCGTGATGATCAAAAGGTCAAAGTCACGACCCAGATGAATGTCTATGGGAACGACCTTCTTCTTATCCAGCAAAGGATGGCGTCCCTTTCGTATGTTAATGATGTGCTTTCTGTTAAATTGCGGCTCTGTGGCGTTTTGATCCAGTGCAAGCTTTGCCTTCGCAAAGATAAAGTCCAGCGTTGTCATGGTGCGCTGGTTTATGGTGAGCTCCTCCGTATGTCCGGCGCAGAGGTAGCTTAATTCTGCAAGAATGTGCTCAATTTCTTCCTTCTCTTGGAGGTCAAGCTCCTTAAGCTGGTTGTTCAGGTTGACAATGGCAGCAGGCTCGATGAAGAATGTCGATCCACTGGAGGATTGATCGTGCACCATGCCGTTGACCTGGCTCTTGTACTCAGATTTTACGGGAATGCAATAGCGATTGTTGCGCATGGTAATCACCGCATCCTGTAAATAGCTGCGGTAGGGACCAGTCAGCATGGAGCCGAGCTGATTATGAATTTTCTCTCCCGTGATCTGAATGCTGCGGCGAATGCTTTTTAGCTTCGGGCTCGCATCATCCGCAAACTCGTCCTCACCGATGATGCAGCGGTTGATCTCATTAGCAACCTGCGTCAGGGGCGTCAGGGCTTCAAAATAAGCATCCAGTGCATCCTCAGGTGCATCCTCGCGTTCCTTTTTGCCATAATTTTTGATGCGGCTGACATTATCGAGGAGTCCTGCGATTTTTAAGAGCTCTGCGGAGGAAAGCGTACTTCCGATCTCTAGGGAACGAATGGAAAAGCCAAGATCCTTGTTGCTCCCGAAGGAGGTACTTCCCGACTTAAAAATTCGCGAAATGGCATCCCGCGTCTCCGCCTGATTTTTGCGGATCTCGTCAATGTCCGTGGAGGGCAAGAGCTCCCTGCAGAGCTTCCTTCCGGGATCGGAGTCTGCCTTCTGGCATAAAAGTTCGATGATTTTGTTATACTCTAACGTTCTTAATACTTTCTCATTCATGTTCTTCTTAATCTTTCTATGATGATCTGCTTCGCAGCCGCTTGTTTTTCTTTACATGTTATTTTATTCTAAACTCGAAAGCACGCTGCTTCGCAGCTTACTTGATTTGCTTCGCAAATCAGCTTTCTCGTTAAAACATGCATGAAAAACAAATGTCTGCTTCGCAGCCGCTTGTTTTTTCTTTACATGTTATTTTATTCTAAACTCGAAAGCACGCTGCTTCGCAGCTTACTTGATTTACTTCGCAAATCAGCTTTCTCGTTAAAACATGCATGAAAAACAAATGTCTGCTTCGCAGCCGCTTGTTTTTCTTTTGCATGTTTTATTTTATCATATTAAGAGCAGAAACGCATTATCTTTTTTTACGCACTTATATATATACCTGCAAGTGTAAATGTAAATCGTGATTTTTCGAAGTGCTTGCCATTTTACAATTCGGTGTTTATTTGGATGATTACGGATGCATAAATCGCCGTTTGTCGGGATCAATCCTTTGATTATTGTTAGATTGTAGGGTTTCGGAACTGAAAACATCGAAAACCGCGTAAATCGGATTCTATATTATTGTCTAGATTATGATTTTTGTTTTAAGACAGTGAAAATCTGCCATAAATCACTGCCTGGATTGTAAATTTTGAAATGGGGGACAGTGATGGCTTCAAATAAACGACTGCCTGGTAGGATTTTTGTAAACGAGGCAGTATTTTGAGATAATTGCGACTGCCTAAGAGAGAAATCGAGCTGTAGGCAAGCGAAAAAGAGAGAGGATGCTTGCCTGAGAAGTAAAAGAAGAATCTAGGCAAGTGGTGATGACGGAGATGCTTGCTTGCAAGGCAAAAATGGAATCTGGGCAAGCAACGAAGCAGGGCAATTGGGGTTTATAGCGGTGTTCCTTCGGCTTGTCCTTCGCTACGCTCAGGTTTGCAGAATTGCTTTGCAATTCCGCAACTGTGTCGCGCCATAAGTCTGCACGCGAATCATTTGTAAAAAGGAGTTTTTTATTGTGGAAAGCCAACATCTGTATTATCATAATTTTAGGTAGATTTAAGGTTCTTGCCGTATGATGATATCATAAAACAGAAGTACCTTAAGCAGTACTTTAGGAACAATAAAGAAAGGGGCGGAGCAAGTGAGATTACTGTTAGCAGAGGATGAAGAGGAATTGAGCGAGGCATTGGCAGCAGTCCTTCGCCACAATAATTATTCCGTGGATACGGTATATGATGGTCAGGAGGCATTGGATTACCTAGAGGGTCAGGAGTATGATGGTGTGATTCTTGACATTATGATGCCGAAAAAGACGGGGATCGAAGTGTTAAAAACCATTCGCTCTCATAAAAATCAGGTTCCGGTGCTGCTGTTAACCGCAAAGACGCAGGTGGATGACCGCGTGGAGGGTCTGGATGCCGGTGCGGATGATTATCTTGGAAAGCCCTTTGCCATGAAGGAGCTTCTTGCGCGGGTACGCGCCATGACAAGGCGCCAGAGCACTCTTACGGGAAACGAACTGACGGTAGGGAATCTGAGCTTAAGCCGCCAAAGCTTTGAGCTGTCCGTGGAAGATAAAAAAATCCGTCTGGCAAATAAGGATTTTCAGATGATGGAAATGCTGATGGTAAATCCCGGTCAGATCATTTCAACGGAGCGCTTTATGGAAAAGATCTGGGGTTATGATTCTGAGACTGAGATCGGCGTGGTCTGGGTGTATGTATCCAACCTTCGAAAGAAGCTTGTCTCGCTGGGTGCGGACGTGGAAATCAAGGCCGTCCGGAATCAGGGCTATTCTCTGGAGAAGAAAAACAAGTAAGCGCCAAAGAGGAGAGGTACGGAATTCATGATTTATAAGCTGCGAAGACAATTTATCATCGTTGCCACGTGTTCCATCCTGGCAGTTCTTGTCGTGATCATCGGTGCGCTCAACATCATTAATTATCAGGTCATGACGAATCGAAAGGACGATATTCTAGAGATATTATCCAATAATGACGGAAGATTTCCGGAGTCAATGAATCAAAGAAAAACAAAGGAAAATAAAGAGGATTTTCCGAAAGATCTTCCAGCAGGGGACTTTGATCCCAATCGCGATGCTTCTTCCTTCCGAGGGCTTCCGCGAATGGAATTTCCAAGAGAAATGATGTATGAGACGAGATTTTTTACCGTATCGATCGGTTCTGACGGGGAGGTCGCGTCCTTAGATCTTGGAAGAATCGCCTCCGTGGAAGAGGATCTGGCAAAGCAATATGCCGAAGCGGTTTTGAAAAAGCATCAAAGGGGAAATGCGGACAAAGGATATTTGGATGATTATCGCTATCTGGTAACAGAGACCGAGGATGGTTACTTCATTATCTTTGTCGATTGTGCCACGGATATCCAGAGCTTTCGAAATACGCTCATTGCCAGTATTTCCGTGTCTTTCCTGGGACTGCTTGCCGTATTTTTATTGGTGCTGATCTTCTCTAAGAAGGTATTTCAGCCCGTGGAAGCCTCTTATCAAAAGCAAAAGCGCTTTATCACGGATGCCAGCCATGAGTTAAAGACACCTTTGACCATCATTTCCGCAAACGTCGAGGTCATGGAGATGGAGGCGGAGGAATCGCAGTGGAGCCAGAGCATCAAAAAACAAATTGGCAGGATGATCGGTTTGGTTGAGCAGATGGTAACGCTTTCCCGCTTGGATGAACAGCTGGAAACGGTAAAGACGAAATTTTCCCTGAGTGATGCCCTGCAGGATACGGCACGGTCGTATCTTCCCGTTGCGGAGAGCCAAAAGAAGGAGCTTCAGATCGACATTGCAGAAAATGTTACTATGATGGGGGATGAGAAGCAAATCCGCCAGATGACGGGACTGCTTTTGGATAACGCCATGAAATATGCCAGCAGAAAGACTCCTTCGGAGGGAAAAAAGGACAAAGCGCAAGACGAAGAAATTCGAGGGCAGGAGGAGAAATTAGAGAAACCGAAAATTCGCCTATCCCTGCGTCAGAAGGGAAAGAAGGCGGAAATCGTGCTTTGGAATACCGTGGATCAGATAGAGCCCGGCGAGCAGGAGGAATTATTTGAGCGCTTCTATCGTCCTGACCGTTCGCGCAATTCCAAGACGGGCGGCAGCGGCATTGGACTTTCCATCGTGAAATCCATCGTCGAAGCACATCGCGGAAAAATTACCGCCGTCAGCAAGGATGGAAGCTCCATCGAATTCAAGGCAACATTGCCGCTGGGTTAATCGTCGGATTCCTATTTGAAAACATAGACGAAAAGACGCGTTTGCCAGAACGATTCTACAATTAATTACCACCTAAGAGGATATGTCATCTTCCTAGGTGGTATTTTTTTGTACCTTCATCGCAAAATTACCGCTTATTTCTAAGGGATGCTATTTCTAGTGGTAATTTCCTTTCATAAACCTGCATAATTACCACCTAATGTAATATTCGATGATGATAGGTGGTATTAGGTATCAAATGATTTACAAAAAAAGAAAACTTATGGTTCATTTAAGGGAAAACTTAAGCTTCGTTTTAGGTTGACTTGTTACAATGAGAACCAGAAAAGCCAAACAGGGCCTGGCAAACCATCGCGAAGCGATTCTAATAAGGAGGAAATGCCATGAGTTATCAAGATACGTTCAAAAGATATGAATTAAAATATATGCTGACCGCAGAGCAAAAGCAGGGCCTGCTTCAGATCATGGAGCCGCACATGGCGCTGGATCAATATGGCAGAACGACGATCATGAATGTCTATTATGACACACCCGATTATTTATTGATTCAAAGATCTTTGGAAAAACCGGCCTATAAGGAAAAGCTAAGGCTCCGTAGCTACGGCACGACGACAAGCGACGGCATTGTCTTCGTGGAGCTTAAGAAAAAATATGATGGCATCGTTTATAAGAGAAGAACCAGCACTACCGAACGGGAGGCGGAGGAATACTTCCTCCAAAACAAGCCCTTACCGAAATCGGATCAGATCACGGAGGAGATTGATTATTTTAAGACCTTTTACCGCAGACTCATTCCGGCGATGGTCATCTCCTATGAGCGGGAAGCCTTTTATGATCTGGATGGATCGGATCTTCGCATTACCTTCGATGAAAACATATTGTGGAGAGAGACGGAGCTGAACCTTAGAAGCAAGCCCTATGGACAGGCGCTTCTTAAGAAGGATCAGACCTTGGCGGAGATTAAGGTTGGCGGGGCGATGCCGCTTTGGCTGGCAAGGGGGCTTTCGGAATTAGGAATCTTTCAGACCTCCTTTTCCAAATATGGAAGCGCCTATCAGCAAAAATGTGCGGGATAACATAAAAACATTCTCATAAGAAGAATGGAAGCAAACCATTACAAGAGGATTAAATTAGGAGGACAATAAAATGAATACGTTATTTCAGGGAGTATTTGACACGGCAACCAGTACGGCTGCTTTACAGGTTGGAGATTTCATCCTTTGCTTAGGGGCGGCGCTTGTCATAGGATTGTTCCTGGCAATGGTTTCGACCTACAGGACAAGTCACACGCAAAGCTTTTTCTTATCCCTGGCAATCTTACCCGCCGTGGTCTGCGTGGTCATCATGATGGTCAACGGAAACGTCGGCGCAGGAATCGCAGTCGCGGGAGCCTTTAGCCTTGTAAGATTCCGCTCTGCCCCCGGAAATGCAAAAGAGATCTGTGCTATCTTCCTTGCGATGGGTGCAGGCTTAATCTTAGGAATGGGCTATATCGGATATGCCTTTTTGTTTACGGTAGTGATGAGCATTGTCATGCTCCTTTACGTGAAGCTGGGCATCGGAACGATGAAAAATCTGCCACAGGAAAAAACCTTGCATATCACCATACCGGAGAATCTGGATTATGAGACGGTATTTGAGGAATTTATGGAGCAGTACACCTCGGAGCATGAGCTGACAAACGTCAAGACAACTAACATGGGAAGCCTTTTTAAGCTGACCTATAGTATTACCCTCAAGGAAATAGGGAAGGAAAAGGAGTTTTTGGATAAGCTCCGCACGAGAAACGGAAATCTGGAAATTTCCCTTTCCAAACGGGATAAGACCCTGCAGACGGAACTGTAAAAGGAAAGAAAGAATACTCGCAAAGCGCTTTAAGAATGCGAAAAGAAGAGATTTTAAGAGTTGAAAAAGGAGATAAAAAGATGAAGAAAAAATATTTAGTGCGTAGATTTTCAAAGACCTTGGCAGTTATGATTCTTTCTACGGCAATGCTGCTGAGCGGCTGTACCTCCGCAAATGAACTGGGAGGGACGACGAGTACTGGCGCGGAGGCGCAGACGCAAAGCTCTCAGCAGGTGAGCACTGCCAATTATAGCGCTTCGTCAAGTGGCGTAGAAGTGACCACCCTTGACATTAGCGACATGTTTACCGAGCGCGATTCCAAAACCGATTATAATGAGTCGGAATGCATTTTGATTACGCTGAATGGGGATGCGGCAGAATGTAGCGGAGCGGGAGTGACAATAGAAGACGGTACGATCCTCATCGAGGAGGCAGGGAGCTATCTTCTTCGTGGCAGCTATAATGGTTCTATTCGGATTGAGGCTGCCGAGGACGCGAAGGTGCAGCTAATTCTGGATAACGTGACCTTAAAGCAGACAGGCACGGCGGCTATTTATGGAAAGACGGCTGACAAGATCTTTCTTACCATGGCAGAGGGCAGCAGCAATCAAATCATAAACACGGGTGATTTTCAGGCCATTGATGACAATAATATCGACGGAGCCATCTATTCCAAGTGTGACCTTACGCTAAACGGCAATGGAACTCTGACCGTCAGCTCCGAAAAGGGACATGGCATCGTTTCTAAGGATGACCTAAAGATCACGAGCGGCACCTATGTCGTAACCGCAGGGGATCATGGCATTTCCGGAAAGGACAGCATTCGGATCTTGGACGGTAAGCTTACCATAACATGCGTGGAGGATGGTTTACACTCCGGAAATGATGAGGATGCGGACAAGGGATATGTTTATATTGCAGGCGGTACCATCACCATTTTGGCTGATGACGACGGCATCCATGGAGAGTCCAGAGTTTTGATCGCAGGTGGAACCATTGACGTCCAGAAATGTGAGGAAGGAATTGAGGCGGCAATCGTTGAAATCGCAGGCGGCGACATTCAGGTCAGCGCAAGCGATGACGGAATTAATGCCACGGATGGCAGCGGTGACAGCTTCGGTTTCGGAGGCGGTCAGAATTTCAAGGGTGGTCAAGGCTTTTATGGTAGTCAGGGCAACGAAGGTAATACGAATTCTTCAAAGGAAGAAGATACCAATCGTGAAAAGACGAGTAACAGTATCACAAATGTCTATCTCCTGATATCCGGCGGTAAGGTCGTCGTTGATGCGAAGGGGGATGGCCTAGATTCGAACGGAGCGATTTACGTAACGGGCGGCGAGATTTATGTCAACGGTCCCGAAAACAGTGGAAATGGCGCGCTGGATTATGATGGTAAGGCAGAAATCACGGGCGGTACCCTGATCGCCATCGGTTCCAACGGCATGGCGATGAATTTCTCGAACAGCACGCAGGGAAGTGCTCTCGTAACCCTTTCCTCCACGCATAATGCAGGGGAAACCGTACAGCTTACGGACAGCAAGGGCAATGTCATCGTGAGTCTGACCGCGGCCAGAAGATTTGCCACCGTTCTTGTCAGCAGTCCTTTGATGAAGCAGGGAGAGACCTATACGCTGACGGCAGGAAGTGAGTCCAAGGAATTTACGCTGGAGCAGCTGCTTTATGGCCAGTCGAATGGCTTTGGCGGTATGGGCGGCTTTGGCGGCAGAGGCAATCGCGGCAACTTCGGAACCCCTAATGAGGGTGGTCAGCGCGGGAACTTTGAAGGTCAGCCAGAGGGCTTTGGCGGAAGCTTCGAGGGAATGCCGGAGGGCTTTGACGGAAGCTTTGAGGGAGCGCCGAATTTCCCGGGAGATTTTAATGGGAATTTTGAGGGAGCGCCGAATTTCCCGGGAGGCTTGAACGGGAATTTTGAAGGAATGCCTGAACGAAAGGGAAGTCAAGAGGGAAGCACCGACGGAAGCTTTGAGGGAAACACTGACGGCAAGAACAATCGTCAAAAGAACAGGGGAAATGGCGAAACGAAAGGAAAAACAACAGAAGAAACGAAGTCAAACGATGAAACGTAAGAAATCATAAGCTTTGAGGGCTTTCCGAGCAATTGGAAAGCCCTTTACTTTTGCCCGCTCTTTCGATATACTTGTGTATAGATTTGGAGGGTAGCCTATGTCAGAAAAAGATCCAAACGTCAAAAGTGATTTTATGATCGAAAAAATAAAGGAGCGGCCCATCAACAAGGCGAAGCTCATCCGTCGCATGCTGATGACGGCAGCGATGGCGGTGATTTTTGGTCTGGTGGCATGCTTTACGTTCTTAGGTTTAGAGCCTGTGCTGAATGGCTGGATGAATCCGGAGGAGGAGCTTCCGAAGGTTTATTTTCCGGAGGAAACTGAGGAAATGTCACCAGAGGAAATGCTACTAGAGAGCATTAGCATGATGGATCCGACCGAGGAAAGCAGCTCCGTGGGAGATGGAACGGAGGAAACCACGGATCCTGACGATCCAAATACAAAGGTGCAAAATGAGGGACTTACGGAGGAGCAGATTCAGGAAATTCTTTCCGAGATGAAGCTTGGCGTCGTCAACTATCGGCAAATGTATGCCGCCATGACCGAGTACGCCAAAAATCTACAGAAGTCCATGGTTACCCTGACGGGCATTACCTCCAGAGTGGATTGGTTTAATGACGTCAATGAGAGCACCAATAAATCCTCTGGCATCATTATTTTCAACAACACAAAGGAGCTCCTGATTTTGACAAATTATGCTCCCTTGGCAAACGCCCAGAGGCTCAACGTTACCTTCTGTAATGGTGCGGAGACGGTCGCGGAATTCAAGCGCAAGGATCCTAGCAGCGGACTTGCCGTGGTTACCGTACAGATCGAAGCGCTTCCTGAAAACTTCCTTGAGGAAACCATCGCCATAGCAAAGCCGGGGTCTTCCAGCCAGAGCAATTTGATTGGTACGCCCGTCATTGCCCTCGGTTGCCCCATGGGTACCGTGAATTCCATGGGTTATGGCGTGATCACCTCCTCTTCCGGCGTGGTATCAGAGGAGGACGTCACCTATAAGCTGCTACAGACGGACATTGTCGGAAGTCCTGTTGCAGATGGCGTGCTGTTTAATCTTTATGGCCAATTCATTGGCATCATTACCCATGATCATTCTGTGGATGGCATGGAAAATCTGATCACGGCATATGGTATCACAGATCTGAAAAAGAGAATGGAAAAGCTCTCCAATGACCAGCCTTTTTCTTATCTGGGCATCTACGGAACCGCAGTCAGCGTTGGCATTCATGAAGAGCTGCACGTACCCTACGGAACCTATGTCAAGGACGTGGAGCTGGATTCCCCAGCCATGAGGGCCGGCATTCAAAAGGGTGACGTCATTACACAGATGGATGAATATGCCATCAATAACTTTTCGGATTACGTGTCCTTTATGAACATTAAGAATCCGGAGACCGAGGTTCAAGTTACGATCATGCGGTCCGCGCCCAATGGCTACAAGGAAATGCGTGTCGACGTAACGCTCGGAGAATTAAAATAGAAAGTAAGCTTAGACGGAAAGGAAAATGACATGAAGTATTTGAATGAACTCAAGGAAGGGGATCGCATCAGCGACATCTACCTTTGTAAACACAAGCAAGCAGCCGTAACCAAAAATGGCAAAAACTATGAGAACGTGATTTTACAGGATAAGACGGGGACCATGGATGCGAAGGTTTGGGATCCCAACAACCCAGGCATTGCCGAGTTTGATGCCATGGATTATATTGAGGTGGTCGGTGAGGTTAATAGCTTTATGGGCGCGCTGCAGGTCAACGTAAAACGCATCCGCGTCTGCCGCGAGGGAGAATATGAGCCCTCCAATTACCTTCCCGTGAGTGAGAAAAACATTGATGGCATGTTCCAGGAGCTGCTTGGACTGATCGGCAGCATTCAAAATAACTACTTAAAGCAGCTGTTAGAGAGCTTTTTTGTACAGGATCAAGAGTTTACGAAGGCCTTTCGAAATTCATCAGCGGCAAAGGCCGTGCATCATGGCTTTGTCGGAGGCCTTTTGGAGCATACCCTAAGTGTAACCAAGCTTTGTGACTATTACTGCACGGCTTATCCCATGCTGAAAAGAGATTTGCTCTTGACGGCGGCCATGTGCCATGACATTGGAAAGGTCAAGGAGCTCTCTGCTTTCCCAACCAATGACTATACGGATGACGGACAGTTCCTTGGACATATCGTCATGGGCTCGCAGATGGTGGCAGAAAGGGCGGCACAAATCCCGAATTTCCCGCATGCATTACTGATTCAGGTACAGCACTGCATTTTGGCGCATCACGGAAAATATGAGTATGGTTCCCCGAAGCTTCCCGCTCTGATGGAGGCCGTTGCACTGAATTATGCGGATGATACGGATGCTAAGATGGAAACCTTTAAAGAGATCCTAAATAGCAGTGCCGGCAATCTGGAGTGGCTTGGTTATAACCGCCTGTTTGAATCCAATCTGAAGGCGACGAGGATTGATTTCTAAGAGAAAACCTTGTCATACTTTGAGATAAACGGGAGATGCAAGCGGAATGAAAACGAGCATTACACGGATTTTTGCATTTTTAGTATTGATCTGTGGATTGATTGTTATCTATGTCGATATTATTGACCTCTGGAATACCAAGGATCAACATACGGTTAACGTGGATTTTGCATTGGAGACCTTGGAGGTTTCGCACAGATTGAACGTGCTGATCCCGATCGGCAAGGAACATTATTTTCTGGCCTTAAAAGAGAATGAAAACGGGATCGACGGTTATATCGTCCGTGGCAGCACAAAATGGCACAAGACCAGCTTTAATGAAAGTGGTTATGCCGTTTCGACCAGTGGTGCAGAGATCGCGGGACTTTCCAAAGAATTGAAGACCAAATATCAAACCAGAATCCATGCAAAAGTAAGGGACATCGAAGGGATTTTGCAGGCGGACATCCATTTTCCATTGGGCGAAGACCATTATATAGATCTTCAATACAAACCAAGGGCGATCTTTAAGCTGATCACCCTGTTATTGATCCTGTTGGAAATTGTCATGGGAATTGTCATCGCGAAACGCCATATCGAAAATAAAACCTTTTTGACGGGATATCTGATCGCAGTGATCTTAACGGTATTTTTGTTTATCGGAACGATCTTCATATCTATGTAAGGTGTTGGAAGGAATGATTACCTCTTTCAAGGCATAAGCGCGCATTTGGGAGGTAAAACGAGAAAGAGTTAGCAGGAAAATACCTCTTCAAGAGTACGGGCGTCTATGAAGGAGGCAAAAAGAGAACGCATGAAAGAATATCAGAAAAATGACATGGTCACGGTGACCATAGAAGATATTGGAACGGAAGGCGAAGGCATCGGGAAGGTGGATGGATTCACGTTATTTATCAAGGATTCCGTGCCAGGTGACGTCGTGACCGCGAAGATAATGAAAAGTAAAAAAAATTATGCTTACGCCAGATTGGAGAAGGTGGAAACGCCCTCTCCTTTTCGCGCTCTGCCGCCCTGTAAGTTTTACAGACAATGCGGCGGCTGCCAGCTTCAAGCCATTGATTATCAAAGGCAGCTCGATTTTAAAGAGCAAAAAATCCGTGGAAATTTGATCAGGATCGGCGGTTTTGATCCTGCTTTCGTTGACGAGAAAATGGAGCCCATCATTGGCATGGAGGAGCCCCTGCACTATCGGAATAAGGCGCAGTACCCTGTAGGCACGGACCGGAATGGAAATCTGATTACGGGCTTTTACGCTGGTCGCACCCATGATATCATTGCAAATACCAATTGCCTTTTGGGAGCACCGGAGAATCAGGAGATTCTCGAAAAGATTTTAGATTACATGCGAGAAAACAAGGTGAGCGCCTATGACGAGACAACAGGGAAGGGTCTTGTGCGCCACGTGCTGATCCGAAAAGGCTTTACCAGCGGGCAGCTCATGGTCTGCATCGTGATCAATCGTAAGATCGAAGGAGAGGGAAAGATAACTGGAAAAGGAACCGGTGTTGGGAAATTACAGGTGAGTAAAAGCGATGCAAAGCAGAGTACACAGCGGGAGTCGAAGCAGGACATGCAAAGGGAATGGCTGCCAAAGCAGGAGAGCCTCATCAATGCTTTGACAAAAATCCCCGGAATGACAAGCATTTCCGTGAATTTCAATGCTGAAAACACCAATGTCATCCTTGGACGTGAGGTGCGAACTATCTGGGGCGAGGATACGATCTTTGACATGATTCATGTGCGAGATATGAAATCCGAGAATTATCCCTTTACGGGGGATTCCTTAACCTTCAAGATTTCACCCCTTTCCTTCTATCAGGTAAATCCCGTGCAGACGGAAAAATTATACAGCTTAGCTCTTGAATATGCCGGCCTTACTGGTAATGAAACCGTCTGGGATCTCTATTGCGGCATTGGTACCATTTCCCTCTTTTTAGCGCGCAAGGCGAAGCAGGTCTATGGCGTAGAGATCGTGGAACAGGCTATTTTAGATGCGCGGGAAAATGCGGCAAGGAATGGCATTGACAACGCCAGATTCTTTGTCGGTAAGGCCGAGGAAGTGCTGCCGGCCTACTACGAAGGAAAATTGATAGACAATGTCAAGGAAAAATCTTTCGAAGGCACTTCCATGCTTCATCCCGACGTGATTGTTGTCGATCCGCCACGCAAGGGCTGTGATGATGCCTGCCTGGAAACCATGTTGAAAATGAATCCTTCTCGCATCGTTTATGTCAGTTGCGACAGCGCGACCCTCGCCCGAGACCTCAAAATCCTCTGCGCCGGAGGTTACGAGATCCAACGGATCCGAGGCGTGGACCAGTTTGGAATGACCGTGCACGTGGAGACGGTATGTTTATTGTCCAAACTTCATGAAGCGAAGCATCTTCTAGACGGAGGGATACTTATATGACATACAATGATATGCTTAGGATCGCGATGGAGCAGTCTGCGGAGGATCTGGGCTGTAAGGCAGATGACTTTACGAAGACTTGTAATGTAATAGTTCCGTACAACCTTGGTAAG
>JAFXQK010000035.1 GCA_017527205.1 Lachnospiraceae bacterium | reverse complement strand
GTTAAGCATACCCCAAACATCCCTTTATCCATTATTTCTGGCCTGGGGGAATGCCATAGACTTAGCAACAATCTCTGTGATGAGAGAAAAATTGAGAAAAAGCGAGTTAACAAGAGAAAAATAAAGATTATTATGGGAGGATGTTGAATATGGTATGGAGAGGAATGCATCGAAATATGCGAGAGGTTGTAAAGCCCGTTATGGCAAAGGTGCTTGGGGCTGCTTTAGTGCTTAGTATGTTGTCTGGCTGTGGAGACAAAGCCAATGTTGAAGAGTCTACTGCGGAGGGCAGTTCGATGGAAAGCAGCATGGTGGCAAGTGATGCTGCGGAGAGAAATACAGATGAAGGCGGCACGGAGGAGAGTGGTGCGATGGATACGGAGCATAAGGACATCGTAACGGAATTGTTAAGCCGGATGACGCTGGAGGAGAAGGTGGGGCAAATGATGGTCGCTTCCTTCCGGGTCTGGCAGGATCTGAGCGGCACTGCATCAGACGCGGGTAAAACCGTAGAGAGTCAGGAGTCTGCGGCAGTACCAGAGAGAGTTAACGTGACGGAGCTGAATGATACGATCCGGGAATGCATCCAAAAAAATCACATTGGTGGAACGATCCTATTTGCCGAGAATTTCAAAAATGCAGAGCAGACGCTTCGGCTTGTCATGGATCTTCAGACAAGCAGCATAAAGGGTGGAGGCGTGCCGCTCTTTGTTGCAGTTGATCAGGAAGGCGGAAGCGTTGCCAGAATCGGATTTGGAACGACTGGCGTCGGAAACATGGCGCTCGCAGCTACTGCTGATTCCGATAATGCCAAGGCAATGGCAAAGATCTATGGCACGGAGCTTCAGGCTCTTGGCATTAACATGGATTATGCGCCGGTGCTTGACGTCAATAACAATGCAAGAAATCCCGTCATAGGCGTACGTTCCTTCTCTGATTCGCCAAGGATTGTTTATGGCTTTGGCGATGCCTTCATGGAGGGCCTAAGGAGCACGGGAACGATTGCAACATTGAAGCATTTTCCCGGCCATGGTGACACGAATACGGATAGTCACACGGGATTCCCCTGCATCTATAAGACCTACGAGGAGCTGAAGGCATTTGAATTGGTTCCTTATGAGGGAGCCATTGAAAACGGTGCCGACATGATCATGACGGCGCACATTCAATATCCGGAAATAGAAAAGGAGACCTATGTTTCCATATCGACCGGTGAGGAGGTTTATTTGCCTGCGACCATGAGTCACGTGATTTTGACGGACATTCTGCGAGGTGACATGGGATTTGAGGGCGTGGTCGTAACGGATGCGTTGGAAATGGGCGCGATCGCCGATAATTTTGCAACGGAGGACATTCTTTGTAAATCGATCAATGCAGGAGCAGACATGCTGATGCTTCCCATGGTTTATGATTCCGATGGACTCGATCGGGTGAATAAATGGGTAGACCTCACGATCAAGCTCGTCAAGGACGGAAAGATTGATGAGGCACGCATTGAGGAATCTGTACGCCGCATTTTGACGTTAAAGGAAAAATATGGAATTCTCGAAGAAACAGATTTTTCCGTGACGCAGGAGAAGATAGATAAGGCATTGGAGACTGTTGGCTGCCAGGAACACAGGGATCAGGCATGGGAAATTGCAGTAAAAGCGCTGACATTAGTGAAAAATGAGAATCAGGTGTTCCCGCTGAAATGGAACGAGGGCGATGAGACCTTAATCCTTTTCGCTGACAGCTGTGCGAGCCGCGTGGGATATGGAGAGCTGGCGAAGCAGATGCTCGGGGATGATAAGATCGTGGTAATGGCAAACACCAAGGAAAATGGAGAGGAATGTCTTAAGGCGGCCAAGAAGGCTACGCACGTGATTCTGGTGAACAGAGTTTACAGTGAAGCCTGCATGGATCCGAACACGGGAGATGGATTTTCTACCGCAGTATTTGATAAGATTATCAAGGCGCGCCATGCGGATGGCAAGCAGGTGATCGTGATATCATCACAGCTTCCTTATGATGCGGCACGTTTTACGGAAGCAGATGCCATCCTGCTTGCATACTGCTCGAGCGTTATGAGGACAATTCTTCCCGAGAGCGGAGAAGGAAGTGCGTATTCGCCAAATCTGGCGGCAGCGATCGTTTCCTGTTTTGGCGACGAAGAGGTAAAGGGAAATCTTCCCGTCAGTCTTCCGGCATTGGATGAAAACTATAAGCTCACGGATCAAATCTTGTTTGCAAAATAATACGACAAAAAATAGGTAGAAATTCATAATTATTTGCTATTCTTTTTCTGTAGAAGACGATATGATATAAATAGTTCATTGGAATTAGAAACCATCATGCATTTTTTGCGTATAGGGATGCATGATATTACAAGGCGATTTTATCAGGAGGAAAAGAATATGGAGAATTTTAGCTTTTATTCACCAACTTATTTTGCATTTGGCAAGGATTCAGAGATGCAGGCCGGCAAGCTGGTAAAGCAGTTTGGCGGAAGCAAGGTTCTGATTCATTACGGCGGTGGAAGTGTTGTTCGCTCTGGCTTGCTTGACAGGGTGAAGGCATCCTTGGCAGAAGCTGACGTTCCATTTGTGGAGCTTGGCGGCGTAAAGCCCAACCCCAGAAGTGGCCTGGTATATGAAGGCATTGACCTTTGCAAGAAGGAGGGTGTGGACTTCATTCTTGCGGTGGGAGGCGGAAGCACGATTGATTCTGCGAAGGCCATCGCGGCAGGAACCATCTATGACGGCGATTTTTGGGATTTCTATAGCGGAAAGCCCATTACGGCGGCGCTTCCCGTAGGTACGGTGCTGACGATTGCCGCAGCAGGAAGTGAAGGTAGCCCTGACTCCGTGATTACGAAGGAAGAGGGTATGTTTAAGCGTGGTGCCAGCGGTAATGCGATCCGTCCGAAGTTTAGCATTTTGAATCCCGCGCTGACGCAAACGCTCCCCGCTTATCAGACGGCAGCAGGCGCAACGGACATTATGGCGCATCTCTATGAGAGATATTTGACGAACTCCAAGGAAGTGGAAGTGACCGACAGATTGATCGAGGCACTGCTTCTTACCATGGTGCATGAAACGCCGAGAGTCATTGAGAATCCTGACAATTATGACGCACGTGCAAACATTATGTGGGCAGGCATGATGGCTCATAACAATTCCTGCGGCGTCGGCAGAAGTCAGGACTGGAACAGCCATAATATTGAGCACGAGCTTTCCGCATTATATGACTGTGCACATGGCGCAGGACTTGCGGTAACGATGCCGGCAGTATTTAGGTATGTGATGAATCATAACGTGCTGCGCTTCGCACAGGTTGCCGTTCGCGTGTGGGGCTGCCAGATGGATTTTGAGCATCCTGAGGTGACGGCGCTCGCAGGAATCAAGGCATTCCAGAATTTCCTGATTTCGATTGGCATGCCGAAGAATTTCGAGGAGCTTGGCGCGAAGGAAGAAGACATTCCAAAGCTCGTTTCCGTGCTTTGCAGGGGCGACGGAAGAATGGGATCCATTTCAGGCTTTGTGACCCTGAACGAAGAGGATTGTACAAAGATTTATCAGATGATGATCTAAATGATATAATTTGTCATGCGACAATAATAGAAATAAGGCTCTGTCACAACAAATGGTTGATTTTTGACGAGAAATAGCGTATAATAATAGTAAGAAACAGTACCACCGAAGGAGGTAATTGGATATGCCTACTATCAAAGACGCATTAGATATTATCGGTAAGTTGACTGTCG
>JAFXQK010000005.1 GCA_017527205.1 Lachnospiraceae bacterium | reverse complement strand
TGTTTACCTGGGTACTTCGACCATGATATACGCCTCAACGATGTCAAGCTCCTGCATCTGGTCAAAGCCGTCAAATACGAGACCACACTCGAAGCCAGCCTTTACTTCCTTCACGTCATCCTTGAAGCGCTTCAGGGAAGCAAGCTTGCCCTCGTAGATCTGCTTGCCCTCACGGGAAATGCGAACCTTGCAATCTCTCTGGAACATACCATCCAAAACATAGGAACCTGCAATGTTTCCGATTGCGGACGCGCGGAAGATCTGACGAACCTCTGCATGACCGATCACCTTCTCCTCGAAGATCGGATCCAGCATACCCTTCATGGCTGCCTCGATATCTTCGATGGCCTGATAAATGACCTTGTAAAGACGAACGTCTACGCCCTCTCTCTCGGCCGTTGCCTTAGCCACGGCATCAGGACGCACGTTAAATCCAATGATGATCGCGTTGGATGCACTTGCCAGAACAACGTCGGACTCATTGATCGCACCTACGCCGCCATGGATGCACTTAACGACAACCTCTTCGTTAGAAAGCTTCAGCAGGGAGGTCTTAACCGCCTCCACGCTACCCTGAACGTCAGCCTTGACGATCAGGTTCAGCTCCTTCAGATTGCCTTCCTTAATCTGCGAGAACAGATCATCCAAGGACATCTTGCTCTTCGTCTCCTCAAGCATCTTCTCCTTGTTCTGTGCAAGATACGTATCTGCATAGCTCTTCGCCGTCTTATCACTGTCATGTGCAAGGAATACCTCGCCTGCGCTCGGAACGTCGGAAAGTCCGAGGATCTCCACGGGCGTCGAAGGACCAGCCTCCTTCACGCGTCTTCCCTTGTCGTCCACCATTGCCCTTACCTTACCATGTGCAGCACCGGCGGAAATAAAGTCGCCAACGTGAAGCGTACCCTTCTGTACCAGAACGGTTGCCACGGGACCACGACCCTTATCCAGCTCGGCCTCAATGACAAGACCTCTTGCCCTTCTGTTCGGGTTCGCCTTCAGCTCAAGAATGTCTGCGGTCAAAAGAATCGTCTCCAGCAGATCCTCAATGCCCTGACCCGTCTTTGCGGACACGGGAACAAACTCCGTATTTCCACCCCAGTCGGTTGCAACCAGCTCATACTCGGTGAGCTCCTGCTTTACGCGTTCAATGTTTGCGGAGGGCTTATCAATCTTATTGACGGCAACAATGATCTCGATGCCTGCTGCCTTGGCATGGTTAATTGCCTCGATAGTCTGGGGCATTACGCCGTCATCTGCTGCGACCACAAGGATCGCAATATCCGTGGAATTTGCGCCACGCATACGCATTGCCGTGAATGCCTCATGTCCGGGCGTATCCAGGAACGTAATGTTCCTTCCGTCAAGAGAAACGGTGTAAGCACCGATATGCTGCGTAATGCCGCCGGCCTCGCCCTTGGTTACGTTCGTCTTACGAATGGCATCCAACAGGGAGGTTTTACCATGGTCAACGTGACCCATAACACAGATAACGGGAGGTCTCTCCTGCAGATCCTGCTCGCTCTCCTCTTCCTCCTTCAGGAGCTCCTCGATGACGTCAACCTTAACCTCCTTCTCGCAAAGGATCTCATAATCCATGGCAAGCGTCTCGGCTTCCTCGTAGGAAATCTCCTGATTCAGAGTTACAATCTTGCCCTCCAGGAAAAGCTTCTTGATCAGGGCTGCGGGTTGCTGCTTCATCTTGTCCGCAAGATCCTTGATCGTAATGGTCTCAGGAAGCGTAATCACCTTGATCACCTCTTCCACAACCTCTTCCTTCTTCTTTTCAGGCTTAATGAAGCGGCCGGGCTTATTCTTTACAGCCTCGTCCTCCTCATACATATAATCCTTCTTGTTGCGCTTATCCTTCTCCTGGGAGAACCTTCTCTTGTCCTCCTCGCGCTTCTTCTCGATATCCTTTGCGGGAGCTGCATCACCGCCAAACGAATTCTTGCCAGGTCTCGCATCGCGTCCGCCAAAGCCCTGTCCAGGTCTGCCCTGGCCATCACGACCTCCAAAGCCGCCGCGTCCGCCATCACGGCTTCCGCCCTGATACTGACCGGTTCTGCCCTGGCCATCACGGCCTCCGAAGCCACCCTGGCCGCCCTGACGGTTAAAGCCGCCCTGACCATCACGATTGCCATACTGACCGCCCTGACGATTGAAGCCGCCCTGACCATCACGATTGCCATACTGACCGCCCTGGCCACCCTGACGATTGAAGCCACCCTGACCGTCACGATTATACTGGCCGCCCTGACCGCCCTGACGGTTAAAGCCGCCCTGACCATCACGATTGCCATACTGACTACCCTGGCCGCCTTGACGGTTATAGCCGCCCTGACCATCGCGATTATACTGGCCTCCCTGACCACCCTGACGGTTGTAGCCGCCCTGGCCGTCGCGATTATACTGACCACCCTGGCCACCCTGACGGTTAAAGTTCCCCTGACCGTCACGGCCCTGAGGTGCATTGTTTCTCACCTGATGGTCACGATTTCCCTGATTTTCACGATTTGCCTGATTCTCACGAGCTCCCTGATTCTCACGAGGCGCAGTCTGCGTATTGTCACGATTTGCCTGCGGAGCAGCCTGTACGTGTGCCTCCTCCTTGGGTGCCGCGCTCGGCGTAGCATTCTGTGCTACAGGCGCTGCGGGAGTATTTACGTTCTCCTTGGGAGCCTGCGCTGCCGGAGTAGTCGTAGCTGCGGGCGTCTCCTGTACGGGTGCGGTCGTCTTTACTTCTTCCTTTTTCTCAGGTGCGGGATTTACGCGCTTCGGCTGCTGCGTATTGCTCGGAACCATCTGCACGCTGGGCGTGGGAGACGGAGGCGTCAACGGCTTAATGGGCACGCGAACGGGCTGCTGCTGAGGTCTTCCATTGTTGTAACCATTATTATACCCAGGTCTTCCGTTATTACCACCCTGCGGGCGATTCTGCGCAGGTGCATTTCCGGGACGCTGTCCCTGACCCCTGGCATTCTGCTGATTATTGACAATGATGATCGTTTTCTTCTTTTTCGGCACGCCAGCCTGAGTGCCGCCCTGTGCGGGCTGCGATGCGGGTTGCGCGGGCTGAGCAGGCTTTGCAGGCTCCGTGGCCTTCTTCGCCTCGTCGGCCTTTTTCGCATCCTCTGCCTTCTTTGCTTCCTCAGCCTTCTTTGCCTCGTCAGCTTTCTTTGCCTCGTCTGCTTTCTTTGCCTCGTCAGCCTTCTTTGCCTCGTCTGCTTTCTTCGCTTCCTCAGCCTTCTTTGCTTCCTCGGCCTTCTTTGCGTCAGCTGAAGCCTTTGCGCCGCCGAATGCCGCTCTTACCATCTGCTCCTCCTGCGAATCCAGTCCACTGGAAGCAGTCTTGCCCTCAATCCCCTTTTCGGCAAGAAATTGCAAAAGCTCTTTATTTTCCTTCTTCAACTCTTTTGCGAGTTCATGTATCCTGATTTTTGCCATCCTAAATTCTTTCTCCTTTCCAAGCTCGTCTAAGCCCCTACTTCTCCATTTCCAGTTGCTTTTTTATGGCAGCCGCCAAACCAGCATCGCACACCGCCAATGAAGATCTCAGGTCTTTTCCGATTGCCCGGCCCAAATCTTCCTTCAACCCGTATTCCACAACGGGTATTTCATAAAAAGCACATTTGTCATTAAAAAGCTTTCTCGTATTGTCCGTGGCGTCCGTTGAAATGATGACCAGACAAGCCTTCTTCGACCGTACCGCCTCCAGCGTCTGGAATTCTCCGCTGACAAGATTTTTGCTCTTCATGGCAATTCCCAAAAGGGACATCACTTTATTCGGTACTCCCATCTGCGAACTCCTTTTCCAGAGCGTCATACACCTCTGCAGGAATGCTCATCTTAAAGGATCGTTCCAATCCCTTATTCTTTCTGGCCTTCTGCAAGCAGGTCATGCTCTTACATAGATATGCGCCGCGTCCATTTTTCTTTCCAGTCATGTCAAGACAAATCGGTTCGTCCTCCGATTTCAGGACACGCATCATTTCCTTTTTACTTTTCATTTCTCCACAGCCAACACACTGTCTTAGCGGAAGCTTTTTTGTCATGCTTTCTTCAACTCTCCTTGTGCTACCAATTCCTTTAGTTTTGATTCACTCTGTCAGGTAACAGGACTCGCTAATTTACTGCTCCGTATAGCCGCCCTCTTCACCTTCATAACCCTCGTACTCTTCGTACTCCTCGTCATCAATGTAGTCCTCATAACGGAAGCCAGGAGCATCCTTTGCCTGCGTTTCAGACTTGATGTCGATCTTATAACCAGTCAGCCTTGCAGCAAGTCTTGCATTCTGACCTTCCTTACCGATGGCCAAGGACAACTGATAATCAGGAACAACCACCTTCGCCGTCTTCTCATCAGGATCCGCAAATACTGCAACGATCTTAGCAGGAGAAAGGGCATTCTGAATCAAGTTGCCAGGGTTTTCATCCCAGTTTACGACGTCAATCTTCTCACCTCGAAGCTCTTCCACGATCGCATTTACTCTCGCGCCGTTCATGCCGACACAAGCGCCAACTGCATCCACGTCAGGGTTGTTGGACCAAACTGCAATCTTTGTACGGCTGCCTGCCTCACGGGCAATGCTCTTGATTTCTACGGTGCCATCCTTGATCTCGGTTACCTCAGCCTCAAACAGACGCTTTACCAGCTCCGGATGCGTACGGCTAACGCTGATGCGGGGTCCCTTAGGGGTATTCTTCACTTCATGCACGTAAACCTTAATGCGCTCCGTAGGACGGAATACCTCGCCCTTTACCTGCTCAGCCTCGGTCAGCAGAGCGTCTGCCTTACCAAGGTTAATGCTGATGTTCTTGCCAATGTAACGCTGAACGATACCCGTAACAACGTCACGCTCCTTCTCGAAATACTGATTGAAGATCACGCTTCTCTCTTCCTCACGGATCTTCTGGAGGATGACGTTCTTTGCGTTCTGCGTAGCGATACGCCCAAACTCCTTGGACTTAATCTCTACGTGAATCACGTCGCCTACGGAAGCCTTGGTAGAAATCTTCTGCGCATCTTCAAGACTAATCTGCAGACAATCGTCCTCAACGTCATCTGCCGTCGGAACCACTTCCTTCTCGGCATAAACCAAGAAGTCACAGGTATCACGATCAATCTCAACCTTTACGTTGTCTGCCTTACCAAAATGGTTCTTGCAGGCCGTAAGCAGAGAGTTCTCGATTGCCTCAAACAGCGTCTCCTTGCTGATCTCCTTCTCCTTCTCTAAAATATCAAGTGCCTCCATTAATTCCTTGTTCATCATATCCTCCATTTCCGGCATTTCGCCTTATATTCTCTGTATCATTCAAACCCTTACTACTTAAAAGCTCTTACATAACATGTCTTACTAAAAATCCAGCGCCAACCTGATCAGTGCAACATTACTCCTCTCAAACGTTACCAGCGCACCCTGGACCTCACCATCAACATTTTCCTCTTCCTCAGTGTTTGCCTTCTCATCAAAATCCGCGCCCTCACGGATCGTGATCGTCTTCTCATCGAAGCTCTCTAGGATTCCGCTGAAATCCTTTTGCTTCGTTTTTGCATCCACTGCCTTAAACAGCTTTACTTCCACTTCCTGACCGATGCTCTTTTGAAGGTGCCTGTCCTTCTTCAAGGTTCTTCCAAGTCCCGGACTGGAAACCTCCAGGATATAAGCATCCGGGATGGGATCCGCCTCGTCCAGCACGTCCGAAAACGCACGGCTTACGGTTTCACAATCATTGATATTGACGCCCTCCGGCTTATCAATATAGGCACGCAGATAATAATCACTGCCTTCCTTGACATACTCCACGTCATAGATTTCAATTCCAAGCTTCGTGGTGATGGGCTTTAGCAGTTCTTCCGCTTTGGCCTCATAAGTCTCCCTCTTTGACATTCTGCCTCCTTTTTACGACTACTTTACAACCATCTGCTTCGCATGCCGCTTGATGCAGCTTCCGCACTCATAAAAACCGCCTGCTTCGCATGCGTCGTCGCTGCGCGACTTATGTTTTTATTTCGTGTACGGGCGACTAAAAACAAATGTCTGCCTTCGGCAGCCGCTTGTTTTTATTGTCGCCCTACAAAGAATTAAGAGTGGTTCGCACCACTCTTAATCTAGTCAACTTTATGAATCGTATTGAGTATAAGCCCGTATATTTTAAAAGTCAAGTAGGAAAGGCATAAAATCTAGCGAAATCATTAACAAATTTGATAGATTTCCCCATTAAAGTCGATTTTTGATTAGTTTTCAGCCCTCAGTGGTGTTATTTATATTTACTTCCCATGGCCGGCGACATGGCAGTCCTCCCAAAAGCTACCAAATGATCGTATTTTCCAAATCTGGTAGCTTTCGCGCCCTTGCGGCTCTCCCGAAAGCTACTAAATAATCAAATTTTCCGAATCTGGTAGCTTTCGTGCCCTTGCGGCTCTCCCGAAAGCTACCAAATAATCAAATTTTCCGAATCTGGTAGCTTTCGTGCCCTTGCGGCTCTCCCAAAAGCTACCAAATAATCAATTTTTCCGAATCTGGTAGCTTTCGCGCCCTTGCGGCTCTCCCGAAAGCTACCAAATAATCAAATTTTCCGAATCTGGTAGCTTTCGTGCCCTTGCGGCTCTCCCGAAAGCTACCAAATAATCAAATTTTCCGAATCTGGTAGCTTTCGTGCCCTTGCGGCTCTCCCGAAAGCTACCAAATAATCAAATTTTCCGAATCTGGTAGCTTCGCGCCTTCGATTACATCAAGAATTCTTGTATGTAATCTTGTATGACTCTCGTATTCAAGGGTCGATACGCACTCTCATGCAAAAGCATAATATCTCTCCCGATCATCAGTCCATTTCGCTCGTAGACATCTAATTTCGAAAGTGCATTATTGTAGTAGTTGGGATTGTCCATCATCCCTAAATGCTCTATGTATTTAATCTCACCCGTCGTGATATTCATGGCAGTGAAATCAGGATGAAACTCCTTCAGTTGATTGTCAACTTGAAGCAGCAAAGGCTTTTCGTACTTATATGGAATACCATTTCTGTCAAGTTCATCTGCTATGATTTTCTCAGATTTCGACCGTACGCGCTCTCCCCGACGTGTCACATACTCCGTCCGGTCGTTCTCCGAAAAAGGCAATGACTCACCTGTTGCATTACTGAAATCCTGAAGCTTCTTAGCAACAGAAACAACATCCGGCTCAAATAGAACTTGTTTGCCTTCATGCATTTGTTCGTAGACTGCGTAAAGCTTCTTCTCCGTTTTTAGAATATCCTCCAGTTGCAATAAATAACCGTCGATTAAAGGCAATATCTTATTCTGATATTCCCCCCTTGCTATATCCCTGATTCTATGAATTTCCTTTTTCTTGCTCACATATTTGCGGTCGATACAATATTGAAAATGACCATGAATCTTCCTACAGGTCATTGTTTCACCTTTTGTGTTTTTCCGTTGAGACAAGATAACTTTTTTGATTGCTTCATACTTCTGAAGCTCTTGCAATAGAATTTTTCTAATCATAATCATGTTCCTCACAAGTTGAAAACTTAGGCTGATACGCCAGATTGAAAAGCGCCCGTTGAATAGACGCCCTTAGATAAAATACTCCAGCAGTTTCCCCATCAATCCCCAGAAAAGCATGGGGGAAATCGGCTGAAGTGACAACACCATCTACAGAAAGGTATCCAGAAAAGATACCTGATAAGAAAAGAATAACGCCTGCTCCTACAAAGGTCAGCAAAAAAATTGCTTCGCTGTTACTCAAAAATAATTCAATAAGTTCTCTGTAGAATCCCAAGGCGGCAACCTTTACCCAGTTAAGATATAAAGTATTTCATCGCCTCATTACGATCCAGTTGAAGTGACTACATGATAATGTCAATGATTTCGTCCGAATGATAATGGCTTTAGATTAATCTAATCATCTTACCAGTCCAACTGTGTCGTGGAGATAATTTATGATCTAATCCTTAATAGCATTCGTCAATCTACTACGGCAATGAAAGGAATCCAATATTGGACTCCCTTCATTCCATGTCGTCTAGCTCAGCAACTCCAGCAAATCCTCCTTTGACAAACCTGCCAGTGAAGTGCTTTCGCCGCTAAGAATCTCATCTGCAAGATTCTTTTTGGAATCCTGCAACTGAATGATTTTTTCTTCTATGGATCCCTTTATGATCAGCTTGTAAACCGTGACATTTTTCTTCTGTCCTATCCTGTGTGCACGATCCGTCGCCTGATTTTGCACGGCAAGATTCCACCAAGGATCATAATGGATTACGATGTCCGCGCCGGTAAGATTTAATCCCGTACCGCCTGCACGAAGGGAAATTAGGAAGACCGGAACCTCCCCTTCATTAAAGCTATTCATAAGGCGGATTCTCTCCTCCTTCGGCGTTTCTCCCGTTAAGACATAGTATGGAATCCCCATCTCGCGAAGATCTGCTGCCAAGAGCTCCAGCATGGAAGTAAACTGTGAAAATAAAAGGATCGCATGTTCTCCTTCGATTGCGCTCTGAATCAATTCCATGCAAGCCTCACGCTTCGCAGAGCCGCCCTGATAGTTTTCCACAACGAGAGACGGATCACAGCACAGCTGCCTGGTCCTGGTAAGCTCCGCAAGAATTTGCAGCTTCCCCTTTCTAAAATCTTCCTCACTCTCTTCGGCTACTTTTTTCGTAATTCTCTGCACCTGCGCGTCATATAAATGCCTTTGCTTTTCCTCCATGACGCCATATCGAATCTCTTCCAGCTTGTCCGGAAGATCCTTCAGGACGTCTCCCTTCAGCCTTCTTAAAATGAACGGTCCGACCATTCGCCGAAGCCTTGCAGACGCAGCCTCATCCTTATCCTTGACGATCGGCATCTCCAACTCCCGCCGAAATGTTTCATAATCATACAAAAAGCCAGGCATGAGAAAATCAAATATACTCCAAAGCTCGCTAAGACGATTCTCGATTGGCGTACCCGTAAGTGCAAATCGGTGCACGGCATGAATCACCTTAACCGTCTTGGCAGCCGCACTTTTTTGATTCTTGATATATTGCGCCTCGTCAAGGACCTGATACTCAAAATGACAGTTCTCATATTCCGCAATGTCACGCTTTAGGAGATCATATGACGTAACGAGAACGTCCATCTTGCGATAGCTCTGAATTTGTTTTTTCCTTTCCCCCGCCGTTCCAGCGACGGCTGCCACGCAAAGTTCTGGCGCAAATCGTCTAAACTCCTCCTTCCAGTTATACACAAGCGAAGCAGGACAAATAATCAATGACGTCTTCTCTCCCGTCTTCTTCTCCGCCAGCAACACCGAGATCATTTGCAGCGTCTTACCAAGTCCCATCTCATCTGCCAAAATTCCGCCAAACCCATATTGTGCCAGCATGCGAAGCCATTTATGTCCGTAAACCTGATAATTGCGCAATTGATCCGCAAGGCTTTCCGGCACCTCGATTTCAGAATCCTTAACGGTTCCAAAATCCTTCACCAGCTTTCTGAAATTCCGATCTCGATGCCCATACAGCTCCTCGTGCTCTTCAAAAAGCTTATTCAAATAGATCGCACGATATGCAGGGATTTGAATCCTTTCGCCTAGAAGTTCCTTGGTTTGCAGGCTGCCAGCGCGAAGAATCTGATCGATCAGCTCAATGTCAGGAGACTCCAGATCCACAAAATCTCCATTTTTCAAGACATGATACTTTCTCTTAAGACGATAGCTTTCAAATACCTCCATCAACTCCTGCGCCGACAGTTCTCCCGAAGTCAGATCCAAATTTAACAAATCACTTTCAATGGAGACGCCAACCTTGATTCCAAGACTCTTACGGAGATTCCGACTTTGGAACTGATCCGTACATTTCACCTCACCGAGCTGCAACATCGCATCCACGCCCTCACGATAAACACGATAAGAAGCATCTCCATCCTCACAATAGGAAGTATCTTTTGTCTCATCATACTCAGGGAAATATTTGCCAATGGTCTCACTGACCAGCTTTTCCTTCCCATAATCCCGATACACCTGAGAATACCCTTTTCTCAGTCTCGCCTCCATCGGCGAATGCAACTTCTCGCCATAGGCGACTTCCGCTTTGCAGGCAAGCGTTCTTCCGATACTGTCAAGATAAAACGTAACCTCTGCCTTCGGAGGGATACAACGTTCAACCTTTTCCGTTGTTTTGTCATCTATTGTTGCGATTGTTTTTAGGAGAGGATATACCTCTTGATAAAACTCTCCAAAATGACGTCTTCCGATCGTAAGCTCGATTTTACCACTGTTATCCGAAAGATCATACAACAGCCTCATCTGGTCTGCAAATTCAGGCGCAACATGATAAAAGCATTTACCATTCAAAAAATAAATACCATCATTGCCATGACTTACCTGCGGCAGCGTTCCCGACAGCCTGACACCCGCGACCTGCTGACCATCCAACAGCTCTTCCAGCTTTAATTTTATTTGCGGATTCCCTTCTTCACAATGAACCCTTCCCTTTTCGACAACTCGCCCATATTCCCTCAGGGAATACTCGACTTCAGGCAACGCCTTGCACAATTGATAAAACTCATCCAGCGTTGAGCCCTCTAAAATCACTGCATCACTGATCTTATCAACAAGATACCTGTCAGAATAACCCCAGCCCAGCCTGGCCTGAACCCTTTCATTTCTCTTCAGATTATCGTGTACCCTGCTTTGAATCAGTGCATAAAAGCCCTTTGATTCCTCATTAAAATCAAGCAACCCAAAATTGATCGCGCCGTTTTTCCCAAGCGTCACGGTTTCATTATCTTCAACCTTTTCCACAAGCTCCGTCAGGTTTCTCACTTTGTAGGCTTTTCCAAGCCCAATCTTAAAACCTGCCTTCAATTCCCCATCATGATTCATCAGTTCAGGCGTCAGTGAAACCATCGCCGTCTTTTCCGCCGAACTATTATTCTTTCGCAAAATCTTTCCAAGGAGTTGCTTCGCGCGATAATCCGTCTCATCTCCGGGATTTTCCTCGGCAATATACTTTCCAAGCATCAGAAAAGCAGCCGCAACATGCTTACAAACCTTATATGTCTGCTTATTTTCACGATAAAAGGTGAGTTCTTGAGCATAATAACATCTTCTTGCACCGCAATTACATTTCCAGACAAAATCCTTTCCCACGCTGATTGCGACCTGGGCCCCCGATGGCTTTAATTCGGCAATCAGATTGAGGCCATAATAATTCTTATACTGGGAATCCCGATACATAAAGGAATTGATGTTTTTACAAACGATCTCGCCAGCCGAAATCATGCGTTTGGCTTCCTGATAGCCTTCTTCCGTAAGATAGATTTCCTTACTGATTTTTCCGAGATCGTAATAGTAATAATCCTCTCCCGCGCCAGGCACGCGAGTAAATGGTTCCATTCGTTTACCGGGAGTCGGCGGTGCAGGTTTTTGGCTCAATCCCTCAACGCCATAAATGGCGGCAGGGCAATGACCACAGGTCCCATGGCGTAAATAATCCCAACAATCACAGTCAACCTCATAGTCACCGTTTTCCGTCTTTTTCACCATGACCTTTGCCGCGTAATACTTTCCGACCTTTACTCGAAACACGGATCCCTGCTTTGAAATGACATTTACTTCTCCACGCTGAAACAGTTGATATCCGGTCTTAAGGACATCTTCACCATATCGATCTTCCCAACTCATTCCCGATACCTCGTATCTTTCGCTATATAAAACATAACAAAAATACTATATCGTAGGCTAATGGAAAATGCAAGGATTTTACAGCTTTGCAAAAACAACGAGTACGCATACACTATGATTTCGTAAAATATTTCATCGCCTCATTACGGTCCAGTTGAAACGACTGCATGATAATGTCAATGATTTCATCCGAATGATAGCCTTTTTTTGTCATGGTGTTCACCATTGCCCTAACGCTTTGTCTTTGGCCTTGTCTCCAGCCTTGTCTTTGGCCTTGTTTTTGGCCTTGTTTTTGGCCTTTCTTCCAGCTTTCCTTTAATTCCGGTTCAAATAATTCCCTTAACGCTTCGCAGCACATGTCCTTGTCCTCCTTTAACTTTTTCTCGTTAGCCCGTATGCTGACCTGTAATACCGAATCAATAAATTCTCCGTTAGCCGTTTCCTTTAGCTTTGCCGCCGCTTCCGAAAGCCTCTCAAAATCATCCCTCTCCATTTCCTTCGACAATGCGCGAAGCCATACATGCTCCCGTTTGTCCAGCTCCCTTGCCACAACGATTTGCACTGGAAACAGCAGATCCCTTTCGACATGGTAAATCCCCGGATGCCTTTTTGAAAGCCGAATCTTATGCTCTGAAAAATACCGAAACAGCTTCCTGGGTCTTGCCCAGCACACAACCGTCACGGTGACGTCATCCGCCTTAATGCAGTCCGCCGTTTCGCCATAAGCCTTATACAAGGCAGCATATGCAATACATTTGTAAATCACGTCAATGTTTACGACGTCCTCCGGAGATTTATACTCCACTATGTTGTGACCCCTGAAAAAATGCCCAATCTCATTACGGACTTTGAGGTCTGCACTTTTCTTTATCACAAGAAGATCAATTTCCAATGGCTTTAGATTTAAGTTGTACTCGCGCTCCATAATCATTTCGCTTCGTTGCTCCAAGAACTCCAAATTCATCGCGGCAATAAAGCCAGGATGCCATTGTATCCTTGCTGCTTTTCCCTTCTCTTTCATTTGTGACCCCTTTCGTGGTCACCTTCTTTGAATCCATCCTTTTACCCCAAGCGAAAAACTTTGCCCCAATCAAAATTTTTCACCAAATCAATCTTTAGAACTTAAATCACACCTTGCGCCTCATATTCTTCTCCTCCTTGATTTTCATTACCGTATCTTTATTTGCCTTTAAGCTGACTTTTAAACCCATCCTGCACATAGTTGGCAGAACAGGCAAAAATATAGAGTTTCCCTATCAGCACCCATAAATTCACGCGGGAAAAACTGGCTGAACCGCCAACACTATCAAAAGAAAGGTATCCAGGAAAGATACCTGATAAGAAAAGAATAACGCATGCCGCAACATATGTCAAGCGGCAAAATTTCATATACTCCCTGCAGGTCTATAGAATGGCGGCAGGGGCATTTTTTTGACATTCTTCAGCCCACTACATACGGCACTTCATCTCTTCCAGCTTCGCCTGGAAATCCTCGATGCTCTTGGCCTTTCTTGCGAGCGTAAACATCATATCCAGCAGTTGCAAGTCTTCTTTCGCGCAGATCTTTTCACGAAGCTCTGGCGGCATTTCACCAAGATCCTCAAGCACTTCCAGAATATGCCTAATGCTTTGCTTAACCTCTCCCTGCGCCTCGGCTTCCCTTAACTTATCCGACGGTAACGGCAATACCTTTCCACCCATAACATCACTCACCCTTTCCCGCAATCTGTCCTTCTTCCTCATGATATGACTTGCAATGTCCCGCATCATGTGCAATATGTCCTGAAACTCAGCCGGCTTGTCCGCCAGCGCTTCTGCCAGCCTCGTCAGCACTTGATCACACTCGCAAAAATGTAGGGACTGACCCCAGGAAAGCTTTCTTTAAAATCAACGAAGCCTAAGAATCTGGTTAGATAACATTGTCTACAATATATATTGTTTTCTTTGCTTCCGAATATATCTTTATGTATGTTTCGTCAGCTTTAGCAGGTTCGCCATTGAGAATCAAATATCATGCTTTTCAGCCGGACGGGCAAAATCCAACATATATGGTGAAATTTCAGAGCTATTAACAGTATCATGAAGCTGTTCAAATACAGAACACAATTTTTCATCATAGTCGATAATCTTGTTCTGAACATCCCTTACAGCTTGCTGTACATCTGATACTTGCATTGAAAGGCGTAGATAATCATGTTGGGCGATAAGTGGTCGATTGTCAACAATATAGTCTTTCATGGCTTTGAAAGCTCGGATCAAAGCTCTACTTTGCTTTACGGCAGTATCACCTTTTAGAACAGTCATGAGCATATATACGCCAGATTCCGTAAAAGCATATGGCAGATTGGTCCTACCTCCTTTCACGCCTTTGGTTTGTATCGTGGTGAAATTTTTGCACCGCGATAGCATTTTAAGTTCTTCAGGCGTCATTTGAAACATAAAGTCATCACCCTCAAATTTCTCAGCGTTGTTCTTTACCTGACGATTGAAATTCTTTGTTTCATACCCATATATTTCTGCCAGTTCAAAATCCAACATGGCCTTAACGCCCCGAATCAAGTATATTTTCTCTTTAATAGTCTTTTCGTCAATTACATCTATTCCCACGCCTACAATCTCGGTCTTGTTAACAACAGTTTTATCATTAGTATTCTCTTTTTCCATAAATCCTCCCGCCGCAAATAACTCTCCCTATGTTTGAAACAACATTCCTTTATTGTCCTCCTGCAGCGCCTTTATCTTTATGTCGCTCTTTTCCCAACTCGCAAACCTCTTCTCATATCGCATCAAATAATACGGCAAATACACATACAGCTTCTTACCCAGTTAAGATAATAAGTACTTCATCGCCTCATTACGGTCCAGTTGAAACGACTGCATGATAATGTCAATAATTTCATCCGAATGATAAATAAAACACTTTACCCAATAAATCTTTTGCCTCCAAACGCATCCTGCACACACAGTTGGCAGAACAGGCAAAAATATAGAGTTTCCCTATCAGCACCCATAAATTCACGCGGGAAAAACTGGCTGAACCGCCAACACTATCAACAGAAAGGTATCCAGGAAAGATACCTGATAAGAAAAGAATAACGCATGCCGCGACATACGTCACTTCATCTCTTCCAGCTTCGCCTGGAAATCCTCGATGCTCTTTGCCTTTGCAGCCAACTTAAGCATCTTACTCAATACTTCCAAATCCCTCTCAGCATAGATCTCATCCTGCAATTCCTGCGGAATCTCGCCCAAATCCTCAAGCAACTCGCAAACAGCATCCGCCTTATGCTCTATCCTATTCAATTCCTCTTGTTTTTCCCACGTGAAATCCAATTCCGTCATTCTACTCACCTCATCCCTTCGTTCAATGAAAAACTCCCTCAATATGTTCGCCTTTATGCAGTCATTAATTGCGTTATCTATCGCTTCTTTCAATTCCATGCCCTTATCTATGCCTCAGCAAATGTCAAGCGTCAAAATTCCTTCATCTACATCGCTTCATTTCCTACATACAGCACTTCACATCTTCCAGCTTCGCCTGAAAATCCTCGATGCTCTTGGCCCTTCTTGCGAGCGTAAACATTGCCTCCAAGGCATGAATATCCTCGGTCGCACAAATCTTTTCACGAAGTTCCGGCGGCACTTCCCCATAATCTTCAAGCACTTCCAGAATGAATTTAATGCTTCGCTTCGCATCTCCCTTTTGCTCTCCGCGAGCTTCACCCCTGGCTTCTCCTATAGCTTCAGCTTCCCTTAACTCATCCGACGGTAACGGCAATACCTTTCCACCCATAATGTCACTCACCCTTTCCAGCAGTTTATCCTGCTTCCTCATGATATGATTTGTTATTTCGTGCATCATGTGCAATATGTCCTGAAACTCCGTTGGTTTGTCCGCCAGCGCTTCTGCCAGCCTCGTTAACACCTGATCGCACTCTTGTTGCAGCGCCGTCATCTTTCAATAAGTTCATTAAAGTTTTAGGAATTTTCTGCGACTTAAAAAACATATCAAAAAAGTAGACTTTAAAGTAGACTACGAGGGAAAGCCAGCGCATCAATTTTCTCCCAAAACTGTTTTGTTGTCATTCTTCGGCCTCCTACAAACAGCACTTCATCTCTTCCAGCTTCGCCCGGAAATCCTCAATGCTCTTTGCCTGCGCCGCCATCTTCAACATCTTGGTCAATACCTCCGGATCCTTCTCCAAACCAATCTCATTCTTCAACTCCTGCGGTACCTCGCCATACACACTGAGTATTACCAGAATAGCTTCTATTTTCCCTTGGACTTTTCCATCCGCGAACTCTTCTTCCCTAATTAGTCCTTCTCTTTTTTTCCACGTGAAATCCAATTCCGTCATTCTTCTCACCTCGTCCCTTCGCTCAATGAAAAATTCTCTCAAAATGTTCCCTTCAATACATTCATTAATCGCGTGGTCAATTGCCTCTTTCAACTCCACGCCTTCATCATGATAGTTTCTTACCTTATTCACAAAAATACTATACCCTTTGATGACAATGCTACTCTCCGACAACCATGCATTACGGCCGTAATTCACATTATAAACCTTACACTTGACCTCAATCGAATCCTCGCTTTCGCCACCCATCGGATCAAACGACGCAGAAAGCCGCATCACCTCAAAATCCGGTCTTCCATTTACTCCATTATAAAACACAACAAAATGCGGTGTGGGTATCATGATTCTCTTCTTACCATACAGATCAATCCTGTTGTCATTTATCCACTGTTTCAGATACTCCAGATAATAAATTGTAAATCTCAGTGGCATGTTTGGATTGTGGGTCGACTGGTGCTCATAGAAATTGACAACTCCCCCAATGAAAAAGGATCCGTCATTTCTCACTGTCAGGGAAATTCCATTCTTCAGCGTTACAATCTCCACCAGTCGTGGATCCTCGTAATGTGAGCCATTCAGCGCATTATAAATATCCAGAGCATACACCGGATATTGCATGAGCATGGAAAACACGTCACTCACCACTTCCCTGTTCCCGTCTTGCTTGTCAGTTTGCGCCTGTTCCGTCTTGATCGCCTGCTCCGTCTTTGGTGTTTCGTCCGCCTTTTCCGCGCCTCCTACCGTCATACTTGCCTTCTCCTTTGCCATTTCGTTCGTTGCCTCCTTCGTTCTTTTGATCATGTAGTGTCCTCCTTGTTTGTCTTTCTTCCCAACGGAATTTCGAGAAACAAAGTAGTTTCAACCTGCATGAACGACACAACGCCCGACATGACATTGGCTCCTCTACTCTCAGGAAATCCGTTAGGAATAAGAATGAAATGAAAAGCTTGGATTTTCTGAAAATAGATTTGATAAAGACTATAGACTGGCCGACGGCCATAAAGAAAATCAGCTTTGAGAATAGTGTAGCACATCCTCAAAGCTGATTCAATAAGTTCATTAAAATTTTAGAAAACAGACTCGATTGCGAATCTACAATACCTTAAAATCATTCTTCCGTCTCCTACAAACAGCACTTCATCTCTTCCAGCTTTGCCCGGAAATCTTCGATGCTCTTGGCCTTTGCAGCCAACTTAAGCATCTTACTCAATACTTCCAAATCCCTCTCAGCATAGATCTCATCCTGCAATTCCTGCGAAATCTCGCCTAAATCCTCTAGCAACTCACAAACAGCATCCGCTTTATGCTCTATCCTATTCAATTCCTCTTGTTTTTCCCACGTGAAATCCAATTCCGTCACTCTTCTCACCTCATCCCTTCGTTCAATGAAAAACTCTCTCAATATGTTCGCCTTTATGCAATCATTAATTGCGTTATCCATCGCCTCTTTCAATTCCATGCCCTTATCTATATCGTTTCTTATTTTGTTTATAAAAATACCATATCCGTCGATCACCCTGCTGCTTTCTGCCAGCCAGGGATTTCGTCCATAATTGATATTGTAAACCTTGCACCTGACCTCTATCGCTTCTTCACCAGCCTGTTCAGAAGAACAGAATGATGCCGAAAGCTTCACCACTTCATAGTCAGGCCTCTTCACAATGCCATTGTAAAACACCACAAAGTGCGGTGTCGGGATACGAATTCTTTTTTTGCCATATAAATTTATCTTATAATCTTTTATCCACTGTTTCAGATACTCTAGATAGTAAATTGTAAATCTCAGTGGCATGTTTGGATTGTGGGTCGACTGGTGCTCATAGAAATTGACAACTCCCCCAATGAAAAAAGATCCATCATTTCTCACCGTCAGGGAAATTCCATTTTTCAGTGTTACAATCTCCACCAGTCGCGGATCCTCGTAATGTGAACCGTTCAGGGCATTGTAAATATCCAGGGCATATTCAGGATATTGCATGAGCATGGAAAACACGTCACTCACCACTTCCCTGTTCCCGTCTTTTCTTCCCTTCTCCTTTGTCATTTCGTTTGTTGCCTCCTTTGTTCCTTTGTTCATGTAGTGTCCTCCTTGTTTGTCTTTCTTCCCAACGGAATTTCGAGAAACAAAGCAGTTTCAACATGCATGAACGACACAACGCACGACATGACATTGGCACCTCTACTCTCAGGAAATCCGTTAGGGAAAAGAATGAAATGAAAAGCTTGGATTTTCTGAAAATAGATTTGACAAAGACTATAGACTGGCTAGCGCCAGAAAGAAAATCAGCTTTGAGAATAGTGTAGCACATCCTCAAAGCTGATTCAATAAGTTTTGGAAACATTAAATAAATTTTTGAAAAACAAATTCATTGGCTCATGCGCTCTTCAACAAATTTATAACTGCACTATTTCTTGAGTATACATTTGTTTTTGAATATGTTTTTCAACGGAATACATTTCCCTCAGTTTACTCGTCTCGTAATACATGCTACATTTTGTTTTATGGTTCGCTACCCCCCGACCCATCTGTTGGCATTGGATCAGGTAAAACATCTCGGTAAATCTTAGCATTAGTATACTTAATCTTATCCGTAGCATTTGAGCCTTTGAGAGGCGCCTGGTCTTGGCCAAGGAGACTTACCGTAGCTTCAACGCAGTAATTCGAGTACAACAAATTCTGATCTTCAAAATGCTGGCCTTCACCACTATATACCTCAAACTTTACAGGGACTGAGAATTCATAGGAATCGTCACCTGCTCTCTTTACTGACGTAATAGGAATTGTATATGTTATAACATTTCCACTCTTAGTTACTGAGTATCCGTTTGAAGTATTAACTACAAGGTTATTCTTATCATAGAGATTGAAGCTCTTCATGTAAGTATCAAAATCTAATGCTGTCACATAATTGCTTGCCTTATTGGTCAGTTTCATCTCAACCTTTAAGTACCGCGCATCTCTACGCAACGAATACTCCGATGCATCATAAGTTATTAACGATATTATCTTAGAACTGCCATTAACCACTTCTTTGGCTAACGAATGAGAATTTATACCTAGCTGACCAAAGTTTACATTCCCGTCATTCGGAAAAGCATCATTATCATCTACCATATAGACGAGCGTTACAGGCTGAACATCACCCATGTAATATAGTCTTCGACCAGCTGTTAAAAGGGTATTCTTGCTCTCGCAACTGGCCGCTCCGTTGTCAGAAGCTGATGACAGGTTAGAATATCCCACCATCTTAGTACCATTGCCGTCTGAACCGTTCGACTCTGGGAACTGATTGCTCAGCTGTTCTTCCGTATACTTAGCATATGACATTGACACATTCGCAGTGATCGTTATCTTGCATGCATCCTCATTACTTCCATTCCAATTACCAGCCGCAGTACATAACGCATCTTTGATACTGTGTTCCGTTGGAAATTCTACACTGAATCCTAAATCCTTACATGCCTTCTTCTCTGTATCATTTATAGCCACACCATTTACCGCATATGTAAAACTACATTCCGGAGAAAGAACAATTCCCATACTAGTTGCATTATCTTTTATCTTTTGCAATGAAACAAGGAATGTCTGATAAATTGCAACATTCGCATTATCAGCAATATAACTTGTTATTTCATTAGAAATTGCAGTTCCTCTGAAGCCAACATGAGCTGTAAGCGTAGCCTGAAGACTGTTATTCGATTTTGAAATCACAGAATTAGTGTTGGTTTCCTGAATTGACACATCATTATTGTAAAGATTACCCAAAAGGATATGACTTGTTTCCGCATTTGTTCTAGCCGAAGGATAACCTTCTGTTCTAAATGAAGTGTCCGCATCGAATTCATAATGGTAAATCGTATTATCCGTACCGTCAGGCTTTGTGAAAATACTCAAATAATAGTTTTCTTCTAATTCCGTAAAAGTAGATTCGGCCCATCCTGAAACTTTGATTGCATATGGCGTACCAGTATCCGAGGATGTCTTAGGTCTCAAATACTTTGTATAAAGAGGATCACTTGGATCATTAATGTAAACAATAGCTCTTGAATCGCTTGAAGTACATTCTACCAACTTCCTATCCGTTACAGCCACACTCGAATCAGTAGAAATCTTCATAAGATCATTCAAATTGCACATGCTAAATCCAGTAAATCCTGAAAGTTTTAAATTATACTGTGTATACCCTACCGATGTAGAATCAGTAACTTCCAATATTGATGTACTTGATGTAGCAAAAGCCTCTGATGACATCTTGTCAGTATTATTATTCGGATCAACTAAAACGAATTGGGCATTTGACGGAATGCCCGTGGCATTTGAGGCATGCGTTACCTTAAGCATTATCTTTTTATCATAATTGCGTAGCACATTCTCGCCAGTATTAATAGCTTTTGCCCAATCAGATGAAGCCTGATTATATGTATATGTAAGTTTAACCGTTACAGGGTTTCCAAGGTTCTCTACAAGGTTTGTCTCGCTATTAGGATAAGCATCAAGTCTATATGTAGTACCAGATGCAGGTCTAACAGTAAACGAATAATGTAACATCTTCTCAACCATCACAGGAATATACAGATGATATGCCGTTTGTGAGGTTGAACTGGGATCCTTATATTGAACATCAATAAGCGAAAACTGATATCCGACATTATCCTGTTCTGTAGTTGTAATATAAAACTCCTTTCGAGTCGTATCATATTTCAATGCCGCCTCACCTGATTGTTTCTCAAAAACCCCATTATTATACTTCCATTTCGATATTTCAACAGAATATACACCAGATTTCGAGATGTTAGTCTGATAATCATATGATGTATTTGATAACAACTTTATAAAATTGTTAACAGTTGTTCCAACATTTGAAATATCGTCGATTACCAAAACAGGAAAATCTCCGCCAGTATAATGTGCAGAATCCGTGGAAATTCCAGCTTTACCTAATTCATACTCAAAGCTTGAAATCTTACCAGTTAGCGTTGTTTCAAGTGAACTTAAGTCAGTTTGTGATATTCCTGTATTCTGATACCTTTTTGCGCTCTCATCATCCGTGATATCATCTATGATATTCTTGGCTACCGATGAACCATAAGATGCTGCACTGACACCATCACTGGTTATGATTTGAGGGTTTCCATTATTTGAACTGAGCGTAGCATATGGACTGGTATATACATAAGGGCTCTCTGAATTGCCCGCGAAGGAAGCGGTAGTATTAATGTCCGCAAACTTAGTTCCTTTGCTACCAGTCTGAGATTTTCCATCGTAATCCGCAAAAATAACGTAACCATTTTTACCTAAATTTCCTGTATGCGTTATTCCAACTAATCTGTCTGGCACAAAGCATCCCTGCTTCGGTTCTGTATTCAGGCGGGTAAATGCTACCAATTTTATATCTGCAGCTTTAGCTGCACTTGTGGTATTTTTTGCAACGATGTAACCATGCTCATTTTTAATACTAGTACCTCCGTCCTTATCTTTAAATTGTACATTGTCAATAAGAATGTTGTACCCATATAACTTGGCAGCTTCCCCTTGCCAACCAAGAAGACTTCCCGAATAATTTGACACCAAAGTAACATCTTTAATCGTAAAATTGTGAACAGTTGTTACAGTTTCATCATTAGCACACAATCCAGCGGTATCATTAAATCCTTGAATTGTATATCCTTCAACGCTACTGTTTTCAATAAGAAAGCCTCTATTTTTTCTTAAGGAACCCACAATTCCACTGCATGACCTATGTTTATTGTCTGCTGGAATAACCCCGTACAGAATTGAGTTATTATCACTTTTTACTTTTGAATTAATAACCTTGATATTCGCTTCTGTACCAGCATTTTTACTAGCGGAATCACAGCCGAACAATCCACCAACTCTATACCCGTAAATATTCGTATTGTAAACATTACAATTATCCATTATTAGCGAATAAACACTATCATTATTTGAGTTAGTATAACTACGCCCAATAATTCCACCAGCAACTAAAGTATCTTTATTTTTTGCCGTAGTATATTCCGCCGGATATCCAATACGAGAGTTGTGAGTTACTCCCAATTCACCGATTGTAATATTACTAATTTGCGCCCCGTTATTTGTCTTTACATTCTGCAAAAAACCTATAACTCCGCCCGCACCATTATCAAAATCAACACTTTGATTAGATCCGTCTCCAACATATACTGTAAGAATCATAGGATTTTTAATGGATATCTCATCAACCGTAAGATTTCCCTGTCCAAAATAACCGATCAAGCCTCCCGCATACCTTTTTGATGTTATCGTAAAAGAGTCAGCAGAAACAGCAGACACATTCACGCTACCAGTTGTTGTATTTGCCATGTTAAGCTTACCGAAAAATCCACCTGCAGATTCATAACCATTAATTTCCAAGCCATCAATGTCGATACTCTCCACACGAATCATATCAGTATCAGTATTCGCCCCTGAACCTATGCATCCAGCTATTCCTCCTACATGAAGATAAGAAGGTTTTTCAACATTGGCTTTTGTATACTCCACATCATTTCCGTGCTGCACAACGGTATAATCTATTTTCCCGGAAAGCTTTAAATCAATAATCTTGTCATCGTCTTCAATTGACCCTTGATTATTATGTCTTAACTTATCAAATAATCCAAATCCCCCATTGCCGCTACCGGAAGCAGCTGTACAAAGCGGTAAATAGTTATCAAAAGCATCCTCATAATGACTTGCAGACATATTTAAATCTATAGCAATTTCATTACCGGTGCCATAACTATTCTTTCCACTTAACTTATGAATACTAAAAGTCCGTGATTCAATATTATCTATTGATTTAATACCATAACCAATACTGCCTATTCCTTTAAATCCATCTGGAAGATACCAAACAGTGTCAGATCCGCCCAAACTAAAGTCACAACTAATTCCTGATGTAGTTAATTGCATCACATCTGTTATACTATCTGAATTTAAGTCCACATTTGAAACATATTTTTTTACAATATATGGATACTGCGTGGCAGTCACATTAGCATAATCCTCATCTTCATCTGCATCAGAGCCTATCTCATCATAATCAGCATTATGTTTTACTCCTGTAAAAGAGTTCGCAGTTATACCGCTATGTGTTAATAATGACATAATAAACAATGATTGTGCATTCGGAAACTTGATGTTAAAACTATTTGTCTCGTCGGTAATAGCCTCTATGACAATCTTATCAAGATTTGGATTTATATCTGCTATCGAATAATTTTTGGTACCATTATGCATAGTTACGCCGACAGAATCGGTTCTTTTTCCAGCTGTTTCACTCCAATGATAAGCTGAGCCCTCTGTTACCGCATAGCCATTAATAACCCTTCCGATTATGGGATTCACATAGAGCCACTTATTATCTGTAAGCGGTGAATAATCATCTCCTGTTCCAAAACCAGTCAAAGCCGAAGAAGTAATACCCGCGTGAGTTGTACCGGACATATTCTTAAAAATCACTCCGCCCTCTACAACTACACCGACATACCCGCCTATAGGCACATTCTGCGCAAAAGTAGCCGTACTTTTATTTGCATTAATTACAGGCGTCGTAGAAGCAAATGATACGCTGACTTTATCAATTATGTTGTCACCACCAAGAGCCTGCCCCATAACTGCACCATAGAATTCACAACCATCTGCTCTTGAAAATTTTAAGTCTTTACTATTAGTAGTGAGATCATAAGTAGTCATCGGCGAAACTTCAATTGTAAGGTTTTCGACTACAGAGCCCCTACTGGAAACAATAAGAGGATTATACGAATTATTCTGTATTGTCTTTAAGCTTCCATCTATTACTCCATGGAAAACAAATCCATCATCGGTAACATTGTTCGATAATCCCTCATATGAATTAGGCAAAACAATATCGCCAGTTTGGGTCTCATCAATTTTATAATAAGCCCCTGCAAGGTATTTACGAAGCGCATCATTACTCAGCTCATCAGTGCCACTGTTTTTCCATTTTTGGTTACTACTGTCATATAAAGTAAAAGTTGTATGTTCTCCGTTACACCATGAACAATTTTGATTCGAGTTTGTAACACTTTTTGGAACAGTTATCGTAAATGTTAGATCATTGTTGATTGTACCATTGATAATCTTTGCAATAGTATCCAAATTGTCACCGGATACAATTATATACGGATCGTTATATGTCCCACAGCCCGTAAAAGAAGCTGCGGAAACATTTACACGAAGTTCATGCGTCTTATTAGTCAGATTATAATCCGTGTATACATATTTCTGATATTTGGCAGTATTAAAATCGTCATACTCACCGGATGTCCAAGAAGACTCATATGGATGCGTATAATATATTCCGTCGCTGTATTTATTCTGTTTACTCTGGGACGGACTACTGTTATCCCTGTTTTCTACTGTTCCTACTATTTCTTTACCATATGTTACAGAGCCAACCTTATCATCCTTTCCATCCTCATCGGCATCTCCGTCATAGTCTTCCGAATAACTATAATAATATGTTCCATAGGAAGAACTATCCGCATAAGCCAGACTGTTTAATAATGTTGCCCTGCTGAATAATGAACGGTTCGTATAATAAACGCTATTTAATTGATCAAGGCCTTTCCCCGCATCATCTCGACCATCAAGTTTTATACTGTTGAACGTAACCTTAACAAACGTAGCCGTAGAAGAACCTAAATCTCCCATAAGACTACTTCCAATCACCTGGTTCAATTCGTACACGGAAACCGTTGAACTATTCTCTGTTTTTGTTCCTGCAGATATATTACTAATCGTGAATGTAGCGTTACTTCCGGATTTATTAATCAAAAGAGGCGCATATGCAGTAGATGATGATGTAATTCCATTAATCTTAATTCCATTTAGAGTCAATCCGTTAATGGTAACCTTGGCAGGTTCTGTAGAACTCTTTCCTTCAACCGTTCCCATTATCAAAGCGCCGCAATAACCATTTCCATCGATGCTGACATCTCCATCCAATTTGAAGTTAGAAACTGTAAGGGTAGTATTTCCCTTTACATTCCGGAATAAGCTGTTGTGCATAGTGTAATGCTGTGATAAAGGAGTAGTCTCAAGAGATTTACGCTTGCATGTGGTTGAATTCTCTGTTTCATCAAACTCAGCATTATACAGCTTTGCATTTCCTTGTATAGTAGTATTTGTAGTAATATCTACTGGATAATAACTATATCCACATAAATCTAAATTGGCTCCAGACGAGCCTATAGAAGTATCTGCATAACGATATGCAGCAGGAAAATACCCTTGAATTGAAGAATGAGCATACCTGTATACACTCCACATTAAAAGCTTTGCGGCAGGCGTATTGGAGCTGTTTGTACGGTAATCGTTTAAGTTATAGTAATACCTTGTATTTGGATTATAATATGTTGCTGGAACAAAACTTGTCTGTCTCTGATATGTGACTCCCGTATTCGCAGTATCAGAGCTGCCCATTTTTAGAAGTTTGCTACTATCATTCGTTCCGTCATATGTATTAATTGAAACGATTCCCTGTCCATTATCCAAAATATCCGTTCCGTCAAATTTGCTATAAGCAACCAGTTCATCAAATACTTTGACCGTACTTTTTAATTTACTAGTAGTAAGAGAAGAAATAACAAAACCATTCCTCGCAAGTTCAAGGTAGATTGCTGAGCCTCCTGTCAATGTACCCTTATTAATGAGTACACCAAAAGAGTCAGAAGCGCTCTCTGCCTCTGCTGTAGCTGCGGATATTTTTATTCCATTCGTATTTACATTCCAGTAACCTGTGGCTGCATACATCATCTCAGTAGCATTTTTAGCCGTGGTTACCATCTTGGAAGTGCCTTTAACTTCTACGCCTGTGTTGGTTCCATCTCCAAATACTACATCTGTTTTATACCAGCTGTAGCCAAGTAGACCGCCACTTGAATTTGTTGCGGCGCCATTTACTTCAACACCATCAACGATAACATTTTTCAAAGTCAAGGTCCGTCCAGTACTTGCATTATTAGAACTGGAAATCACGCCGATAAGACCACCTATTTTCTGGTCGTCCTTATTCCCTTCTGATTTGATTGTACCACTAAGCGTTACATCTTTGATTGATGATGTAAAGGTGCCAACATCGACACAACCAATGAGCCCACCAACAGTCGCAGAGCTTCCGGTGGAGCTACCTAAAATAGAACCATTAAATGAGCATGGTCTTTTATCATTATAACAAAAAACTATGTCACCACCAACTTTTCCAACAAATCCACCCACATTAAAACCAGTTCCACTTCCAGAATGATTAATTGTGGTAGTGCAATTAACATTATCAATTTGAAGCTTATTAGTTGAATTTGACACTAGAGACCCAACATTAATGTCAGAACTACATGCATTGACATTGACAGTCCCTGTTATTGTCAATTTATTGTTACCATACGATCCATGAGAAAAGGAAGCATAATTTGTTCTAGCGATTAATCCATTATATTTATGTCTATAAATAGTACCATTACCGTAGTTAGCGCTTCTGGTTTCACCATATTCTTCACCAATAGCAAGAATAATGGTTCCGTTACCTCCATTCATATTCCTTAAAGTTGAACTTGAACCCTTAAATTCCAGATAACTAGTTGTATCAGTTCCATTATAAGAATTATCTCGAGTTAATCCTGTAATACCAGTTCCACTCAAATCAATAGTAGCATCTGTATTAATTGAAATATCATACTTTGTTAATATTTTAGCACTTGTGAAATCATTTTTGTCTTCAAATTTAAGAACATTACCATCTGTACCACTATTATGTTGGACGTTTAAAGCCAGTATGGCGAAATCCTCAGTGCCAGCAATGTTTTTATGATAATTATTGGTTTCTGATCTTTTCTTAATCGTCACACAATGGTTAGTCGATGTCGGGTCAAAGCTAATAACATTGTTCATTACAAAGTTAGTATCATTAAACCTTATAACTTCTCCCCACGACCCGATATCATCTACTCTCTGTCCGTTAGAGGATCGATACAACTTCCACCCAGATTTTGCAAATACAAAACCACAGTTACGGTAACCGACTATCTGACCCGACTTTGCAGTAGCATCTGCAATACTTTGTGCACCCGTAAGGTCAGTTCCATCGCAAAGATACAATACCCCGGTTTCCAAACTACCTACTACGCCTGCAAAATTCTTGTCTTTGTCTATACCTGAGTATGAAATTTTGTTTTTATTATCATTTACGCCCGAAGGAACTGATAGTTCAATAAATGCCTCATCCGCTTTTGCTATAACACCACCAAAGAATCCATCCGTCTTAGCATTTTTAGAATCGACGGTAATTCCATTGATTTTTACATACGCACTTGTCTTACTACCACCAGACGGCGTATAAGTATCAACAACACCTATCACGCCGCCGTAATTTGTAGCAGCGCCAGTTTCACCCGTACGTTTTGGAGAAATGAGCGCAGTTCCCGAAACCGTAAGAGATAAAGTCTGTGCAGAAGCATAGTACTTTCCCATTAATCCACCATAACTTGCAGCAGTACTGCTTGTATGATCGGGCTTTAATTCACCATCAACGGTGACTGTCATGTTTGTTCCGTTATTAAACACTTCACCAAACAAACCACCACATGCGCCGGCTCCGTTCACCTTATAATTTCCTGTTGATAAATCAACAAAGCTTGTAGTTATTGTAGCATTAACAGATAAATTGTCAGTTGTTGCCCTATAATACCCCGCAATACCACCTGCGCCCGTTTTTCCAGTAATGATCTGCGAAATTACATATGATGCAGAAACAGCAGCCTCTCCTTCGCTTTCCCCAGGGGCTGTGCGTGGCATTGGTGCAGACTTTGGGTTAGAATCATAATCTGTATATCCATCTTCTGCCTTCCCATTTTCTTCTGTTTCAGAACCGCCCGCTTCATCTCCGTCTTCAGTTCCCGAGCCGTCCGCTTCGTCTCCGTCTTCCGTCTCAGAGCCGTCCGCTTCATCTCCGTCTTCAGTTTTCGAACCGTCCGCTTCGTCTCCGTCTTCCGTCTCAGAGCCGTCCGCTTCGTCTCCGTCTTCCGTCTCAGAGCCGTCCGCCTCGTCTCCGTCTTCAGTTTCCGAACCGTCCGCTTCGTCTCCGTCTTCCGTCTCAGAGCCGTTCGCTTCGTCTCCGTCTTCAGTTTCCGAACCGTCCGCCTCGTCTCCGTCTTCCATTCCTGAACCGTCCGCTTCATCTCCGTCTTCCGTTTCAGAGCCGTCTGCTTCGTCTCCGTCTTCAGTTCCCGAGCCGTCCGCTTCGTCTCCGTCTTCAGTTCCTGAACCGTCCGCTTCGTCTCCGTCTTCAGTTCCTGAACCGTCCGCTTCGTCTCCATCTGTACTAACTTCATTTCCCTTTAATGATGATTTCACTGCCTTGTCACCATCATCTTCCTGCGTTTTTTTTGCGGCGTCATCATCTGAATTCTCTGATCTATTAACGGATTTCCCATCCGAAGGATTTCCTTGCGAGGAATTATTGCTCATTCCGAGTCCAAGAGCCTGTCCAGTCCCTGCGACTATGCAAACATATCCTCCATCACATTTGCCGACAATACCACCCGCATATCCGTTAGAAGCGGTTATTTCTGCGTCAGCCGTCTGAATGTTCTGCAAAGTGTCAGCTAGGCTGAGCTTTGATCCAGCGCCCATGCTTCCTACAAGACCGCCTGCATTACCTGAACTAGATGCAGTAATAGAAAACGACTGATCTACAGTTCCACTAGATTGGAAGGTTATAGAATCAATCTCTAATTCGGAGCTTGATTCCATAGTACAACAGATAAGGCCAGCGTCTCCTAACGCATTTGCAGATATATTGGCATGCACTACTCCACTTGCATCGACTCCAAGATTATTAAATATAACAGATGAAATTTTTACTTTTGCCCCTGACTTGAGCGTTCCTAAATAACCTGCAAAATCATAAACATACCTTTTCCCTCCCTGTGAATATGGAGCATACCCCAAATTCCATTCTACCGGATCACCAGAAGTTCTGCGACTTACAACATATTCTGCGAAGAGAGATTTATTACTGCCTGGACGAGGTCTGGTAAACACCATAGTGGTAGCACTGCCACTCAAATCAACTATCTCGACATCATCCGTAACATATTTGAACATCGGCTCTTTAATATGAAATTGCACACCTGTCCCTATGATAATCTTTCCATTAAAAGCTGCCGCTTCAGTCAGGCCAATTGACCCACAATCAAATTCAAGATTTGTACTATTTCCTGAGAATGTGAACTTCAAAACATCATTCGTATGAGATGACGGGTCTGCATTGTACTCATCCACATAATCTTCATACGCATCTATACTAGTAAATGTTCTTACAGGTCCCGTCCCCGCGGCCAGCACTGTCAGTTTCCTATCAATGATACCAATCTGATCGGCTAAAAAGTCCAAGGGAAGCCCGCTCAAAATAAGCACTATGGTCAAAAAAACACTGACGAAGCGCTTTCTATATTTTCTTAACTTAAATATGTCTTTCAGCTTCTTCATTGTCTATCAACTCCCATGTACAATACGACACAACTAATCATTCTTCGATTTCAAATTCAACCCATGACTTATTTGCCGGATCAAGATCTGACCACATGGGTTGCGAGGATGGATTCAACTTATACATCTGCAAATCATAACGATTGGCAGTTCCTACCGCTATCACTAGGGTTTTCCAACCAGTTCTACCTTCTGTAGTACTCCCATGATAGCTTTCATATAGCGTTGCTTCCGTGTGATATGTGCAGAAAACTGGATTTATTTCCAAACAATTCGCATCGTAACTGAAATACAATGTAGTTCCGCCACTTCCTGCTATAAAATAGTTAAATGCATCGTAATTAATTATTTCTTTAGATTTGTCATCTGAAATCATACACGTCCAACCATCGTTCTGCGTATCCGGAAAGCTACCAATTCCTAGCGTAGATGTTATTGCCCCACTTCCATCTGTGGGTGTTGCTGTAATTGTTACGCAATAATCGGAATCCAGCGGAATGTTTGTGAATGTGACATTCCATTGATGAGTATTTCTTTTACCGCTACCATTACCAGTAACAGGGTCCGTATCAGGAAGCTCCACTGAAGAAACATCTCCGCTTAAAGTATTTCCTGATAAGGTAATCGTATGAGTACCATCGCTTATTTGTATACTCATATTTTCCGATGTCCATGATTGAAGAGCTGCAGAATCTGTAACAGTGTTATATGCCACCATGGTTTTATGCGCTAATTCAGCATGTAATGAATATGTAATCGTTCCCTCATGAACCCCTCCACTAGAAGGATCATAGTTTCTGATGTACACGCCAAATGTTTTTGCGTCTGCCTCATTAAAACTTACCGAATTATAGTTACTTTCACGAATAAGATAATTCGAAGTGAAAAGAAAATCTATTTGTTTTGACGCTACAAAAACACGCTTTATTCTGTTATTTGCATCTTTATATGCAGCAAAGGAAATAACTGTTACCAAAGCAACGGAAGCCACAATGAGCCAGATCATTATCCATTGCTTCTTAATGAACTTAAGAAATCTCTGTTTGCCCATTGGTGCTGTTCTCCTCTCCTCTAGTATTTTAACATATTACCTAGTTGCCTTAACTGTTATATAAAGAATGTCCGTTTCCTTGGATGTATTATCAAAATCATCGGGATCCCATTTTACTCGCAGTATGAAATGCCTGCTGAATGCGTCCTTGTTTGAGTTTGTACCCGTCGGAAACGCAGATACATTCTGGGCCTGCCAGTATACCGGCTCTGCATCTTTCTCCACATGAGTGTAATTATCATAAGTCAACTCATGATACGCTCCAGAATTCTTTGCATCTTGATTCGAACCACTAGAACCCGATGCTAGATTTCTAAAATATCCGGAATACTTTCCGTCAACCGCAACACCATGGTCAGTAATCGTAGTATCAATCTGATAATACAGTTTTGTGCCAGATGTTGCACCAGTATGATATTCATCACCACTCACAGCCGGCATTCCCGTAACTCCGTTACCTGTCAATGTGTATTCGACATATCCAAACTCCTCACCCGACTTTTTTACAACCTCAGATGCAGTTACTTCTTTAGCTGCATAAACCTCATATTCAAAAGGATTATTCGTCGTATAAGCCAGCTGTATAGTAAACTTATCGACCGCATCTCCTGTTACACAGAAAACATAATCCTTATGCGTTATTTTTTGTTCTTTATCATCTGAGCCATGTATAGAATTTCCATATCCATCTTTTAACACTTCATCTGCATCTATTCCTTTAACTTCAAAGTTAACACTGTCTTCTCTATGGGCAGCGCTGAGATATAAAACATTTGGGCTTTTTATCTTCTGCAATTTTACAATCTCTCGTTGATAATTTAACCAGGCAACCGTTGGCACAGCTATTAGCAATGAAATCGTAACGAGAAAAGCTGCCGCAAGCTGAATTTTGCGGCTTATGGATAATTTATTAAATTCATTTATCAACTTTATCATATCCGCTTTCTCCAATTTTACTTTACACTATGTCATTCAATTGGTGTTTACCAGCATTTCGATAAGCACATAATCAACATTTTTGCCTATGGTCTGATCTGCCGTGTTGTAACCATCGCTTAATTGAGCAAACTGAGTTCTATAGGAATCCCCATTTGATCTGTTTGTATACATTGCATCAATCAAGTCACTGTAATTCTCAGTTCCAGAAAAAATGTCCGCCTCATGTGTTTTCAAATATGCCGTCATTTTAGCACGATCGCTCTCGTAAATTTCTAATTCTTCTTGGTGTTCTGCTAGCTCTTCTTCCGTAAGTGATACTATCCCTTCATCAGAAGGCTTATACAGCAGTGGATTTCCGTTGATATAGGATGTATCTTCTGTTTCAAGAGCAATCTGACCTAGCGTATTAGGCCAAATCCAATATATCGTACCAGCCCCATTATCCAATGTCAAATCAAACAAATCCTTGTCATCAATGAAGCCATAGTACTCATAGTTTTCTTTTGATGTGCCATGTCTGCCGGTAAAAAACATAACATGATAATTAATATAATCAGCAGCATCAAGCTCAGCACCTGTATATCCTTCTGTAGATATTATTGGCTTAAGGCCTTCAAGCACTTGAGTTTCAATTACATTATCGTTTTCATCCGTAGTTGATTCCACATGAGTTATGGCATCATATGCCGTCACATGAAGATTATACTTAAGGTTGTTAATATTTGCTCCTGTAGATATTGCCGTAAAATGTAGTTCTCCTTGCGAACCTGGCTGAAGTTCATCATCTCCCGTGTCCATTCTCCATCTGATGATTTGTCCACCTCCAGAAGAATTAGTTGTTGTGCCATTGTTTCTACTATACTTAGAATCAATATGCTGATAAAGATCACTAAAACCTATCGTCGTACCGCTCACCTGAAGTTCAAAACCGTTGGCTCGGACGGAAACGTTCATTCCCCCCGTTCCAGTTTTAGTATTCTTGGCAAACCACGCCATGGTTAAAATACCGATAAGCACCACAATAGAAGCTGTCACTACCAGCACGAGGTTATATATAATCTTTTTTCGCTCTTGTAACAATAAAGCGGTGCGATCTTTTTTCTCCTCATCTTCCTTTTGCTTACCCATGCGTCATTCCACCCTTGCTTGTTCTCTATAGCAGTTTATGCAAAATCATTGCATTAGTTTCCCAAGTTTGCTTTGTTTTACGCGTTATAGCAATTGCCGATGTTTTGCGTTTCCATCCTATTTCAAAGCATATTTTAAAATGCAGTTGCCTCCTTATGGGCATTTCTGCCTAAAGGTGGTTATCACAATATATATCGGCATTTTTTACAAAAGAATATACTTCTACAGCTATAATTTTACATCAATTTGCCTTTACAGTCAATAAAAAAGCCCGTGGAAGGCCATTGATAAATCGTTACAAATGGCTCCCCCCGAGCATAATTTATAAAAATTTTAGATTTCTAACAAAATTGTCTAAATTTATATCCAATCCTTGTTTGCGATCACTTACAAAGCTCTGCAACGACGGCTCCGATTTCCTTTCCGTCCGCCTTTCCCTTAAGTTCAGGCATCACGGCTTTCATGATCGCTCCTTTATTCTTTGTCGCAACAATATCTGCAAACTTCTCTTGCACAAATGCTTTGATCTCCTCTGTGCTCATCATCTTCGGTGCAAACTCCTCAAAGACTGCCAGTCTCGCCTGATACTCCGCAAGCAGCTCTGCTCTCTCCTTCGGGCAAGTCTCAACCTGCTCCTTGACAGCTTTGAGTTCCTTTAAGATCGCCTGATCAACCATCTCCTCAGGAATCGCCTCACGGCATCCTGCGTCAATACCCGCCTTCTTTGCAGCGGATACGAGCGTAGCGATTGAATCCTTTCTCGCCTTGTCACGCGCCTTCATCGCCTCAATCATGGCACTCTGTAATGTTTCTAATTTCATTGGTCTTCCCTGCCTTCCCTTGCCGGCAATCCTATTGCCAGCCTTTTATGTTAACAAAATTATAGCACCACATCAGTCCTCATGCAATAACTTCGTAGTATACAGTTTTCAGCAATTCCCCGTATATACATACTTTAGCTTCTCCCTTGCAACTTCAGCAAGCCTATAGACCTTTCCAATATCCGTAGCCGCTCGGTCCGTCATATGAAAACACGGGAAGAATCTTGAAATGTGATAAGGAATTTCTCCTTTTCCATCCAAGCCTGCGATCCAGCTTGAAAGCTCCCGCATCTCACTTTTGGAATCGTTTTCGTTTGGAATGACCAATGTAGTCAGCTCGATATGGCATACTTTTGCTGCAGCCTCAATAAACTCCATTACCGTCTGTCGGTCGCCCTTTAGTAGATCCCTGTAATATTCATCCGTAAATCCCTTAATGTCTATATTCATGGAATCTATATAGGGAGCCAGCTTTTCAAGTACGGAAAGCTCCGCCGTACCGTTCGTAACAATGACATTTTTCATACCCGCGGCCCTGATTAACTTTGCAGTATCTAGTACATACTCCCATCCAATCAGAGGCTCATTGTATGTAAAAGCAACACCAATATTGCCTCTAGGCTTTAGCTGTATTGCCATCTCTGTCAACTCCTCAGGCGAGAGGTATTCAGCCGTATTTGCATATCGATAAGCCCTCTCTGACCAGGAAATCTCATCATTTTGGCAAAATGGACAGTGCAAATTACACCCATAGCTGCCCACGGAAAGGATTTTGCTTCCAGGGTAAAAATGATACAGCGGTTTCTTTTCAATTGGATCCAAGGCTACTGATGTCACCAGCCCGTAATTCTCAGCTTTTACGATTCCATCCTTACAGGTACGCGCCCCGCAAAACCCAAGACCGCCCTCCTTGATCTCGCAATGTCGAAAACATGTGTTACATCTGCTCATCTTTCACCTTCTTATCACTTCCACTATCTCGCAAGAAAATAACTCCTCGCTTCTTTTTAATTCTGCAGTATTAAACTCTATTTTCCCCGCATTGATCAAGTGTGCCTTACAACCTCAAACCTTTGCAGACTAACCTTTTCCTCTTCGTCAATCCCAGCCTTCCTCTTTGCTATCGCAATCTGCTGTTCAACCGTATCTACACCTTCCAGATCCGGCAAAAGAAGCCCGCGCCTTCGGCCATTGGTCACGATGACACCGTATTTCTTACAATCCAAATCCTTCTCAGACTCCACAACTTCTGGCATCCCTAAAACATCCACCGAAATCTCGAGATAAGGCAATTCCCTCTCCGTAATTGCAGAAAATCTTGGATCCTCCGTTGATGCGCTGATTGCATTTTGAAGAATTTCCTGAGCCAAGTTTTCTCTCGTCGGAAGGATGGTTCCGATGCATCCCCTTAATGCGCCAAATTTATGAATGGATACAAAAGCCCCCGCTCGTTTCGTCAAAAACTCTTCGGGCAATTCCTTCATGTAAAGCTCTTTTGCAGCTTCCGAAACATTTAGCCTCTTATGGCTCATGATATAGCTTTCCACTGAAACTCTTGCCAGCTGTACATAGATATCTTCTTCCATTCTCTTCGCCCTGATCTCCTCTGCTTCCAGCCATTCGCGTTGTCGGAGGAACCTTCTCCCCTCATCCTCGCCTGTCGCTTCAAAGCTGCAGACACCATAACCAACCCCAGTCACATCCTGATGACTATAAACCTTTGCTTGTACCTTCATTCCATCTAACGCGCCCGCCATCATGACGAAGGATCTATGCCCACATTCCGCAGCTTTTTCACAAAAATCCTCAGAGAAATCAAACAGTTTATCGAACTCTGCCCATCGGCAGACCTCCATGATTCTTTTATCATACTCCAGACCTTCCGGGGCAAACCCATATGGCCCATATGTCTGGAGCTTATGCGACAAATCACCACTAGCGATATAAACAACGCGTCTGTCCAAATATTCTGCCACCTTTTTGACTATAGTCCCAACGCGATAATGCTCATAAAGTGGAAGCCCCGATAATCCGATACGAACAATCTTAGCTCCTCCATAATGCTTTCGGATAAAGTATAATGGCACCATCGTTCCATGATCAAGGCCAGGATTCCTTTCCCCTTCCGTTCCAAGAGGATAATTCTTCTTCCTCGCAAAACGCTCCATGGTCTTCACAAATTCCGTATCATATTCTTCATTAAGAACAACCTCCGGAGCCCGAAATGCCTGAAAAGACCCTGTCGCTCTCTCCCCAGGCGAGACATGAAAATAATCTGCATACATAGTCGCATGCGGGCTAGAAATCACAATGGTATCTGGACAAATTTTCGCTATTTCTCTCCCCACCTCAAAATATGCATCCCTCGTCTCCCGAATCTTTTCCTCCTCGCCCCTTCCAACCTCATGAAGAATTAGCGGTGGATGCGGTACTATAAACGCAGCAATAATTCCCATGACATTCCCCCCAAACATTATATTTCTTCTTGCACTGAAAGAGGTACTATTTTCAAAGTATAGCCTAATTGTAATAAAACTTTTAACAAGCTATCAACTTGCGGAGAATGGATTGACTTTTCCATTCTTGCGATCATTGGCTGCTTTACGCCACATTTGGACGCCAATTCCGCCTGAGACATGCCTTGCTCCTCTCGTAACGCCACAAGGGTTCTAATCAAGTCTCTCTCCAATGCAATTAAAGCTTCATCTTCCTCTGATATGTTCAATTTATTTCTTAATTCGTTCCATGTGGTCATTTTGTCCCTTCCTCCTTAAATAATCCCGATATTCCTGTTTGGCATTTTTGATTTCTCTATGTGGAGTCTTTTTGGTTCTCTTCACAAATTGATGCAACAAAACAAATGTTCCATTTGCATAACCCGCGAACAAAATTCGATTAGATAATGGCCTTAATTCCCATATTTCTCCATCCAAATGCTTTACATAAGGCTCCCCGATAATAGTTTTCTTTCTCTGCCAACATATCAATATATGCGACAATTTTATTAAATAGCACTCTCACATCTTTGTTACTTTGTGCTTTTTCTTTCAATCCACTAAGGTAGTTATCCAATTCACTATAACCATTTTCTTCTTCATAGACCTCAATCTTATACATTTGCTTTTCATATATACGATAACATATTTGTTATTGCATGTCAATAACAAATATGTTATCACATTTTACCTCCATCTTTACCAAATTCATATATCGAAAGAACCTGACATAACGCCCATAAAAACATGACCCATTTTATGCCTTCTTTCATCACGCAAAACCATACAAAGGCATAATTGTCCCATTTAAAAATCCCAAATTCAAACGGGAAAACTGGCTGAATCGCCAAAGTTATCAATAGAAGGACATCCAAGAAAGATGTCCGATATGGTAGAGATATCGCAAATCACAATAAATGTCAAGGCTTGATCAGGAAAACGCTTTGCATTTCGCTTCACTTCCCTATTAAGGTTTTTCTGCAATCTCCCGTATAAACATACTTATCCGACAAATCGCCGCTGGCAATATAAACAATACGCCTACTCAAATACTCTACTACTTTTTGGATTAGCGTCCCAACGCGATAATGCTCATAAAGCGGAAGCCCTGATGATCCGATACGAACAATCTTAACTCCTCCATAATGTTTTCGGATAAAGTATAATGGCACCATCGTTCCATGATCGAGGCTAGGATCCCTTTCCCCTTCCGTTCCCAGAGGATAATTCTTCTTTTTCGCAAAACGCTCCATGGTCTCCACGAATTCCGCGTCATACTCCTCTTCGAGTACAACCTCCGGAGCACGAAAATCCCGAAAAGACTCTGTAGCCCTCTCCCCTGGAGAAACAAGAAAATAATCCGCATACATAGTTGCATGCGGACTGGAAATCACAATGGTATTGGGACGAATTTTCGCTATTTCTCTACCTACCTCGAAAAAACGCATCCCTTGTCTCTTGAATCTGCTCTTCCTAGTCTCTTCCCAACCTCATGAAGAATCAAAGGTGGACGCGGAACTATAAATGCAGCTACAACTCCCATGATCTATTCTCCCTTGTATGCTTTCTTGCATAAACATTCATATCTATGTTTGACTAACTTTCTCCATAAGATTATACCATGCATCCCAGTCAATTTCGTTGGTAATATTATGTCATTGTTCTTAATTATGTTTTTATCAATCTATAAAACATAAATCTTTATATGCAATACAAAAAAGTGAATATTAATAAGCGATCCTAGAGTACTCAAACTAGTTATTTCATTTATTTTAGAAAGCAAAAATCCCCCTCACGCGGAGGGGGATGGATAGTTCACACTTTTTCACGATGACAAAGACAAAATTATTTTGCGCGAATTACGGAGCAACAGAACCGATCGCAGTAACAGCAGCAACACCGCCTTCACCATTATGTGTGAGATCGAACTTAGCACTAAGTGAATATACATCAGTAAGTTGCGCATAAGTGGTTGAGTTACAAGTTGTATCCTCGCCCTCAAGCCAGAGACGAAGCGTAACCTTGAAATATTTAGTAGTACCATTAGCAACTGTTCCAATATTAGTATTTGTAGCGTCACTCCAAGTGTTATAAGAAGCAATTGGATCAAGAGCAACCGGTGCAGCATTACTTGCAATTGCCTTATTTCCTGAATGATTCGCGGCGTCAGCCAAAGTAAGAATGGCTTTTAAATTCGCCGTAGTCGCATTGCTAGCCTGTACAGCTGAAGTTAAGCCTAAGCCCTGATTCGCAGCACCACTAAGTTCAGAGCAAAAAACAGCAACTCTCCAAGCTCTATCTGCATCAATACCTGTTGTTTTCCCAGTATTATTAATTGCTGTATCAGACGGTTTAAGCAGGTTAAGATTAGTTAGCTTAATTAAAGTATCATCACCATCGCCTGTTGCCTTCAGGTAAAAAACATAATCTACATATCCATACGCATTTTCCATCACATCGGCAGTTGCTGAGTGGGTAGAAATCTGATAACTGCCAGAACCATTATTAAAAGCAAGTGCATACGCTGCTTTACCAGCACCAGTAGTAGCAGGATGTGTTCCTGCTGTTGTCGAATCGCCATTTGTGATTAAATCTTTAGCAATTCCTGTAAGTGCAGTGTTTTCATCATAAGCAATATAACTTGCATCATCTACTGCGTCACCATTACCTAATGCATGAGTAGTGAACCAAAATGATCCATCTGCTCCAGAAATAGATGATACGGGTTCAAGTAGTGCAGCACGGGTTTGAGTCAGCTGTTCCGTTGAGTAATCAGCTTCAACATTGTTGTCACTGATAAGCAAGTTGCCGGATACAGTTGTCTTCATCGTCATACCAGTAACACTAACCTGCTTATTCATGGTAAACCATGCATAAGTGCTGCTTCCTAATGCAACTGTTGATACCAACGTCATGGCGATTGCCGCCGCGAGTTGCCTTCTTAATGTTTTAACTGTCATAATATGTTCCTCCTTTTTGAGTATTCCGCTTCAGTTTTCTCTGTCGCGGTCGACAGTTGATCACTCGGGATCGGAGCTCTATGAGGTCCTCTCCTTTCGAAGGAGCGCTGATCATTCGCTTCTTCGTCGCCCTTACGTTCCGATACACTCGTTCGGATCCGTCCTGTTAACAGATCATACTCCCACCGGGCCCGGTTAAAAGAGTATTTTCCTTCACCCGCCGGTGAGGATATTATCTCTTAATAGGAGGGGCCTTCTCTCGTAGAATCTGGAACACAGGGCCAATATGCAATTGTTATACGAACGATGGTTGCCCATCGAAGGTACCAGGTGTTTTGATATTCCCTATTTAGAATACCAGAAACAAAACAAACGTCTGCACCCGCAAGCTTTTGTTTTGTTTAACTATTTTATATATCGACTTTATTTTACAATAGTTTACAGTTTTTTGCAAGTATTTTTCTAAAATTGCACAAATATTCAGCTCTGTAAATCGTTTTTTTATAAAATATGACGAATTAGTGGAACCGCATTTGTGCAAATCGTTTCCGCTCGTCATTTCATAAAGTATCAGTTTCCTTGAAAGTACTGCAAATCCTAGTCTTCCTGGATTGCCATGTTATCTTTGTTTCTTCGATTCTCCCAAGTAACTTCACCGGCATTGTAATAATCTGGTGCAACCGTACCTGCCGCGCTGATCGGCTTGTCGCCCGTCAGGGTATCCTTGATATCCTGTACGAACTTTGCCCACAGGCTCGTATTGTCGTGATCCATGGCGTCAATCGTCATGCTAAACTGGACGCTTCCGCCGACGATGGAGTCAACGCACTCGGGATCCTCTCCCTCCATCCAGATAACGATGGTATACTTGTCAACATTACCAACGAGGAAATCAGGCTCCTCATAGGAGCAGACGATCTTTTTGCTTTCGAAGCTTACGCATCCATCCTCCGGGCCATTGTCAGCTGCCGGAGCCGCATAAACGGTTCGTTTTCCATTTCTCCAGACGGCGATACGGACGGCTTGCTCCGCGCCCTTTGCGCAGGCATCCAGGCGAACTCTCGCAACATATTTTACGTCTTCCTTCCCGGCATTTCTTACATAATAGGTATAGGCCATGTAATTATAGCCGTTATGGTTACCGTCATATTCATCAAGGTCGTCCGGTAGATCAGTAATCGTGATGTTCGTTGCATCCTCGACCATCTTTACGGTAAGTCTTGCCGTCGGGTCATCGAAGGTACCCTTGTCATCAATGGCAATTCCCCTTCGATATAGTTCCAGTCTATTCAGGTTGATCGTAAAGTTACCCATTTTTTCCTGCATGAATGCCATGACAAATAATAGCGCTATAAAAAGAACCAAGAAAATCAGCGCGATTTTCATTTTGTCCAATCGAAGCAAAGCCGCACCGAGACGCTTAACGCGTCTGCCCGGCAGGTACATGCTGACGATGGCATCATCAGAAATGTCGTCGCCGTTCTCCGCAAGAATTTTCTCGAGCTTTTCGATACGAACGACCTGGCCCTTAGCCTTGCGCGGCTTTTTTCCGTTATTCTCTTGTTCTTCAGGTAACTTGTCTAGTTTCACTATTTTGATTCCTTTGCTTTAAAGTTTATATTTCTCCTTAACGTTAGCAAGGTAGCCCTGGAGCTGTTCCTTCTCGGCGGGATCGCCAAATCTGAACTGGAGACCACAAAGCAGTCTGTACATGCTGCCCTTAGGAGCTTCACGCACCCAGCAGACATTGCCTATTTCGGTCAACGCCTGTCCTCTTTCGCTGGTTCCGACGCGAGGAAGGTTTAATTCTACGATTTCGCCGACGTCGAAGCGACGGTTCATGAAGATAGCGGCACCACCGGCAGATACGTCGAGACTCATGCCGTCTTCCTTCGGGATCTCTCCGTTTTCGTCGAGCGCCCAGGTATCCTGACTGTATTCCACGCGAAGCGTAACCTTAACACGTTCGTCAGCACGCTGGAAGAACTGTCTCTGTTCGGAAACTCGTCTGATCTTCCAATAGCGTCTGACACCTTCCTTTACGGTGTCATCTACGAATCCCGCAAAGATCATGGCATCATTTCCGCTGCCATATTGAATCAAGAGCTTCTGGGTCTCATCAACCTCCAATGCCTTTCCATTCACGACAGGAATGGAAATAAGGAATGCTGATTCGTTGAGCGACTTATTAAAGGTACATACCATGTTGAAATTCGGCTCTTTACCAAGTTCAGCATCGTATGCCATTCGTAGCTTCGTACCTGTCTTAATCTTTAATGCTGCCATTTACCTTCTCCTTTTCTTTGGCTGTCTGCCGTTATCTGGTCCACTTACCTCCGTGCAACCGCTTTCGTTTCAGGCTTCTTTGCCGTACTCCGTACCGCTCTCTCCATTGCCTTTGGTCAGCCGTCACCAAGACTTTATCCCCCACATTCGCCTCAGCCGCTTTTCTGTAACCACTTGTGATACTTTGCTTCTCGTTTGTAACAATTTGAATTTCACTAGCAACAATTCGCTTTTCGTTTACTACGGTCTGCTCAATACTCGTCGCCGCGTCCGCTTCGTTGACCTGTTTGGTCGTTTTAATGTCATCCCCCAACGATCCGTCAGTTGTTAGCTCCTCTCCGGAATTCTTTACTCCAGCGTTCTTCTCGGCAGTGCCGGTTGCCAGTCCAGCTGCCTTCCGCTTCTCACGAAGCTCTGCCAATGCTTCCCGGACTGCCGCTTCCTCTTCTTCCTTTGCCAGATTCTTCGCTGCAACAAAGCCATCATAGAGGCTCCTCAGCAACATAATTGCCAATGGAATAACGATCAGCGGAATAAAAACAATAGGATTGGAAACTAACCTTACAAAATTACCGATTTTTTCCGAGGAATAAACGACCTTTCCGATAACGTCCTCCTCGTGAACTGCATAATGATCCTCAATGTTGTTTGCATCTCCCTTTGTATAGATGAGGCGTTTTTCCCCCTCTTGTTCAAAGCGGATGATGCGGTGTGTGTTGGGCTCCCCCATTAAGGAAGGATCCCTGGAATAAAAGGTGATAATATCGCCTTCAGCCAATTGCTGCGTGTCCGTTCTCTGAACTACGATTAACGAGTTCGTTGGTATGGTCGGCTCCATGCTTCCCGTCATAACGCGAAACAGGGAATAACCAAAGAAGTTCGGTGCCTCACCGGGCTTTGCCAATACAACCTTCAGCAAAGCCACGATGGAAGCCAGGATAATAAGAACGGAAACCACGTTCACCAGCTTAAGCAATATGTTCTTGATGCTTTTTGGCATGGTACTTACTTATTGTCCTCATTTCTGTTGTTATCATTTTTGAATTTCTTCGCCTTACGCGATGAGAAGAGAAATTGGGTAAGGGTCGTGGCATCTGCCTTTTCCTGAGCGACTCTCGCCTGCTCCAGTGCCTTCTCTCTCTCTTCTTCGACTGCGGAAAGACGCTTTTCTGCTTCCTTCCAGGAAGTAGATGCATCGTCCAGCTGCTGACGCAGATCGTCGACCTTCTGCTGAGACTTGATCAGAAGATCCTTGTTCTTTCTCTCCTTCTCCGCATACTGCTCTTCGATCTCCTGAATACGCTCGCTGACCTTTTCGCTGACCTCCTGCTCCATAAAGGCATTGTGGCGATCCAGCTCTGCCTGCATCTGCGAGATCTTGGTATCTGCCTCCTGACGGATCAGAAGAACCTTGTCCTCGCCCCTCTTCTCCGACAGGGCGATCTGCTCCTGGGCTGCCTTGCGAACCTTCGCCAGCTGATCCTCGGAATCCTTCAAATGCTTGATCAGGTTTGCTTCGGCTTCCTTCTTGAAGGCCTCGAGATTCTTCTTTGCCTCGTCCTGCACCTCGGAAATCTGTACCTTCGCGTTGACTCTTGCCTCCGTGATCTGATCCTTTGCAATATCCTCTGCTTCTGCAATCTGTGCCGCAGCCTTCGCCTCGATCTCCGCGATCTTGTTCTTGGAGGTCTCCTCGATCTCCGCTACCTTCGCATTCGCCTTTTCCTCGGTCTCTGCGATCTGCTTCTTTGCATTCTCTTCGGTCTCTGCGATCTGCTTCTTTGCATTCTCCTCGGTCTCGGCAAGCTTCTTCTCGGCCTCGTCTACCTTCGCCTTCGAGGTCTCCTCGATCTCCGCGATCTGCTTCTTTGCATTTTCTTCTGCTTCCGTTACCTGCTTCTTTGCGGTTTCTTCAGTCTCAGCAATCTGCTTCTTCGCGTTCTCTTCGGTCTCAGCCAGCTTCTTCTCGGCCTCGTCTACCTTCGCCTTCGAGGTCTCCTCGATCTCCGCAATCTGCTTCTTTGCGTTCTCTTCGGTTTCGGCAATCTGCTTCTTCGCGTTCTCTTCGGTCTCAGCAAGCTTCTTCTCGGCTTCGTCTACCTTCGCCTTCGAAGTCTCTTCGATCTCCACGATCTGCTTCTTTGCAGCTTCTTCTGCCTCTGCTACCTGTTTCTTCGCATTCTCTTCGGTCTCCTTGATCTGTGCCTCGGCCTTTCTCTCGGCCTCTGCGATCAGATTCTTCGAGGTTCTCTCTGCTTCTGCAACTCTTGCATCCGCAGCTGCCTTTGTCTCCTCTATCTGTGCCTTCGCCGTTGCCTCGGCAGCCGCGATCTTGGTGTCTGCCTCCTGCTTCGTCTTCGACATCAACTGAACGGCCTCACGCTTCGTCTGAGCCAAAGTCTCTGCCGCCTCAGCCTTGGTCTTTTCAAGTTCTTCCGCCGCTTCCTTCTGTGCCTTTTCAAGGATTTCAGCTGCTTCCGTCTTCGTCTTTTCGAGGGTCTCCGCCGCTTCCTTCTGTGCCTTTTCAAGCTCTTCGCTCTTTGCTGCAAGCTTCTTATTCAGGTCATCCTCCATGAACTTCGACTGTTCGATCAGGAAAGCCTTCTCCTGCTGCAAGGTGCTCTTATCCTGCTTCAGACTATTGCCCTCTGCAAGGAGCTCCTCTGCACGCTTCGTAGTCTCTTCCAGCTTCTCATTCACGGCCGCAAGTTCATCATCAGCCTTCTGCTTTGCTTCCTCAGCCTGCTTCTTCTCCTCCGCGATCTGCTCATTTAGCTTCTGAATCTCTTCATCTGCCTGCTTCTTAGCCTCTGCCAATTCAGCCTCGGCCTTCTGCTTGGTCTCAGCAAGCTCTTCCTCGGCCTTCTGCTTCGTCTCTGCCAGCTCTGCCTCAGCTGCCTGCTTCGTCGTCTCGATTTCAGCCTCGGCTGCCGCCTTGGCCTCCTCAGCCGCATTCTTTGCTGCCTCTAACTCGCTTGCCTGCTGCAGTGCTGCTTCCTTCGCCTGCTCTTCTTCCTGCGCGCGAACCTCCGCTGCCTGCTTCTGCATCATGAGCTCCGTCACCTGCTGCTGAAGCTCGATCATCTGGGCATCCATATCCTCTAAGGCCTTCTCGGCTTTTGCACGCTCTTCCTTCTCTACCTCAAGGGCAGCCTCGGCATCGAGCTGTGCCTGCGTCACTTCCTCGATGATGACCTTGCGGATCTCGACGTCCTCAATATTGTAATCGGTAACGATTTCTTCCTGAATCTTCTTGATGAACTTTGGCTTAATCTTACGGCGCTTCTCGGAAAGAACCTCCTCGACGTCGCGCTTGTCAGACTCCAGCAAGCTCTTAAATACCGCATAGTTCGTGATCAGGTTGGTATACATCTGGAACAGATATTCCTCATCGAATTCGAGCGAGGAATTTCGTACCTCGATGGAATATCCTATGTCATCATAATTCTCCAGGAACTGCCAAAGGGAATAGCATGCCCTGTAATGCGGATCCTTCATGATCAGGTTGGTACGCTGGATCGGACTTCTGACCTTCGCACACCCTGCCATCAGATCGCAGAAGGAGGAATTCTTCAGTGCCATGACAAGACGCCTTACGCGGTCAATACGCATGAAGAGATTCATGTTGTCAGAGTCATTTTCTACAAAACTCTGGCGATTCTTGATCGTCATTTCAATCTTATAATTGATCTCTTCATAAGCGTCGTCAATCTTGGTTTCATACATCAGGGAATCCTGCGTTTCATCGCCCGTCGACCAGAAGATCAAGTCCGTACGCTTATCGATGAAGGTCACAAGTCTCTGAATCAAGTGATAGATAAAACGATTCTCATACAGGTCATACGTCTCATCCACGCTGACGTTCAAAATATGCGTAGGCTGGATGTCACCGTTCTCACTGCTCGCGATATACTGCGTATTCATGCTAAGATGACGCACGCTGTCCGCCGTAATCTTCTTTGCCAGCGCTACAGGAACAACCTCTTCCTTCGTCGTAATATAACGCCTCGGCTTCTCTATAATGACGTTAATGTCATCCAGCACATCCTCGATGGCCGTCAGCCATGCCTCATCGACCACCTTATGCATGATCTGATGATTCTGCTGCAGGACGTTTGAACCCGCCTGAATCATCTCGAATAAATACTGGAAATACCGATCCCGCTCCAACGTACTGCCAATCTTATTAACATACTTCAGATATAAATCATTAATCGTGTAATCCGCCATTCCAAACTACCCCCAAGATCGTATTTTTCATTCCGTCCACCACTATCTCTTTAATTCTCTCTTCCACTTCTCTCAGATACTTGACGAGGATCATTCAAAATCTCAACCATCAAGTACCTCGAGGGGCTTGCCTGATTAGTCCCTCTCAGGCATGTGTGCCAAGCGTCGGTACTTAGTTGGCGTATGCTGACGAATCCATTTCACTATAATGGATTCGATCAGCGACAACTTAGTACCGCTACCATGTCGCAAGCTTTGCTTGCGATCCGAGCACAGCGAGGACGAATCATCTTTTTGATTCGCGCACCCATAGCGCGAGCGTGCCTGAGAGAGACTAGTCAGGCCCAAGCCCCGAGTATCGTCCTTAATAGAAGTTTTGTATTCTCGTCAAGTACGCCCTACTGTCTTCCATTTTGGTCTTTCCGAAGGTCTTGTCGATGTACTCGATCAGCTCCTTAATTTCGTCTCTAACGAAGGATACGTTCAAGCTCTCGAACTTCTTCAATACCTTACGAGCAATGATGTAATCGAGTCCGTCGATCTCGGATCCGCCGCAGGCTACGTACACGGGAATGAAATCATACATCTGCTTGATAATACGGTTACCAAACGCAAGCTTGAAACGAGTCTGTAAGTACAGATCCAGACGATTCATCTTCTCTATGGTTGCATCGCTGATCGGATAATCCTGCTTTGCCTGCATAAACATTGCCTGCAGATGTTCACTGGAAATGGGACAGGCAGGATAAGGATCACACTCAAATGCATTCGCTCTCTCGTTAAGTTCAATGGGAATGGCACGGTCATAAACCTTATCGGTGATGGTAAAGGTCGAATCATCATTGTTCGCGGTTCCAACGAACCAGATGCTCTCGGATACCATAATCTTACCGTCAACAATATGCGCGGGATCCTTCGGCCAGCCAGTGGGTACAAGGTCGATCACCCATTCATCATGGCTGGGCATTTCGAGAATGGACAGCATCTCCGCGAAGTAATACTCGATACGCGCCAGGTTCATCTCATCGAGAACGATCAGGCTCGGATCCTCGCGATAGGTCGCCTCATACAGGGCACGGAGAAACTCCGTCTCATTAAAGCGCTTCGAGAATTCATTAAAGTAACCAAGCAGCTCCGTACGGTCTCTGTAGGAGGGCTGCACAGAAACGATGGTGGCAGGATTCAGCATATAACGGCTGAAGGAGTAAGGCAGACTCGTTTTACCGGTACCGGAAATACCTTCTAGAATCAGGAGCTTACTAGCTGCCATGCCAGCCACAAAACGTCTTACGATTTCAGGCGTATAATACAGCTTCATCTGACTTGCGGCAAAGAGACGATACCCCTCTGTGAACTGCTGCAGCGTGATACTGTTGTCATATACAGGCTTGACATAATCAACATATTTCTGATCCACCAACGACAGCTTCGGGAAACGTACGGCCTTGATCTGGGTTGCATCCATGGAATCGTCCTTCTCCACGGTTACGGTGCCAAGATGCTTGCCCTCGCCCACGTTTTCGATGTTGATGTCTGCATTACCCGGGATCACTTCACCGTTCGGACCATATTCCACAGGCGCACCACCCGTGACGTTGCCAACGGTTGGCAGGTTGATCCGATCCTCAGTCAGTGCAGACGCACCCATGTACGGAATTCGTTCCGTGCCGCCCATGGCATTTACCTTAAGGGCAAGGAGCTTGTTCTTCTCGTCGATCAGTTCAAGCACCTGCTTATTCAGTCTTCCGATCTCGCGATACAGCGTCGAATTGTCTTCATGATCTGCCTTGAGTCGTATGTTCAGAATGAAATGCCTTACAAGCACCACAACAATAAGGCACGGGATAGCAATCAAAATCAGTGCCAAAATGATCGCCAGAATTTTTGCCACGGGAGACAGGTCCCAGAAATAGGTTCCAAAGATCACGCCGTATTCCGCCCACCCAGTGAACAGCAAATGAAACAGCGCCACAAAACATTGTACAATGTTGTAAATAATTTTTGCGATCAGTTCATATGCCAATTTCAGAAATTCACTCATACGCCAGTCCTCGCATTCTTCCGTCAAATTCCGTTCAAGATTGTCAGGCTACGCCGCCTAATATGTATTATTCATTCTCTTCCAGTCGGTTTCATCTGGACCGATGGGATGGATCCCCTACTGATTGGTTTCTCCCTCATCCTGCGCGGGTGCGCCGCCGGCCTGTGCCAGCTTTGCCTCCGCCTCTTCCTTCAGACGCTTCGCCTCTGCAAGCGCAGCCTCTGCTTCTGCAAGCTTTGCTGCTGCTTCGCTCTCTCTCTGAGAGGCTTCCGTTGCTTCTTCTGCTGCGATTGCCTTCTTCAGGTTAATGCTGACCATGATCAGGTGATATACCTGATATACGAAGAACAGGAGCATGGGTACAACGATCACCAGAAGGAATCCTGTTGCACTGGACAGGAAGTTGATCAGTCTTCCGAGGATAGGAAGCCTTGTCACATACTTACCTACAATATCTCCATCTGAGATCATTCGCGTATCGGCGATGGCATTGTTATCTCCCTTTGTGGTATAGATGCGATACCCATTACTTTCATCAATAGTCTTGATACGGTGAGTATTCAAAGCATATGCATTCTCAATGATCGTATGGAAGGTGATGATGTCGCCTTCAACAAGCTTCGAAGTATCACAAGCCTTGATAATGATCAGATCTCCCGAGTGAAAGGTTGGTGCCATGGAGTCTGACAAAACAACCAAGGGTGTGAATCCTGCGATTCTTGATACGTTTCTTGAATCCTTTGTGGCCAATGTTGTAAATGTAAACAACGCCGTCAACAAAATGATTGCCCACAGTACTACGCTTAATAATACCCCAACTACTTTCTTTACTGTTTCCATACCTGTTGTCTCCCTCATATAGTGTGTAATTTATCTGGAACCGTCCAAAATCTTATGATTTTCGTCTGTACCTACAAAGCGTAGGCTGATGCTATAATCTGCTTTTCGAAGGCGATCCGTGCACTCTGGATCGGTTCCCTCTAGCCAAACCCGCACGACCACAGGCTTGTTTTCCAATTTGTTGACCCAAAATAGTTGGTTCTTTTCGCTCAGGACCATGTCCTTCTCACTTGCCAATCCAAATTTGATGACATCGCCAGATTCTTCAGCCTTATCTCCCATCCTCGGACAGTAAACAAAGGTTTTCCCATCCACCGTAAAGCTAATTCTCATGGCTGCGGGAAGCGACTGGTTGGAAGAAGAAATCCCCGTTCCATCCTGCTGTCCCTGACTGTTAGCACTGGTCAAATGGACAAGCATTCGATCCGTTGCCATAAAGTGAAGCGTAAATTCCAAATAGGAACCGCTACTGTTTGACACTACCGTGCCGTCCTCCAAAGTATAAGTAACATAATCGGAGGTGGTCACCGGCTCTAATGGAACCGTTCTCATGTCGAAGCCCTGATCCCGCTTCATTCTGTCAGCAATCTGTGCAAAGTTTAGGGTTTTGACATAATCCTCGTATTTTTCATGTGGATCCAGGTCAAATCGAAGATTTGTACCGGATGTAACGTCAAGTCCCATACTGTAAACCTTTGTGAAATTGGCGATGGTAAACCATGCCACCGAGGCTGCCACAAAGCTGACCAACGCGATCAAGGCAAGTAAAATCGAAATCTGTAATCTTTTTGCCTCTGGACTTTTTTCCCTTTTCTTTTTCTCTTCTTTCATCAATTCGCCTCCTCCGTAAGAACGCCATAGAAGGCAAGATGTAGATTCAAGGAATCCAGCTTTACCATGTCCGTACAATCCGGATCACAGCCCTCTAAATAAAAATATACGTCAACTGCATAGATACGATTCAAGTCCATGATCAAAAGTGGCGTCAAGGCCGTATTTCCTGTCAAGCCATCTTCTCCTACCATGTATTGTCCGATCGGAGCAGAAGGGTCAGCCACAATTTGGAAGGGGCTTGCAGATCCGTTAATCACCTGTCCGGCCTGAACGGCAACACCGTTCACCTTGGCATTCATTTCCTGCCCGTTTGCCACATTGCCCGCTTCACTTAGTCGTAGGATTTTTGCTCCCCCGCCATCAAATGTCAAGCCCAGCCTCGCCGCATTTTGTAGAACGCCCTTTGTACTTGCCACCAAATTGCCGCCTGCCGCCTGAGATCCATCTAAATACAGCGACAGCTTTGCGTTTTCCGAATGCCCCTGAGAGGTCGCACGCAGATAAACTCTGCCGTGGTAATAAAACCGTTCTCCCTCAACCTTTTCAAAATAAACCGCTTTTCCGTCTACCATTCCAGGGCTCGAAACGAAAGTGGCTAAATCCGCCGTAGAAACCGGCATCAGGCTTTCGGAGCTGTTTGCATTCACTTGTATCAATGCAGATTCCTGTCCTCCGCGGAAATCATTCCCTCCTGTCGGACTAATCTCAAGCTTTACAAGATCGGTTCCCGATCTGCCGCTGACACGATCCGTATTTACTATACTGTTGGAAGAAAACCATGCATAGGTGGCGGCCGTCAGGGAAAGAAGCACTGCCATCATCGTAATCACGGAATAAAGAGATTTCAAAATCCCTCCGAAGGTTATCCCTTTTTCCCGTTGCTCTTCTTTCGATTTTTCCTGTGGTTTTTCCCGTTGCTCATCAGGGATACCATTTTCAGCGTTCTTCTTCATCCTTTCGGCCTCCTTTCCTCAAGATTTTCTTGTATTTCTCTCTAGTTAAGTTGTTTTCTTCTAGCTGTTTTTTCTTCTTTTGCTTAGCGGTTTATCACGCCATATCTTTCGTAGGCTTATTCGTTAGTCACGCCAGCAAAGGAAAGCTGCACGAGTGCCTCTCTCTCCTGAACTGCATTCATACAGTTCTCGTCACATCCTTCAAGATACAGCCAGTACTCTACAGTAGCAATTTCATCCGCTTCAATAGTACATAGCGCCTGTCTTCCCGCTGCCGGAAGTCTTGCAATCCCTACCGTGGCAAAGAAATCAGACATTCCTCTGGAAGGATCGTTAATGTAGTTCGGCGTTCCATCCGGTGCCAAAGACCCAATCACGACATTCGTTTGTGCCGTTGTCTGTACGCTCTCTGCTGAAGCAACATTACCAAATTCATTCAGCGAAAAGATGTAAGTGGAAACTCCTTTTTCCGTCGTAAACTTGATGCCAAGTCTCAGTGCCGCCAACGCCTGCACGTCATTTCCAAAGTCCATGCCATTTCGGTTAAAATATACATTGCAATGATCCTTTAAGCTCTTCAAATACAAGGTTCCGTGGATCACGTAAGTATTCAGTTCCTCTTGGCATTCCCTAAACTTCACGGAAATTCCCTGGCGATTTTGCAGGTTCGCCGTATAAAAGTTCTCCAAATTTGCAGTAGAGACAGGCTCTAAATCTCCGCTCACGCTCTGCGGCAATGTGCACTTTGTTAAAAATTCTTCTCTCGGATCCCTAGAAATCAAAAGACAAACTTCACCGTCACTAATCGTACTGCTGATGGGTTCCACGTTCGTCGCAGGATGGAAAGTAAACCAAGCATAGGTGACTCCCGCAACCGCCAGCAATGAAAGAACAACCCAGATGACGGAAATCCATATGGTGAAAGTCTTTTTCTTCATTCTATCACCTCCACCCGTTATTCAGGGTCCATTCCAGCGAAGGAAAGTGCAATTTTCTTCAACATTTTCCCTTGCAAATTATCAGCGCAATCCTTGTCGCATCCCTCCAGCCAGACATAGACATCTACCTGTACGGGCGTTCCGTATCCTCCTGTTCCATCTCCCTCCAGCAAAAACATGGCAAGGGACTTCTCCTTCTTGGTCGCTATGCCCGTCTCGCTGTCGTAATTACAGAAATGTTCCGAAGTAAACAGACGCTCCATGGGAATCGTCGTTCCATCTGTTTTTGAAGAATCCAGAACATAGCCTTCCATGCCGGTTGCCGTGTTATAAACCGCCTTAGGGTTATCCTTTTGGCTAATGGCAAAGATATATTCATTATCTACCGGCTGATCCTTACCTGCCTTATGTACGACAAAGCCTATGCGGATTGCCGTAGAAAGCGGGTTGTCAGGATCATCATCCTCAAATCCGATGGAGGATAGATAAATATTCTGTTTTTCCCCTGCTACACGAAGAAAGATCTCCGTTTTATAATATTCCGTGGAATCGGTGCCGCCAAACAGACTTGCCACCAGCCACGGCTGGCCATTTTTTCCCTTTGTAAATTCCGTTACCTTCTGAAATCCACCTAATATGCGATCTGTGGAAACCGGCTCCAATAGTCCATGAAACTCATCCATCACGGTTGAGCTTCCATATTCTCCGTCATATTTGTTGCTGATCTGAAGGGAACTACCCGTACCAACCGCCATGCGGATGTCCGAGGTTCTTGCTCCCGTCTGATAAACATACCAGGCGAACGTCACTGCCACCATGGAGGAGAAGGAAATCAGCAAAATGATGGCCGCAATCATCAAGCGAAACCGCAGGCGATTCTTTGACACTTTGGGCTTCTTGGTTTTTTGCGCCCTTGCGCCTTGTTCTGTAGTGTCTGCCAAAGCCATCTTCCTCCTTTCCTTTTCAATTTAATCCTTATGTAATTATATCGGCAATAATCCCCCCTGAGTATACTCTCCCATATTTATCGACATTTTAACACAATTCCCTTTTATTTTCAAGCTTTTCGCTAAATCTTGCATGAATTTCAAGCATAAAATTGTCAGAAAATACCAAAAAGGCGATCTGATTGATATCAGACCGCCCTCAGTTTTAGTTTTTCTTTCTAATCAAGCAAGTTTTGCCTTCAAAAGCAAATCCATATTTTAGTATTTTCTCCTTAGGGATTCCTTTTTGCAAAAGATCCGCATCGTAATTCTTCTCCTCAATCTGTGACAGGGCATTTGTAATGGTATCGTCTAAAGTAGTTTCCCCTGCACGTTTATTGAACACCTTAAACTCAATGATTACGGCAACATCACCTTTGTTTTTCGGCTCCATAACTATGTCATACCGCCCGTAACCGCTCTCTCTGTTAGATTTTGTAACATAGCTGTCTGCCTTATCCACCAGAAGGCCCAATACAAATCCATGATAGAATCTTTCCGGGTGTCGTCTCCCCGTTGCATCATCTCCTGTATCAAAATAACTAAACGTGTTCAGGGCAACTTCGTTTATGTAATCATTCATGGCGTCCTCATCACCGCGAAGCATTGCGGCAACAAACTCTCCAAAGTCTCCCGTCTTGGCAAACCAACTTTTCACCATGGTTTCAAACATGCATTTAACCTCATAATTGGTTAGCGCCAACTGATATGACGGCTTTGAAGTACCGCTAAAGACAGCATTAACGACTTTTAAATAACCGGATGCCAAAAGCAGACTCCAAATAGCATCCTTGTTTTGCGATAACTGGTTAAAGATAATCTGTTCGTCAATCATCGCTTCGATCCATTCACCATTCAGCAGCTTTTCGAATTCGATTTTAATTCCTTTATCGCCCTCCTGAATAAGTTTACTGATTAAGCTGTTCCCGCTGGTATTTGCCCAATAAGTATCAAACTTGTTTTCATCAAGGTAAAGCGTCACTGACCACGGATTATAGATGTCATCGACCGTTCCAAATCTAAATCCGTCATACCAAAACTTCACTTTCGCTTTTTCCGTTTCCAGAATTCCTTGCTCGTCCATGGCTGCAAAGACTTCCTGCTCCGTAAAGCCAAAGGCCGTTGCATATTTTTCTGAAGTCGTAGTCACAACCATTAAATTATTAAGGTCAGAGAAAATGGACTCCTTGCTTACCCTCGTAATGCCCGTCATGATGGCGCGCTCCATGGACGGATTAGTCTTAAAGCTATTGTTAAACATGGTTCTGGTAAAAGCCACTAGTTCCTCCCAATATCCATGTACAAACGCTTCCTGCAAAGGCGTATCGTATTCGTCCAATAAAATGATGACCTTCTTGTTGTAGTACTTTTCAAGCAAGGTTGAAAGAAGGTTGATGGAATACGCAGCATCCACGTCATTCATTTCTTCAGAGATCTTGGAAAGGGCAGCGCGTTCATTCCTATCGAACCCTTCATATGTCATAATCTCTCCAAATCCAGAAAAAACTTTCACAATCTGCTTCTTGATACCCATGAGGGCATCCAAATAGTTCGTTCCTTTTACCCCAGCAAAGGAAAGTGAGATGACTGGATAGGTTCCTTGCAATTTACGCATTTTCTCATCTTTCCAAACATCAAGTCCTTTAAACAAATCAGATCTGTCTGCGAATCTATTAGAGAAAAAGTGTTCAAGCATACTCATGTTAAGCGTCTTGCCGAATCTTCGAGGGCGTGTGATCAGGGTCGCAGCATCTCCAGAATTCCACCATTCACGGATGAATGACGTCTTGTCAACATAAAAATATCCGTTTTCTATCAGGTTACTAAAATTTTGGATACCGATTGCTATCTCTCTTGCCACAAAATCACCTCCCATGTCCGAAGCTAATTATTATCTTATCATATTTTCATGAACTTAGCAACGAAGATATAAGACCTAAATCTCGCATGAATTTCAAGCATAAAATTGTCAGATAATAACAAATGCGCAAGTTGAAACTATCACAACTTGCGCACTGCATATAAAAATACTCTCACGAATGTCCCGAGTTCATTCCCATTAATTTCCTTCAACCGTGATCATCACATATTCCGACCTCGTGCCTGTCTTAAAGAGAATTTCCCAATCTGAAATGCCTGAAGTAACAATAAAATCAACATTGCCGCGACTTACGTGACCATAGACCAGGTCATCCGCCTTCACGACTTTACTCAGAGCCGTCCACGGGAACATCTGCCCGCCATGGGTATGCCCTGAAACAACGAGATCCGCAGCCGATGTTTCTTCATTGTCATAGTCATTGGGTTCATGATTGATGACAATGACATATTTCTCCTGATCCAAACCCGAAAGCAAGGTCTGAATGCTCTGACGCCCCGGATCATGTCCATCGCGCCGTCCCACGATATAAAACCTGTCATCTATTAGTTCATACGCATCCTCAAGCACATGAATGCCATTCTTCCCCATAATTTCCCGGATGTCATTCGCAGTAAAATCCCTGCTGCCGTAATAGCCTGCATCATGATTTCCAAAGGCGTACCAAACGCCATATTTCAGGTTCATTTCCGCCAGCGCCTCACAGGCGATTTCAAAGTCCTTCCTTTTTGTCGAGTCATCCACGAAATCTCCCGCGATCAAAAGGAACTCCGGATTCTGCTTTTGGATCTTCTGCAAATGCTCCCGGAATCCATTTCCGTCAAAGGTCGTCCCAAGATGCGCGTCAGCGATCAGCGCGAAATGAATTTGCCCGACATTCTTTTGCGTCTGAAGGGAATAGTCCTTTTGCCATATGTGATAGCACTGAAATGCTCCGATGATTAAATAAAGGATCGTCACGGTAATTGCCAGCCATCCCTGCCAATACACGCGACATGCTTTCTTTGCTCTCTTCTCTGCGATTTTCATCACGATTCCAAACAGCAAAAAGAAAAAGGCAAAGTGCAGGCCGATAATAACTGCATTTACCACGGAGGTGACGGCTGTCAAACCAACGCTGACCAAAGCTATGATCAGGAAAGAGATCGCATATTTTACAAACCCCTTGCCGCGCGACAGCTTTTGGAACATGCCAAACCGTGACACGGCAATCGTCAGATAGATGACGCACAACGCAAATGCAACTAAAAAGGCGCTAATGATGATTGTCCACATAGGCATTCCCTCCATCAAGCAGGGAAACCGTCCCTACTCGTTTATCAGCCCTATCGTACATTCAACAAAACGGCCAGGCATACACCCAATGCCATTAAGTTAGGCTTTCCATTTCTTCGAGGGGAAGGTTTGGATTGTCTTTCTGGTTCAAAAGTCTACCAGAAAGATGATCCAAACCTAGCCCCGAGTTCTTACAAAATCCTTACCTTAATGGCATTGGGCATACACCAGACCGTTTTAGAAATACACATGTATTAGTTACGAAAGTCCCAACAGCTTCACAATGTCACCGCCTGCCAAAATCGCTACAACAAGTCCAACGCCAATCGCAAATGCGGGCTTGTAGCTCTTACTCAGAGGCTTCTTTCCAAGAAGTACAAGGATAAGCCATTGTAAAATTGCCATGATAACCGCTGCGGGAAGTGAGGCAACCAGCATCTTACCCCATCCCAGCACAAAGCCTACCAGAATTGTCGTCCAGGCAAGTTCCAGCGGTACCAACCTCTTGCCTACAAGAGACAGAATCACAACAAACATGCTAAGGCAAGCCGCTCCAATCACGCGATCCATGACAGGAATTTCAGGAAGCGTAAAGAATGCAATCAGTGCAACAACGCCAAGGGCGATCACTGTCCCTCGCTTTACTACGCCCATGTCGATCTGGATAAAGGTAATGACCGTCAGCGCACCGATCAGGGCAAACGCCGTCAGCCCTGCCAAAAACCGTCCGTAGAACTCTCCCAGCGCCACCTCTGCAAGGCTTCCCGCGGATTCCTGAAAGAAAATCCAAAAGGTTGCAATGGCGCTGAGTCCTCCAAATACCTCGATCAGGACATCGCGACAGCCAATCTTAGAACCGCAGTTCTTACACTTTCCTCCGAGGCAGACATAACTCACCACCGGCACCAATTCCATGGGCGAAAGCAGCTTTCCGCATCCCGGACAGTGCGACCTCGTCTTCACGAACTCCTCCCCCCGCGGCACGCGAAAAATCACCACGTTCAAGAAGGAATACACACTCGCACCCAAGAAGAACAAAAACACACTCAACAAAATCTTAAACCATAAAGGCAAAACCATAATGTTCTCCTTCTAGCATAAACAAATTCTTTCTGCTAATTCATCCATGCCCACTCGCCAAACCATTACTATACAGCAGCCAAAAATGTGAACAAAATCAATTAGTAAAACATTCGATCAACTCGAGGGGAAGGTTTGGATAGTCTTTCTAGGTCAAATGGTTAGTAGAAAGACTATCCAAACCTAGCCCCGAGTCTTTCCATAAAATGATTTTGTTACATCTTTTCCGGTGCTTCAAATCCCAGTACGGAAATGCAATCCAGCATGACGTTCTTTGTCAAGGAAAGGAGTGCGATCCAGCCGGCCTTCTTGGTTTCGTCCTCTTCCGTAATGATTTTGGTCTCATGATAGAAGCGGTTGAAATCGTTTGCCAGCTCATAAACATATCCGCAAACCCTGTGGGGAGCAAGCTCCGTCGCAGCGCCCTCCATCATGGAGTTAAACTGCAACAGCTGCATCACCAGCGCCTTCTCCGCATCGCTCTGTACGATATTCAGCTTTGTTGCCGAAACGTCACCGCCCTGCTCTGCAAACTTTGCAAGGATGGATTTGATTCGAACGATCGTATAAAGCACGTACGGACCCGTGTCCCCCTCGAAGGAGGTAAATTTCTCCATGTCAAAAATATAGTCCTTGGAGGCCTGATTAGAAAGGTCGCCGTAGATCAGCGCAGCCAGTGCGACTTGATTTGCCACCTTGCGTGCCTCGTCCTCAGACATCTCTCTGCCCTCGCGAATCTTGCGGTACATCTCATCCTGTGTATCCTTGATGAGCTGCTCCAAACGCATCACGCCGCCGTCACGGGTCTTAAAGGGCTTTCCGTCCAAACCATTTACGGTGCCGAAACCAATCCACTTCAGGTCTACTTGAGGCTCTACCAGCTTGGTCTTTCTCGCACAGCGGAACACCTGCTGGAAATACAGGTCCTGGCGCTTGTCCGTCAGATAAATAATCTGATCGGGATTGAAATTACGTACACGATCCAGGATCGTTGCGAGGTCTGTCGTGTTATACAGGGATGCGCCGTCTGATTTCAAAATCATACAAGGCGGCATCTCCTTCGTATCCGTCTCCTCTTTTACGTCGACAACGAGCGCGCCGTCGCTGATATAGGCATACCCGCCGTCCTTCATGTACTGCACCATCTCAGGGATCAGATCCTTGATCGTGCTCTCACCGTTCCACAGCTCAAATTGCGTATTCAGCGCATCATAATTCTTTCGAAGGTCCTTGATGGAAACCTCGCGGATCTTCATGCCGAGCGCCCAATAACCGCGCACGCCCTGCTGATACTTGTAGGTCGCCTCCATGGCCTTTGCCTTATACTCGGCATCCGTCTTGGAACGAGCGCTGGATGCCGGATAAATCTTCTCCAGCTCAGAGATGGTAAAGGGAGCTTCCTCGGGATACTCTCCTTCATAGCTCTCATCAAAATATACCCAGTCGGGATAGCGCTCCTTCAGTCCAACAATGACAAGGCCCATCTGCAGGCCCCAGTCGCCAAGATGCGCATCGCCAATGACTTCATGTCCGACATATCGATTGATGCGCTTTACGCTTCCGCCGATGACTGCGGAGCGCAAGTGTCCTACGTGAAGCGGCTTTGCCACGTTTGCTCCGCCGTAATCAATCACGATCTTCTTCGGCTTTTCAGGTGCTTCCAGACCAAACTTCGGCTCCTTTGCCACAACCTCAAGAAGCTCACGCAAAAACTCCTTCTTCAGCTTTAAATTCAAGAATCCGGGAGCAACCGCAGCAGCCTCTTCAAACACCTTGCTGCCTTCAAGCTTTGCCGCAACCTCGTTTGCAATCATGATCGGCGCCTTATGATACTGCTTCGCGCCTGCCATGGCACCATTGCACTGAAACTCACAAAGATCAGGGCGATTGGACACTCCAACCTTGCCGAGCGCCTTATCATATCCAGCCGCCTCGAAGGCCTGTCCCATCTCCTCGGAAAGCAAATCCAATAACTTTTTCATATTCTTACCTCACGTCCATAAAATAACATGTGCCTATTCTAACACAAACCGATTTTTAATGCAACCTGAAAGCCAGCCCCTTAAACTCCCTTATATTCCAGGCACAGCATGGTCAGGTCGTCAAACTGCTCCGCCTTGTCCACAAAGGCATCCACGCTTTTTCGGACACGTTTTAAAATCTTCTCAGGATTCTCCGTTGCCACGTCATTCAACGCCTCAATCATCCGCGTCGTCCCATAGAATTCCTGCTCGGCATTGGAAGCCTCAGGCACACCATCCGTATACAGGAAGAGTTTGTCTCCCGGCTCCAACATGATTTCATATTCCTTATACCGAACCCCTTCCATGCCGCCGACCACGAAACCATGTTTGTCCTTCAGCAGCTCAAAGCTCTTGCCATTTCGATAAATGGCAGGATATTCATGCCCAGCATTCGCCGCAACAATCTTACCCGTTGGAATCTCGAGAATTCCCATCCAGACGGTCACGAACATCTCCATCTTGTTGTTGCCACAAATCGTATTGTTTGTCATGCTTAGGATTTCCCCAACCGACTTTCCAAGCTTTGCAGTATATTTCAGGATCACCTTCGACACCATCATAAACAGCGCCGCAGGAACACCCTTACCGCTGACGTCCGCCATCACGAGTGCAAGATGATCATCATCAATCAGGAAGAAATCATAGAAATCGCCGCCGATCTCCTTGGCGGGATCCATGGAGGCATAGAGGTCAAATTCCTTTCGGTCCGGGAAGGCAGGAAAGGTGCCTGGCAGCATTCCTTTCTGAATCTGGTGTGCCACATATAGCTCCGTTCCGATCCTTTCCTTCTCGGCCGTCACCTTCTTTACCTGTTCAATATATTCCATGGCCCTGCGCGACAAATCCGCAACGGCCTCGGCAACGACCTCAACCTCATCCCCCGTCCGATAGGCATCGTCCATCTTGAACTCCAGATAGCCTTCTCTCAGCTCCGCAATGTGCTTCGTCATGGCGTACAAGGGTTTTACAATCTTCTTTCCTGCAATGACCGTTCCTGTCAGCATGATGACAAACAGCACGCAGAGCAGGATCCAAGTGAACGCCTCTCTCTGCGCGCTTCTTTCACGATAGGTAGTGACAGCTTCCATTTGGATTTTCTGAAAGCTTTCCTGAAGCTGCAAAATGGGCTGTTCTGCCGCCGCCTCACTAAATACGGAGATCAGCGCCCATCCCACTGTTTCCATGGGAACGCCCATCATGTAATAATATGCATCCTGTAGCTGCACCTTGCGAACGTCAGTCTTGCCATGTAAAGCGTCCCCAACGAGCGCCGCCAGCTCCTTCTGCTCTGACGTGCGAAGATCCACGGCTTTTTCAGAATTTAGCACCTGAAAGACATCGATTTCTTCGGGCGAAATTATGACGTGTCCGTCCTGATTGACAATCATCAGATAGCCGCCATTCTTTGCTGATTCAGCCACGGTGCGTTGCATTTCCGTAAGGTACAGATCCGCACCTGCCACGCCAAGGAGCGTTCCGTCAGCACCATACACGGGCACGGCACAGGTAACGCACATTGCACCAGTACGCCTGTCATATTCCACGTCAGAAAAAACAAGCTTCCCCTCTTCCTTGGCCTGCTTGTACCAATAGCGGTTGACGGCGTCATAGGTAACATAGCTGCCATCCTCATTGACCCACTGACTGGGTACGACGTCAGCCATCAGCGTAGCACCCTCGGGAAGGGTAAACCAAATATTATCAGCTCCATAGGCATTGCATACGGACACCATCATGTCCGAAAGATTGGCGATCAGGCCCAGCTTGTCTTCCACCTCAGCCTCTTCCAAACCATCTGCCAAAAGCACTTTGACAAAAAGCGTCCCATCCTTGCTTGCATCTGGCCTAAGCCATGGCATGCGCGGTGCATTATCTGGATTTTCTAACAGATTTTGTGCATATTCTGCCACCATCTGAACACGGATCGCAAGATCCTGAAACATCTCATCCGTTGTTTTCGCCTCAAGCTGCGTGATTCGATCCATGTTCTCCGTGATCACAGTATCCAAAACCTCAGCCGTTGTACCCGTCACGTTAGACAGCTGTCGTGCGTTTGTCTCCTCCGTCAACTGCGTCAGCAGCCTGCCCTGCATCAGCATGACTCCCAGGAAGACCCCTCCCACCAGAAGCATTCCTGCCATAATCAACGCAACCATCTTCATTTCAATGCCGCCAAGCACAAGCTTTCCAAACCTTTTCAACGCCAAAACCTCCTAGCATGCCATTGATCCTATCGCCTAACGCATCATAAACCAATCAAATTTCAACGGACCAGCCACTTCGATTCGAAGTGTGTGACCATAGCTTAAGGATAAGTCTTTCAGCCCACTTAGGTCAAGGGGAATTTTGACGTCTGCCCAAAGAAATGGGAAGGAGCATTTACGCATTCTTTCGTCCTCCACGGCCCTTGGCATGTGATTTCTTGCCTGAGATGGCCTCGTCTCATACTCCCGCGTATTCAACGTAAGCTCCCCGACCTTGCAGTCATCCACGAAAACGCGAATTGTGGCTTCCTCGCGCGCAACGCCATGAATTCTAAGGCTCGTCGCATTTTCAGGAAGCTTACTATTGGCATAGCTCACGCTAAAGCATCCTTCTTTGCTCGGCTCGTAGGCATTCGGCCCTGCTGCCATCAGCGCGCTAAAGCCATACAAGCCCTCCACGATCTGACTTCCGCAGGTTTCCTCGTAATGATCCGCCTTGATACGCTTCGAAAGATCAAGCGTCGCGCTGGTCTCGCCCTCGATCGAAATGGTTTGGGCGACTCCACCGCCTTGGCTTGATGGTGCCACCATGATTTCATAGTCTCCACCTTCCACGACAAGTGCCTCCCTGCCCATGTCATAGAATGCCAGCTCCCTGATGGGAATGGTCAGCTCCGCCTTGCGTTTCTCTCCGGGAGCAATATTCTCGAGCCTTTCAAAACCAATCAGTCGCTTGATGGGCCTCTTCGCATTTTCCTTTGAAGCGTTCCCCTTCGGAGCCTTCGCATAGACCTGCACCACCTCATCCGAAGAGTGATCTCCCGTATTGGTCACGGTCAGCTCTACCTTGATCGCCCTGTCGTCCTTTCGAATCAGATCATACACGCCATTTGGCTGACCAAACACCTTCCGGCCTTTACCATCACACAATGCGTTCTTTTCAAGCATTTCCGCAGGAGGATTGGTTTTCGCATCTCCACACGCGTTGCCCTGCGCATCGACTTGTTTCATATCGTGCATAAGCAACAGTTTTAGGTTATCATATCGGAAGCTTGTATAGGTCAATCCATAGCCAAAGGGATAGAGCGCCTCTCCTGCAAAATACTGATAGGTTCTCCCCTTGCCAATGATATCATAATCATCGATGTCAGGCAGATCTTCATCCGATGCATACCAGGTCTGGGTCAGTCTTCCCGCAGGAGAGGTTTTGCCGATCAGCGCATCCGCCAGCGACTGTCCCATACACTGAGAGCCCGTGGCTGACCAAAGAATCGCTCTTGCCTTTTCATGAAGCGCGCCGATGGAAAACGGATAATCGCTCATCAGGACAACGATGACATTCGGATTCACCTTTCGCATCTCCTCAAACAGCCGTTGCTGATAAGGAATGAATGCGATGGCCGCACGGTCGATCTCCTCCTTCGCATTGACCATGGGATTGTGTCCCAGCGCCAAGAGCACCGTGCCTGCCTTTGCAGCAGCCTCTCTTGCTTCCTGCATGCCATCTCTAATCACCTGTATCGTAAAGGAAAGCGGCGTAAGTATGCCGTATGCCTCCCGTGCGGTCACAACAAATCCGTCCCGATCCAAAAACAGCGGATTTCCAAAGCGATCCTGCAGTTCGCATTCGCCATCCTTTAAGCCTTTTCCCTCGCGGTTCATACGGAAGACCTCAAGGTCAAACCAACTGAAGATTTTATCCTTTCCAACGCAGACCTTACCCGTCATTCTTACCGGTGCTGCAGCTTCTCCAGCTAATCTTTCCCCATCTCCGGTTATGCTTTCTTCTCCTGCGTTGCTTGCATTTTCTCCTGCATTGCTTGCATTTTCTCCTGCGTTGCTTGCGCCTCCCCTGGCCAGCTTCGCTCCTTCGATGACGTCGTCCGCAAGATTCGTAAGCACGTACAGCCCCGTTTTCTCACTTCTAAAGGTGTAGGATCCCTCGCCCCAATCCTCCAGCACAAATATCTCAGGCTCGTCTGACAGCCGATACCTTCCGTCCGCATCTGCCGCCAAATATTTTTCACCGCACTTTAGGCAAATGCGGTCACATCCATCGAAATATGGTATTTCCTTTTGACCGCCATCTGCGGCATTCCTGTTGATTCCGTCAAGCAACGAAACATGCTCCGGTGCCGCGCCACCGTACCAGTCCATATACCATTTATCGCATGCCGGCCCGATCAAAACGGCATCCCTGGCTGCTTCCATCGTCAGGGGCAGGACACCATCATTTTTCAGCAATACTAAGGACTTATCCGTCAGCGTTTTGCAGATTTGACGTGCCTCTTCGCTGCAAAGCTCTCCCAGACGATCCTTCCAGGTATCCTCATCAAAAAGTCCGAGCCTCATCTTGGTTCGATAAATGTTTCTGATTGCCTGATCCACGTCAGCTTCCGTGAGGAGTCCCAATTCATAGGCCTCCTTCGCACCGGCATACACGGCGTCAGGCCTTCCGCTAATGCCATCCACTCCCGCCTTGATCGTTCGCGCCACGGTCTCCGCATCCATGGCAGTAGCATGGCTAAACATCGCGGAGAGCTCCATGGCGCCTCCGTCTGAAACTGCATGTCCAAGTCCAAATTCGTCCTTAAGAAGGTAGTTTACCTCCGTGTTAAATAGTCCTTGCACGCCGTTGATGCGGTTGTATGCCGTCATGACACCCTCAACGCCGCCATCCTCGATACAGCGCCGAAAGGGCTCCAGGTAAAATTCATATTTGTTTCTGGGGTTCACGGATGCGTTTTTCCAGCCGCGACCGATTTCCGTATTATTAGCATAAAAGTGCTTGAGGGTTGCGGCACACATCATATGGCCGTCTACCTTTTTCTGGATGCCGCGAACATAGGCTGACGCCATGGCCCCGACCTGAACGGGATCCTCTCCGTAAGCCTCTTCATTTCGGCCCCATCTAGGGTCTCTGAGCAGGTCTACCGTAGGCGCCCATCTGGAGATGCCACCGCGCGGGTGTCTGTAATAGGCAATTCTGGCTTCCTTACCAACAACCTCACCTGCTGCCTCAATGGCCTCTTGATCCCAAGAAGCACTCATGCCGATGGGCTGCGGAAAGGAGGTCGTAAGATCAGGCGCTCCAATGCCATTTTGATCATTTCGCGCCTCCACGCCATGCGCGGCCTCGCCACCCAAATAACATGTCGGAACGCCAAGGCGCTCCACGCCCGCAGAGCCAGACGACAGCATGTGCAGCTTCTCATCCATTGTCAGCTCCCCTATCAGCCAGTCCAGCCTCTCTTCCATACTAAGGCCCGTATCCCACAACGTACCTTTCTTGCTTGTACCCTCCATGCTTGTTTCCCTCCATGCCTGTGTTGTTTTTGCTGATTCCTTACACGCTTATTTTATCATACCTTGTGCCTCTTTGTCTCACTAGAAATTGATTGTTCCTCCTCAAAAGAATACCCATTCCTTCAAGATTTGCGAAAACAAAAGCGAGCCCTGACGGCAGGGCCCGCTTTCCGTTCACGTTCCTGTTGATAAGCTGCTCCAGAGTAACACGTTTTCCTCTTTAGCGCTCCAGATAATCCCTTACGTTAAGGGTTTCGTCCGTTTTTTGTTCCTCCGTCATTACGCCTGAAACAAATTCCGTGACATAGGTCTCACCTGAGGTCGGATCAACATAATAACGAATCAATGCACCCGTGTATGACCGAAACAAAACCACGATTTCCGTCTCGCTGCTGGAAGCAACCTCCCAGTAGACGGGGGTTTCTCCTGCGTTGACAATATCCTCTAACTCAGGATTTCCGGCATAACAATAGTTCTGGATTGCTGCGAGCACCTGATCATCCGTAAGCTTTTCCTGCTTCTCTGCCTCTTTCTCTGATCCATTCTCTGCCTCAGGGCTCTCCGTTGAAGCTACGGAGCTGATCTGTTCCGAGATCAAAACAGGATCGGATTCCTCCGTCTGCTTTTTCTCGCCGCATCCACCCAGCATCGTCATCAAAAGGGATGCCGATGCAAGTGCCAGTATGATTTTGCAAATTACTTTCTTTTTCATTGTAGTTCTCCTTTTACCATTCCTTACATTTTCTCATCGGATTGCAGTACCCTACAATGATACACCATCTCCATACCAAATCATATAGCTTATTCGCCGAAAACATATCTCCCTTTTCCAACAATTTTGGATACTCCGCCAACGACAATCTCTGCTTCAACGGGTACTTCAATTTCATAGCGAATGCCATTTTCCACGTATTTCCAACTGGAACGGATTCTTCCATGCACGGTGTCAAGCACGGCGTTTAAGCTGCCAAGCCTTTCATCCGGGTGCGGGTTGATGCGAACCCTCGCAAATCCGGGTGCCAATGGCTTGATGCCACAGGCCACGCCAAATACCCAATCGGCAACGGAGGCATAGGCATAATGATTATAGGAATTCATGTCATCATCCCAGAACGTCCCGTCTGGCTTAATGCCGTCCCAATGCTCCCAAACCGTAGTGGCTCCCTTCGAAACGGAATACAGCCATCCGGGATATTCCTTGCGAAGAAGCAGCGACCACGCAACGTCTACGTGTCCATAGCGGCTCAGTTCATGCAGCAGGTACGGTGTTCCGACAAGACCCGTCTGAAGCTTCATTCCGCAGTCCTTCACCTGCTTTGCCAGTGCATCTGCAAGAAGCTGGGGATCCTTGGCTAATCCGAAATGGAGCGTCAGTACCTTCTCCGTCTGCGTATTTAGCCTCTCTCCAAACCTCTTCCAATAGGCTTCCTTGATCCGCTCGCGGAGCTCCTTATATTCATTTACGTCCTGACCCAGAATTTTGCCAACCTTGATGACAATGCTCACCGAGTTCGCATAAAAGGCACTGCATACCAGGTCGTCATCGCTGTATCCCCGCTTGGAGACCTCGATGTTTGCAGGGACATACCCCTCTGGCCAATCCAAAGCCAGCCAGTCACCATAGGTCCAGCAGCCCGTAAAAAGATCTGGCGTCGTGGAAACCGTCGGAATATAGGCAAGCCACTTTTTCATGGCATCGTACATTTCAGAAAGAAAAGAGATGTCGCCGTAGGTCTCATAGAGCTGCCATGGAATGATCGTAACCGCATCAGACCACCCTGCTCCTCCCGGCTTGTAGGCGGTCAAGCTCGGAATCACTTCCGGAACCCAGCCGTCATCATGCTGCGCCGCCCGCATGTCAGCCAGCCATTTTTTGAAAAACTGCCTTACGTCATACTGATAGGTTCCTGCACGGCAGAAGATCTGTCCATCCCCCGTCCAGCCATATCTCTCGTCTCGCTGCGGACAATCCGTTGGAATGTCGAGATAATTTCCCTTCTGGCTCCACAAAATGTTGCTGAATAGCTGGTTTAGCATCGGATCACTGCTCTCAAGCCATCCCGTCCTGGTCATCTCGGAATGAAGCACAATCGCATGTATCTGATCTGCGGAAAACCCTTCCGGTGCCTCATCAATTCGCAGATACCGGAAGCCAAAAAACGTCAGCTTGGGCTTATAGCTTTGGTGTCCTTCCCTACAGACATAATGCAGCTGGCTCCTGGCAGAACGGTAATTGCCCGTATAGAAATTGCCGTCCCGGTCCAAAACCTCCGCCGTTGACAGGCTCAGCCTTTCCCCTGCCCGCGCATCCATCTCAAAGAACATATAGCCCGTCAGATTTTGTCCGAAATCAATCACCCACTCGTTTTTAGGCGTCCGGAAGGATTTTCTGGGATAGATCACTTCTTGTTCCCGCACCTCCGGGCCTTCTTGTGGAATCAAAATCTGTTTCGGATATTCCGTCACCTCCGCTGCCTCGAAGCTGCGCTGCTTTGTTGCATCCACGTCTTCGCCGGGGAAGATGCCGCTCAAGGTAATTTCACTTTCCGATACCTGCCAGGTTTCATCCGTCAAAAGGACTTCCTCGCTGCCATCCGCATACTCGAGGTGCATCGCCGCGATCAGCATTGCAGGCAAAAATTCATCCGGATTGCTTGTTCCCGTCCAGGGAGCGTTCGTTCTGCGGAACCAGCCATTACCAACGCAAACGTCAAGAACATTGTCCTCCAATAGCCGCTCCGTTATGTCATAGCTTTGAACCTGTAATCTTTTGGAGTATTCCGTCCAGCCTGGTGCCAGGATAAACTCTCCCACGCGTCCGCCATTTATCGTAGCTTCGTAGACGCCCGCGCAGGTCACTTCCAGCACGGCCTTTCGAACGGGACGAATACATGAAAAGGTCTTTCGAAACACTGGTACAACTGTGGATGCTGCATTTTTCATCCGAATCCATGAAGCGTGTTGAATGATCATAATGCGTCCTCCTCCCAAGAATGACATATAACTTCTTCCATCGCCGGTATGGAATCCATGGCTCCAGGGCGCGTGACTGCCAAGGCCGCCGCCTTAGATGCCAGTTCGAGTCCGTTCTTCGCCGTCATACCTGTTGACCGGGCATACAAAAAATATCCCGTAAACGTATCTCCTGCTGCGGTTGTATCCACAGCCTTCACAGGGAAAGCTTCCTGTCGCACCATACCATGCTCGTCCAAATAAAGGGAACCATCCTTGCCAAGCGTCAGAACGATGTCTGCCGACGGATACCGTTCATGCATTGCTGCCAAGATTTTCTCGGGCGCCGTTTCACCAGTCATCTGCTCTCCCTCGATTTCATTCAAAAGAAAACAGGAGACCTTTCTAAGATCACATTTCTCCAATGCTTCGTTATACGGTGACGGATTTAAGTAAATCTGCATTCCCTTAGCGTAAGCTTTGTCAATAATGACATGTAGCAAATTGATTTCATTCTGAAGAAGGATCACGTCATTCTTTTCAAATCCTCCCAAAACCTCATCAATGAAATCTCTGGTCATGCATTGATTTGCTCCGCCATAAAGCAGTATGGAATTATTTCCCTCGTTATCCACCTGTATGATGGTATGCCCACAACGTCCCTCGATCATACGTAGATACTGGGTTCCAATTCCATTCTCAGCGCACTGATCCAGTAATAATTTTCCGTCCTTGCCGACCATGCCGGCATGCGATACGGCCATTCCCGCCCTTGCAAGCGCAACAGACTGGTTGAGTCCCTTCCCCCCACAGTTTACGCTTACTTCCTCGCTTTTTTCCGTCTCACCAGGACGAACGACATGATTCACCTTGTATACATAGTCGATATTCAGCGATCCAAAACACAATACCTTCATGCTAATTCCTCCAAATATGAAGAAGATAATTTAACTATATCTTATTTTGGATGAATCCACTACTCATTATTTTTCAGCAATGATTTGTTTTATGACTTGCTTAATCTCCCTTATTTTATCTCTTATGATTCCTTCGTCTGCTTTAAGCTCATCTCACGCTCTGCCTTGGAGAAGCTACAGCCACAGAAGTCCTGGCGATATAAGTCATATACCTTAGATAATTCAATGGAGCGCTGATACCCACCCTTTTTCTTAAAGTCTGAGGGGAGCCAAATTGGTTTGCCAATCCTCGTTTCTGCGTTGCCGGCTTGCCTCCTCGTTCCCTCTTCGTTACTGGCTCGCTTTCCCATTGTTTCCGGAATCACGTCCAATGCTTCAGACTCAGTTATTATTTTGCTTTGACCAATCTCGGCCTCCAGGCGCTCTCCAATTTCGTTTAATTTCTGGGCATTTTTTAAGGGGCTGATGGTCAGGGTCGTCCCGAAATAGTCCATGCCACGCTTCTTCGCCTGCAGCGCCGTCTCGCGAAGCCGCAGCTCGTAGCAGCGAAAGCATCTCTCGCCTCCCTCCGGGCAGGCCTCATAGCCCTTCACGGCCTCATAAAAATCTGCCGGTCTCCAATCCCCCTCGATGACCTTGATCGGATGGCCCTTTTTCTCCTGATTATAGAGTTCGATCAGGCGCTTTTGCTCCCGCACGCGATGCTGATACTCCTCGCTCGCAGAAATATTAGGGTTATAGTAAAAGACCGTAATGGCAAAATACGGTGCCAAATATTCCAGGCAATAGCTCGAACACGGTGCGCAGCAGCTGTGCAAAAACAGGGTGGGAACCTGTTCGGTACCACCCTGCCTGATTTTTTCCAATATCGTATCTAATTCCTTCTGATAATTCCTCTGATTCATTCGTTCCTCGATTTCTTTTTCTCAGAATCTATCTTTATGTATCCTTTTATCATTTCATAGTTTCTCTAACTTTTACCAAAGCTATAAATAAATATCTTAAACTCCACTCTTCGCCTATTCATCCTGCCTACGATCTCTGCTTGCTTTCGCTGCTTATTCCCACGGATTTACGCCTCACCCTCTGCGCTAGTGTCCAGCTTACCTGTTTTGATCTTCTTGATCCATTTTCCGCTGTGCAGTCTGATGACGCACCAGATGGCCTTGGTAATCTGGTCGGACTTCAGACAAATGTAAATCCAGAACGGGGACAGCTGCCATACAAATCCGGCAAGGATTCCCAAGGGAATCGACAGCACCCAAAGGAAGATGTTGTCCGCCAGCATGAGCATCTTCGTATCGCCGCCTCCTCGAAGCACGCCCTTTGTCATAATGCTGTTGGTTGCCTGGAATACCACAATCAAGCTAATGGCATCCATCAGCTTCATCGCCATGTTTGCCGTTCCTTCGCTGAGCTGGAAATAGGCAATGATGGGGCCGCTCATCAATATAATAAAGGCCGCGGAAACCAGTCCCAGCGCCAGGCCAAAGCCCAGGAAGCCGTAGCCCTGTCTCTGTGCCTTTTCCTTTTCTCCCTGTCCAAGCGTCTGACCGGTCACTATGGCACCTGCCTGACAAACGCCCTGAATCATGACGGAGCTCATCTGCTGCGTTGTCGCCGTCACGGAATTTGCCGCAACAAAGCTCTCGCCCAGTCGCCCGATGACCATGGCAACGGCCGTGTTACCGAAAGCCAAAATACTGTCACTGATCAGCACGGGAATACTGATGCGGACATATTCTCCGATCAGGTCACCCGTCTTTAAGAACAAATGCTTTAATCTAAAACCAATCTTTTTATCGATAAAGAACAGATATCCGCAGATGACGGTCGTCTCATAAACACGGGCAATCAACGTTCCCAACGCCGCACCCGCAATGCCCATCTTCGGCAATCCAAAATGTCCAAAAATCAATCCATAGTTTGCCGCCAGATTGACGAAAAACGCACCGATGGAGACATACAGCGGCATTCGTACCTGTCCCACGCTGCGAAGTACAATCGTGCTCGTCAGGGATAATCCTAAGAAGAAAAACGTAATGATGGAATAGTTCAAATAAGTAATGCCATTTTTAATGATGCCAGCTTCCTCTGCCTTCACGAAAAGCTTCATAATGTTTTCGGGAATCAGGAATGTCAGGATCGCGAAAATCGCCGCCAGGCTGACCGTCAGCCGCACCATAATGCAGATGGTCTTGCGAAGCGCCGCCATTGCCTTTTCCGGTTCTTTCTCACGCATGCCCCAGTAGCGCGAAACCAAAACGGAAGCGCCCATGCCAAGGCCCATGCAAAAGATATGGTAAATGCTGATATATTGGTTTGCCAGGGACACGGCCGACAGCTCCGTCTCACCAAGTCTTCCCACCATGACATTGTCCAGCATGTTAACGCCGATCGTGATCAGACTTTGCAGGGCGATGGGAAGTGCCAGCACCAGCACGCGGCTGTAAAAGCCCTTTTCCATGTCAAATAATTTTCTTAATATCTTCAAAACAACTGCTCCTGTTCTTTCGTGTTTTGCTCCTCATTTCTCTAAAGGTCTATTCTAATATACAAAACGGATTTTTGCAAGATAAATCGTTTTACAAGATAAGGCATGCATAGGATTGGCAAAATTTAGGAATCCATAGTCCTAAGGAACCAGAAGAAACTCAGATTCATAGCACTCTTGCTCCGGCGCCAAGGTCACGCCATCACTACCACCAAATCCATCATTTCCCATCATGCTGCCGGTGCTCATCATGGCAAGATCCTCCTCCGTCCACTCCCCGTGCAGCATCCTGTCATTGTAAACCTCTTCCATGCCCTCTTCATAGCGGCAGGCAACCTTTCGCCAGTTGATAAGCCGAAGCCAGGCATTTAGATAATCGCTTCTGCGATTTTGATATTGCAGATAATAGGCATGCTCCCAGACATCCACGGCAAGAAGCGGTATCATACATTTTAAGTCCGGGACGTCCTGATTCATCGTCGTCACAATCCGTAATGCCCCGCCTCGCTCCAGCGCGAGCCAGGCATATCCAGACGCAAATACCTCCATTGCAGCCGCCTTGATACGCTCCCTGAAATCCTGCAAGGAGCCAAAATCATGAACCAGTGCCTCCAAAAGCGCTCCCTTGGGATCCTGCTCCCGCCCCAGCGGCTGTAAGGAATCAAAATATAACTCATGGCAGAATACGCCGCCACCGTTTCGAACCACTGCCGTCCGAAGGCCCTCCGGAAGATTCTCCGGCCTTTCTAACAGCTCCCAGAGACTTAGCTTTTGCAGCCTCGGATAATCCGCAAGCGCCTGATTCAGCCGATCCACGTACGCTTTATACAGCCTGTCATGATGATAGGTCACCGACTCCGCCGAAATACATGGTGCCAGCCCATAACACTCATAAGGCAACGCCCTCGTGACAAACGGATATGCTTCTTCCCTCATACTCCCTCCAGATATACACCGCAAGCCTTCCGCTTACTTCCTACCGTCCAAACCATTTTCATTAGACGACATTCTCAGTATACCCAGATCCTACCAATCTATACCAATCTATTCACATATTCCTACAACTTCGCAATGTCCACCAACTCCAGCTTCTCGCTCTGCGCCTTATTCTCCAAGCTGCTCACGAGTGCTCTCGCCGTATCCATTGCCGTAATCACGTTTACGCCCGTCTCAATCGAGGTTCTGCGAATCAGGAAGCCATCACGATGCTTATCGCGTCCCTGGGTCGGCGTGTCAATCACGATGTCAATCTTGTGACCCAGAATCAGATCCATGACGGTCGGGCTCTCCTGCGAAATCTTATTGACCTTTCTCGCCTTGACGCCTGCCTCATTCAGCGCTGCCGCAGTACTTCTCGTCGCATAAATCGTATATCCAAGCTTTTCAAAGCGGCGGCCGATCTCAATCGCCTCGCCCTTATCTGCATCCTTGACGGTCATGATCATGTTGCGGTACTTCGGCAGATTTACGCCGCTTCCAAGGAAGGCCTTGTACAGTGCCTCATGGAAGGTCTTCGCAATGCCAAGACACTCACCCGTTGACTTCATCTCAGGACCTAAGCTGATTTCCGCGCCGCGGATCTTTTCGAAGGAGAATACGGGCATCTTTATTGCATAATATTTTGCCTCGGGCTGCAGACCCGGCTCATAACCGAGCTCGCGAATGGTCTTTCCAAGAATAACCTCCGTTGCCAGATCCACGATGGGAATCCCCGTCACCTTACTGATGTAAGGCACGGTACGCGACGACCTCGGGTTCACCTCAATGACATACACGTCCTCGCCGATGGCAATGAACTGAATGTTGATGAGGCCCTTGACGTGCAAAGCCTTGGCCAGCTTTTCCGTATAATCCGTGATCTTATCCTTAACAAGCTTTCCGATCGTGTGCGCGGGGTATACGGAAATACTGTCTCCGGAATGCACGCCGGTTCTCTCCACGTGCTCCATAATGCCCGGGATCAGAATGTCAGTACCATCACAGACCGCATCGACCTCGACCTCTTTTCCCATCAGGTACTTATCTACCAGAATCGGGTGATCCTGTGCAATGCGGTTGATGACCGCCATAAACTCTTCGATTTCTGCATCGGAAATGGCAATCTGCATGCCCTGACCGCCTAGTACGTAGGAAGGTCTAACGAGCACGGGATAGCCAAGGCGGTTGGCAACGGCCTTGGCCTCCTCCGCCGTGTATACGGTACCGCCGGCAGCACGGGGAATCTTCGTCTGCTCCAGGATTTCATCAAAAAGCTCTCTGTCCTCAGCGGCATCGACGTCCTTTGCCTGCGTTCCGAGAATGGGCACGCCCATCTCCATCAGGCCTTGCGTCAGCTTAATCGCCGTCTGTCCGCCAAACTGAACCACGGCGCCGTCAGGCTTTTCTATGTCAACGATGGAACGAACGTCCTCAATGGTCAGCGGCTCAAAATACAGCTTGTCCGCAATGTCGAAGTCCGTGCTGACGGTCTCGGGGTTATTGTTAATGATGATGGTCTCGTAGCCTGCCTTTGCAAATGCCCAGGTCGCATGTACGGAGCAATAGTCAAACTCAATACCCTGACCGATACGGATGGGGCCGGAGCCGAGAACCAGGACCTTCTTCTTTCCGCTGGTGCGCTTTGCCTCGCACTCGCCGCCATAGACCGAATAATAGTATGGCGTATGTGCCTCAAACTCCGCCGCACAGGTGTCAACCATCTTATAAACGGCGCGGATGTCATTGTCATAACGAAGCTTTGTGATCTCTGCTTCCTTCTTGCCGGAGAGCCTTGCAATGACATTGTCCGGGAACTCCATGCGCTTCGCTTCCTTAAGCAGTGCGGGCGTCAGTTCCTCCGTCTCGAGTGCATGCTCCATCTCCGTCAGAATGGCAATCTTATCAATAAACCATATATCAATCTTCGTAATATCGTTAATCTCTTCTTCCGAAATTCCCTTGCGCAAAGCCTCCGCAATGACCCAAATTCTCTGGTCATCTACGACGGCAAGACGCTCGCGCAGCTCGTCCGCGGACAGCTTCGAGAAATCATAGCTTCTCAGGCAATCCACGTGCTGCTCCAGGGAACGGATGGCCTTCATCAGCGCTCCCTCGAAGTTATCACAGATGCTCATGACCTCACCGGTCGCCTTCATCTGCGTCGTCAGGGTACGCTTTGCGGTAATGAATTTATCAAAGGGCAGGCGCGGAATCTTTACCACGCAGTAGTCCAGCGCAGGCTCAAAGCTTGCGTAGGTCTTCTTCGTGATGGCATTCTTAATTTCGTCCAAGGTATAGCCCAGCGCAATCTTCGCTGCCACCTTCGCAATCGGGTAACCTGTTGCCTTACTAGCCAGCGCCGAGGAACGGCTGACTCTGGGATTGACCTCGATAACACAATATTCAAAGCTCGTCGGATGCAGGGCAAACTGTACGTTACAGCCTCCCGTGATCTGCAGCTCGGAAATGATCTTCAGTGCGGAGGTACGGAGCATCTGATACTCCTTGTCGCTCAGTGTCTGAGAGGGTGCCACGACAATGCTGTCGCCCGTATGCACGCCAACGGGGTCAATGTTCTCCATGTTGCAGACGGTGATGCAGTTGCCCGCGCTGTCGCGCATGACCTCGTACTCAATTTCCTTCCAGCCGGCGATGCAACGCTCCACAAGCACCTGACCCACGCGGGAAAGGCGAAGACCGTTCTCCAGGATCTCCTCCAGCTCCGTCTGATTGTGCGCGATGCCACCGCCGCTGCCGCCCAAGGTATAAGCAGGACGAAGCACCACCGGATAACCGATGGTGTTTGTAAATTCCACACCATCTTCAACGGTCTCAACGACCTTGGACGCTGCGACCGGCTCGCCGATGCGCTCCATCAAATCCTTAAATTCCTGACGACCCTCTGCGTTGCGGATGGTCGCCGCCGTCGTTCCAAGGAGCTTAACGTTATGCTCCTTCAAGAAGCCTGACTCCTCCAGCTCCATGCCAAGATTCAAGCCTGCCTGTCCGCCCAGGGTCGGCAGAATGCTGTCAGGCTGTTCCTTCTCAATAATCTGTTCCAGTACTTTTACGGTCAAGGGCTCAATGTACACCTTGTCCGCAATGTCGCGGTCCGTCATGATCGTCGCAGGGTTGGAGTTCACGAGGATAACCTCAATGCCCTCTTCCTTCAGGGAACGGCACGCCTGCGTACCTGCATAGTCGAACTCCGCCGCCTGTCCGATCACGATGGGTCCGGAACCGATCACCATAACACGCTTTACGTTTGGATTCTTAGGCATCTTACCGCACCTCCCCTTCGTTTTTTGTCTCATTCGTCACACCGGCAGCTTCCTCGTTTACGGCAGACATTGCATTCTTTCCGTCTCCTGCCTCCTGCTTCCCGTACAGCGCCGCCGCATCTACCTTCTCGCCCGCCTTGGCCTTGTCCATCATCTCTAAGAAGCGGTCAAACAGGTAACCGGAATCCTGCGGTCCAGGACATGCCTCAGGATGGAACTGCACCGTGAACACGTTCTTTCCAACATAGGCAAGGCCCTCGTTCGTTCCGTCATTGACGTTGCAAAATGCTGGGATGGCAATGCTGCGATCCAGCTTTTCCGTATCTACGACATAGCCATGGTTCTGGGAGGAAATGTAAACTCTTCCCGTCGCCAGATCCTTTACGGGATGGTTTCCTCCGCGATGGCCATACTTTAATTTATAGGTATCCGCACCCGTCGCCAGCGCCATCAGCTGATGTCCCAGGCAGATCGCAAAGATCGGCGTGTCGGTATCATATAGCTTCTTGATTTCTTGAATGATGGAGGTACACTCCTTCGGATCTCCAGGGCCATTTGAAAGCATAATGCCGTCTGGCTGATCCTTTAAGATTTCCTCTGCCGTGGTCAGCGCCGGATACACCGTGACCTGACAGCCCCTTGCCGCAAGGCTTCTCACGATATTTGCCTTTGCGCCAAAATCCATCAGCGCTACCTTTCGGCCCTTACCGTTTAATTGCGTTACCAGAGAAGGCTTCTGCTCGCGCTCACCTGCAAGATACTTTTCTTGATCAAACCTTGCCGAGCCTGAGATCGGACCATTCTCCGAAAGCTCCTTGACACCCTCCACAACATACTTTTCCTTGCAGGTCACCTTTTCAACGACCTTGCCAGTAATGTATGCCTTCAGCTTCGGAAGAACCTCATCTAAGTTCGCATATTCCTTTGTCGTGATCATGCCATTCATGGTTCCCTTTTCCCGAAGAATCTTCGTCAGGGCACGCGTATCAATCCCTGCGATGCCGGGAATACCATGTTCTTCCAAAAATTGTTGAAGGGAAATATCACAGCGGAAATTGCTGGGTCTACGGGAGAGCTCCCGAACGATAAAGCCATCTGGCCAGGGTTTTAAAGATTCCATGTCATCAAGACAAACACCATAATTGCCAATCAGGGGATAGGTCATGCATACTGCCTGCCCCGCATATGACGGGTCCGTCAGCACTTCGAGATATCCAGCCATGGATGTGTTAAACACGATTTCACTGATGACTTCTTTTTCGGCGCCGATGTGCGTCCCCGCAAACACCGTACCGTCCTCCAGGATCAAAAACGCTTTCATCTGGTTTTCCTCCTCTTCCGCTGCCATGAAGAACTCCTTTTTATATCCGCGATATTATAGCACAAATACAGAATCATTTTCAATGCTAAATATAGAAAAAATCTGTCGAACTTTATCCGAAATTTTCACTCATCTTTCGTAAAAAGAGGCCACCCCCTTGGGTGGCCTCTTTGCCAATTACTTGAAATAATTTACGCCGGACTCGAAGATCTTCATGTCCTGCTCGCCGTAGATGTTGATCGCCACGCTGTCGCCGCGTCTCTCGGAATGTGCCATCTTACCAAGGCAGCGTCCGTCTGGAGAAGTAATACCCTCGATGGACATGTAGGAGCCATTGATGTTGTACTCCTCGTCCATGCTAATGTTTCCGTCGGGATCAGCATACTGGGTTGCAACCTGTCCGTTTGCGAAGAGCTTGTCAAGCCACTCCTTCGGAGCTACGAAACGGCCCTCGCCATGGGATGCGGGATTGCAGTAGGTCTTTCCAAGCTCTGCGCCCTGCAGCCAGGGGGACTTATTGGAAACAACCTTAGTGTAAGCCATCTTGGAGATGTGACGGTTGATCGTGTTGAAGGTCAGGGTCGGTGAATCCTCCTTCTGACCAACGATCTCGCCATAAGGCACAAGGCCCAGCTTGATCAGCGCCTGGAAACCATTACAGATACCCAGTGCCAGACCGTCTCTCTCATTCAATAGCTTCATAACGGCTTCCTTCATCTTCTCGTTCTGGAAGGCAGTTGCGAAGAACTTTGCGCTGCCGTCAGGCTCATCACCTGCGGAGAAACCGCCGGGGAACATGATGATCTGCGCCTGCTCAATTGCCTTTTCAAAGGCATCCACGGATTCGCGGATGTCAGATGCGCTGAGGTTCTTGAAGACTAAGGTCTTCACCTTCGCGCCTGCTCTCTCAAATGCCTTCGTGGAATCGTACTCACAGTTGGTGCCAGGGAATACGGGAATAAATACGTTCGGCTTTGCCACCTTGTTCTTGCATACGTAAATGGCATCCGTGCGATAAATTCTGCTCTCAACGGGATCGGTTCCCTTGACTGCCTTGGTCGGGAATACCTTCTCGAGCTTCTTCTTCCAGGAAGCAAGTGCCTCATCCATGGAGATCACTGCCTCACCAAACTTGAAGCTTGCTTCGTCAGTTACAGTACCAACTAAGGTGTAATCAATCTCCAGCTCATCCAAGAGTGCCAGCTGATCCTCAGGCATCTCAGCGATGATGTTGCCGAGCTCATTTGCAAACAGCTCCTCTGCGGGCAGACTGTCATTGATCTCTACGCCAAGTCCATTACCAAATGCCATCTTAGAAACGGCTGCCGCAATACCCTTTGCATCCAGTGCATATGCGGAAACAATGGCACCCTTCTCGATGAGTCCGTGGATCTTTCCATACAGGTCAGCCACTTCCTCATACATGGGAATGTCAAAGTCATCCTTTTCAATCTCAAAGCAAACCAGCTTGTTTCCAGCCTTCTTCAGCTCAGGCGTAATGATGTCGCCGCTCTTTGCGATGTCTACTGCAAAGGATACCAGAGTAGGCGGAACGTCAATGTCGTTGAAGGTACCGGACATGGAATCCTTACCACCGATGGAAGGAAGGCCAAAGCCGATCTGTGCGTCATAAGCGCCAAGCAGTGCTGCGAAGGGCTGGCTCCAACGGGAAGGATCGCTCGTCATTCTGCGGAAGTACTCCTGGAAGGTGAAACGAATCTTCGAGAAATCACCGCCATTTGCAACGATCTTTGCCATGGACTCTACCACTGCGTAAACGGCACCGTGGTAAGGGCTCCAGCTCGAAAGGAACGGATCAAAGCCATAAGCCATCATGGTCACGGTGTCGGTCTTTCCCTGAAGCACGGGAAGCTTTGCAACCATGGCCTGTGTCTCGGTCAGCTGATGCTTACCGCCATAAGGCATAAATACGGATCCTGCGCCAATGGAAGCGTCAAACATCTCAACGAGGCCCTTTTGAGAGCATACGTTTAAGTCATTTAACAGGGTCAGCCAGGCTGCCTTGACGTCGCCTGCTTGGAGCTTTTCTTCAACGGCAGGAACGGAAATCTTATTAAAATAATTATCTTCCTCGGCAGGAATGTCAACCTTTACGGTCGTCTCCTGATGAGCGCCGTTGGTATCAAGGAAGGCTCTCTTTAAGTTTACGATGGTCTTGCCGCGCCAGTTCAGAACTAGTCTGGGATCCTCCGTTACAACGGCAACGGGTACGGCCTCCAGATTCTCCTCTGCCGAATAAGCAAGGAACTGATCCACGTCCTTAGGATCTACGACAACTGCCATACGCTCCTGAGACTCGGAGATTGCAAGCTCCGTGCCATCCAGACCGGCATACTTCTTAGGCACCTTATCCAAATCAACGGTCAGGCCTGCTGCCAGCTCACCGATGGCAACGGATACGCCGCCTGCACCAAAGTCATTACACTTCTTAATAAGACGGCTAACCTCCTCACGACGGAAGAGTCTCTGAATCTTTCTCTCGGTAGGAGCATTACCCTTCTGTACCTCAGCGCCACAGGTCTCAATGGATGCCTCGGTATGTACCTTGGAGGAACCGGTTGCACCGCCGCAGCCGTCACGACCGGTACGGCCGCCCAGCAGGATAATAATGTCGCCGGGATCGGAATTCTCACGAATGACGTTCTTTCTCGGAGCAGCGCCCATAACGGCACCGATCTCCATTCTCTTTGCCACGTAATTCGGATGGTAAATCTCTTTTACAAAGCCAGTTGCAAGGCCAATCTGGTTACCATAGGAGGAATAACCTGCAGCCGCACCGCGAACCAGCTTTTTCTGGGAAAGCTTGCCCTTTAAGGTCTCAGATACGGGAACGGTCGGATCTGCCGCACCGGTCACGCGCATTGCCTGATATACGTAGCCTCTTCCGGAAAGGGGATCACGGATGGCACCGCCAAGACAGGTTGCCGCACCACCGAAGGGCTCGATCTCGGTCGGATGGTTATGGGTCTCATTCTTGAAGAATACGAGCCACTCCTCCGTCTCCTTGTGGTCGCCATAATCCATCTCCACGGGTACGACTACGGAGCAGGCGTTGATCTCGTCAGACTCCTCCATGTCGGCAAGCTTGCCGTCCTTCTTGAGCTTTCTCATGGCCATCAGCGCAAGATCCATCAGGCAGACAAACTTATCCTTTCTGCCGGCAAAAATCTCAGCCCTGGTATCCAGATAGCTCTGATAGGTGGTCTCTAAGGGCGTTCTGTAATAGCCCTCGCCAAACTCTACGTCCGTCAGCTCCGTCGAGAACGTCGTGTGACGGCAGTGATCAGACCAATAGGTATCGAGAACGCGGATCTCCGTCATGGTCGGGTCTCTGTGCTCGTCATTCCTGAAATAGTTCTGAATGTGCAGGAAATCCTTAAAGGTCATGGCAAGGCCTAGGGAATCATACAGTTCACGCAGATTCTTCTCAGGCATGTCCTGAAATCCTTCAAAGACGGAAACGTCTGCAGGATCATCAAATACCGTGATCAAGGTATCAGGCTTCTCCATGCCGGTCTCCCTGGAGTCAACGGGGTTGATGCAGTAGGCCTTAATCTTGGAGAATTCCTCCTCCGTCACATCGCCCTGCACCATATAGGTTACGGCCGTGCGGATGACCGGATTCTCGTTCTCATTCAAAAACTGTACGCACTGCACGGCGGAATCTGCCCTCTGGTCAAACTGACCGGGAAGAAATTCCACGGAAAATACCCTTGCGTCAGCAGGAACCTCAATCGTCTCAAAATACAAATCATCTACGGGTGGCTCGGAAAAGACCGTCTTGCATGCCTTCTCAAATACCTCGTCGGAAATGTTCTCCACGTCATAGCGGATGAATTCCCTCACTGCCTTTGCGTCAATGCCGAGATAGTTCTTTAACTCGTCATGCAATTCCTTTGCCTTGACTGCATACGGCGCCTTCTTTTCCACATAAATCCTTCTTACGTTTCCCATGATTCCTTTGCCTTTCCTTACTTACCTCTTTATATTTTGTATGTTTTATTACTTTCCGTCCGGTGTCCGTCAGTTTTCAACCGACTACTCTACCTCAATGCTCAGATTATTCAAAAGGTACAGGATCTCTTGATCCACCATTTCCGGCGTCACGCCAATGGTCTGCGCACAAATCTTTAAGCCTTCTAACACAAACATCATGTTTCTCGCGCAGCCTTCCGGATCCTCACAATAGAATTCGCCATTCTCCACGCCCGCTGAAATTAGCCTTTCCATGATCAGAATGGCATCGTCAAACTGCTTTTTCAGGCGATTCTCCTTCTTTGGCAGCTGTTGATTCTCGAAATAGAACTCGTAAATCGCCTGCGTCAGCGTATCGCTCTTTCGAAGAAGCTCCTTTTTCTGCTCCCGAAGGAACAAGAGCAAAATGTCCGCCGCCGTGGAATCCTCCTTGATGCTGTCCGAAAAAAGGTCGTCTGCCTCCTGCGTCTCCAGCTTCATGACCTCCTGAAAGATCTGGCTCGTACTCTCAAAATATAGATACAATCCTCCGCGGCTGATGTCACAGGCATCAACGATGTCCTTCATGGTAACCTTCTTGAATCCCTTTTCCACAAAGACCTTCCGCGCCGTCTCCAGGATATACCTTCTCTTTTGTATTGACTTCTCTCCCATGTTTCCCCCATACCTTTCCCTTCGGACTTAGGCTTTGCGTCATTCCCCATCTGCATTTTCGCCGCTTTGATCAGTATCTGCTAAATTCTTAAACGGATCCGCCTGCTTCGCATTTTCCAAACTCACGGCGATGTCGCGCATTTTTTCCAACACAAGACCATAAATATCCTCTCTCATGCCCTCGCTCCAAACGGCAGCCTTGACGCGTCCTCCTAAGATATACCAGGAAAAGATCCCCTTGAGATGATCCCACGTCCGCCAATTCGCCCTTGCGATCAATTTCCGCTCATCGTCATGACTGCAAAGACGATTTCTTGAGTACACATAACGATAATTGCGATCCATCAGGCTGCTCTTTCCAGCCTCCCTGACAAATTGCATCAGCGTGGGATCAAACACCGGAAAGCTCAAGGAATTTTCTGCAATTCCCTGCTCCCCATAAATCTTGATGGCAGATTCCCCAGCGTGCTGCCTGATCCATGGGAGATAGGTCAATAAAGGTTCAACGCTGTCGTGATAATCCTGTATGATTTTGTCCCGTCCCGTCAGCTCCTGCCCCATTTGTTCCCTCCTGCGTTTCAGTCAGGTCTGTCATATTTCCCTATTTTTGAGCGCAAAAATGACACATATGTATTTTTATATTATCATACTTTCCCCAAAAGTACAGTAATATTTTTCGAAATTGTTAAGATTTTACCTTAAAACTTATCTGCGTAGTCCGTTCCCGTCTCGCCCTTCATCTTTTCAACGTAAGGTGCAGGATCCTCCTCCATCCGTAGAAGCACGTCCAGGGATTCCAGAAAAAGGCGCTCCGTGCGATAACGGTTCATCTCCTCATGACGGTCCATGTACGCTTTAAAATGATCGACCTGCCATACCAGCACGTCCGTCAGGCTATAGCCTGCCACCTGATATTTCCCGTAGAAGCTTCCATAATCATGAAAATACGCCAGCTCCTTTAGAACGCCGGCGGATTTCTGGATGCGCCCCCAAAGCTCCTCCCCATATTCCGCGGATTTTCCGGCCTTCTCGCTCAAATCCAGAACATACTGATGAAGCGTATCCAATGCTTTCTTTAACTGTTCTTCCTGCGTCATAGTTTTCCCTCCAATGCGTAGGATCCTTTTGTTCCCTTCCTAGAATAATCGAATTTTTCAGTTTTGGCAATGGCACTTTCTTACAAAGAAATGGTCCGCAAGATCAAAACGAAGGGGGTAATCACAAGCTTTTACCACAGACCTTTAAGGCGTTTTTCCTGAGGAACGTAATATGGACTCGTCTTGTCCACGTCATAGGTTCGATAAAACTCATCAAACTGTCCAAGAACGTAATTAATCCTCTCCTTCCCCGGAAGATGCCCTTCCGTTGCCGCTTCCTTGATGGACTTTGCCGAATAGAAGGCAACATTTTGTGCCGCGTAAGTGCGGAAGAATAGATCATAGTCCGGATGTTCCTGCTTTGCCAGAAGCCGCAGGCAACAACCCACGCCGATCAGATCAGCTATGGTTTCATCGATCACGTCTTCTCCCACCAGCTTACAATCGAAGCCGACGTCGATACCATCAAAAAATGTTTCTATGGAATCATAATATCCCATAATGCATTCGTACTCTCCATCATACATCCAATTACGATAAATGCCTCTGTGATCTCTGCCAATGGCATTTCTTGAGAAGGCATGACCTGCTTCATGGGCAATCACCGTTCCCAGCGTTCCCAAAACCTCTTCATAGGCCAGATGATTCTTTTTTAGGTCTGCGTACATGCTAAGCCACCCACTGCAAAGCATGATCTTGTTTTGTGTGTAATCGTAGTAGCCATTCGCATCAAACATATTGATGCCAGTCATTGCCCGATCTGCCAAGGTTTGATGGAACACCCTGCGGCTAAAGCGGTCTCCGCTGACCAAAAAGGCAACCATGTTGTCAATGGGATCATCCGTCAGCACAACGTCAGCCAAATCGTTATAAGCTTCATTCGCCCCCAGAAGTACCTGAAGTGCATCAATCTTTTGTTCGATAAATGCCTTATTGCTATAAGGATAGGTCCATGGAAAATCTTTAAAGGCAACCTTAAGCTCCACCTTAATATCCTCCAGCAGGGCTTTCGCTTCGGCATCTAATGCGGGATCCCGCACGAACTCACGATCATACTCCTGTGCAAACATGTCACTGGCTATCGCAAACATCCAATGATCCAAATAATCCTTCAAGACCGCTTCCGGGTTCGTTGTTTCATACATTAACGAACAATACTTCTCTGCCACGTCCTTCGTCGCGTAGGGTGCAAGTCTCAGGATCGCAGTTGCGGCAAAATGATCCTTGATCAGCTGCAAATTATCCGGCTGATAAATGGTGTTGAGAAGGTCATAATATTCCGAAACAGACAAAAAGGTTTTGCTGTCTCCAATCGACCCGAGCTGATCCAAAATGTCGATCACGGGAACCGTCACGCCATGATTATTCAACATGCTCTGCGTAATATAAGCATAATTCTCGCTTGTGATATTATCATAAAACTTGAGAATGATTTCATCCAGCGCTTTCGCATTTTTAATGATCTCACTCGCACGCTTGGAGGAAACGCCAACACCCGTGAGGCCAGCCCTTAGGGCACTCTCCTGCATTACGTTCATGGGTTCGTAATCACTCGTAACCGTGAGAGGCATAACCATTGCGGAATACGCTCCCGTTTCCGTAGACTGCGGAGATGCATACAGGATACGATCATATCTTGCAAATTCCTCATCTGCATAAAGATCATAGAGATCCTGCAAGGATTTTATGTTGTCAATCCGATCCAGCCTCGCCTTAATCGACTGATTGACCTTCTTATCTCGCGTGCTTGGATCCCTCTGCTCACGATAAATGGACAGTGCCTTATAAATACCGCTCTCTGGATCCAGGGCAGAAAGATCAGCATTGTCCATGATGTCATAGAGATGCTCATACATCATATCCCAATAGTACCAGATCTTGGAATATCCATTGGGGTGAGCTCCCTTGTTTTCTGCGATCCACTCTGCATTGACAAGCTCGTCAAAGTCATAGACATACTCTTTTGCGACATTTTCCTCTGGGAACTGCGCCTTAGCGGTTTCCGTAGAAGCACTTCCTTCCTCCGAAGCCTTTGAAGTCTCCGCAGCTTTGGAGTTTTCCGACGTTTTACTACCCTCTGTGAAATCAGTCGTTTCTTTCTCCAAAGGCTGTGAGCTTTCCGTGCCGGCAGAATCTTTATCCGAAGCTTGGCTCATCTCAACGGAGCTTTCCACGCCAGAGCCCGTTCCACACCCCGCGCTTCCTAAGACCATTGTCAAGGAAAGCATTGTTGCGATCGCACGATAGAGCCCTCGTTTTCGTCCACTGCCCATAATATCCCCCTTCTCGTACTGGTTTTATTTTTCCGTTTCCGCGTTTTCGTTTCTTTCCGAAAACCTTTGATAGACCTATCATACCATGGAAAATTGTTTTACGACATTTCCAAATGGCAAACAGTTTTTCTCGCTTTCGTGCATTTTTTGACACGATAAAGGGGGTTAAAAATAGGCGCAAAAATGGTGTTGGAAAATCCCAAAAATAACACTTGCAAAATAATAGAGTTCGTGCTATAATTTCATTCGTCGGTGCAAATTGATCCAATATAGGGGAATAGTACAGCGGTAGTGCGGCGGTCTCCAAAACCGTTAACGGGGGTTCGATCCCCTCTTCCCCTGCTCACAAAAAACTCGAAAACCTAGCAAACAAGGTTTTCGAGTTTTCTTTTCAAATGCCACCATTCGCGTACCCGTATTCCATAGGAATGGGGATCCTGTCCTCCCCCTCAAGAAGAAACAGCGGATCCTTTGCATGATTTATCTGCCAGTTTTCAGCAAAAAACAGACACTTGATCTCCAAAACGGTGAGCGGCCTGCCCTTTTTGATCTGCCAGCTTCTTTCTACAAGCCGGCATTTTCCGATTGACTCATCCGCCAGCATCTCTCTGTCGGAATACACCGTCCAACGGATTCCTGCGTATTCAATCTTGGAGCCACGCTCATAAGGAATTCTGTCGAAGATCATGACGGGGCGGACGTCATATTCATCATAATATGCCTCAGTCCCGGCCTTCTCGATCCATTCAGGAGACGCGCCCATGAATTCTGCCTTCATGTCTGTCCCCGCGGCCATCCAGATAAAGTCAGTATCTGAGAGGACGTCCCTGTTCATTTCATACACAAACTTACTCATTAACATAATTCCTACAATTCTCATATTCTTGGCTCCTCTTTATTGGCGCATGTATTGTCATTTTTCTTATGTTTCGGTTTTTTCGTTTATTTCGTTTTACCATCAGTTATTTTGTCTTTTTATTGCATGTTTCTCTTTATAGCGTCGGTGTCTTCCCCCACTGCAGATCCTCAGCCACCTTCAAAAGGACCTCCGTATCCATTTCCAATACCACGCACGCCAAGGGATGATACACCTCCCGGCCACGGCAGACGCCCCAGTATGGAAGGTCATCCGGAATGTCCAGACCAAACAGCAGCTGATATTTCAAACCTTTTGCCTTCAGGAATGGTTCCAGCTCGACCAGCGACAGTACCGGAACGACAGTGTAGGTCTTTCCATCCCCCGCGGGCGCCGGCTGCCACTTCCTTAGGATCTCGTTGGGCGTGGGCTCTCCCGGCTCCTGATAAACAGTTTCAAAGCATGGTTTAGAATCACTGATCTCAACATAGACCATTTTATCCCTGTCATAATCCCAGTGAGGATCCTTAAAATACTGATTCATCAAGTTCAGGCGCTCTTGCGCTTCGGCTTCCCACTGCTTCCGCGTTAGCACTGGTCTTACAAGTCTTAGGTATTCCTCATACTTAGGAAGCCTGCGATCCTCGATGGTGTTAAATTCATACTCCTCTCTCTCAACATAGATTCGGCGGTCGTATCCCCAGCTTCTGTCAACATATCTCCACCTAAGCCTTTCCTTCAGGCGATCCGGCTTTATCAGCTCCGAGCTCAGCTCATCGCAGCACTCCTTAAAAAACCACAGAAGGAAGTCCTCCTCGTCCTTCGCCTCGTAAACCTTCCCCATGGCGTCTCCGTGATGGTATTCACGAATGATCTTCAGGTCATCACGGTAGAAAGAGGTAAAAACTTCGCATCCGTCAAGCATTTCGTCCGTAACTCTCTCCGGCAAGCGCTCCCTGATCCATTTTTTATTTGGATAATATCTTTCCCACATTTCTTCTGCCTCCCTTCCGTTTTCTTAAACTTATCATATTATCATTTTGATATTATGTCAAGCTTTTTCTGTCATATGCTTCTATCCTATATTCCAGTAAAAAAGGGGCCATTACGGCCCCTTAAACGATGCCAGGCAATTCCCATGCCCGGCGCAAGATCGGAAGCTTGCGGTTAGTCCTCCGTCTTTTCAGCATTTTTCTTTTTGTCCTTGCGCTTCTTGAGGATAACTACCAATACAGTGACAAGAATGCTCAGAACAAGGACGCCCGCGCCGATGAGGAGCGCCTGAAAGAGCATGGCTTCCTCGTTCATCTCCTTCGCGGCTTCCGCGCCGGATCTCTCCGCCAGTTCAAAGAAATCCATGGAGCGGCCGAAGGAATACTTACGAAAGTACAGCCAGCCAATGATGCCTTCATACGCGGCAACCACGCCGTCCCAAAGGAGAAGGTTGCCTACAATGCGACTCTTTCCCACTTTGGGCTTTTTGAGGAAGATGATCGAATAGAGGGTCCATGCAAGGCTTCCTGCAAGAGCAATTAGCAGCGGCAAATAGCGCACCCAGAAAGGCTGCGATACGCCATGGTCGACAGGACCTTTCGCGACTTTTCCAGCCTCATCGCGGTAAAGCGTAAGAACTGCCTTTGCCTCGTTGCCATTTACGTCGCGCGCCACGATCTCTGCCACGTTCTCGCCCATAGTAAGTGCAAACGCATGAGAGAATTCCCCTCGCTCATTCAGCGTGGCTGCCTCCCCATTGACCAAGAGTTCTACGCCGCCCTCCATTTTACCGATGATGGTCACTTCCTCGGTCGTAAAGTGTCTGCCATCCAGTTTCTCGTAGAGGTTGATGCTGGGCGGGATCATGTCGTAGTAAACTTTGTCATCAATCACATAAGTGATGAAATCATCACACGCCATTTCCGCATGGACAGTATTCCAGCCATCCTGTGCGGGGAAGGCCACCTCCTGCTCGCCGTTTACGCGGTAGGTGCCCTCCTCGTTGTTGATCTTTACGTTTAACTGCCCTTCACTGTTTTTCTTATATTGGATCAAGATCTGCGCGGAAGAAGAAACCTCGCCAGTCTTCTTCGTCAGGTATTCCTCGCCCAAGGTAACAGTCTTTCGTCTTTCCGCAGACCAGATGTTGCCATCCTGGTAAGAAAGCACGATCTCCAGTTTCTTCGTGCCGGCGCGGTAATAAACCTCCTTTGCATGCACGTCTCTGCCATATTCCTCCGTGGACAAAAGCTCTCCGTCCTGGAAGACGCTCAAGCGATATTCCTTGTGATACCATTGCAGGAAATCACTCCAGTCCACGGTACAGGTCAGGTGATCCTCATCGATCAGCAGCTTAAAGTTTTCCATGGCCTCAGGCTCTTTGGGATTCTGATAAACGAATGGGCCTGCCGACGCTACGTCGAACAGCTCCACGTCGCCGTCATATCCATAAACCTCCAGCCGAAACGTATAGGTACCGCTGGAAAGGTTGCCAACGCGAAGCGCGGTTTCACAAAGCTCGTTCGTGGATGCGGAACCATCTGCGATCTTCTTGTCATCTCCCTGCTCCCCTTCGCCGGTGGCATAAATCTCATAATTGTAACGCCTTATGTCCTCACAGTCTGCCTGGAAGGAGACGGGAAGCCGCCCATCCTCCAGAAGGTCGCCGATCGTAAAGCTCTGAATCCAAAGGCCATAATCATCTCGAATAACAGAGTAATCGATGCTAGTATTTTCTCCAAAATCATACTCCACCTGCCAGGTACCTGGCTGCGCATCATGAATGCGGTAGGTTGCCCATTTCCCGCCCTCCGCGAATTCTACGTCCTCATCGCCCTTGGACTTCCGCTCTCCCGCCGGAGAGATAAAGACGATGTCCACCGTGCCCACGTCAAAGGTAAAGTGCACCGTCAGATCCTGCTGTCTGGACAGGTTGGTGATGACGGAGGTTGTTGTCTCCGCCAGCACCCGGCTGCCATATGCCATGATGAGCAGGAGAAAGAGTGACATGCATAGCCATGTCTTGATTTTTAGTATGCTTTTCATTATTTTCATCTGTGTATGCCCTACCTGTTAAATGTTCCGTGTTCACTGCCAAGGTTTCCGTTCGCGTCGATAAAGTAGAAGCCTCTGGCGTTGCGGCCGCCTGCGTTATTGTTATAGACAAAGACGATCTCTTGCTGCCCGTCATGTCTGGTATAGAACCCAAATGCGTAATTGCCCTGCTGCCTGTCATCGGTATGGAAGATCCACCACTTGAAGTCGTACGCAGCAACGCCGTCAAAGCCAAGGCCGACAAATCTGGAATGTGCCGCAACCTTACCCGTTCCTGAGAAGTCCAGCGACATGCGCTTGTCCATGCCTTCCCACATGATGCCTATGGTCAAGTCAGAGCTAACGCCCTTCACGTCCACGCCGTCAAGCCCCAGCAGATCATTCGTATACTCAAAGCTTCCCAGCTGAGCCTTCGCCTTCGCAAGCGTGATCTCCTCCAGGAATTTTAGCTGCGCCTCAGCCTCAATTCGGAAGGGATTGATGCGTATGCTTGCCTTGGTATCCGGCATCTTGAACAGGCTAATGTCGCCAATATAGTCCACCAGCGCGGGTGCATAATTGCTCAGCTTTAGGCACGATAGCTCCATGGAACCGCCAAAGGTAAGCTTCGTCCAATCATGATCTGCAACGGCCGTATTGATGTCGGAGACTTCAAAACCAAAGTCGTTGAGGACGATGGGCACTGCCGTCGGAAGCTTGATGCCTCCCGGGATTTTAATCACAATCTTTGCAGAATCCGGAATGAGATTTCCCTTCCAGTTCACCTCCGCACTAAACCCTGCTTCATCGCTTCCCACGAAATCAAAGCCAATTTCAAGGCCCACGGTATACTCGTTTTTCAAGGTGTTGACCTTGGCCTTGATGCCACCGGAGAATTTCACGGGCATCTTGAAGAAGCTGACGTCCTTCGCCGAGGATTTCCCGCTGCTAAATTCTGTCTCGAAAACGATACCCACGTTCTTTGCAGTCAGTCTCGCGCTGCCGTCAAAGTTAAATTTGAAAATGTCATCTCCCGCGCCCGCAGCCTCAAGAATCTGCTCCTGTAACGGGAAAAGCGTTGTTCCGGTCTTATAGAAAATACCGATGCTGTTTGGCCGCAGCTGAATCGTAGGCGCATCAAACTGTAATACCTGATAGACCGCAAGAGGCGCCGTGACAATGTCGTCCACCTGATAGGTCTCGTAATCATTGGACGCCGCAATGTCGTTGTAGAGCTGGAAGGTATTGAGCTTAGGAACATCCATCGGAATGCCCTTTTCCGCAAGGAATTTGCCGATGCCCTCCGCCGTGCCTGCATAGTATTCCACATAGGATCCACCATTGTCGGTCACCTTAATGACACTGGAATTCTCCAGATCACCATATAGAACAACGTCCTGCTTGAAATGGAGCCAGCCATTCATCGTTACGTCGCCCTTTAGGCAGATCTTGTTCGAACTTCCGCCGATCCGCTCTAAGGAAGTAAATACATATGGTCCAAAGACGGTTTTTTTCATGTCCCCCGGCTCAAAGACGGAGAAACCGTTCGTCAGGACTGTTTTCTTTCCGTCAAGGGAGATCTCCACGTTGTAAGTGCCTACGGCCACACTATAAGGGACGGTGAGCTCATAGGTCGTTTCGTTAAGATAGGTTGCTTCCAGCTTGTAGTCGATCACGCCGTTTAAGGTTACGGTGATCTCCTTTTTGGGATCAAACCCGTTTCCCCTGAGCATTACGGTGACGTCCTTCAGACCCTTGTAAATGCGGCGCGGGGCAATTCCGTCGATCCGAAGCTCCTGCTCGATCTTAAGGTTCTCTTCCTTGCCAGATTCTTCGGTTCCAGGCAGGGAATATTTCTTGACGTCACGCACGTTTTCCTCGGGAAGAGAGATTTCCAGGGTACGGCCCATCGTCGTCATGGTATCCTTTGCTCGATATTTGATCTCATACTGGCTGCTAAGCTGGGAGTGAAGCATGTCATAAAATCCGGTAAGGCTTGCGCTGTCAGACACGTAGATGAAGGAGCCGTTACCGATCTGAGCAATGCTGGTCAGGTAATCCGTATCCACGTTACTGCCAAGGCCCATGGTATAGACGAGCACGTTGCGGTCCTGCGCGGGAAGGCCCAGCTTGGTTCGGATGCCCTCATAGCCCTGGCGGCTGTTGTCTTGTCCGTCCGTCATGACAATGAGAACGTTATTGACGCCAGGCGTCGCCGAGAACTGATTCAGGCAGGTCACGGCAGAGTTAAACATTTCCGTACCACCGCCAGAGCCCATGCCCTCTGCAAAAGTGATCAGCTCCTCCTTGCTCGTGCCAAAGGGAGCTGATTTGCCAATGCCGGAGCTAAAGGTAACGACGGAGATGTCCTCCTTCTCGTCCTTGTCCTGCGCAAAGGTGATAACGGCATTGCGCAGGTCATTCATTGCGCCGCTCATGCTGCCCGATACGTCGCAGAGCAAGAGAACCTTGGACTGGGTGTACTCCACCTTTTCTATAGTGAAGTCGGTAATCTGTGCGCCGCAGTCATAGATCTCAAGAAGGGGCTTTAATGCCTCTGCGCCCTCTCCGAATTTACTGTCGATCTGTACGCGCGCAGTAATCTCTTCAAACTGGGAGGCATCGATCCTTCCGATGGTGACGGCACTCTTGGTACGGCTGACAAAGTCTACCGCCGTCTGCGTAAAGTTCGCAGACCCAAGAGGCGCGTCCTCATCGTCCTCCTCATCATTGTCATCATCCTCCTCGTCATCGTCCGAAGAACGGCCATTACGGTCGTCACGGCTCGAGTTACCATGATTATTTTGATTGCTCCGGTTAGGATCTGCCGGCTGATACTGCGGGGAAACGATCTTTTCTACGTTGACCGTAAGGGAGTGATCCAATACGGTATTGACGTATTCCGAGACATTCTTGATCTTCTCACCGTCGCCCTCGGAATCGCCGTTGATGACGGTTATGATCTGCGTCATGCCTTCCACGTAAGAGTCGTCCTCACTCTCCTGAGAGCTGTAAATAGCCTTGCTGAAGTAGGCATCCGTCGTTGCTTCGTCGCCAAAGTAATTCTCTATCTTCGCTAACTCGAGATAAATCTTCGTCTCATCCGAACCAGCTTCCTCCTCAAGAGCTTGTATGAGCAGGATCTTGATCTTGCCTAGGATGGGCTCCTTCAGCTGGTTGTTAAATGCCTCAATCCGCTCCTTGAATGCCTTGCGCTGAGCAGCATTCATGTTGTCTCCCTGCTTGTCCAAAATCACGCGCATTCTGTCCTTGACTTCCCGTGCGAGGTCCTTATCCATTGTCTGGAATTCGTCGGCGAAATTGGTCTTCTTCACGAGATTGCTCATGTATAACTCCGCCGCAATCATCAGCTCATGATAAGACGAATCAGCGGTCAAATGCTCAGCGATGGAGCTAAAGCTGCCCGCGAGCACGCTTGCCTTGATCCATGCCTTATTAACGCATTTGATCTGTAGATACTCCGGTGCCAATTCTTTCAGTTCTTCAAAAACATGCTTGTATTTCCGATAGATTTGTTTGGGATCCTCAGGTGATTCATCGCCGTCGTCAGAGTCGCTCTGGCGATCGGAACCGTTGCCTGATCCTTTTTGATTGTTTTCCGAAAGGACACCGTCGTCATGGTAGGTCTTGGAGATCTCACGCACGGCCTTGACGCAGGCCGAAACCTCATCATCGATGGGATAAGCATCCTCAATGGCCACCTTGATTCTCTTCCAGACATCCTCCAAGGAGAGCTTTTTCCCCTCTTCCCTGGTCTGATCCTCCCGTATGTCCGCATAACCATAATCCGCCGGATTTTCCCCGACCTGTCGCAGATAAGCGATCATCGCAAGATCCGCGTCCTGATTGACCGCATGCTCCATGGCATAACGCACCTCTGCTGCCTCCTCGGAAATCAACTCCGTGCTGGAGACCAAATATTGATAGAGTGCAGATGCCTTGTCATATTCCTCCTGCCAAAAGGCGAGTCTTGCGCTCAATAGCCGGCACTCATCATCATAGCCATAGAGCTCGCCATACTGATCAAGCACCTCCTGCGCCGCGTCATAGGCGCCGCCCTGCCCCAAAGCATTTGCAAAGGAAATCATCTTCTCCTGCGTCAATTGGCCCGCTTTATGCTGCGAGGATTGTGACGCCGACTTCGCGCCATATGCAATGGCAGACACGCAAACAGCCGTCAATAGCAAAGTCACAAAAATGCCCCGAAAATGAAAGGCTCTTCTTTTTATTAATAGAACGATCGCAACGATCGCACCTGGAATCAATCCCAATCCAACCTGCAAGTAAGCATTCACGTCCATTTCCCCCTCCAAATCTATGTCCGTCGGATTACAAAAATCATTAAAATCCTATCATTATTAACATTTTCTGTCAATATTCCCTTCGGTCTGAAATCTACGAATTCTCTTTGCTAATACGAAACCAAAAATGCGTTGCTTTCGTCGATGACTTCACTTGATGGTATTGCGCGTGATCATTTTCTTGCAATAAAAAAGGTGGCCTCATACCACCTTTTTTGCATGTCATGATCTTATTTCAAAGCGAGCTTTAATTTTCCTCTCCAGCTCGTTCCACATACAATGTTTTTCATTGCCCTGCATTTTGGGCACAAATCAGGATACATTTCATATTCACATTCCCTGGGGGAAAGATCCGTATGGTATGCCTCATTAATGCACCCCCGGCAGATGTAATTTCCAAATCGATTTCTGATCTTTTTTATGGTAGTCATTGTAAGTCCCTCCGTTGCCTAGAAAAGCCAGTCCTATTCCACAAACAATTCTGCGCCATTTCACTTATTCCTATTTGTCACTAACTGATCATTTTTAGTATGCATGTTTCCGATCATTTGTCAATATTAAAAATGCAAATAACTTGTATCTTCTTGTAAATGACTTGCGTCCGCTTGTCATTTTAATACCTACGTGTTACAATGTCATTATCATGCAGCGGCTCATCCATGCAACTTCATAAATACGTTAAACCATATCCAACATCCTAACAGACGTAAACCGTATCCAAGTCCTAACAGACTTAAACAGTATCCAAGTCCTAACATATGTTAAACCCAAAGAAAACAGGAGGCCTAAGCCATGAATATCACGGAATGCGTAGAAAAAAGTCTTTATATTTTGGATGAATACTATGATAATAACATTGAGCCTTATTTTGAATACATGGCCGAAAACGTCATCTGGCACGGTCCTGCAATTGGGCAGCATATCGTGGGTAAGGCAAATATGCGAAAGGCGTGGGAGCAATCGCCAAATTCGCTGACCTTCTCTCTCGGTGACATTGAAGTACAGTATATTCAGCTTTCACCGACCTCCTGTGAAGTAATGATGATGTATGTAGTGACAACGCACTACCCAAACGGAGACAATATCCCATTGTTTCAGCGCATTCAACTCAGTTGGGCAGACGTTACGATTGTTGACGAGAATCAGCACAAACAGCGAGTGCCTAGAATGCTCATGATTCATATCTCTAACCCTGGTGAGCAACACAGTGCTGACACGATCTATCCGGAACATTATAATGAAGTCTACAAACAGGCTCAAAAGCCAGTACAGGAGCCCCGTATCAGCCTGCGCGGAACGGATAATGCTTTCCATGTGATAGCAGTAAGCTCTGTCATCTGGGCACAAACGACGCCCGATCAGCATTGTCTGATTCATCTCCGAACCAGAACGCTGAAGGTCAAGGGTTCTCTTTCTGAAATTGAAGAGCTGACCGAGGGACTATTAGTCCGAATCCATTCCGGTTATATAGTCAATCCTCTAGACGTGGTATCCGTTTGGCGCTTCAAGGTCTCGTTGTCAGATGGCACGGTTCTTCCAATACCAGAGAAAAAGTACACCATGATAAAAAAGACGCTTATGGATCATAAAGCTTCCAATTAAACAACAAACGAAGGCGACGTGCATTGCACGCCGCCTTTCGCATTGAAGTTATTATCACATTACTAACGATCTTAGAACTTATTTCTTCTTCTTAGCTGCTGCCTTCTTAGGCTTGGTGTTAACCTTCTCCTTCAGAGCCTTACCAGCCTTGAAAGCGGGAAGAGTAGCTGCTGCGATCTTAACGGTATCGCCAGTCTGAGGATTACGTCCGGTACGAGCCTTTCTCTCGCTGGTCTGGAAAGTACCAAAACCGATCAACTGAACTTTTTCTTTCTTCTGAAGCTCGTCACCGATTACTTCGAATACTGCTTCTACTGCTGCGGCTGCTTCCTTCTTGGAAATCTCAGCCTTTGCTGCTACTGCTGCTACAAGTTCTGTCTTGTTCATAATGGATCTCCTTCCTTCTTTTGCCTATTTCGAGCACATTGTGCCCAGCAATCCTTATTCTAAAAGGCTTAGGCCTTTCTAAATAACAGCATAACAAATAAAAACGATTTTATCAATATAAATCATCAAAAAAATCCATATTTTTTACGATATTTTTACGTTTTTTTACGATTTTTCGCGAATTTGGCCATTCAACGCACCTTAACCTTCGATAAACACAGATTCATTTTGCGTTCATCGCCATAAAATTGGACAAGTCCCTTTGCAATGGCGCTTTTTAAAGTATATTTTTTCTCGCACAAATCCACCACCACGGAGCTTGGAACGATAAGAAGACAATCTCTGTCGTAATAGTCATAGGGCTCCACGCAAATGTGTCTTTCTGCGATTTCCACGTAAAAAATGCCCTCTCCCTCTCCCGTAATGTTTACCTGAATGGCAACATGTTCCAGAACCTTTCTGGCATCAGCGTTTTCAAACACGCCCCTAACCTTATCTACCAAATCCATGTACGTCATGTTGTCCACCTCCTCATTAGCCGTTAATATAATCTAAAGCATCCGTAACGGATGAAATCCCGATCACTTTCATTTTACCGTTCTGATCCAATCTGCAGTCGCTAAGGTTTCCCTTAGGCATCAGACATAGCTCAAACCCAAGCTTTTCGGCCTCTGCCACCCGCTGCGAAGCCTGGCTCACGGCCCGTACCTCACCGGAGAGTCCTACCTCCCCAAAGGCGATCAGCTTCGCGGGCAATGGGCGATTTCGAAAGCTCGAAACGATGGCCAAAACAATCGCAAGATCTATCGCAGGTTCCACGACCTTCAAGCCTCCCGTGATATTGACATACGCATCACAGCCAGACAGCTGTACGCCTGATCGTTTCTCCAGCACTGCCATCAAAAGGTTCACGCGATTAAAATCCGTTCCCGTGGTCTGCCTTCTTGGAATGCCGAAATTGCTCTGGCACACAAGTCCTTGTATTTCTATGAGCAGCGGCCTCGTTCCCTCTAAAGAACAGGTCACGATGGAGCCGCTGGCATTTTCAGGTCTTCCGGAGAGCATATATTCCGAAGGATTTTTTACCTCCTCCAGTCCGCTTTCCCGCATCTCAAAAACGCCGATTTCATTGGTGGAGCCAAAACGGTTTTTGACGCTTCGCAAAATGCGGTAGGACGCATGTCTGTCCCCTTCAAAGTAGAGCACGGTGTCCACCATGTGCTCTAGTACTCTTGGTCCCGCCACGGTTCCTTCCTTGGTCACGTGACCGACAATAAAAATAGAAACCAACAAGCCCTTTGCCAGCTGCAACAGGGTTGCCGTGGCTTCACGCACCTGTGATACGCTTCCGGGCGCAGAGGTTACGCTTTCCGAATACATGGTTTGAATGGAATCAATGACCACGATCTCCGGCTTTTGTCTTCGAATGATCTCCGTGATTGCATCAAGAGACGTCTCACATAATAATAACACGTTTTGGGAAAAATTGCCAAGTCTGTCCGCGCGCATTTTGATCTGCACCTGCGATTCCTCGCCCGAGACATACAATACCTTATGCCCCGCCGCGGCAACTGCCTGACAGGTCTGTAACAGCAGCGTTGATTTTCCGATGCCGGGATCACCGCCTACCAACGTAAGCGAGCCCTGGACGATGCCTCCGCCAAGAACCCTGTCCAGCTCGGCGATGCCCGTGAGAACCTTATCCTGCTCGCGTATGGTCACCTCCGATAAAACGCATACCTCTGCGTCGGAGGTCTGACGGCGAAGCGTTCCTCCGCCATTTTGCAGCTTTGACCGATCAACAATCTCTTCTACCATCGTGTTCCACGCCTTGCAGCCTGGACATTGTCCCATCCATTTTGCAGACTCATAGCCACAGCTCTGGCAGAAGAAGACGCTGGCCATTTTTCCCTTTGCCATGTTCCCCTGCTAACCGCCTTCCTTTATGCCTTACTGTCTGACGATCTTTACCTGCACCTGATCAGCGGCAGCCAGTTCTACGGAAAGGGACAGCTTTCCGCCAAGTCCGGTATTCATGATGCCAATGCTCTCGCCGTCGACAAACACTTCATAATTCGTGTCATCCATCAGTCCGATGGTGATCTGAGCATCCTTGTCACCCTCAACGGTAAAGGCAACCTGCTCCTCACTCTCTACGAAAGAAGTCACGCTGGTTCCGGGAACGGATTCATACAAAAAGCCGCCGTTCTTCTCCAGCTTGGTGATCTCGTTATAGGTCTTAACCTTCAGCAGATCTCCGCCGTGCTTAAAGTCCTCAAGCTTTGCCTTTGCATTCAGCTTGTGATTGCCAAAGCTGATGCCACCATTTTCCTCACTGCGGATCAATTCCTCAACTACTGCCATTTTTTTATCCTCCTGGTATTTTCTGGCCTTATGCTTTTTTCTCTTATCTTTTTTTATATTGATTCTCTTATATTATTTCTCGTATACAGTCCGTCGCCTATTGGCAATACGGTTATTTTTTGACCTGGAACGTCACCTTGTCGCCCTTAAAGCCTGCGCTCACGACGTCACCCGGCTGAACGCGCTTCGACAAAATTTCCTCCGCCAGAGAATCCTCCACGACGGTCTGGATCGCCCTCTTTAAGGGTCTTGCACCCATCTTTGCATCGGAATACTTTGTCACAAGATGCTCCTTCAGGGCGGGCGTGAGGGTCAGGTGAATATCCATCTGTGCCTCACATCGCTTCGTCAGGTTCTTTGAAAGAAGGTTTACAATCTCCTTCATGTTATCATTATTCAACTGATGGAAGACAATGATTTCATCAATTCGATTGATGAACTCGGGCTTAAAGCTCTTCTTGACCTCTTCCATGACGGCTGATTTCATTCTCTCGTAATCCTTCTTTTCATTCTTCTCCGCTGCGAAGCCAAGGTTCTTGGGATCTACGATTCTCTGCGCTCCTGCGTTGGAGGTCATGATCAGAATGGTATTCTTAAAGCTTACCTTGCGTCCCTTGGAATCCGTAATGTGTCCGTCATCCAAAACCTGCAACAAAATGTTAAACACGTCGGGATGCGCTTTCTCGATTTCATCAAACAGGACAACGGAATACGGGTTTCTGCGCACCTTTTCCGAGAGCTGTCCGCCCTCGTCAAAGCCCACGTAGCCGGGCGGAGAACCAATCATCTTGGAGACGGAATGCCCCTCCATATACTCCGACATGTCCACTCGAATCATGGCATCCTCAGAGCCAAACATTGCCTCTGCCAGTGCCTTCGAAAGCTCTGTTTTTCCAACGCCGGTCGGTCCAAGGAAGAAGAACGATCCAATGGGGCGGCCCGGATCCTTTAAGCCAACCCTGCCTCTTCTCATGGCCTTCGCCACAGCACTCACGGCCTCCTCCTGCCCGATCACGCGCTTATGAAGAATGCTTTCAAGCTTCAGGAGCTTCTCACTCTCCTTCTCCGCGAGCTTTGTCACGGGAATCTTCGTCCAGGTGGATACCACCCTCGCGATATCCTCCTCGCCCACCTCGTAGCGCTTTTCCTTCTCCTGGTCTTCCCTGCGCGCCACCATTTTGTCATATTTCTTTAACAGCTCGGCCTGCTGCTGTTTCAGCTCTGCCGCCTGCGTAAAGATCTCCATGCGGATGGAACGCTCGATTTGCTGATCCTTCTTCTTAATTTCAGCGAGGAGCTCCTTTTCCTTCTGCGGCGTCTCCATCATCTGCAGTCTTGCGCTCGCGGCTGCCTCGTCAATCAGGTCAATGGCCTTGTCCGGAAGATTTCGATCATTGATATAACGCTCCGACAGCTTCACGGCTGCCTCAACGGCCTCCTTCGTGATGGTTACGCGATGATGCTCCTCATAGCGTCCCTTGATGCCCTCCAGAATCTGGATGGCCTCCTCCTGCGTTGGCTCCTCCACGCTTACGGGCTGGAATCTGCGCTCTAACGCCGCATCCTTCTCCACGTACTTTCGATACTCCGAAATTGTCGTGGCACCAATCATCTGCAACTCGCCTCTTGCAAGGGATGGCTTAAGGATGTTGGATGCATCGATGGCTCCCTCTGCGCCGCCTGCACCGATCAGCGTATGAATTTCGTCCAAAAACAGTATGATATTGCCATCGTCAATGACTTCCTTAATGACTCTTTTAATTCTTTCCTCAAACTCACCGCGGTATTTACTTCCTGCGACCATGCCGGACAGGTCCAAGGTCAACACGCGCTTATTCTGCACGGTAAACGGCACGTCGCCCGACACGATGCGCAGGGCAAGACCCTCGACCACGGAGGTCTTTCCAACGCCAGGCTCGCCAATCAGACAGGGGTTATTCTTCGTGCGGCGGCTCAAAATTTGAATCACCCTGCGAATCTCATCCTCCCTGCCAATCACGGGATCCAGCTTACCCTCCCGCGCCAGCGCCGTCAGGTCACGGCTATATTGCTCCAAAGTAGAGGTTTTGCCTCTCCCCTGATTCTTTCGTCCTAAATCCTCTTTGTACAGATTGCCGTCCTGGCCAATGGCCTGAAGGGTTTCCACGTATACCTTCTGAAGGTTCACGTTCATGGCATTCATCAGTCTGACTGCCACGTTTTCCCCCTCTTTGATGATGGCAAGGAGCAAATGCTCCGTTCCTGCTTCCTTCTGCCCAAAGCGCTTCGCCTGTGTCTGCGCTTCCTCTAAAATCCTCTGGGCTCTCGGGGAATACCCCTCGCGATCCCGAACCGGCGTACCATTTTCAAAAGCGATCAGTTCGCGAATCATGTCCAAAAGGCGATCCAGCTCAACGCCGTTTTCCGTCAGAACCTTTGCAGCCACTCCAGTTCCTTCTTCAAGGAGTCCGGCGAGGATGTGTTCCGTTCCTATATAGCCCTGATTTAAGCTTCCTGCGCGTTTAGCCGCAAAGGAAAGGGCCGTTCTTGCTTTTTCCGTAAAAAACTGTGATTGCATTCCTTATCTCTCCATCCCGTCATAGATCTCGTCTACCAAATTGTGTAATTCTTCTCTGGGAACATTCTTACAATAGCTCTTTGCCAATATGACCTGCAGTTCTCTTCGAATTTCCTCCATGAGCAGCGCCTGATTGGCATCCACGGCGATCACCGCTCCCTTGCGACGATCCACCTTGACATAACCCTCCTGCTTTAAGAGCGTATAGGCCTTATTTACAGTATGCATGTTTATGCCAATAATATCCGCCAAACTTCTCACGCTCGGCAGGGATTCCCCTTCATGAAACTGATCCGTGGCGATGCCAAGAATGATTTGGTTGCGAAGCTGCAGGTATAATGCTTCATCACTGTTAAAATCAATCTCAATAAACATGATGGGGCCTCCTTTCTAAATTTCATCGCTTCGCGATATTATGCTACATTCCACTCGGCTCCGTTAAGCGAAGAAAATTCCATTGCAAGTACAGCACCGTAATTTTCTTCGGTCGCCTCGTTTCATTACGCAATTATTTTCACGCGGATTGCTTCGTTGCTTCGCAACTCTCGCATCTCCGCTTCGCTCCGGTCGGCGCAGTACAATCGTCCCCTGGACGATTTGCGCCCGCAAAAACATTCGACATCCGCGGATTTGCTTCGCAAATCGCTTCTGTCTCATGTTTTGCGGATATCAAGGTGTGTCGGCTCCTCTTGTGCAAGCACAAGGAGCCTCACACTTTGATATCCTGTGTTAATAATCATATAACAGCAAAGGGGCAGTGTCAACCTGCCCCTTCGAAAGTTTATAACTATTTTAGATTATTTTCAGTTTCTGATCACTCATCGCTGTCCCAATTGAGGAACTCGTATTCCATGTCATCGTTATCCTGCACGAAATTCTTGGGACGGTTTGGTGCTGCCTGAGGCTGTCCCTGAGGTCCGTTCATGGGTCTCTGTCCAGGCTGTCCGCCCATAGGTCTCTGGCCCTGTGCATCCATGGGTCTCTGACCGGGCTGCCCGCCCATAGGTCTCTGGCCCTGTGCCTCCATGGGTCTCTGTCCAGGCTGACCGCCCATAGTTCTCTGACCCTGTGCCTCCATGGGTCTCTGTCCAGGCTGACCACCCATAGTTCTCTGACCCTGTGCCTCCATGGGTCTCTGTCCAGGCTGACCCTGAGGTCTTTGGCCCTGCGCCTCTACAGGTCTCTGACCGGGCTGGCCCTGAGGTCTCTGGCCCTGCGGTGCGCCATTCGTTCTCTGGCCCTGCGCCTCTGCTGGTCTCTGACCGGGCTGTCCCTGAGGTCTCTGACCGGGCTGACGATTTCCAGTGCTTCTCTGACCATTTGCGGGGCGCCCCTCTTCCCTGCCGCGTCCCTCTAAGCCCTCTCTAATCGCAGGCTTTTCTCTGCCATTTCCCTGATTTCTGGCAGGTCTGTCGGAGGTACGTCTCGGGGTGTTGTTCTCGATGGAAGCGATGTATGCTGCTTCCTTTATTTCCTTCCATTTGTAGAGCAGGTATCCTACGCCGCCACAAGCGACAACTGCGACGATGATAAAGAAGATTAACCATCCCTTTCTGGATTTTGCCTTCTTATTTGCCGTTTCATAAAGGCTCTTATATTCATTTGCCGCATTGAACAGCTGCTCAATCTTATACTGCTCGTTCTTTTCAAGATCCTGAATCCACCACTCCTCATTGATCAGCTTCGTCTCATAACGCTTGCTGGGAGTCACGACTTCGGTATTCGTCTTTGTCTCAGGTTCATCGGTAATCACGGGATCTTCATTTACGGGCGTTGATGTTTCCGTATTAGAATCAATGGGCCTGACCTCACCGGAAATAACCAGATAATCGCTGCGGATGTAACCAACCTTTTCAGAACCTTCCACCGTTAATCTTACCTGATACCAGGTCTTTTTGTCTTCGCCGACAACCTTACCGATCACCGTTACGTCCGTTCCCTTAGCTACGGTTGCCAGAATGTTGTTACTGGTCGTCGTGGATGCGCTGGTACGAACTCTTACGGTATTGCTTCCTGCCACGGATGCGCCAACGGGCGTTACCTCTTCCACCACGCCGCTTGAACTTCCGCCATCAGAAACTCCCGTGCTTGCGTTCCCTTTGGTAATCAGGTCGGAACGAATGTAACCCTTATCGTTTCCTGCCGTTACGGCATACCATTTTTTGCCGTCTCCGTCCTTGCCGTCTACCAAATCACCAAGTTCAACCGTTGTTCCCTTTTCCAGCTTCTTTACCAAATCACCATTCTTGCTCGGTGTCTTACGCATATTTACGCCCGTGTTGGTTGTACCCGACTCTGCTCTGGCTACAGTCTTGAAGCCCTCTGCAAAGATCACAAGCACGAACGCAAACGCAATCATCGTAATTACCTTTCGCCAAATTTTCATCCCTTGTGCTTTCCCCGCCATCTTTATCAGCCTTCCTTCCTCTATTCTATCGTTTGCCCCACTCTCGTCAGGCGTCGTACTTCTCAATCCCCAGTTCTCATCAAAGGCTTATGCCTCATCAATTGCCTTGCCAATGTCCGTCCTCATGTACTTATTCTCAAAGTCCACCCATTTCGTAGCTTCATAAGCCTTCGCACGGGCTTCCTTCAGCGTAGCGCCCTTGGCCGTTACGCCAAGTACTCTGCCTCCATTGGTCACAACCCTTCCCTGCTCGTCAAACTTGCTGCCGGCATGGAAACAATAATAATCCTCCTTGCCCTCAAAATTCTCCAGGCCCTTGATCTCAAAGCCCTTCTTGTAGGAAACCGGATATCCGTCGGAAGCAAGCACCACGCAAACCGCTGCCTTATCCTCAAACTCCAGCTCCACCTTGTCGAGCGTTCCGTCAATGCAGGCATCCACCACGTCCATGATGTCGTTCTTCATGCGGCAGAGCACCACCTGTGCCTCCGGATCACCAAATCTTGCATTGAACTCCAATACTCTCGGTCCCTTCGGCGTCAACATCAGGCCAAAGAAGATAACGCCCTTGAAGGGTCTTCCCTCCGCCGCCATGGCATCCACGGTTGCCTGATAAATATACTTCTTACAGAACTCGTCCACCTCTGCGGTATAGAACGGGCTGGGAGAAAAGTTTCCCATGCCTCCGGTATTCAGTCCCTGATCACCGTCCTTCGCCCTCTTATGATCCTGCGCGGAGCTCATGATGCGAATGGTCTTGCCATCCACGAAGGACAATACGGACACCTCACGTCCGGTCATGAATTCCTCGATGACCATGCGATTTCCGGCACTTCCGAAGTGCTTATCCATCATGATTTCCTTAACGCCGGCCTTTGCCTCTTCAAGGTTGTTGCAAATCAGAACGCCCTTTCCAAGTGCAAGCCCGTCTGCCTTAAGAACGATGGGCATGTCTGCCGTTTCCAGATATTTCAGCGCTTTTTCGGGATCATCAAAGGTCTCGTAAGCAGCCGTCGGAATGTTATATTTCTTCATCAGATCCTTAGAGAACGCCTTGCTTCCCTCCAGGATTGCCGCTGCCTTGTTTGGTCCAAAGGCACGAAGCCCGTTTGCCTCCAGCACGTCCACCAGACCGCCTACCAAAGGATCGTCCGGTGCCACAAATACGAGATCCACGGCCTTTTCCTTGGCATATGCCACAATCTTGTCAAACTCCATGACGCCGATGGAGGGCTCGCATTCTGCGATCTGCGCGATTCCCGCATTTCCGGGAACGCAGTACAGCTTCTCTACGCGCTTACTCTTTTTCATGCTGACTGCGATCGCATGCTCACGGCCGCCGCCACCTACAATCAATACTTTCATCATCCCACCTCACTCGTTCTTCTTCCATGCACTTTTCATTCGCTCATCTTGCCTCATCGCATCATTTCCGATGCCGTGCACGCTCTTTTCTTTCATGCTGTCTGATTACTTCCTGCGAACATGTCCGTCTACGATGGTAAGTCTTCCGTTTGCCACGTCATCAATGGCCTGCGGCAGCAAAATCCATTCTGCCTGCTCCATCACTCTTCTTTGCAGGATTTCCGGGGTATCGTCGTCCTCCACCATCACTGCCTTCTGTGCAATGATCGGTCCCTCATCCATGCCTTCATTCACGAAATGCACGGTGGCTCCCGTCACCTTCACGCCCCTTGCCAGCACCTTTTCATGCACCTTTAGGCCATAATAGCCCACGCCGCAAAACGAAGGAATGAGCGAAGGATGAATGTTGACAATCCTGTTGGAGAACTTCGCGACCATCTGTTCCGGAATCTTCACCAGAAATCCGGCCAAAACAACCAGATCGGGAGCAAGCTCACACATCTTTGCCGTAAATGCCTCGTTAAACGCCGCCCTGTCGGGATACTCCTTCGGGGACATGCAGATTCCGGGAACACCGTATTTTGCAGCTCTGTCCAATGCCTTTACGCCTGGATTGTTGCTGATGACTGCAAGAATCTGTGTATTGGTAATCTTTCCTGCATCAATGGCATCCATGATGGCCTGCAGGTTTGTTCCGCCTCCGGATACGCAAACAACGATCTTTAGCATATGGTCACGCCCTTTTCTCCTGCAACGCAGGTACCAACAAGATAAGCCTCCTCGCCTGCTGCCTTCAATGCCGCGATGGTCTTTTCTGCATCAGCTGCATCCACTGCAAGCACCATGCCAAGACCCATGTTGTAGGTGTTGTACATCATCTCCTCAGCGATGTCGCCAGTCTTCTGCAGGAGCTTGAAGATGGCAGGAACCTCATAGCTATCCTTCTTCACCTCAGCACGGATGCCGTCGGGAAGCATTCTGGGAATGTTCTCGTAGAAGCCGCCGCCGGTGATGTGGCTGCAGCCCTTGATGGTCACGCCTGCATCCTTTACGGACTTCAGAGCCTTAACATAGATTCTGGTGGGAACGATCAGCGCCTCGCCCAGAGTTTTGCCCAGCTCATCATAATAGGTGTCAAGGCTTTCCTTCGTCATCTCAAAGACCTTTCTCACCAGGGAGAAGCCATTGGAGTGAACGCCAGAGGAAGCAATGCCAACCAGCGCGTCACCAGCCTTGATCTTAGAGCCATCGATGATGTCCTTTGCATCAGCCACGCCAACGGTAAAGCCTGCAAGGTCATATTCATCCTCGGGCATGAGACCCGGATGCTCTGCGGTCTCGCCGCCGATCAGGGCACAGCCAGCCTGCTTACAGCCCTCTGCTACGCCCTTTACGATTTCAGCAATCTTTTCGGGATAGTTCTTGCCACAAGCGATGTAGTCTAAGAAAAACAGGGGCTCGCCGCCTGCGCATGCCACGTCGTTTACGCACATTGCCACGCAGTCGATGCCGACGGTATCATGCTTGTCCATGAGGAACGCCAGCTTAATCTTCGTTCCAACGCCGTCCGTTCCGGACAGGAGTACGGGATTTTCCATTCCCTTGAAATTTGCCATGGAGAAGGCTCCGGAGAATCCGCCAAGGCCTCCCATAACTTCGGGACGCAAGGTCTCCTTTACGTGCTTCTTCATCAGCTCTACTGACTTGTAACCGGCTTCAATGTCTACGCCTGCTTTCTTGTAATCCATGTTCTTCCTCTCATTCTGCCATGTATGGCTATTTGTGTAAATGCCTCGGGGTTGGCTTGGCCGGACTTTCTCAGGCACACGAGCCTGAGGAAGCCCATCCAAGCCTCCCCTCGAGGTACCTGTACTCCAAGTGCAATCCAAGATATTTTCTTTACAGTGTTCCTATGAAATCATTCCGGGTTGATCTTCCGTTAATGATCCGTCCACCAGCAATGGAGTCATTGTAATCGTTTGGTGATTTGATATAAGTTATTTGAAATAGTTATTCAGTATAAGTTGTTGGGAAAAAGTGATCTGGCTAAGTGATCGCATGGATTACTTTTCCATGTATTTTTTGTATCCCACTTCTTGAAGTTTGGCGTCCTTGGCCACAACCTGGTTCTTCAGCTTTTCAGAGTAAGCCTTAAGTTTCTTGAGGAGTGCGGAATCGGAGGTGGCGAGGATCTTGGCTGCGAGAAGTCCTGCATTGGCACCGCCGTTAATGGCAACGGTTGCTACGGGGATGCCGGAGGGCATCTGTACGATGGAGTAGAGGGAATCTCTGCCGCCAAGAGACGTCGTGTGCATGGGAATGCCAATGACGGGCATGGGAAAGATTGCCGCGCACATACCGGGCAGATGAGCTGCCATGCCGGCTCCCGCAATAATCACCTTGAAGCCCTTCTTTTCTGCGTTCTTCGCATATTCAAAGAATACGTCCGGTTCTCTGTGAGCGCTGATAATGGTCATCTCGTAAGGAACGCCAAGCTCCTCGAGAATGTCAGCCGCCTTTGCCATGATGGGCATGTCCGAATCGCTTCCCATCACAATGCCAACCTTTGCCGGCTCTGTCTTTTTTACGGTCTCCTTCTTGGCCGCAGTCTTGCTCTTTGCAATCGCCATTTTTCGCATTTCCTCCCTAATTTTCAGTTCTGCCCGTCCACATGGGCTTTTTCACCCAGGCGGTAGTGAACGACTAGATAAGCCATTTCCAAACACAACTGTCCACAATATCTAGTCAATAGTTTACTAGAAATGCGGACAGTATGCAAGGTCATTTTCAAGATTTTTAATTAAGATTCTCTTAAGATCAGTTCAAAAACGCCTGATTGAGTTCTTCTGTTCCCGGAAGGACAAATTTCCCTTCCCGTATGATGGGGATCCTCTCCCCGTTTGCCTTCACTGCCGTCAGCTCGCCGAGTTCGTCGTAAGGGATCGTGACGTCCGTATGGCAGTTAAAATATGCCTTTGACGGATCCGTTTTGCGAAGGATTGACTTCTCGTTGTCTCTCGCAACGATCTCCTTGCCATCCGGATTGTACACCTTGACGTCCTCTGCATGGGAGTAACAGGTATCACCCACTGCAAAATGGGGGCCGGTCTTTTCCGCGATCAGGATGGGAAGCTTGGACTGTACGCCATATTTCCTTGCAACGGTGTAGGCCGTCGTGTTCGTTCCAATCGCAAATTCACCGATGGGCAGGGTTTTCTGCTTAAAGAGGATGTTATCCCTGATGAAGTCCAGGTTCTCCTGCTCCGTCTTAAAATTGCTGCAGGAATACTCCGCAATCATGCCCTCCTCAAAGCGAATGACGAGGTCGCGATACTCCAAGCCATTCAAAAAGACGCGGCTCACGTTTAAGATACCATTCGTCCCCTGCAGGACGGGGGAGGTAAAGACCTCACCGACGGGGATGTTCACGTCAGCCACACAGTTCTCAAAAATCGACTGTTTGGAGGGGTCCGTCAGCTTGTACAGATTGACGCGAAGGTCCGTTTTGTTCCCGTTCATGCCCTTGACCTCGCAGTAATCTGCCTGATCCAGCGCGGCGATCATGGTTGCCTGAATGTTCTGATAGGTCTTATAATCCAGGGTATTGATCCGAATGATCTCCTCGAAGAATTTCCCGTAGGTCTCCTCGCTGGGATCCGGCAGTGCCTCGCGAATTTCGGGAAGCGGGAAAGCAATGATGGTAAAGCTTCTCTCCTCCTCGCTGATATACTCCATCTGGATCTGACGCATTTTCATGCGATATTCTACCTGCTCTGCATTCTGCTCCTCGGTCAGCCTTGCAGCCTCCGGCTTGAAAACGGGATCAAAATCCTTCTCGCCAAAGGTCTCCACCACGGCAGGTCCCGCATAGCCTCTCGCCAGATCCTTGCGTGCTTCAAATGCCGTCCTCATCACCTCAAGGCCTCTCTGACGCAGTGCCTTGTCAACAAAGAGTGCGTGATCCTCCCTGTGATCAAATTCATATTGACGGTTCGGACTTGTGGAAAAGCCGCTGCCGTTACCATACCAATAGCCCCAGGACTGATCTCTGGCAACAGCATCCAGGCCAATCTTCTTTAGATTTTCCACGGCGCGCTTCATCATCCGTTCAAAGCCAATGGGGAAGATCAGCTCCGCCGTCGTCTTCTTGCTCAGATCCTTGCCTGCGACCTCAAAGCCGATGCGATAGCCTTCCGTATAGGTATCCGCCATCTTCGAGATGGTTTCCTCCGGCTGCTTTAGCAAAAAGGTGGCAATCTGCAGCTCATTCTCACTGACGTACTGACCATAGGCGTAGAGATAACGCAGATCGGACAAATCTGCCGATGCTAAGACCCGAAGCGTTGCTGACGCACCGGGCACCACCATCTGATCAATGACGCTTTGCTTTCCAAAATCCGAATAATCACTGACAAACCAATACAGAATCTGCTGTATGCCTGAAGGCGCAGGCAGCTTTTTCTCCTCACGAAGGCTCTCCGCAAAAGCACCATACACCTCTAGGAAAACCTCCTCGCGGATCACCAGATCCTCTAAGCCTCCCACATAGCAAAAGCGCGCACATGCCATAATTTCCACGTGAAGGAAGCTGAGAAGCTTTCCGAATTCCTCTCCCAGAATCATGACCGCATAGGCGGGATTGCCAAAGCTCTTGTCATAATTTTCAGGAAGCACGTCCGCATAAAGCGCATGATTGCGCTTCCCCAGCTCCTCGAGGCTTGCCTTTTGAAGACCGCCTTCAGCCAAAAATTTCTTGTTTTCATTTACGAGTGCCAGTTGCGCAGCCATGCGGCGAAAATACTCATCAAACCCCTTCGCCTCATCGAAAGCAGCTTCTGCGTTTCCAGCTTTTAAGGCTTCCAGCTCCAGCCCTTCCACTGCAATCTGTGCGACGCGCTCCGCCGCCAGCTCATATCGTTCTTCCAATAATTCCAAACTTACTTCCATTTCCTTCTACACCTTCCGATTCCTATTACGACGTTCCTCGCACTCGTTTCCCCTGCGCCGGTTTTCTCGCTCCCAGGTGGTTCTATTTTTCGTCTTCCTTACCACCCACGTAAGTTTTCCGTCTTCCTGGGCATTACGGCCCCGGAATATCTCCTCTCACGCACGTAATCCCCAAGAGAATAAAAGCGCAACGCCAATCAATACCAAAAGATTCAAAATCGTCCCGACCCAGCTGAGCACGTAAAAGCTGTCGCGATCCCGAAAGGACAGGATGCTGAGGATCTCACCCGTCAGGGAAAAAATCACGGCAAGCAGCCCCGTCAGTCCAAACCCTGGCCTCGTCCCGCCCTGCTCCTTAAACGAGAGATAGATCACGGCACAAATCCCGAACAGACTGATGACCCCCAGTGCAATCGCAAAGATTGCCTTCTCCGGATGTCTTTTGTTTGTAAACTTATAGCTTCTGCCGATTCGCGCGGCAACTTTTCTTTTTCCGCTCCTGTTTTGCATGCCAAGCTCCATTCCCTAACACGGACAAAGGCATTTCCCTGTCTTTGGGAAAATGCCTTTGTATCAGCCTTAAAACGTAAGGTTCGACCTTCTGTTGATCAATTTGAACCCACTGATAAGTAGTAAAACTCCTGAAGCAATACCTACCACTACCATGAGTACCCCTAATACTATGTTCAGTGCACCCGCACCTCCCATGGTCTTATACACTTTTTCTTCCATGCCATGCTCCTCCTTCTCATAAATAGCTTCTATCCAAAAACATTATCTCTCTATGATGCCCCCGATAAGGTCTATGCAAGCAAAAGTATTAACGGTTCTTGCAGCCGTACTGCTCATAATAAGCATCCAAGGCTTTCTTGATTTCATCATCAATGTAAATCTTTCCCTGATAGGGCTTGTTGTAAAGGTACTCCGTCACCTCTGCCATGTCAACGATGGCGTTGGCGTCAAAACCGTACTTCTCCTTGATCTCCTCCAGCGCACTCTTTTCGCCGCCAAGGCCTACCTCCATGCGGTTTAAGGATACCATCAGACCAATAATGGTAACGTTCGCTGCACCCTTTACCTTCGGAACCGTCTCCTCCATGGATTTACCGGAGGTCGTCACGTCCTCAATCATGACCACGCGGTCGCCGTCCTTGGGCTTGCTTCCAAGAAAGCTTCCCTTGTCGGCGCCGTGATCCTTCTCCTCCTTGCGGTCGGAGCAATAACGAATCTCCTTGCCATAGAGCTTGCTGAAAGCAATCGAGGTTGCAACGCTGATGGGAATTCCCTTATAGGCCGGTCCGAACAACAGGTCAAAATCATCCCCATACTTGTCATGAATTGCCTTCGCATAATACTCGCCAAGCTTCATCAGCTGACTGCCCGTCACATATCCGCCGGCATTCATAAAAAACGGGGACTTTCTTCCACTCTTCAGCGTAAATTCGCCGAACTTCAAAACCCCGCAATCTACCATAAACTCAATAAACTCCTGCTTATACTGCTCCACGCCTCTCTCCTCCGATCTTCCTGCCATCCGTAGCCTTTTTGCGCCACTTCCTTTCCTAGCTTACCATAAACATCATTTCATTTCAAGCCTAATTCATCTTACCCAACAGTCATTTGATATATTTACAGTTTTTCCTTTAACATGATGATTATCGATTGTCCATATACCCGAGGGGCTGTTTGAATGTTCTCTCTCAGGCATGTGTCCCAAGCGTCGGTACTTAGGCGGCGTATTTTGACGCCTTAGTACCGCTACGCTGGACCCATAGTGCGAACGTGCCTGAGAGAGAATATCAAACATAGCCCCGAGTTCTGCAGATATAATCATTTTAAATAATCAAATGGCGCCACGAGGGCGCCATCCGATTGGAAAGAGTTTTATGAAATCTTGAAGAGTAAATGTGTTTGTTGGCGCCTATGCGATGTCCTCCATCTGCGCCGTATACAGGCGATAATAGTATCCCTTCTTCGCCATCAGTTCCATGTGCGTTCCGCATTCCACGATGCCGCCCTGATCCACGTACATGATCTTGTCACAGTTTTTAATCGTAGACAGGCGGTGAGCAATGATAAAGCTCGTTCTGCCCTTCAGCATGGCATTCAGGCCCTGCTGCAGTGCCCGCTCCGTCTGCACGTCAATGCTGGAGGTTGCCTCATCCAATACAAGAATGGACGGGTTCGACAACAGCGTTCTTGCAAAGGAAATCAGCTGCTTTTGGCCCTGAGACAATAGAGAGCCTCGCTCCTTTACCTCCGTCTTATAGGCATCCGGGAAGCGCTGAATAAACTCATCCGCGCAAACCAGCTTGCTGGCTTCCTTAATCTCCTCCTCCGTGGCATCGAGCTTTCCATAGCGGATGTTGTCCTCGATGGTGCCGGAGAAGATAAAGCTGTCCTGCAGCATGATGCCCATCTGGGACCGTAAGGATTTCAGCGTCACCTTAGAGATGTCCTGTCCATCGATGAGCACCCTGCCGCCGTTTAGGTTATAGAATCTGGAGATCAGGTTTACAATGGTACTCTTGCCTGCGCCAGTCGGTCCAACCAGGGCCACGCTCTCACCAGGCTCCACGGAGAAGGAAAGATCCTTGAGGACGGGCTTTCCTGCCTCATAGCTAAAGTCTACGTGCTCGAAGGTCACCTGCCCCTTGATGGGAGGCATCTGCGTTGCGCCCTCCTCGTCCGCAACCTTCACGGGCTCGTCGAGGGTTTCAAAAATACGCTCCAGATAAGCGATGTTATTCAGGAAGTTGTTAAAAATGTTGCCAAGGCTCATGATGGGCTGCCAGAATCTCGACGCATAGGAGGAGATGGCAAAGATTACGCCAAGGCTTGTATTTTCACCAAATACCACCAGTCCGAAGATAAAGATGGCGGCGCGCACGAAGACGGAAATGCTGTCGATGCCGGGCCAGACAAGGTTGTTGTAGCTCACGGCCTTCATCCACGTCTTGCGGCAGTTGTCGGAAAGCATTTCGAAGGTCTGTGCATTCTCCTCTTCTCTTGCAAAGATCTGCGTGATTCTGGCGCCAACGATGTTCTCCTGAAGGTACGCATTCAGGTTCGAGTTCTTGTTCGAAACCATCTGCCATGCCTTTCTCTGCTTCTGCTTAATCCAGAACAGGAACACCATCAGGATGGGCACGCCCGCCAAGACAACCAAGGAGAGCTTTACGTCCGTCAACAGCATGAACACTACGATAAAGATCAGGTTCATGCTCTCGAGAACGACGTTGATCAGTCCATTGGAAAGCATGTCGGACACGGAGTTCACGTAGTTTACCACGCGGATCAAAATCTTGCCGTGCGGTCTGTCGTCATAATACTGGAATGAGAGCTTTTGCAGGTGCTCAAACACGTCCTTACGGATGTCATAAATGATCTTTTGGCTGACGCCGACCATGATTCTGGAACGAATCGTGGTGAAGGTTACGCCGATGATAAAGGTCAAAATCAAGAGTCCTGCCAGCAGATACAGCTGCTTGGTATCCTTGTTGGGAATGGCGTTGTCAAGCGCATACTGCGTGAGCTTCGGGGAGAACAGTCCCATAATGCCGCCGATGGCACTCAGAAGCAGTGCCAGCACCATCTTTCCCGTATATTTCTTGATATAGACGGAAGCTCTGATGAGATGCTTAAACTCAAAGGGAGTTTCCAGTATTTCGTCTTCTTTATAAGTATTTCTTCTTGCCATTACTGTTCTCCCTCCTTTCCATCCTGCTCCTGCGTTTTTCCCGTGTGGTAGGATTTAGCCATGCCCTCGGCCATGGCTCCTGCATTTTCAGTGTAGCTCTCCTTTGCGAGGCTTTCCACCTCAGAACGAATGACGGCATCCTCACCCATCTGAAGCTTTACCAGGCTTGCATAATAGCCATCCCGTGCAACCAGCTCGTCATGCGTACCGCTCTCGGCGATCCTTCCGTCCTGAATGACAAGGATCTTGTCTGCGGATTTTGTGGTCGAAATTCTCTGTGCAATAATAATCTTGGTGCAGGGGAAATCCAGCGAGCGCAGGCTGTGCTGAATCTGCTTCTCCGTCTCCATGTCCACCGCGGAGGTCGTATCATCCAAAATCAGGATGGACGGCTTTACCGCAAGGGCTCTTGCGAGGGAAATCCTCTGCTTTTGTCCGCCGGAAAGGCCTACGCCCCTTTCTCCGACGATGGTTTGATAACGCTCCGGCATCTTCGCAATGAAATCTGCCGCCGCGGAATATCTTGCAAACTTTTCTACGTCCTCCTTTGAAAGCTCGGAGTCTCCGTAGGCAATGTTGCTGTCAATCGTATCCGAGTACAGAAGCACGTCCTGCGTAGCCAGTCCAATGTTCCTCCTGAGCTGATGGAGCTTATACTTCCGCACGTCCACGCCATCCACGTAGACATGCCCCTCCGTGGGTTCAAAAAATCTCGGGATCAGGTGGATCAGCGTCGTCTTGCCGCAGCCCGTCTCACCCATGATGGCAACGGTCTGACCGGGCTCCACCGTAAAGCTTACGTCATGCAGCACGGGATACTTTCCGTCGGCATAACGGAAGCTGACGTTCTTAAACTCAACCTTGCCCTGCAGACGGTCCGGATGATCAATGGCATCCGGGAGGTCCACAATCTCAGGCTCCGAATAATAAATCTCCATGACCTTGTAGGAGGCAGCCGAGAAGCGCTGGAACTCGTTCATGATGTTGCCAAGCATTCTCATGGGGTTTGCAATGGCCCAGATCAAACCGGAAAATGCCACATACTGACCCATGGTGATCTGCTCCTTCATGATGAAGATGCCGCCCACGACAAGGAGCACGATCGGCATCAGGTTTGCAAAGGCCTCCACGTAGGGGAAGTAGGTCAGCCAGGTCATGGCCGTCTTACGGTTCATCTGCATGTAGTCCTGATTGCACTTGTCGAACTTGTCAATCTCGTAATCCTCGCGGGCAAAGGCCTTGACCACGCGGTTTCCGGAGATATTCTCCTGCGCCGCCGTATTCATCTGCGCCATTTTCTCACGGAGCTCTCTGTGCCTCGGTCCCACCTTATTCTTAAACAAAATGACGATGATCAGAATGAAGGGGGCGATGGCAAACAGGCAAAGCGTCAGCTGCCAGCTCATATAGAAGAAGTAAATGGCCACGGCCATCATCAGGGAGAGGGACTCCACGATGGTTCGAATGACCCATGCGATCATGTGGCGGATCGCGTCAAGGTCTCCCGTCACGCGGGTCATCAGGTCGCCCGTGCGATACTTGCCATAGAAATTCATGTCCTGCGTCTCAATTTTGCGGAACAAATGATTTCTGATACGGAAAAGGACCTTCTGTGATACCACCTCTGAACCCATACAGGTCAGATATACGATGGTCGTTCGAAGCAACGTCAGCAAAATCATGGCAATGATCAGCTGATACAACAGCTCCTTATGGGCAGCAAGGTTTTCCCTCGCCTTTTCCCCGATCAGGAATTCGTCGAGAATTCTCTGCGTAAAGTGCGGAACCACGAGCTGCAGCGCGTTATAGCTGACCGCACCGATCAGCGTGATTACGTAAAGGAGCCGATACCCCTTCATGTTCTCGAAAATAAATTTGATCTTTGAATGATGCTCTCTCTCCATCTCTGATGAACTACGCCTCCTAAGTCGCAAGCAGGTTAATTGTTCAGTTGCTAACATTTTTGTTATACCCATTTTAGCCTTAGGAAGGAAAAAAAGAAATGTAGAAAATTGTGGCCTGAATGTACTATATTGACATTTCCCCCTCTCCATGTTAGAATGCACCTAGTTAAGCTTTTTGAAAGTCTTACGATGCATTAAAATGATTATTGAAATATTTCCCGCAAGGCATTCTTTCTTAGGGAAATAACTAATTTTATAAGTTGGTTTCTTAAAACCGAAATAGCGCATCCGCGCTGGCTTGTGAAACGGTCAATAAGAGTAACGCAGTTTTTATTGCAGGAAAGACTCTCGAAAGCCCTATCCAGAAACATTGCATATGCATGCACGCCTTATCAGAGGAAGAAATTCCCCTAGCGCGCCTAAGTTTTTGAAGAAAAAAACAAGCCCGTCACGGATTTGCGCCGTGGCGGGTTTTTATTTGAAAGCCAGAAAGGCACTTACCATGAATCGGACAAAACTTGACCAGACAAAAGCACCCATCTATGAAGCCTTGGAAAGATTTCGTCAGGCTCGCGTCGTACCCTTCGACGTTCCTGGCCATAAGCATGGCCGTGGCAACCCAGAGCTTGCGGCATTTCTTGGGCAGCAATGCGTCGGCGTTGACGTAAACAGCATGAAACCCTTGGACAATCTCTGCCATCCCGTCTCCGTCATCCGTGAGGCGGAAATGCTTGCCGCAGACGCCTTTGGCGCCGCGGAGGCCTTTTTGATGGTGGGCGGTACGACCAGTGCGGTTCAGAGCATGGTTCTGACGGCGACGAAGCGCGGTCAGGAAATCATCCTGCCCAGAAACGTCCATCGCAGCGTCATCAATGCCCTTGTATTAAATGGCGCGATTCCCGTTTACGTCAATCCTGAGGTGGACAAGCGACTTGGCATTTCCCTTGGCATGAAGCGCGAACAGGTTGCCAAGGCCATCAAGGAGCATCCGAATGCCGTTGCCGTTTTGGTCAATAACCCGACCTATTATGGTATTTGCAGTGATTTAAAAGCCATCGTTGACATGGCGCATCAGGCAGGCATGCTCTGCCTTGCGGATGAAGCCCATGGCACGCACTTCTATTTTGGAAACAACTTCCCTCTCTCCGCCATGGCGGCAGGGGCGGACATGGCGGCCGTCTCCATGCATAAGAGCGGTGGAAGCCTTACCCAGTCCAGCTTCTTCCTGATTGGGCCCCAGGTTCATGCGGGTTACGCCCGTCAGATCATCAACCTGACGCAGACCACCAGCGGAAGCTACCTGTTGATGAGCAGTCTCGACATCAGCCGCAGAAAGCTTGCGCTCCACGGCCGCGAAATCTTTGCGCAGGTCAAGGATCTTGCTGAATATGCGCGCAATGAGATCAATGCCATCGGCGACTACTACGCCTTCGGCAGGGAGCTTGTCAACGGCGACAGCATTTATGATTTTGACCCGACAAAGCTCAGCGTCCATACGCTAGACATCGGCATGGCCGGCATTGAGGTGTATGACGCGCTGAGAGATGATTATGACATACAGATTGAATTTGGTGATCTGGGCAATATTCTTGCCTACCTCTCCATTGGTGACCGTTTCCAGGAGGTGGAGCGTCTCTGCTCCGCTCTCGCTGAGATCCGCAGACTCAATAAGCGCTCTAAGAGCGGCTTGCTCACGCAGGAATATATTGATCCCATCGTCGTGGCCTCCCCGCAGGAAGCCTTCTATGCGGAGAAGGAAAGCCTTCCGATCGATCAGACGGACGGCAGGGTCTGCAGTGAGTTCGTGATGTGTTATCCTCCCGGAATCCCGATTTTGGCTCCCGGAGAAAAGATCACGGCCGACATCCTGCGCTATATCCAATACGCACATGAAAAGGGCTGCCAAATGACGGGGCCCGAGGATCCCACGATCCAAAACCTGAACGTACTGAAGTAATGGCAAGATATGGAAGGACTTTATCGGTAATATCTGAAACACCACTACTCCGAAAGGGAATCCAGGTAGTCCGCGCAAGAAACATCTTAAAAAAGGGAGAAAGGGAATTAAGGGGTGGTTATGAAAAGAATAAGAATCGTCATATCCTGCATTGCTCTTCTCTTAATGCTTTCCTCCTGTAGCGATCAGGGGAGCTTCGAGGATGCCACCACGGCATTGCCTTGGGAGGCAGAAGCTACAGCCTCCACGGAAGAAAGCGCAAAGCGCAATGAAAACTCAACCAGTACGGAAAGCTCAGGAGGTATCGAGAGTAACGCTTCAGAGGTTGTGAGCGCGTCGACGGACTCCTCCATGTCGCCCGGAGAAGAGCACACGGAGTTTGATCCCTACTATGAAGAGACCTCCGAGGAATATCCTTTTCATCAGGAGGGCTATCCCGCGCCTGAAGACTGGCCAGAGCGCTATCCTCACGGCTCCGCCGGAAGGCTGGAGGGAACCATTGCCGTCGTCTCCATCTTTGCGGATGACCAGTTTGGCACCTGGGATGCTACGGACCAGAAGAATCGCGCAAGAAACAGCCGCGCCTATTATGACTTAAGGCTGGCCTGCGACTTTCTTACGACGGAAAGTGCGAAATACGATAAGACCGTCAGCTTCCTATGGGATTGGATGGAGCATTCTGAGCTCTATTATGAAGCCGATCTCAAAGCAGTAAATCTTGCCAACGTGCTGTATGACTATGGCACCATTGATCAAATGATTTGGACGTTCATCGAGCAGAATGTTGACAGTGAAGGCATCCGCAAACGATATCAGGCCGACAGCGTCATTTATATGGTATATGCGAACTCTCCAGCTGACATGAACGGGCCTTCCTGCACCAGAAATTTTTACCTTGGAATGGAATATCCTTATGAAATCTGTTACATTCAGATGAACCAGAACGATCGCGAAACGCCGCCGTCCGTATTTGCGCATGAAATGCTTCATACCTTTGGAGCACCGGACATCTATTGGACGGACATTTACTCCAACTATCGTCTGGAATACGGCATCACAAAGGATTATGTCAAACAGATTGACAAAAACGGCTTAAATGACATCATGCGAATCACCTGGGATCCTAAGACGGGAAATTATTTATATCATAGCATTGCACAGGAAATTACGGACGTGACGGCATACTACGTTGGTCTCACGGACGAAAGTGAAACCGTGAAAAAATGGGGCTTTGAACCTAGTCAGCACGCCCAACAATAGTTTGCAATCCGAGTGATGAAATACCCCATTACGAAATGATACGGAGGAAGGAATCATGGAATTATGGTTTAGTGAATTACATACCCCTGACGTGAAGTTTAGTCTTCGGGTAAATAAGCAGCTCTATGGAAAGCAAAGTGATTATCAGAGAATTGACGTGCTCGATACGCCGGAATTTGGCAGAGTGCTGGTGCTTGACGGCAACATCATGCTGACGGAGCGCGACGAGTTTATTTATGATGAAATGATCGTGCACGTTCCCATGGCCGTGCACCCTTCCATCAAAAACGTGCTTGTGATTGGTGCCGGCGACGGCGGCGTTGTCCGCGAGCTGACCCGCTTCGATCAGGTAGAGAACATTGATCTCGTTGAGATGGACGAGCAGGTAGTTGAGGTTTGCCGACAGTTTTTGCCTGGAAATGCCTGCCGACTGGATGACAAGCGCGTGAACATTTTCTTCGAGAACGGCCTGAAATTCCTGCGCCGCTGCGAAGATAAGTATGACCTGATCATCGTGGACTCCAACGATCCGTTCGGTCCCTCCGAAGGGCTCTTTACGAAGGAATTTTATGGCAACTGCTATAAGGCGCTCAAGGAAGACGGCATTATGGTGAATCAGCAGGGCAGTCCCTTCTACGCAGAGGATGCGGAGGCCATGAAGAGAAGTCACAAGCGCATCGCTTCGACCTTCCCGATCAGCCGCGTATATCAGGCACACATCCCGACCTACGCTGCCGGCTATTGGCTGTTTGGCTTTGCCAGCAAGAAGTACCACCCCATCGATGACATGGATGCGGAGCGTTGGACGAGCCTGCACCTTCGCACGAAATATTACACCACGCGCCTTCACAAGGGAGCATTCTACCTGCCGGCCTTTCTGGAAGAAATGCTGAAAGAGGTTGAGTAGGACTTTCGTCAAACGAATGATATTTCAACGTGAATCTTAATTAGAATGGATGAGGTATCTACATGTTGCAACCCAATATTGAAACATTTTTAGCATGTAATGCTGACTATGAAAATGCAGAGTTAGTGTTATTCGGGGCGCCGTTTGATTCGACGACAAGCTATCGTCCCGGAACGAGGTTTGGCCCGTCGGCAATACGACACGAAAGCTTTGGCATTGAGACCTATAGCCCTTATCAGGACAAGGACTTAGAGGATTATGCGATCTTTGACAGCGGTGATCTAGAGCTTTGCTTTGGAAGCAGCGAAGCTGCTTTAAAGGATATTGAGGAAAGAGCCGATATTATATTTAAGGACGGCAAATTTCCGCTGATGCTTGGCGGTGAGCACTTGGTGACGCTTGGTGCCGTTCGCGCGGCCATAAAGCGTAACCCTGATCTGCACATCATTCACTTTGATGCGCATGCAGACCTTCGTGAGGAATATCTCGGCGTGCCTTTAAGTCACGCCTGCGTCCTTCGAAGATGTCACGATCTCCTCGGAGACGGACGCATCCATCAATTTTGCATCCGCAGCGGCGAGCGCGAGGAATTCCGCTTTGCGTCCGAGCATACGGACATGCATAAGTTCAGCTTCGATGGTCTCGCCGAGACGATTGCAACCTTAAAGGAAAAGCACGTACCGATTTATTTCACGATCGACCTGGATTGTCTGGATCCCGGATTTTTCCCCGGCACGGGAACGCCAGAAGCCGGCGGTGTCAGCTTCCCAGAGCTCTTAAATGCCATTCTGACCGTGACCAAAGGCAACGTCATCGCAGCAGACATTAACGAGCTTGCGCCGAACCTTGATCAGAGCGGTGCTTCTACTGCCCTCGCCTGCAAGATCACGCGCGAACTGATGCTGGCCATTTGTTCGAAATAAACTTGATATTCTCCCCTTGATGGTATATACTATGTATATACCATTTTCAAAAGGAGGAGTAACTATGCAAACACAGGTTAAAGCTTGGGGTAATAGTCAAGGTATTCGACTGCCAAAAGAAATTCTAAACAGTGCCGGGATTATGCTTAATGAATTTCTTGACGTTACCGTATCAGACGGTGTGATCACTCTAACTAAACCCTTTCGACATAAAACGCTTGAGGAAAGAGCTGCCGAGTATGATGGGAATCTGATGCTTGATGGCGAATTCGATTGGGGTGACCCCGTAGGAAGAGAGGTGTGGTAGTTTGGAGCCTCTTCACCAGGGAGATATCTTGAAAATCGAGAAAATACAAGCTCCCGTATTGGTAGTAAGCAAAGATTTTTTTAATACCAGCGGCGAGATCATCGGGTGTCCAATAAAAAGCAGAGGAACGGCCGGCCCTTTGCACATATGGGCATCTACAAAAAAAACTTCAGGTTTTGTTCAATGTGATAAACTTGCACTATTAGATTTATCCATTCGGGGATATACAAAAACAGATCAACTTCCCCTCCCTGATATGATAAACATATGTGATTGTATTCAAAGTATCTTTGAATATATTTAAACATGTCAGAGTTTTACAATATTCGATATGCCATGTTTTGGCGGAAAGAGAGGTATTGCGAGAAAATGAGCAGAGTTTTAATCATTGGCTGCGGCGGCGTAGCAAGCGTTGCGATCAGCAAATGCTGCCAGATTCCCGAGGTATTTCAGGAAATCTGCATCGCCAGCCGTACCAAATCCAAATGTGACGCTTTGGCTGCAAAGCTAACGCCAAAGACGACCACAAAGATCACCACGGCGCAGGTAGATGCCGACGACGTGAATCAGTTGATCGACCTGATTAACGGTTACAAGCCGGACCTGGTGATGAACATTGCGCTCCCCTATCAGGATCTGACCATCATGGATGCCTGCCTTGCCTGCAAGGTCAATTACATGGATACGGCAAACTATGAGCCGGAAAACACGGATGATCCCGCGTGGCGTGCCATCTATGAGAAGCGCTGCAAGGAGGCCGGTTTCTCCGCGTACTTCGATTATAGCTGGCAGTGGGCTTATCAGGAGAAATTCAAGGAGGCCGGACTTACTGCCCTGCTCGGCTGCGGCTTCGATCCCGGCGTGACTCAGGCTTATGTTGCTTATGCAAAGAAGCACGAATTTGATACCATCGACACGATTGACATTTTGGACTGCAACGGCGGCGACCACGGTTATCCCTTCGCGACCAATTTCAATCCTGAGATCAACCTTCGCGAGGTCAGCGCTCCCGGAAGCTATTGGGAGAACGGTCATTGGATCGAGATCCCTGCCATGAGCATCAAGCGCGAGTATAACTTCGATCAGGTTGGCGACAAGGACATGTATCTGCTCCATCATGAGGAGATCGAGAGCATTGCAAAGAATCTCCCTGAGGTAAAGCGCATTCGATTCTTTATGACCTTTGGTCAGAGCTACTTGACCCACATGAAGTGCTTAGAGAACGTCGGCATGCTCTCCACGACCCCGATCAACTTCGAGGGCAAGGAGATCGTTCCCATCCAGTTCTTAAAAGCACTCCTGCCCGATCCCGCCTCCCTTGGTCCCCGCACGAAGGGAAAGACCAACATTGGCTGCATCTTCACGGGCAAGAAGGATGGCAAGGAAAAGACCTTTTATATCTACAACGTATGTGATCACGAAAGCTGCTACAAGGAAGTGGAAAGTCAAGCCATCAGCTACACCACGGGGGTTCCCGCAACCTGCGGTGCGCTGATGCTGCTCACCGGTAAATGGGCCATTACCGGCGTTCACACGGTCGAGGAGTTCGATCCCGATCCCTTCCTGGATGCATTAGACAAATATGGACTGCCCCGGAGCATTAACAATTCTCCGGTGCTGGTGGATTAAATGGCAGGCGTATTTAACAGACTCGGCGAAGAAGCTGTTGCAAAGGCCCTGCATGAGCTCCCGACGCCCTGCTATGTATTAGACGAAAAAGTCATTAAGGAAAATGGAGAAATTCTCTCCGAGGTTCAGGAGCATACCGGCTGTCGGATTCTCCTTGCCCAGAAGGCCTTCTCCAACTATGACCTCTATCCTGCCCTGGCACCCTACCTTGCAGGAACGGAAGCCAGCGGCCTCTTCGAGGCCAGGCTTGGCCGCGAGGAAATGCCGGATAAGGAGGTTCACGTCTTCAGCACGGCCTACAAGGCCCGTGACATGGAAGCGCTCTTTAATTACGCTGATCACATTGTATTTAACTCCATCGGTCAGCTGGCAGTCTTCGGACCTGCCGCAAAATCCTCCGGCATGAGCCTTGGCCTACGCATCAATCCTGAATGCTCGACCCAGGAAGAAAGTCACTCCATCTATGACCCTTGCGCTATCGGAAGCCGCCTTGGCGTGACGCGTGCGCAGTGGGACAAGCTGATGACGCCTGACGTATATGCCCTGCTAGATGGTCTGCATTTCCATACGCTCTGCGAGCAGGATGCCTATGACCTTGAGACGACGCTCGTTGCCGTGGAAGAGAAATTCGGAAAATTCCTGCCTGACATGAAATGGCTGAACATGGGCGGCGGTCATCACATTACGAGAAAGGGCTACGACATTCCCCGTCTGGAGAAGCTGATCAAGACCTATACGGACAAATATGACCTTCAGGTTTACTTAGAGCCTGGCGAGGCCTGCGCACTGAATGCAGGCTACCTTGTTACCACGGTTCTCGACGTCACGGAAAACAACGGCATCACGAACGTCATCCTCGATGCAAGTGCTGCCTGTCACATGCCCGATGTCATTGAGATGCCCTATCGTCCGCCTCTGTATGGCGCAGGCGAGGCTGGTGAAAAGGCCTTCCCCGTTCGTCTTGGAGGTCCCTCCTGCCTGGCCGGCGACGTCATTGGTAACTATAGCTTCGACAAGGCACCGAAGATTGGTGACCGCCTGATCTTTGGCGACATGGCAATCTACACGACCTGCAAGAACAACACCTTCAACGGCATGCCGCTTCCTGACATCCACGTGCTCCATCCCGACAACACGGTGACTACGGTTGCCCGTTTCGGATATCAGGACTTTAAGTATCGCCTTGGAAGCTCATAATTATTTTAGCTACTTTTTATAGCATATATATCGCCAAACTTGTTAATTGCATAAAAGGACTATATGGAAGAATCGCTTAGGCCTCACAGCTTAAGCGATTTTTTTATGTATCTTAACTGTTCATATCCATTTAAGGCAAATATGGCTACCAACAATGCATTTTGTTCAGTTATATTTCTCCCCATTCAAAACAGCAAAGTATCTCCCCGTCGCGTTATTTAGTTTCGTCACTATGACAAGATACTCTTCCTCCGGAAAAACATCTGCAAGCTCCACGGGAACCTTTCTCAAAACATAATTTGTCTGAAAAAAACCTTCCTCCGCGCATATCTCAAAAAGTGCGTCATCCGTGCAGCATTCCCGTGAAATGCACAGATAATCCTGACCATTCCAAGAAGTCAAAAATGGCCTGCGTGTCTCCGTCTTGTCTCGTACAAGCTCTTTTATTTCTTCTCCCCAAAATGCAAATACGGTTGTGGTCAGGAGCATTAAAATGCCTGTCAGGATTAGCATTCCATACAAACATATACCCCGCTTCCTTTCCGTCTGCCCTTTCAGCAAGTACATTATTTTTTCCTTTTCCCGCTTATCCATGGATCTTTATGCTTCCTCCTAATTCCAACGATAGTACTGCATCCCTTCCCGTAAGCGCCTTTCAAAAATCAGGTAAAGGATTAACGGCGGCAGAAGGAACCACGCCTCTCCCGCCCCTGCGGCATTTTCGGGAAGCCTTGCAATGAGTGGGGCCAACGGATAAGCCTCCAGATTTGTGGGAACAAGAACAGCCACCTGTTCAACAAGGTTGTACGCCTGTCCAAAAAGAAGCAGCAACAGGGTAATGATCATCGGCTTAGACCACGGGAACAAAACGTGCAGCCAAAATTTTACCCTAGAGGAGGATTCCATCCAAAAGGCATCGGCCTGCTCTTCCGGAAGCGAGGAAAAACACTGCCTCAGTAGGAATGCCGCCAACGGCGAGAAGCACACGGGCAGAATTACTGCCAGCGGCGTGTCCAAAATCCCGATGCGTTCCATCATGACATATTCAGGAAGCTGAAGCGCCTGAAAGGGCAAAAGCATGACGATCACATAAAGGAAGAAGACCGCCTTTTTCAGTGGGAATTGCACCCTGGCAAAAACGTATCCTAATGGCAGGGCGATTACGGTTCCCAACAGTGACGCGATAAATCCGTATGTCAGGGAATTGAAATGAAACCTGAAATAAGGAGTGTTCTCAAAAAACAACCTTGCATATTGTCCGTCCGTTAATGATCGCAACCCAATCTCTGCAATAGGATATAGGAAAAAGATGCCCGTCAGACATAAAATCACGTTTCTAAGAAAGGCTTTCATGACGTCTTCCCCTCCCTTCCGCCCAGTCCAAACAGCAGGATGACAAGGACCGAAATGCCTCCCACAAACAAAACGCTTGCCGCCGCCAAATTTTCATAATTCATCTTTTCAAAGTGATTGTTCATGAAATTCTGCAGAAGGTACACCGCGTTCGGCGGATACTGCGTGTTATAATACAACATGCTTTCCCGATAGACGGAAAGACTCGAAACAAAGACAAGGAGCAGGGCAAAATAAAGATTGGAGACAATCATTTTTAACCGAATGTCGCGGAACGTCCTTCCGCGGCCGGCGCCGTCCACCTGCGCAGCCTCAATGACCTCCCTGGGAATGCCCTGAAGCGACAGGTATGTGATCAGGAAACAAAAGCCAAGGTTTTTCCACAGGAAAATGACAAGCAGGGGAAGCTGAGCCAAATACGAACCTAATCCGGCATCCGGTAGGCCGTAGCCGTAAAAGGCAGGCGGAAAAATCCTGCCCCATGCCCGTATCACCGCGGAGGAAGGGATGAAAAACGGGGCCACCATGACGGCCCTGAGCAAGACGTACCTGTTGCCATGCGGCAACAGAAGGTACGAAAGCAAAATGGAAAGAACGAGTGTCAAGACGCTTGCCATGCCTGAGAAAATCAGTACGTTTTTCATTGCAAGGCGAAAATAGGGATTCCCTGACAGCTTCAGGTAATTCTCCATGCCGACGAACTCCCTGGAAAACAAGTCCGACAAAAGCGAATACCTGACGGTCAGGGCAAACGGCATCAGATAAATGAAAAAGAAACCAAAGAATCCGGGCGCACATGGCAGCAGCCATTTTCGAAACCTATTCATTCCTGTATGCATCCTCTTTTCTTTGTATGGACTTAATTGCCGCGTCAAGGTCAATTTCCTTATGCTGGTAGGCCTTTACGTCATTTATGTATATGTCCGCCGCAATTCCGCAGTCCCTGACGACGGAATTCGCGTTAATGTCGTAAATGGCGCGAATACAAGGATCCTGAAGGTCAAGCCATCCCTGATATGCTTCCTGATCTTTATAAACAACGCCCAGAACATTATTCTCCGCAAGGTATCCCGTCAAGGTTTCCAAATACTTTACTGCTTCTTCCTTATGCTTTCCGTTCGGATTGATGATTGCCACCTTCGTAACCGCAAGGTCCTGCTTCGAATTCTTGGTAATTCTTGGCGTTGGATATACCTTTGTCCCCTGCCTCAGTTCTTCCCGCGCAAGGACCTCGGAAACCGATAGGATTGCAAACACGGACTCCTCCGGATCAAGGGTAACGCTGGACTCATACAGGCTTTTTTTTACGTCTGCCCGCCCCATTGCGGGATGGTTTTCCAGGCCGTATTCCTCATATTCCGTCCACCCGTCCCACATCTCCTGAAAATATGCGCAAAACGCCTCACTTCCGTAATCAGCGGGCTTGTTATTTGATGCGTAATTTGTCAGCAGGTCATATCCGTAAGAGCTTCCCCAGACAAACGCATGCTGTTCCTCCGTTCCGTTGATTCTCCGCAGCATTTGAAGCAGCGAAAAGAAATCTGCAAAATCCCCTTCGGAAACGCCGTATTTCTTCATGTTTTCAGGATAGGCAAGCAGACATGAACCGTATGCGCTTAGCGGCACTCCCCAGATCCTGCCGCCGTCTGTCGTCAGGTAATCGGAAAGAAAGTCATAAAATCTGCCGTTCTCTTTTTTCAGCGTTTCACTTCCGTCCAGCGGATAACATACCCCGTCCTGCCTTAGCTTGTCCATTTCCGCCCCGCTTACGGTCAGGAAATATACGTCAATGTCGGCATCGCCCGCCAGCAGCTTCAGCAACAGCTTCTGTTCAAAAGAACTGTCGGCAACGACGGGGGATTCGTAGGTCCCGACGTTGAATCCTGAAAGCTCGTTCACAGTTTGGAAGGGGAACGTCAGGTCATAGGGGCCAACCATGCCAACAACCAAATCACAGTTTTGGTTGTTGACGGCAGCCGAATATCCGCCCTTACTGATTTCGCCCGACGCAGCGTTTAATGCACATATTTCCATGCCTTTTCGATTCAAATAAATAAGGCAATTCCCTTCGACATCAAAATCACTTTGTAAAAACGTAATGATTTTCGGAATCTCAAGTTGAATCGCGCCAGTTTCCAGATCCATGGAACAGATTCCCTCATTACTTATGCCGAAATAATACAGTTTTTTCCCAAGCACCGCAAAGGAAAAAAGATATCCCACGTCATTACACTCCAGGGAATGCAGAACCTTGTCACTCGATGGTTCATATATGTCAAGCGTATAATCCTTTCCCCTGTGTGAATACAGGTATGCATGTTCGCCGCCTTCATATTTTAGGCCAATGATGCCCTTCAACTTAGATTGCCTGATTTCACCCGTCAGTCTATTCACGCAAAGAAGGGTTTCACCGTAATCCACATATCCGTCCTTCTGCGGTTCTGCATGTTCCATCCCTGACTCATACGGATTGTCACTTACATACAATATCAGCAGCCAGTCGCCTACTTTTTCCATTTCCTTTACTTCAAACGGATAAAAATCATTCATAAGCACGGCCGTCGTATGTAGTTGTTTATCTTTTACTTCAACCCGTCCCTCCGAAGCATTAAAAAGGTATAACTCATCCACGTTTTCGTCATAGGTAACTTGGGAATAATACGTGTCCTGTTCTTCACCCATGTAATCATCCCTGCAAAACACCTCAAGAAACTGCTTGCCGTTTTCACCCTGCGTGGCCACCAAAATTCCACCATCTGACAATGGTTCCATAAAATTTATCACCCGATCCGACATATAATAAATATCTTTTGCCGAAGAATCTTCTTTAGATTTTATGTCATGAAAAAAAATCTCTTTCTCGGCTGCGCCTTTACTGGCGCAACCTGAAAAAGAGAGACCGATAATTACCATGAACAAAACTACACCTTTTTTAATATCAAAAATCATTATATATCCCCTAATTGTCCTTAAAAACCTTTTATAATGTTATGATGTTGGGGTCAAAAGGCATTTTGGCCCCAACCAATGCTACGGATAGCTCCACCTTTTTGTAACTCTCGTAATCCCACAAACATTCGGAATCTGCTGAAATTCTTGAAAACCAAGTATTTTGCTACTTTCTCATGTTTAGGCGGAGTCCAAGATATAAATCTCGATCATACTAGCCTGGCCTGATTTTATACCTTTTGCCCCTGGCATCATGTTATTGATATAAAGCTGTACAATCTTTGTGATACTTTCCGCAGTTTGTGTGAATTTCTGTACAATAAAAAGTTTCTCCGCTTCCCAAAAAGGCCTGGCATGAAGAACAAATCTTCTCCATTGGTTTATCCTCCTTCCATAACTACAGTTTAATCTTTCGGCATTTTTTCAAACACCGATGCAACCCATTTATTATCATTCCAGAGATCCGGATTTTCGAGTTTTCTTTCTGCCAAATGTCCTGTCGTGATCGTGTCAAACCCGTCTGGCATTCCAAAATAGAAGTCCAGAATATCAACCTTCCCTCGCTTAAGTTCCACAAGGAATTGTCCTTTCATACCTGATCCATCATATTCAAACTGTAAAGTCACATAATAGACATCTCCGCTCAGCTTTGAGCATGTTGCATTCTTGAATATATTATTAGCACCATAGTTTATGGCATTCAAATTTTCAGCCTCTTGCTTTTTCTCATACTCAATCATCCTTTCCGAAAACCTTTTCAGATTTGAGTTAGATATATACTGCTCCAAATTAATACTTGCTTCTTCCGCAATTGTACCATTAAAATCATTTATAAAACTGCTCAACTGTGTAACAATCTGTCTCTCCCTACTCTTTTCCATTTTGTTGACACCACATCCTACAAGAATGTTTCCCAAAACGATCATTACAACCATCATGCATATCAGCGAACTGCATCTTCTCTTATGATCAAAATTCTGAATATGTGCAAAACGCTCTTTTATCAGGTTTTTTCTTGTATATGTGATTATATAATTTGATACTTTATGACCTTCAATTGTGCCAAGAAGCGTTTCCATATATTTTTTTCGAGAATGCATGCTTTCTCCGGCTAACATGATTTCATCGCAACAGTTTTCCATATCAGCATCTGCATACTGCCATGTCCAGTATATTAACGGATTGAACCAATGTAATGATCTAGCCAACAGAAATAATGTCTTGATCCACAGATGTTTTTTACGATAATGGGTAAGCTCATGCTTTATAATAAGTCTTGCCTCCTCAGTTGAATAGTTTTCTCGCGGCAACAAAACAAAAGGACGGAGTAAACCAGCCAAACATGGACTTGGCAAGTCTTTAAGAATAAGGACATTCAGCACCCTACCAACATTCTCATCATGACTAACCTTATTCATAACATTCTTTATCACATCGGAATCTGCCATCTTTCCCCAGCGTCTTATCTTCCTTCGAAAGAAAAAACATCCAATCCCCTCAAATATAAGGGATGCGAAAACGCCTAAAATCCAAATGTAAGAAACGATTTCAAGCAGTTGAACTAGATTCGGCAAGGCCGGTTTGTGGACCCCAGTTTCTGATGCTACAGGCGAACTCACAGTAACAAAGCTTTCTCCGCCTATAATTTCTTCAGAACTATTAGTCAACAATCTTGACTGTTGATACAGCACTGAATCTTCCTTTGTACGAGCAGAAATAATACCTATTGGAAAACTCAAGAAGGCAGCAAGCAAAATCCAGAAAAAAAGACGGCCTTGGCCTTGATATCGATTCCAAAACTTTTTTCTAAATATCAGCCATGCACACAGAATTGCACTTGCTTCAACTGAGCATATAAAATAACAAACGAAAAACGAACAGATCATTTTTCACGGTCCTCTTCCAATTCATCAATCATTTTCCGTAAACTTGCTAAGTCTTCCTTACTAATGGCATTTCCGTGATATAAAGATACAACAAGGTCATAAATCGAATTATTAAAAAGTTTACCCAATATATCCGAACTTTCCTGCTTCTTATACGCTTCTTCATTCATAAGTGCAGTATAATAATTTGTTCTTGTTGATCTGTCACAAATTACACAATTCTTTTCACATAACCTTGCAAGTATTGTCATCAATGTTGAAAGAGCCCAATGTCTCTTTCCATTCATTTTCTCAAGAATGTATGTCGAAGTCACGGGAACTTCCGCTTTCCAAAGTACCTGCATTATCTCCAATTCTGCATCTCCCAGCTTTTTCATGGTCCGAACATTCACCTCCAATAGAATCATCTCTACATAATATTATATTGTAATATAATATTATTCTTTCATGTATCATTATACACTTGTATAATATGATATGTCAAGATTAAATCATTAAAAAAATCCCAGGCCTTATTGTCCAGGGATTTTTTATCGAACACAAATTTTTATATTCAAAAACACTCTTATCTAGTCGCTTCTCATATTCGGCAAACAATGACTTGGCACGTCGCACATCCTGTCCAGACCCTTGTCAGGCCATTACTAAGCTCTCGCTGCCAGTGCTCCCGCGATGTCCTCCTTCATGTCAAGGACTGCTGCCCTGGAAGCGTCTGCATAATTTGCCTCGCCATACTTCGCGTACTTCTCCTGCTGGAAGGCTGCGATGATGCCACGGGAGGAATTGATGATGGCGCCGAGACCGTCCTCATTAAAGAAGTGAACGAGGTCTGCACCCTTTCCGCCCTGTGCTCCATAGCCGGGTACAAGGATGAAGGTCTTCGGCATCACTTTGCGAAGGAGCTTGCCCTGCTCGGGATAGGTTGCGCCTACCACGGCACCGACGTAAGAATAGGAATCACCCATGCACTCCTCGCCCCATGCACGCACCTGCTCTCCAACGAGCTCATAGAGAGGCTTTCCGTCGATCAGGCGATCCTGGAACTCTCCGCTGGAGGGATTCGAGGTCTTTACCAATACGAAAATGCCCTTCTTTTCTTCCTTACATACCTTGATGAAGGGCTTTACGCCGTCGCTTCCAAGATACGGGTTCACGGTGACAAAATCCTCATCAAATCCATAGAAGGAATTTGCCCCAACGCTTACCTTGCCAAGATGTCCAACCGCATAGGCCTCAGAGGTGGAACCGATGTCACCGCGCTTGATGTCGCCGATCACGACAAGGCCCTTCTCCTTACAATAGTCCACGGTCTTCTTAAACGCCACGAGTCCCGGAATGCCAAACTGCTCATACATTGCAACCTGGGGCTTTACGGCCGGAACCAAATCGTAAATGGCATCCACAATGCCCTTGTTATACTGCCAAATGGCCTCGGCAGCGCCCTCTAAGGTTTCGCCAAACTCAGCGAATGCCGCCTTCTGAATCTGGGAAGGCACGTACTTCATCATCGGGTCAAGTCCTACTACGATGGGTGCCTGGGTCTTTTGAATTTTCTCAATCAGTTTGTTAATCATGTTCTTTGTCTCCTAAGCTTTTTTTGATTTCTACATAAATTTCTATCGCTTCATAATATCTTGTTCAGGCTCGCGGCTTAAAAAACGTCAACCCGCAACAGCCACCCGGATGGCTTCCCGAATGCGCTCCTTCACGCACTCTGCAAGCTCCTTCGTGCTCATATCCTTATATTCCTCATAGTAGATCGGTTTAAGGAAATAAATTCGCGCGGTCACCCGCCTTAAGCTGTTAAAATCAAAGGCCTTATAGGAATCCACCACGGCCACCGGCACGATGGGCACCTTCGACCAATGCGCCGCCTTAAAGGCTCCCGGCAAAAACTCCTGCAATTGATTCCCGTTATGGTTGTAGCCACCCTCCGGGAAGATGATAAAGCGTCTGCCCTTTTTGACTTCCTCTGCCATTTGTCGAATGCTCTTTAGCTGTTCCCGCAGATTTTCCCTGTTGATCCGAATGCCGTCCAGCACATCGATAAATTCATTTGTCAAAATCATCCTGGAACGCTTCAGATCCATGACAATGGAACAAGGCTCCTCATGTCCGTTGACAATGCCAAGAGCATCAAACTTCCCCTGGTGGTTCGGATACATCAGATACCCGCCCTCCTTCGGCAGATTCTCCGCGCCAAAGCATTTCGTTACGATCCGCGCATTCCGCATTGTATACTTCACCATGTTTCGCGCAACGCCGTAGCGATACTTCTCACTATAGTCCTCAGGGTGCTTCATCATGAGTCTTATTTTAACAACATAATAAATAATCAGTGGTATGGAAATCAGAATCACATAATAATACCGAAGCATATGTTACCATAACCTTTCCTCAGCCGAGGCCTTTCTTCCAGAGCCTTTCTTTTTAAGCCTTCCCTTGCAGCCACTATTTAAATTATAATCTGAAAACTCTTTTCTTTCAACCACAAATTCGCCATGATGACGAACGCCTTTTCAACGCACCCTTTCAGCTTCTTATCAAAGCACTTTTTCAACTGCTCAAAACTGTTTTTACAATCAAAAAGATCCCTTGCAGGCGACCTTCGCGCCGCAAGGGACCTTGTCATTTCTTTCGAGAGCCTTTTGAGCCATGGCCTTCGCTTGTGATACTTCCTTCTCCCGCCTGTTTATACGCAGGAAACCTTTACCTGCTCCGCATATTTTTGAATCTTGGGTGCTCCAACATACTTGGTAAAGTTATCTCCATTTACCTCAACCAGCGTCGGCGCCTGCATAATTCCATAGCGATTTGCCAGCTCCACGTTCTCCATGGCATCGATCACGACATAAGGAATTCCTTCCAAGTAGCTCTTCGCCAATACGCAGTTCGGACAGGTCTTTGTGGTAAACAGATATCTTACGCCCTCGGGCTTCTCCACGTTCACTTCCACGTCCTGATCAAAACCTGACAAAGTAACCACGCTGCTCACGGGGCGCTTTAGCTCGGACTTTGAAATATCATATTCGGTTCTGTTTGCATACTCCTGAAGCTTACCATCGTTCCAGTTCTGTACGGGACGATAGTAACCGGTAATACGGCTGTAAACCTCGGTCTTTGCTCCGCAGTGAGGACAAATCTTCACCTCACCCGCAAGATAGCCATGCTCCTTACAGATGGAGTAGGTCGGGGACAGAGTGTAGTAAGGGAGCTTATAATTCTGTGCGATCGTGCGAACCAAATTTGCCGCAGCCTTCCAGTCAGGGAGCTTTTCTCCAAGGAATGCATGGAATACGGTTCCGGAGGTATACAGCGTCTGCAGGTCATCCTGAATGTCAAGGGCATCAAAGATGTCCACGGTATAATCCACGGGCAGATGGGAGGAATTGGTGTAATAAGGGGTATCTCCCTCATGTCCCGCCGTTTTGATCATGGGATAACGCTTCTTGTCATGCTTTGCCAGACGATAGGTCGTGCTCTCTGCGGGCGTTGCCTCAAGATTATAAAGGTCACCATACTGCTCCTGATAATCGGACAGGCGGTTTCTCATGTGATTCAGCACTTCCTTGGTAAATTCCTGCGTTCTGGGATCGCTCATGTCAGCGCGCAGCCAATTGGCATTCAGACCAACCTCGTTCATGCCGATCAGGCCAATCGTCGAGAAGTGATTGTCAAAGCTTCCAAGATATCTCTTGGTGTAAGGGTACAGACCCTCGTCAAGGAGCTTGCTGATGACGCCGCGCTTGATCTTTAAGGATCTTGCGGCAATGTCCATCATGCGGTCCAGTCTTGCATAAAACTCGGACTTATTGGCAGCCAGATAAGCGATTCTCGGCATGTTGATCGTAACGACGCCAACGCTTCCGGTGCTCTCTCCGGAACCAAAGAAGCCGCCGGTCTTCTTGCGCAGCTCTCTAAGGTCAAGGCGAAGTCTGCAGCACATGGAACGAACGTCGCTGGGTGCCATGTCGGAGTTGATGTAGTTGGAGAAATAAGGGGTGCCGTACTTGGATGTCATCTCGAATAAGAGACGGTTGTTCTCCGTATCGGACCAGTCAAAATCCTTCGTGATGGAGTAGGTCGGAATCGGATACTGGAAGCCTCTGCCGTGGGAATCTCCCTCGATCATGGTCTCGATGAACGCCTTGTTCACCATATCCATTTCCTTCTTACAATCCTTGTATTTAAAATTCATCTCCTTGCCACCAACGATTGCGGGTAGCTCTGCAAGGTCTTCCGGCACGGTCCAGTCGAGCGTGATGTTCGAGAAGGGTGCCTGCGTCCCCCAACGGCTGGGAGTATTTACGCCATAAATAAATGCTTCGATGCACTTTTTCACTTCGGGATAGCTTAAGTTGTCCACCTTGACAAAGGGTGCCAAATAGGTATCAAAGGAAGAAAATGCCTGTGCGCCTGCCCACTCGTTCTGCATGATGCCAAGGAAGTTTACCATCTGGTTGCAGAGTACGGAGAGATGCTTTGCGGGTGCGGAGGAAATCTTTCCCGTGATGCCGCCAAGCCCTTCCTTGATCAGCTGCTTTAAGGACCAGCCTGCACAATATCCGGTTAACATGGAAAGGTCATGAATATGGATGTCCGCATTGCGGTGAGCCTCTGCGATCTCATCATCATAGATCTCAGAAAGCCAGTAATTTGCAGTAACTGCGCCGGAATTGGAAAGAATCAGGCCACCTACGGAATAGGTAACGGTGGAATTTTCCTTCACGCGCCAGTCCTCTACCTTAACATAGCTGTTTACGACGTCCTTATAGTCCAAAATGGTAGACTTCATGGTACGCATCTTCTCGCGCTGTCTTCTGTACAGGATGTAGGCCTTAGCAACCTCCTCGTAGCCAGCCTGGCCCAAAACCTTCTCCACGCTGTCCTGCACGTCCTCGATCTGAACGGTATTATCCTTAATCTTTGACTGGAAATCCGCCGTCACGCGAAGCGCAAGTAAATCTACAATATCATTATTGTAGCTCATCTCCGTCGCGTTGAATGCCTTCATAATTGCATCATTGATCTTTGACAACGTAAAATCTGCTTTTGTCCCATCCCTCTTAACGATTTGTAACATGTAACAACCCCTCCAATTGATTGACTCTTTGGTTATTTTCCCGGGAAATGCCTCTTTTCTACATTTTCCCGAAAGGCAATACCATTTTATCATTGATCGCTTGGGAATGTCAATGTCTATCCACTATATATTGTGGACAAATTTTTGTGCAAATCGAACATATTGTGTTTTTAATAGTCTGAATAAACCCGACAATTCAAAAAACGGACACCCAAATACGGGTGCCCGTTTTCCATTTTCTATGATTCTATTGTCCTTTTTCCTAACAGACTTATTTCCATGGCTCAGCCGATATTAGTTCGCTTCTTCCTGCCCGGCCGAATCCGTCGCGAAAGATCCATCCCTTGTTGAAAGAAAGATTTCCTCCCTCAGGGCATCCTCATCCGTTGGATAGAGCTTAACATAGGTCTTCATACGCTCCGCCGCCTTCTGGAAATTCCCAAGGAATTCATACGCCACAATCTCATTATAGGAAAGAACCTGTTGCATCTCCTTGTCTTCCAGGTCAAGCCCTGACCGAAAGGCCGCAAGCGCCATCTCATAATTGCCGCGCTTCATCTCGCAGATGCCAAGCTGATTATACATCTCCGCGCTGTCACCATGCTTATCCAAATAAGAGCGGTATACGTTACATGCGTAGTTATAATCCCCCGTTGCTTCATATGCCTTGCCGAGATAGAGGCTACTCTCCGCCTTATCGTCAGACTTTGCATCCTCGAGCTCCACGTATGCCTGCTGGTAATTCTCCATGAAATAGTAAATCCGGCCCTTGTCAAAGGAACTCAGCGTCTTCGCACCGTTGTCCAGCGCGGTCTGCAGGTACTCCTGCCCCGCTGCCTTGTAGCCAAAACGGGAAAACTTCTCGTAAATGGTAAACAGTCTGTCGTAATTTTTCGGATCCATGGCCACAGTCTTGTCGAAGTCTGCCTTTGCTTCATTAAACTGATCCAGCTGAAGCTCCACGCCGCCGCGCAAGTAGTAGGCTTCCTTCTCCTGAGGCTTCAGGGCCAGAATGGAGTTGTAAACCTCCTTGGCCTCCTGATACCTTCCTGCGCCCTCATAGGCCGACGCCAGATAGTAATTCAGGTCATAATCCATGTCCTGCAAGAGACCATTGCTCCCTGCCAATGCCTTTAGAAAGCACTCGATTGCCTCATCGAACTTCGCCTGCCCCAAATAGGCAATTCCCATGCCCCGGGCGATCAGCCTCGCATTTTCATTTTGTTCGGCGGCCTCCTCAAACGTATCCAGCGCTCCTTGGTAATCCATGCTCTCAATGAGATCCATGGCCTCTTTGATCTTTTCCGTCTTGCCGCCACATCCGGAGGCAAACACGGTCATCATCAGCGCCAGGGCGAGGCAGATGCCTTTTCTCTTCCATCCGCGCATGCCTTGTTCCGTACCTTTCACGGCAAGCTGTGCCTGCCTCTTAAGTCTAGTTGCAGATTCCTTACTTGTTCTCCTCAAGAATGGAGGTGCAATGAGGACATCTGGTTGCATCAATGGCGATCTCCGACTTACAAAAAGGACACTTCTTGGTCGTGGGAGCCTTTGGTGCCTCAGGCTTCTTGCCAATGCTCATGGCCTTGTTTACTGCCTTAACAAGAATAAAGATCACAAGAGCGGTAATCAGGAAATTGATCACTGCGGTGATAAAGCTACCATATGCAAATACGGCTGCGCCGGCCTCCCTTGCTTCTGCAACGGAGGCAAAGGTCTGATCCGTCTTAGACAACAGGATAAACAGGTTGCTGAAATCCGTGCCGCCAAACAAACCTAAAATAGGAGAAAGCAGGTCATTATTCAGCGACGTAACAATTGCCGTGAATGCGCCGCCGATGATGACGCCGACTGCCATGTCCATTACGTTTCCACGCAAAACAAACTTCTTAAACTCTGCAAAAAATCCCTTGTCCTTACTCATTTTCGTACTCCTCCCTTTTCATTCCTATGTTTTTGAATGGTTAAACACAATGTCTGGGAATCTCCCACACCTCCTGTCCATCATATCACAAACTGCGTCCTTCCTCAATATTTTTATTGGAAAAAGCACGTAAATTTCTATGCTAATTTCTATACTAATTTCTATGCTTTGCGTCTTTCCAAAATGCCCTGTTTCGGGTATACTAATCATAGGAAACGTCCCGTCAGGGAAGCTCGAAAGGAATGGAAATACCCATGCAACGCATTCTCAGCGCCATCAAGGAAAACCGATTTGCCAACGTCTATCTGCTCTACGGGGAAGAACGGTATTTAAAAAAACAATATACGGACAAGCTTCGAAAGGCCCTTGCAGGCGATGATGAAATGAACGTGCATTTTTTTGAGGGGAAGGACATTTCCGTCGCGCAGATCATTGACCTTGCGGAGACCATGCCGTTTCTGGCTGATCGCCGCGTGATCTTTCTCTCGGACAGCGGGCTGTTTAAGTCCGGCGGGGAGCAGATGGCGGACTATCTGGCCGCGCCAAACGACACAACCTTTTTTGTCTTTACGGAGAGTGAGGTCGACAAACGAAGCAAGCTGTTTAAGACCGTATCCGCCAAGGGCTGCGCCGTTGAATTTACGACGCAGGATGACAATACGCTAAAGCGCTGGGTTGCCTCCCTGCTTGCCAGGGAGGGCAAAAAAGTAACGGAAGCCACCGTCATGCTTTTTCTTTCCAAGACGGGAACGGACATGGAAAACATTCAGTCAGAGTTAGAAAAGCTGATCTGCTACTGCATGGACAAGGACGTCGTGACAAGCGCGGACGTCGAGGCCATCTGCACCACAAGACTGCAGGATCGCATCTTTGACATGGTGGAGGCCGTTACGAGGCGCCAGACCACGAAAGCGCTGGAGCTCTATTATGACCTTCTGGCGCTTAAGGTTCAGCCCCTGCAGATTCTTGCCATGCTCTCCAGACAGTACAATCTCACCTATCAGGCAAAGGAGCTCAAAAAAAGAGGCGTGCCCGATCGGGAGATTGCCTCAAAGATCGGGGTTCCCCCCTTTGTTGTCGGAAAATACCTTTCTCAGGCCGGGCAGCAAAAATCCTCTGATCTTCGCAGGGCCTTAGAGCAATGCGTACAGGCCGACCAGGACGTCAAATCAGGCCTCATCAATGATAAAATGGCCGTGGAGCTCATCATCTCCAGTCAAGGAAACGCGTAACGCAAAACACCCATGACAGTAGGTCCTCCTATTGCCATGGGTGCTTTTTCTTAGTATGTCCCCAAAATTATTTTTGATTCATAAGTGCCAAAAATTTTTCAAAATCGAAGCTTCGAATCCATTCCTTTTCACTCTGCTCTATATCTCCAGACTTCTGATCGTCTGCCGTTATCGCATTCGCCTGCTCCCATACCTCCCTGCGGTCAGACACAATGACATCAGCCTGCGCCGGATCCGTTACCAGCTCCGTTGCCATCCACTCAAAGAAACGGTAAACATTCATCTTCTCCGTGACGTCAAAGTAATCTAACAAAAAGGCAAGGCTCGTCGTTCCTGCAACCGTGACGTGTGCATCCCTGTTAAGGTTCAGCCAGACAAACTCACGCTTCTCCAAATCGATGCCAAACAGATAGGCAAACATGCTGGGGCAATTGACGCGAAAGGCTGACTCCACGGTTTTCGGCTCATAGATCTCGCCAGAGTCCAGAAGGTCACGCATCATGAAGCCCGCCGTGCAAAAACAGTTTTCAAAGTTCACGCCCGTAAAAACGTTATCGCAGAAAATGAGCTTTTTGATGGCAGGATACAGCTCATGGAACTTCTCCAGATCAATGTCAAAATATTCGGAACCACCGTTATATCCGCTGGTTTCATCACCGGAATAGGTGATCGCCCCGGACTGATTCGTTGCCATGGTTCTCCAGGAGAATTCTGTCTGTAAGCCTTCCTCATCCATGCCAATGACGGACAAGTCGATGTCATCTACCTTCTCCCAATAAGTGAAGGCACGAAGCTTCTTTCCCGCAGGGATCGCAAGCCTGCTGCCCTTGGCAAGGACGCCAATGCCGCCCTGCGCCGTCGCCTCCTGCAGAGGCAGCGCAATCTTCTTCATATCCTCGCTGACGTAGACCTTTCCAAGCCTTCCGCGAAGGTTCTTCCGAAGGTTTTCCTCCACAAAGCGGGCAACCACCGCTGACTGCCCATGGGAAATCACGGACTTTCTCCGCTTTACCTCCTTCGGCAGCTCCGCATGCACGCGCATGGTATTATGGCGCACAAAGCGGAAGGCTCTTCCGTGCCCTTCACCATTGCGCTCTCCTACATAATGCAAAAGCAGCTGCATCAGCATCACGTTATTCTTCGTCTCCAGATGTTGCAGGACAAAATTCAGATCCTCTGGCTCCTCAATTCGGCTAATAATATAGTCCAGATTACGGAGCAGGGCACCGGAACCCTTACCCTCCTTCAGCGTTGTAACGGCGCCGCGGATGTTTCCTGCGTTCATCAGTCTCTCAAAGGATGCATAGACGGACTTGTTGCCCTGCCCGCGCATGTCTGCGAGGAACTCCCGCGCCCTGTCGCACTTCGGCTGATAATGTAAATGATGCAAAAGGCCACACCAAACATCCTTTTTCTCATAACAGGTGATAACGTCCACGTGAGAAATGGCAAACAGCTCGTCTATGACGCTCGTCAAAAACTTTCTATCCCGATTTCGCAGGTTCAGCTTTTTCAGGTTCTCATTCCCATAGCAGACAAAGTTAATCTCATCAAGCACCTTAATGGCGTCAGACAGATCCAAAAATCTTGCAAAACGCAGGTCGCGAAGTGCCACCATCAGGCGAACCAGCGTGTTTTTCGAAGCGCACTGCTGCACCTTATAGCGATAGGTCTGAATATAATCGCAAATCATGGCAAACTGCGCATCGCTTAGCGGTCTGCTGGAGGCGAGTAAATTCTCAACATACTCCGCGAGCAGCTTGACTGCCGCTGCCTCCTCCACGATCACAAACTCCTTGACCTCGACATTTTCTTTGAACGCCATGCGCTCAAAGGTTTCCTCGAACAGGGAATGCCCTGGCTCAGAAAAATGTCCAAAGCCGTAGGTGACCGTGTAATGCACCAGCTGATCAAACAGCAGCTGATCCGCGGAAAGCTTCCTTACGCTTTCAGGAAAGCCCTGATAAAAAGGCGACGGAACGTCCTTTCCGAGCATCTCCGACGCGAATTCGATCATCCCCTTTTGCGCAAGCTCCTTGCCCTCAGTGATGCTAATGCCAAACAGGTTTGCCAGGGAAAACAATGTCTCAAATACATGAGGCTCTTCGTTTACCGCAAGGCCTGCTTCGGCATTTTCGCATACAAACATATGCTTTTGAAACAAATACTCCTTAAAAATCTTCTTCATTGCATCTCCTTATGATGCCCGCGATATTGCAACACATAATCCATAGGCGAGAAGTAAGCATTGCTAGCTGCAGGCAAAAAGCGGCGAAATTGTCAGATTGCTGAAGTGCTCTACCCACTGAGCTACAGCCTCTTTCGAGACTGGCGGGAATCGAACCCGCGACATCTTCCGTGACCAAGAAGTAAATCTGACTAGCTGCCAACCAAGTATTATTATAACCGTCAGCTCCTCATAAGTCAATGCAACTGCTGGTATACATTACAATCCAAACCTTCCCCTCGAGAAAGCGGAAAATTTTACTTAATAACCTTACACTTACCTTTGTTCTTTTAGGTAGAGTTCTGCGCGGTTTTGAAGGATTTTGCAGACGCTTTCGAGATCCTTGTCACCGCTAAAATAGCCTTCTGCTTCCTCCATGAGCATCTCATAGATCACGCGTTGCGTCTTCGTCTCAGGGATCGCTGAGTCGATCAGGAATCGGAGCTGATCCTTTTGCTCCTCCGGCAGATAATACAATTTCACGTCGGTTGGCATGCCGTTTGCATCCAGCGCTCCAAAACTCATAAATACGTCGTCCCACGCGAAAATATACTCATCCAGCAAATGCTGATATACGGAAAAGATCGCTTCCGTACTGCTGCTCTTCCCATAATCCGATTCGGGCCATCCAACCTGCAACAGCTCCCCAAGGGAATTGTAATACATGAGGAAATCGAAGCTTTCTGCTTGACAGTCCGACGTTGCAAGAATACTCATGGGATAATAAAACCTGATGATGACACGGCGCTGCCCATAGGGGTCTGGCAAGCCTTGTAGCCTTGCGCCCGTCTTTGCCATGGCCGTACTTCGATAGCTTGCATACCAAAACGGTCCTCTAGCAATTTCATCCGACGTATAGCCCTTCTTCCATTCTCCCTTGTGATGACTTCTCACCTCTAGGTAGGTTTTTAGAAGTTCCTCAAACGCTTCTGAAGTAAAATCGGCCCGTGCCGTCTCCTCATCATAGAAGGATAGAACCACATCATACAAAAGGTTTTCCAACTGCCCGAAGCCCTCCAGCTCCTGCTCCGTCAGATAATTGTCATACCACTTGAGATATTGCACGGCATCGCACCGTCCATCTGCAGCAACCTCCGTCCCGTCCGAGGGATAGAGCAGCAATCGAAACCGCCCCGCCATTGCATACATCCCTTCGTCCCCACTGATGCCAAGACACTCCTTAGCCTTTGGAATGACGTCATCCAGCGAGTAGGCATCCTGCTGTTCACATAGCTGCAAAAGATCGGCCAAGAGATTCTTTTGCACAAAATTTGGCAGATCCGTTTGATCCTGAAACATGACAATGTCCGGCCGATTTCCCTTCCCCAGATAATCCTCTATGCTCTCGCTAATTCGTTCGACCTTGATCATCACCTGATCGCTTGCCTGGTTATATTTCTTCGCATGAAACTCCACGGAATACGCACAGTTTTTGGGAATCGCAACATAAACGATTCGCCTGCCGTCAGCTGCAAACTTTTCGCGTTCCTTTACGGTAAGCGCATTCTTGTCTGACGCATTCGCTTGAGAATCATCGGTCTCCTCATGAACCTTTAAATGATATCGATATGCCTTGTGCTCCTGATCATAGGGATCCAAGGAGATAAGATCGATTTCTCCGTTCTCACCATGAAAAGATTGGATTTGGGACGCCATCAGCTCCTGACGATCAAGATCGACGATGGCCTCCTCTGCTTCCTTCCCTGCTTGAAATAAAGTAATCCTGTCATGATAAACGGCGGCAAATCCATCCTCCAGCGCAAACACCTTCATCACGTCCTGTGGGAGTTTGCGCAGCGTTTCCGCCTTTGCTTTCTTATCATCCAGCTTCACCAGCAGGCTTCCCCCGCCCGCATTCGGATTGCGATAGACGGTGGCAAACATCCTCTGCGACGATGCATACAATTCCTGCACCTGTCCCTCCAGCTTCGCCTCTGCCGAAACCTTACCCGCTGCGTCCAGAAAGCTTACCTGGTCACCCACGGCGATCACATAGCCCTCCGGCAGCGCCAGGAGCTGTTCCTGCGCTTCCATCTGTCCAAAGCGATCGTCCAAGGAAATCTCCCCGCAAGGCTTTCCATTTTTATCAAACTCCATAATGCATGCGGTATCGCCAGCCACTAAGATAGAAAGCACCATTTCCCCTTCCCGCGTCACACAGGAAAAATCCCGCACATACCCATCCTGCACCGCACAAAATGGTATCGCTTCCTTACCGTCATAGCCTTGATAATAAAATTGATACGCCAAGGCCAGCTCCGCCTCATCATCTTCTATGCCCTCCGGGTTGTTCCTTGAATTCTTCGCATTGCCTCCAGTAACAGCCTTCGAAGTCAATCCTTCTTCGCCATCTTGTAAGATTTCTCCATCTTCGCTTGCACCCATGACAAAATAAAAGAATCCCTCTGACCCAAATTCCATCCTATATGGGTTGGCATCCTCCGCGAGCTGATACTGCGTCGTCGTTCTGTCGTAGAGCGGTGCATCCTCTTTCTTCGCACCGGGGACCGCACCCATATCGGCGCTCTCCTGTCCCGTCCCCTCCTTTGTACCACAGCTCGTCATGAGACAAAACATCCCTATCATCAAAAGGAAACGAAGAATCCCTAGGTTTCTTTGCTTCATCTTGCATTCCTCCCCAAATATTCTATATAAATCCATTTTTTATAATTTCTCTATCTTCATTTTACTACCTAGCCCTTTGGTTTCCACAAAAAAATTGTGAAGATTTCTTAATTTCAACCCAATCCTCCAAAAACATGATAAGATGAGTATAAATCAGCGGCATTGCATACTTGCCGTGAAGGATCTGATGAGGGAGAGATTTACGATATGTCAGAGCAAAGAGAAAAACAAATGGAAATACTGATCATTGAGGATGATGCAGACATTCGCGCTGCCGTTCGCATTCTGTTAGAGGAAGAAGGCTATCATGTCACGGAGGCCTCCTGCGGCGAGGAAGGAACCAAAAGAGTTACGGCATCGACGAACCTCATCATTCTTGATGTCATGATGCCTGGAAAGTCAGGCTATGAGACCTGCGAGGAGATTCGTCGCTTTTCCTATGTTCCCATCCTCTTTCTGACGGCGAAATCTAAGGAGAATGACAAGCTGCTTGGATTTCACGCCGGTGGCGATGATTATTTGGTAAAGCCCTTTTCCTTCTCCGAGCTCTCTGCCAGAGTAAAGGCCTTGCTTCGTCGCAGCAATGCTTATAATGCCCAGCTTCCTTCTGCCTCTGCAACGGAGGATTGGCTTTCCTTTGAGGACCTGCGCGTGCACAGTCAAATCAATCAAGTGACCATCAAAGGATCCATAGTCAACTTAACGGAGACGGAGTACGAAATCCTGCTTCTTCTCATGCAATATCCGACACGTGTATTCAGTATCCCAGACATTTACGAAAGCATATGGAAGGAGCCCTATAGAAACAGCTATTCCAATTCCGTCATGGTTCATATTCGAAATCTGCGGGCAAAGATCGAGCCAGATCCGCAGTCACCTAAATACATTCTCACCGTGTGGGGGAAAGGATATCGATTCGGAAATGTATAAAACAAATAGAATTTCCTTACAAGCAAAACTCCTGATCGCATTCTTTATCGGCATGCTCTTTGCCCTTGCGAGCTTTCTTCTCCTCTATTCCATTTCAAGAAAGCTACTGGATGATTACTTCACCACCTCCTCCTTCGTTATCGACAAGGAGCGTGAAGCCATGACCTCCTTACAGGAATATGTGGACGAAAACCAGATTCCTGCCACGGATTCCTGGGCGCTTCGAACCTGGGCCAATGAGAATGACATCACCATTTTCTCCGTGATTCGAAACAAGGTCTTATTTTATGACAACTCCTATACAGGAAATGCTCCACTTGCCGAGACGGATTCCCTGCAATCCTACAAAACCTGGCAATTCTTTTATCAGGTGAACTTTGCTGATGGCGTGGCAGATGTCTATATCCACAAGAATTTTCAGAAAAACTACTATCTGCTCGCCATCATGATTTCCGCTGACATTAGCGCCTTCCTCTGGGCACTATTTCTCTTGGTGCTGACAAGTTCTAAGGTCAGATACCTGCGCCTTTTACACAAGGAGGTACTACTGATGCAACAAGGAGAGCTGAAGACATGCTTCACAAAGAAGGGCAATGATGAGCTTTCAGACCTCTCCGATGCCTTGAATCAGCTGCGTAACGCCCTTTTTGAAAGTGAGACAAAGCGACGGACACAGCGGCAGGAGCAGGAAGCCTTGGTTCTTGGCATGGCACATGACCTTCGTACGCCGCTGACGGGCCTCCTTGGCTTCCTAGAGCTCTGCCGCCGGGAAGCCGTAAAGGTCACCGGTCCCCTGCCCCAGTATGTCGACAAGGTGATCAGCAAGACCTCACAAATCCGTGATCTGTCCGATAAACTCTTTGATTTTTTCCTTTCAAATGAAGAGTTGCCCTGCGTTTTGGAAGCCCCAGCCAACGCCGAATACCTCCTCAGCGATCATCTGTCAAGACTCTGCTCTGAGCTCACCACCAGTGGCTTTACCATGGATTGTGACAGGCTCATCTGGTCCAAAGCGCAGCTCCAAATCAATACCGATTTCCTAGGACGCATCATCAATAACCTTGTCTCCAACATTGAAAAATATGCAGATAAAAATCACCCTGTTTTGCTCTCCTGTCAGCTCTCACAAGACTTTTTTACGCTACAGGTGGCAAATCGGGTGAAGCATGATACGGAGCATGAAATTCAGGGCACGCGGATCGGCAATCATAATATGGTAAGAATGATGCAGAAAATGAGCGGACAGGCCAAAATGAAAACGCAACATGGCAATTACATCGTAACCCTATCCTTCCCAATCGCGGTCCCGCAAACTTCTATCGAGTCCGCAACCGTTTTCTCCAATTGATGCAGGCGGCAACCTGACTATTCATCAAATCACCGCCCGATACTATTTTTACTACTATCGCAGGTTTTTCCTGCATCAATTGTTATGAACATGAAACACCTCCTGCTTTAATTTCAGGCCAACCAGCACAAGGAAAGCTGCCAGCGGCGGGAAGATGGAAGTGATCGTCACGGCAACAAAGCCGATTGCTGCGATCATAATCCAAAGAGCTCTTTTTCCAACATTCTTGTCGTAACTCATCATATTGCTGCCCCCTTTCTAGGCGAACAAGGAATTGTCAACGAGTTATGTGACTGATTGCTGGGTGACATGTTGTCTTGTTACGATATTGCTTTCTGGGTAACTAGTATTTCTTTTGTTATAATGATTGTAGCACGAAATCGAATAGCCTTACAGATGCAAACAGCGCACCATACCTTAGGGTATCGTGCGCCGTCCGTCAAGTACCTCATTCACATATCTTTCCAAATAGGGATCCATCCCCCTGCTAAGACCATTTTCCCGAAGCAGTTCGAGAAGTATGGCGGCAATTCGCTCAGACAAAAGAACCGTGGCATCATTCAGATTCAGCCTGTCCGCGTCATAATTCCAAGACTTCCACGCACCCATGTCCGTTCTCGATTTCGAAAGCATTTCCAAAAGCGGTGCAAGCCTCTCTCCACCCCTGATTTTCCTTAATGCATGGTAGGTCCATTTGTAATAGGGTGCAGGAATCCTCTTTAGTAAGAAGAACAGCTGCATGGCCGCTTCCATTCCCCGAAGGCGGCAAAGGTCTGCTGCAACGATATCGCGTCTTACCATACAGCGCGCGTAGTTGACCTGCAGGGCCGCCGAGTAGGCATGCATCTCCTCCGCAATTCTGATCCTCCAGGGTCTATCCGGATAATAAGCTAAAAGCAATCTGCGAAAAGCGCTGAATATGTCAAGGTCATCGCGGAAAACCTCACCATTCACGGCAGTTGCAAGGCAGGTCTTGTCAAAGCGAAGCCAATCGTCATCTGAAAGATTTCCACTCTCTGCATCGCAGGGGGCTCCAAGAATATTACCATAAAAGCCATTGATCGTCATGACGCCGCGCCTCGCCCGAAGCCTCTCGGAAAGGACAATCCCCTTTTTGTCAAGCAATTCATTGTAGGCTATGGATAGGGGAGAACCAATCTTTGCGAAATCCTCCTCCGTGATCCAGAGGCACACGCCCGTCCCATAATCATGATCCTTCGAAAGCACATCGTCATATCCAAAGCAATCCGATCCCTCTCCAACAAGTCCCACGGCAATTCTTTTTTCATACTTAGGAAACAGCTCCCGTATCATACCCCTCACATCTTCTTCATAAAATCTTCTGCTTCCTTCAAATGCCTTCTCCATGTCTTTTCCTCATATTATTTTGTACAGCCGTTTTGTCCACAATATGCGACCGCGTCCGCCTGGAAATGTAATCCATCAGGGCCGCCCACGTGTGCAAAGTTTGTCTGGATGGATTTTCTGGCAGGATACTTTCCGTGAAATCTCTCCTTGATCACCTTTTCCATCACGGGGATATTGTACACGTCCCTAAATAGGCAATCCATTTTTCCAGCTTCTGATTCCACTCTTCCCTCGTCATAAAAATACCCTCCTTCGTCGAGTCGGTCTATAACGATTTTCCAATGCCAAGATTATTATACTACAACATTTTACAAAAACATATGCTAAAGTTTTGATTATCTGTCATAAATGGTGATGGCACCCAATTGATCGGTGCGAAGGATCGCGGTGCCGTCATCAGAAAGGCGCTGCAAAAGCTCCGCATGCGGGTGACCGTAGGAGTTTCTTCTCCCGCAGGAAATGACCGTAAGTTCCGCATCGATTTGTTCTAAAAAGAGAGGCGAGGTTGCATATTTGGAACCATGATGCGCGCATTTTAGGACATCCACTTTATTGATACCTCTACCTTTTAATTCCGCGAGCAACTCCTTTTCGCCCTCCCCTTGCGTGTCACCCGTTAATAGGATCGTCAAACTCCTTCCCTGTTTCTTTAGCTGTACTAAAAGACATAGTGATGCCTCATTTCCGTCCAACTCCGCAGGAGATATTAATTTTTGGGGATGCAATGTTAGGAAAGAGATCGCTTGTCCGTCCAAGCTGTCTCCTGCTTTTAATACATGGATTTGCATTTTTTTCATGCTTTTCGCAAACTCCACTAAACTTGCCTCATTCTTTGAAACCTCAAATTTAGCTGCCTCGCCCTTCACGGCATCTAATGAATTTCTCCTTTCGTTTTCAGTCTCCATCTGCACAGACTTCGTTTCCTCATCAGTTGCTTCCTCTGAGTACATCCATGAGGGCAAATAGAGATGGTCTATTTTGATTTTCTCCTGCTCCGCCATTTGAAACAGCTCCTTCAGTCCGCTCACGTGATCCCGATCACCATGAGACACAAAGATGCCATCAATATGTCTGATGCCCTCATGTTTCAAATACGGAATGAGAATGTTTTTGCCAACCTCGTTTCTATTCGAACTGCCACAGTCATAAATCCAGGTTTGACCATTGGAGAGTCGCAGCAAAATAGAGTCTCCCTGTCCCACGTCAAGAAAGACCGCACCCGTCATACGTCTGGCAGGGAAAGCCAGAATGAGAATGGGCAGGATGAGTAGTCCCCAGGCCAGCCAACCTTTTCTGCTGATGCAGTTTCTTAGCCATTGGATAAGCTTGCTTTTACCTATCGGCCGCACATTCCCTTTGACCCGCACTCCTACTCCGTCATCTTCCCTTTGTCTTAAGCCCCCGTCTTGTATCTCTTCTCTTTTACGAGCAAGCTTCCACAGAAAAGTCAATGCCATCGACAGCAAAACATAATATCCAACAATCTGCCAATTTCCAGGACAGCCTGGATTCCATGAAGAAAAGGGGAGGGCTCGCACCTGCTCGCACAGCCATGTAAATGCCTTTAGAATTACGACGTCTACCGTTCCAAGGATTCCTAAGCCTGGGATCAGCATTGCCAAAAAGCCAAAGAAAATCACAGGCCCCATGGCAGGGATCACCAGAAGATTTAACAGCATGGAATAGGTCGGCACCTCAAAGTAGAAATAGAGCGTCACGGGAAGCGTGGCAAGGAAAACGGAAAGGCCAGCCCGTATGCCCTGTCTTATTGCTTGCAGCATGTGGTGAAACCCTCGATCGATCAAGAAAAGTATTTTCCTGCCAAGGCGCGGATCATCACATGCCTTGGAATGCCCGGCAGTAGCATTACCGATCTCTAGCATTGTCAGATTGCGACCTGCCGTCTCCAAGACAGGCAGGACAACGCCAATGCCAAGGATGGAGCCAAAGGAGAGCCAAAAACCCGAATTCATGCCATAGGTCGGGACTAGGCAGAGCATCCCGCATGCCAGGACGGCCGTTGCCGTCAAAAGGTCATAGGTGCGTCCCCAAAGGACTGCCAGCATTCTTAACAAAAACATGCCTATGGCACGGCAGGCAGAGACACTCATCCCCGTCATGATGCCATAGAGTACCAAAACCATTCCGGCAAAGAGCGCGGCAACATCACTCCGCACGCTAATTCTCCTGAGGAGCTGATACAGCCCCATGCCAAGGAGCGTTACGTGAAGTCCTGAGATGCTGAGCACGTGAAGGATGCCGCCGTCCTGATACAATTCCCGAACCTGCGGGGAAAGCTCCGTCCGATCGCCGAGCAGCATGGTGCGCAGAATCCCCGCCTCTTCGATGGGAAACACCTTGTCCAGGCGCCTGCCAAAATAGCTTCTGACGGCATATAAGCCTTCCCGTAATCTGTTGTATTTCTTCGTCACGTCAAGCAGACTGACATCGGAAAGCTTTCCGCCGATTTGCTTTCCCTGATAATACCTTGCATAATTAAACTCGCCTGGATTGGTACTAACCTGAAAGAGCGAGAAAATCCCCTCCACAACAACCCTGCTGCCGATTTTAGGCAAGGCTCCGCCTGTCTCCTTTGCTAAAAAGCATTGGAGCTTCTCTGTTTTAAACTGACATAGCTTGGAAATGATCTGCCGCGAAGCTGCGGCGTTTTGATCTGAAATAAGATCTGAAGAAGGATCCTCCGATGAAAGATCCGTCAAAATAAAATACTCCTTCTCTCCTTGCGAGCCTTTCTCGCACACCCGCCCAGAAAGACAAACCGTCTGTCCTTCCCATGGGGGATCCTCAGAGAGTGTCTGCTTTAATCTGCCTGTCTGATTTGCCGCACCGCTCCATACGAAATTCAGCACGGCCAAAATTGCCAAGGCAATGCAGACCCAAAACAAGGGCCTCTTCATGCCACCCCTCCTCATTCATTTTTACCGACGCCCCAGATTTAAACTAACTCGAGGGGAAGGGCTGGACAGTCTTTCTAAGTCAAATGGTTAGTAGAAAGACTGTCCAGTCCTCACCCCGAGTTATGCTTATTCCAGGGTCGTCACAATATCCATGTTTCTTTCGAACATGGCGCTTCCAAAGACGTCAGGCACGTCACCGTCCACCAGAATCTGAACGCGGTTTACGCCCTGCAGCTCCGTCAGGGAATTGACGATGGAATAGATCTCCACGTCCAAACTGACGTTGTTCACGACCGTCAGGAAATTCGAATCGAAATTCAAATAACAAATTCCATCCTTTGTCATAACGCTTAAGATCTTCGTTTCGGGACTGATGGTCGCATACAAGCCGGCAATCTTACCGCTCGGCCCTGCCAAAATCTCATCCACGACAAATCGCTCCAGGGAGGTGTTCGTGGAATAAAACTTCTCGCGATAGGCCGCGATCAGTTTGTCTCCCGCCTCGTTGGCAAAATAGAGCTTTACGCGAATCTGCTCGTAGGAATTGATCTCACTTCCGTCATTATAAATAAATTGCCCATCCGTCATCCATCCCACGGGATCTCCCGCGCCGTCAATCAGCTGGTTGCCATTCACCAAAATTTCCACTCTGTTCACACCGTCCGCCTGTATCAGGGTTCGAACGATGGCCGCCCGCACGAGAACCTCCGTCGTCGAGCTCAGCTTGGAATAATTCTCATCCATGTTGAGAATGAGGCCTCCCTCCTGGTATTCCACGCCAAGGACCTGAAAGCCCATGGCCAGGGGCGATTTATATGGCGGTTTTTCATAAACGGCTGCGAGATACGCCATCAGCGTCTTGACCTGTTCCTCCGTGGAACCGACAGGTTTTTCATATTCATGAGTTTCTACCTTTGTTTCCATATTTGAGACATAGTATACCTGCACCACGGGACCATTTGTTTTTTTCTTCTCTCCGCAGGAAGAAAGCACGCAAAGAACACCTGCCAGGAGCAGGATGACAAAGAGCCATCGCATTCTTTTCTTGTCTTCTTGCAGCATAAAACCCATTTTATCCCTCCAGGTCACTTTCTCTTTGCGTTTTCTTCGCTTTTTCGCTTTTTCTTCGTATCTCTGTGTTTTCTTCTCTTTTCCTTTGCTTTTCCTACTTACGCTTCCGCACTTGTCTTATTCTCCCTGTCGCTGCCCCGCTTTTTACTACTGGTAATGTAATTCAGCGGAATTTTGACCGTAAAGGTGCTGCCCTCTCCGAGCTTACTGCTCACCGTAATGGAACCCCTGTGCAGCAGCACGGCACTCTTCGTGATGGAAAGGCCAAGACCCGTTCCGCCCATCTCACGCGAATGAGATTTGTCGGCGCGGTAAAATCTTTCGTAGATGTGCGGCAGATCCTGTTCAGGAATCCCCAACCCGGAATCGCTGACCTGCAGCGTAAAATGCTGGTGATCCGCATCAAGTACCACCTTCACCCAGCCATGCTCCTGATTATATTTAATGGCATTTTCCACAAGATTTGTCATGATCAGGGTCATCTTCACCTCATCCACCTCAGCGGTGACAAGGCGATTGCTCTCGAAGGTGACCTCAATGTCCTTTTTCCTTGCAATGGGACGAAGACGCCTTAGCGTAAGCTCCGCAAGATCATTGATGCTGAGCGCCACGACGTTTAATTCCTGATCCGTTTTATCCATCTTCACCAAAGACAGCAGATCCGTGATAATATGATTCTCGCGGTCAATTTCTGAAACCATGTCCGTCATAAATTCCCGATAAAGCTCCGCTGGAACGTCCTGCTGCGTCAGCAAAGAATCCGCCAGCACCTTCAGCGATGCCATGGGCGTTCTCAGCTCATGCGATACGTTAGCCACGAATTCCTGACGCGACGCGTTCAGGGCATTCATTCTTCCCAGCAAATCATTGAAGGCATCTACAATGTGCTCGGTCTCAACATAATCCGGCACGGAGATGGCCTTTTCGCTGGTGCCCTCCTTTACCTTACGAATCTCTGCGGAAATCTTGCCGAAAGGTCTCGTTAAAGCGCCGGAAAGCAACACAGACGCCACGATAATGCCCATAATCATGAGCACCTCCAGCATGATGGCGTTTCGATTCATGATGTTAATCATGTCCACGATGGTTTCATCCGAAACGCTGGTCAGCATGACGCCAACGGTGCTCGACTTTCCGTCCACGCCCGTTGAGGTAATGGGTATCGTTATTTCTATGTATCCGTTGTCGGAGTCATAATGTGACGTATTCTCTCCCTGGAAGCACTTGATCACTTCCTCGGAAATCATGGTCTTTCCTTCGCTGATGCCATAGGTGTCTTTGATGACCTTGCAGCTCTTTCCAATAATCATGACGCGGCCGCCATAAAGATTGGAGATGGTCTCCAGCTCTCCGTTGATGCCTTGTCTCGAAGCGATCATGGCAGGCTCCTGCAGGCGGTAGGTCGAAAAGTAATTGTTACTGACCAGGTGCTTTGCCACGATCAGGAGCTGGTTCTTTACCGTCTCCGTTCGCTGCGAAACCGCACGGCTCTCATAGGTTGCCATAATGGCATGGCGCATGAGCGCACTCGTCAAAATACCCACCACCAAGACAAGAAGACAGATTCTCGCCCGAAAGCTGCGCAGGAAAAGCACTTGCTTAAAATTTTGTTTCAAATTTTCTTTGATATCCTCCGGCAGCTTCACCATCCGTCTCTCCCATTATCCTTCGTTACGCCTGAAAATAGTATCCAACGCCCCACTTTGTCCTGACATAATGAGGCTCACTCGGGTTTTCCTCAATCTTCTCGCGAAGCCTTCTGACGTGAACGTCAACGGTTCTGACGTCGCCGGGATAATCCGTTCCCCAGATCAGCTTCAAAAGGTTTTCTCTCCCGTAGACCTTTCCGGGATTTAGCATGAGAAGCTCTAACACCTCAAATTCCTTGGCCGTCAGGCCGATTTCCGTTCCTGCTATGTAAGCGCGGCGTCCCTCACAATCCAGATGCACGTCGCCACCGTCTATGGACTTGCTCTGACCCGCATCGGCATTTTTGTTGTCAACGCGCCTCATGATGGCCTTGATCCTTGCCTTCACCTCAAGAATGTTGAAGGGCTTAGTAATATAATCGTCCGCGCCATATTCCAGGCCAAGAATTTTATCCATGTCTTCACCCCTGGCCGTCAGCATGATCACAGGCACGTCCGAAAACTCACGAATCTGCTGACAGACCTCAAAACCACCGATTTTGGGAAGCATGACGTCCAACAAAATGATGTCATACTGGTTGTTCCGCGCAAGCTCGAGCGCTTCCTCCCCATCATAGGCACAGTCCACCGACATGCCGTCCTGCTCTAAGCTAAAGCGGATCCCCTTCACGATCAGTTTTTCATCATCCACGACCAAAACCTTTCTGTCTGCCATTTTCCTCTTCCTCTCACCTTTCCACTATTTCCGAACCATAACCAAATCTCGAATTTTCTCGTACGTGGCTTTCTTAATGCCGGGCACCTCCATGAGCTCCTCCACCTTGGAAAACCCACCATGCTCCTTGCGGTATTTCAAAATTTCCTTCGCGCGGGTCTCCCCAATGCCCGGAAGCGTACATAGCATCGCCTCATCCGCCGTATTAAGATCCACAAGACTCCCCGCCTCTTCCGTTCTCGGAAGTACCTCCCCTACAGCGGGAAAATAGAGCTGTTGTCCATCCTGCAGAAAACCCGCCAGATTGACATATGCCTGATCCGCATCCTCCGTAAAGCCGCCAGCTAACTCCAGGGCATCAAAGACCCTGCTCCCCTTGGGAAGCTCCTTGACGCCGGGATCCCGCACTGCTCCGCAGACATGAACGTAGATCCTTTCCTCTGTCTGCGCGCCAGCCCCTTCCTTCGAACTCGCCTCTTTCAGTGGCGTTGATGCCTGCGCCAACGGATCGCCAGAGCTTGCATCCCCGTCGCCCTGAGGCGTTTCCTGCGCAGCACTCTCCTCTCCTGCAACAGAATAGGAAAGCGTCAGCGCCTTGTCCGTCTGACACGCCGCAAGCATACAGGTCATAAAAATGCACGCAAACAGCACGGCCATAGGCTTCCTTTTGAAAAAGCCCTGACCCCGCCGCAGATTTCGTACTCTTTGTTTCCTGTTCTTTCCCATATATTCAACCCTTTGTCCGCCATGCGCACACTCGTCAAACGTATGGGACGCCGTCTTGTCGATAAAAATATTGTAAGCGAAAATGCCCTCCTGTGCAAGACCCTATTTCCACTTAAACACAATGATTCCGAGGATGGCGATGCCTAGGCCCAATGCCTTCCGCCACTCAAAGGGCTGCTTTTCCACCTGAAACAGCCCCATAAGCTCCATGCCATAGGCAACGGCCAGCTGTGAGACTACAATCAAAAGCACCGCCTTGGCAGGTCCTAGCATGTCCATGCTCTTGATCACGGTGAAGGTGATCAGGGCCCCCATGACGCCGCCAAGCAGCATATACTTCGGCTCGACGGAAAACACCTTGAGAAGGCTCCTTCGTTCCATGCCAAACCAGGCACCCATGCAGACAATGAATGCCGTCAGCTGGACAAAGGCACTTGCAGACCAGATGCCAGAGGCCTTCGTCACCTGCGTGTTAAAAACTCCCTGAATGCTCATCAGCGCTCCTGAAAGCATTGCAATCAAAAAACCGAACATGACATACCCTCCTTTTCTAGGATCAGTATACCCTGTCCGGTTCTTTTTATTCCTTCGCTCCAGTCCAATTGTCAACGGACTCTGAAACGATTATTCCTCACCAATCTGCGTGGAAATCTGGCGCTCCAGATCCCTTAACAGCGGCAGCACCTCTTCGCCGCTCCAAACCTTTGCAAACAATGCTTCCAGCTGTAACCAAAGGTTACCGATTTCCATGATCTTCGGAAGGGAAATGCTGTCTGCGTATTGATTCGTGAAGGTCGTGAGCAGCCTGTCATCTCGGCTTGCCTGCAAGGCCGTCGCCATTTTCCCGGCCTTCGGATACAGCTCCTTGCTGCAGGTTCTGGTGACATATTCCGCAAAACGATTCGCCAAATCCTTATGCTCGGAAAATCCGTTCACCGCCATGGCATTGGTCACGGACAGCGTCCGACTCTTTAAGGTCTCACTGATGTCTGGAAGCCTTGCAACGCCATAGTCATACAGGAAGGTACCTTCCTTTTTCGCCTCCTCCAGTTGTCTGACGACATCCGTCGTTCCAATGGTGAAGACCAGCCTGCCATCCATAAAATCCTGTAAGCAGATTTCGCTGCTTGCATTGTCAGGCTCGATAAAGAAAAACTGATTCAGCGTCTGATAGGTATTTAAGCACTCCATGGTCTCATCACTATAGATGTCTACGTTCGTACTGTCATCTCCACAGTCGCCGCCAACGTTCAAGTAATTGCCAACGATCCAGTAATTATAAAAGATGTCGGATACGTCCCATTTCATGACGCCATCCACGCCCTCAGGCGCATCAAACGTATTTGCAAACTTCAAAAGTCCTTCTACCGTCAGAGGAATGCCATCCTCTCCGACGCAGTTCTCTGACCAATCGCCAGCCTCATCCTCTTCCTCAGTAACGCCCTGCGCAGCCAGCGCCGCACGGTCCGCCTGTTGTCTGACCCACATGTCCAGATAGTCCTTATTGTAGACTAAAATGCTTGTTTCATAATAGAACGGGTAGGCCACCATTTTCAGGTTATAGGTCACGGCGGAAAGTGCCGTCAGCGGATACCAGGCCTCATTGATCATTCCTGATTCATTCTGAATCTCCGTTGCCAGTCCGGAAAGATAAGCCTGTCCCAGCTCGTCATTATTAATGACATAGGCATCGGGCATCTGCTTGTCACGTGCCATTGTGGCATCGTAGACATCCTCCAGAAAATTGTAGGTATTCTTTAATACCGGGATCACCCTGACACCCTCAGCCTCGCCAAAGCTCACGGCGGCGCTGCTTAAATAGCTCTCCAGCGCAGGATCCTCATACCAAACATAAATGGTCTCCTTTTTGCTGGTCCAGATCGGCTCTTCCTCCTGTCCTTCCTGATTCGGGAATTGCACTTCACCCTTCCCTCCCAGAATGACCAGGGCCAACATAATGATAGTCAGAAGAATGGAAATCAATCTTCCAGATTTACGCATGAACTACTCCTCGATACACTCTTCTAAGATTTCGATCATTTGATCAATGTCCTTCTCGGTGATGACCAGAGCAGGAACAAAACGAATGATGTTGGGACCTGCGTTGATCAAAAGCAGACCCTTTTCCAGCGCGCGGTTAATGATGGGGCCAACGGGCTGTTCAAACAAAAGCCCCTGCATAAGGCCAACGCCGCGGTG
>JAFXQK010000034.1 GCA_017527205.1 Lachnospiraceae bacterium | reverse complement strand
ATCTGAGCAAGCAGAAATAGGTGTGCGGTGTCCATTCGCATGTGGCTATGACGCACTGCTTGCAGAAACATACAACTTCAAGTTTGCTGAGATAGAGAGGAAAAGCCTGGCAACTTCAAGTTTGCTGAGATAGAGAGGAAAAGCCTGGCAACTTCGAGTTTGTTGATTGGAAACAGAGAAAGAACTCGATAGCTTCAAGTTTACCGAGTAAAAACTTTTTTGTAAAAAGGAAAGAGTAAGGGAGTAGGAAGTGTATCAGTTTTTTGTTGAGCCGATGCAAATTGATGTAGTTAAGAAGACGGTGATGATTACGGGCGCGGACGTGAATCATATCAAGAACGTGCTGCGGATGAAGGTCGGGGAAGAGTTTAATGTCAGCAATGGGCAGGACGGGAAGGAGTACCGCTGTGCCATTCGGGCGTTTCATGGCGGTGAGAACGCTGAGGAAGAACGAGGGCATGCGAGGAGTACGGAAAGCAAACCTTCTTCTGGCGGAAAAGACGAAAAGGGTCAGCCTTGGATTGAGTGCGAGCTTCGCTTCATTAAGGAGGATGGCGTGGAGCTACCCGCAAAGATTTACTTGTTTCAAGGGCTGCCGAAGGCGGATAAGCTCGAGCTCATCATTCAAAAATCCGTGGAGCTTGGCGTTTATCAGGTGATTCCCGTAGAGACGAAGCGTTCCGTGGTAAAGCTGGACGAGAAAAAGGCGAAGGCGAAGACGGCAAGATGGCAGCAGATTTCCGAGGCCGCCGCAAAGCAAAGTAAGCGCGGCATTATTCCAGAAGTGAAGGAGCCCATCAGCTTTCGGAAGGCACTGGAGCTGGCAAAGGACATGGACATAAAGCTGATTCCGTATGAGCTGGCAGAGGGCATGGAGAAAACGAGACAGCTCATTGAAGGCATTCAACCTGGTCAGACGATCGCAATTTTCATTGGTCCCGAGGGCGGGTTTGATGAGTCGGAGGTTCAGGCGGCGCAGGAGGCGGGAATCGAACCCGTTACTCTTGGAAGGCGCATTCTTCGCACGGAGACGGCACCCCTCGCCATCCTTGCATGGCTTGGCTATCATCTGGAAGCCTGACGCGAATGCTTTTCCAGAAGGCATGAGGAGATAAGGAGCAGTGTATAAGGCACAGTACATAACGAGCGGCACATAAGGCATGGTACATAAGGCATGGTACATAAGGCATGGTACATAAGGCATGGTACATAAGGCATGGTACATAAGGCACGGTACATAACGAGCGAATCATGGAAAACCGTCCTTGGGATTGGCACGTAAGCCTTCCGCTCGCATATGGTAAACTATAGAAGAAGCATCCGCTGGTATATGCAAAAGACATAGTTTGCGGATTTTTCAGTAGGAACAAAAAGGAGATACTCCCATGGAAGTATATTTGGATAATTCAGCTACGACACGGGTCTTTCCCGAGGTTGCGGCTGAAATGACGCAGATCATGTGTCAGCAATATGGCAACCCCTCCAGCCTTCACCTAAAGGGCATGGAGGCAGAGCAGATCCTTCGCAGATCAAAGGAAACGCTGGCGAAGATTTTGAAGGTGAATGAGAAGGAGATTCTGTTTACCTCCGGAGGGACGGAGTCCGACAATTTGGCGCTTCGGGGCGTTGCGCAGGCGAGACAGCGCCAGGGAAGGCATTTGATCACGACACAGGTGGAGCATCCCGCCATCCTGCAGACCATGCACTTTTTGGAGGAACAGGGCTTTCAGGTGACCTATCTTCCCGTGGATGCCTACGGACGCATCCATCTGGAGGACCTGCAGCGCAGCATGCGCATGGACACGATCCTGGTTTCCATCATGCACACCAATAATGAGGTGGGCGCGCAGCAGCCCATTGCGGAGGCTGGTGCACTGATCAAGCGGATGAATCCGAACACCCTCTTTCACGTGGATGCCGTACAGGGCTTTGGCAAGGCGAAGATTTATCCGAAGAAGATGAACATTGACCTCATGAGCGTGAGCGGCCATAAAATTCATGGGCCGAAGGGCATCGGATTTTTGTATGTCAATGAGCAGGTAAGGCTTCGTCCGATCCTGTTTGGCGGCGGACAGCAGAATAATCTGCGTTCCGGTACGGAGAACATTCCCGGGATCGCGGGCATGGCGATGGCGGCGAAGCGATTGTATGATAACTATGACGAGGATCTTAGAAATCTGGAAGAATGCAAGGCCTTCTTTATCAATGGCGTCAGTCAGATCGAGGGAACCCGCGTTAATGCGCTGCTTCCGGGTCTGCCCCATGGGGAGGAGACGGCACCGCACATTGTCAGCGTTTCCTTCCGCGGCGTTCGAAGCGAGGTGTTGCTGCATGCATTAGAGGAAAAGGGGATCTATGTTTCTGCGGGAAGTGCCTGCTCTGCGCGTAAACCCCAGCCGTCAGCAACCCTGAAGGCCATGGGCATTCCGCAGGACCTCCTTAGCTCCACCATCCGATTTAGTTTTTCGGTCTTTACGAATCGGGAAGAGTTGGAGTATACTTTATCCGAACTGCGTGAGATTGTTCCGATCCTGCGGATGTACACGAGAAAAAGATAAGACAGAAGATAAGACAGAAGATAAAACAGAAGATAAAAATAAAACAGAAGATAAAAATAATACAGAAGAAAAAGATAAAAACACGATAGAAAACGATAGAAGGCTTTCAAGGAGAAAGAAATGTTTAGAGCTTTTTTGATTAAGTACGCAGAAATAGGCGTGAAGGGAAAGAACCGTCATCTGTTTGAGGATGCACTGGTGCACCAGATCAAGGTCTCCCTAAAGCGCTGTGATGGCAAGTTTTTCGTACACAAGACTCAGGGAAGGATCTTTGTGGAGGCGGAGGGCGAATTTGATTTTGACGAGACGGTAGGGTGCCTGAGGCAAGTCTTTGGGATCTCAGGCATCTGTCCCGTGGTTTACGCCGAGGATGAAGGCTTTGAGAAGCTGGCAGAGCGTGTCGTGGACTATGTCGACAAGGTGTACCCGGACAAGAACAAGACCTTTAAGGTGAATGCACGCCGTGCGCGCAAGGACTATCCCAAGGAGTCCATGGAGATCAATGCGGATCTTGGTGAGGTGCTTTTGAATGCGTATCCTGAGATGACGGTGGACGTTCATAACCCTGACATTATGCTCAGCGTGGAGATCCGCGAGAAGATCTACATTTATTCGGAAATCATTCCCGGACCCGGCGGCATGCCCGTCGGCACCGGCGGAAAAGCCATGCTCCTTTTGTCCGGCGGCATTGATTCCCCCGTGGCGGGCTACATGATTGCGAAGAGAGGCGTTAAGATTGACGCGGTGTATTTCCATGCACCGCCCTATACCAGCGAGCGCGCAAAGCAGAAGGTGGTGGATCTTGCCAGGATCGTTGCACGGTACACGGGTCCGATCTATCTTCACGTGATCAATTTCACGGACGTACAGCTTCATATCTATGAGACCTGTCCTCATGAGGAGCTGACCATCATCATGAAGCGTTACATGATGCGCCTTGCAGAGAAGCTGGCACTTGATACGGAGTGCCTTGGCCTCATCACGGGAGAGAGCATCGGACAGGTAGCTTCCCAGACGCTTGCTTCCATGGCCGTAATCAACGAGGTCTGTGAGCTTCCGATTTATCGTCCCCTGATTGGCTTTGACAAGCAGGACATTGTTGACGTGGCAGAGAAGATCGGAACCTACGAGACCTCCATCCAGCCCTATGAGGATTGCTGTACCATCTTTGTGGCAAAGCATCCCGTGACAAAGCCGAATCCCAAATATATTCGCAGACATGAGGAAAAGCTCGGGGAAAAGATGGAAGAGCTGGTGAAGACCGCGCTCGAGACGGAAGAGCTGATCATTGTAGAATAATGTAGGACCTAATATAATTCTTATGTCGAACACATGTGAATGCGAGCATTTATCGTGCCCATTGCAAGAAATTTGCTCAGCACTGAACTTATAACAAAAGAGCTTATAACAAAACGCCCTCCGGGGTACGGAGGGCGTGCATACTTTCTTTTGTGTGACCCTGAAACCATTTTTGATTTCAAGGAAGCTTTGAGGATTAAACCTCGTAGTTCTTCAGAACCTTCAGAACTTCCTCGGCACCGTCTTCGGTGTGGATGTTCAAGTCGATGGGCTTGGAAAGATCCAGACTGAAGATGCCCATGATTGACTTTGCATCGATTACGTATCTGCCGGATACCAGGTCGAAATCGTAATCAAACTTCGTAATGTCATTTACGAAGGACTTTACCTTGTCAATCGAATTTAAAGAAATCTGAACTGTTTTCATGAATGTTACCTCCTTCATCTGTGTCATACCTTCTGCCTACATCATAATTGGAACATCATGAAAAGTCAAGAGTAAATAGAAGAGAATATTTGTAGAAAAAATATGGAGAATCCAATGAAAACCATAGCATTTCACAATCTGGGATGCAAAGTGAACTCCTACGAGTTGGACGTCATGCAACAAATCATGCGGGAAAAGGGGTATAAAATAGTCCCTTTTGACCAAATGGCAGATATTTACGTCATCAACACCTGTACCGTGACCAACATTGCGGATCGAAAGAGCCGCCAGATGCTGCATCGGGCGAAGCAAAAAAATCCGAATGCGGTCGTCGTTGCGGTGGGCTGCTACGTGCAGACGGATCTCGCTGGCGCAGTGAAGGATCCCGCCATCGACCTTGCCATCGGCAACAACCGCAAGAAGGATATCGCCGAGATCCTTGAGCAATATCTTGCAGAGCATGATGACAACAGCCTGTGGGAAAACGAAGATCGCCCAAGGGGAGTATGCGAGGAAGATGGCATTGATGCGAAGCCAATTTCTTTGAAAAAAGAAAATGACGCAAGGGAAGATTCCGGCGCAGGCTTTGAGGACAAGACCCTCGGCGGCACGACGATCCTCGACATTGCGCATGAAAAAGAATATGAGGAAATGCAGCTAAAGACAACGGCAGAGCATACGCGCGCCTATATCAAGATTCAGGACGGCTGCAATCAGTTTTGCTCCTACTGTGCCATTCCGCTGGCGCGGGGGCGCGTCCGCAGCAGAAAGCCTGAGGACGTGCTTCGTGAGGTGGAGGGCATCGTTGCCGCAGGCTATCAGGAAATTGTTCTGACGGGAATTCACGTCAGCTCCTACGGCATTGATTTTAAAACGAGAAGTAGTTCTTCCTCAGAAAAGCAAAAGGACGGATTGGCAGCGCCTGGGAATGCGTCAGTAGCGTCTTCGCACGGAGTGGCAGCGTCTAAGGGTGAGAGCCCTGCGGTGAATGCCGGAGAGGCTGAAAAGGATATGGTTGCGCGAGATTATCGAGGTGAGACGCAGTTATTTGACTTGATTGAGCGCATTCATGAGGTGCCTGGACTTCAGCGCATTCGCATCAGTTCCCTGGAGCCGAGAATCGTGACGCCCGAGTCGGCACGGCGTCTGGCGGCACTTCCGAAGGTGTGTCCCCATTTCCATCTTTCCCTGCAAAGCGGGTGCGATGCGACCTTAAAGCGCATGAATCGACATTATACGGCGCAGCAATATCTCGAGAGCGTTCAAGCCCTGCGAGCTGCTTATGCACCAAGGGTTCCGGCCATCACGACGGACGTGATTGTAGGCTTCCCCGGAGAGACGGAGGAGGAATTCGCGATCACCAAGGCTTTTCTGGAAACCGTTGGCTTTTATGAAATGCATGTCTTTAAGTATTCAAAGCGTGCCGGAACGCGGGCGGCAGTGATGGAGGGACAGATCCCGGATCCCATTAAGGCAAGCCGAAGCGACGTCCTTTTGGAACTTGAACGCGAGCAATCCATCGCTTTTCGAAAGCAAAAACTTGGACAGGTTGTCGCCGTACTGATGGAGGAAGAAAAGGAAATCGGCGGAAAGAACTATCTTTTGGGACATACGACGGATTACGTGCGTGTTGCGTTAGCGCTCAACAGTGATGATATGGTGGCAAAATGCGTGGATGAGCAGAAGACGTCCAAGCAAGCCTCAGGACTGATTGCTACGCGAGCAGGCGAAATCCTGCAATTGAAAGTAACGGAGTTTCTTACGGAGGAAATTTTACTTGGACAGGAAACTAATCTTTTTTGACATAGACGGGACGCTGATCAGTAACTGGAGAGAGATGCCGCAGTCTGCGGCGGAGGCGGTACGCATCGCGAAGGAGAACGGGCATCTTTGCCTTGTAAATACCGGGCGCACTGCAAGTCTGGTGATGGATTGGCTCCCGAAGCTTGCTCCCTTTGACGGATATTTGTGCGGCTGTGGCACGCAGATTTTCTTTCACGGGAGGGAGCTTTTACATAAGACCTTTACGCAAAAAGAGGCAGAGGGCATTATCCAAGGCCTTGAAAAATATCGGATCGATGCGATTCTGGAAGGCGAGGAGACCAATTTCCATAACGAATTGGATAAGATGCACACGGCGACTCTTCGGCAATACATTCTCGATCACTATCGGGATCGCAATTGGGACAATTACCAGCTGGCACCAGGCCGGTTTGACAAGTTTTACTGCTATGCGGATGATTCCGGGAGCGTCTATCGATTCATGGAGGAGCAAGGCGATCTTCTTGATTTAATTGATCGTGAACAAGGTTTTTTTGAGATCGTTCCCAAGGGCTATTCCAAGGCGACCTGCATGGATTTTTTGGCGGAACACTTAAATGCATCGGGAAAGTATCCGAAAAAGATAACGACAAGGGACATGGTTGCCATCGGCGACAGCAACAACGACCTGCCCATGCTTGAGCATGCAGGCACGGCGATCGCCATGGGAGAGTCCTCTCAGGGCGTGCTTGAGGTTGCGGACTATGTCACTACCCCCGTCATGCAAGACGGCATTTGGAACGCTTTAAAATGGCTGGGATGTATTTAGTTTTTTGGGTTTTCTCGGCTCTGGCTAAATTGTCCTCAGAAAACGGCTCGGACAGCACTAAGTTCACCATCTGTCCTCAGGCAAAGGCGCTCCCACGGCCATGGACCTCGGGAATCACCTTTTCGGCCATAGGTTCTCAAAGTGCTGCTGGCTAATTGTTTTCTGAGGACATGTCAGCCCGAATCGTGAATTCACGGAAATTGGCAGATAAAATCCTGGCTGATTGTTAGGAGTTTGAAATAAAAAATGATTTGTAGGAGGACAAAAGAATGAATATTTGGCATGACATTGATGATGGCAGAATTCGCCCCATGGATTTTATGTCAGTCATTGAGATCAGTAAGGGCAGCAGCATGAAGTATGAGTTGGACAAGGAGACGGGCATGCTGATGCTTGACCGCGTGCTCTATACCGCAACCCACTATCCCGCAAACTATGGCTTCATCCCGAAGACCTTAGGTGATGACCATGACCCACTGGACGTGCTGGTGCTCTGCACGCAGAACATTCGTCCGATGACACTTGTTCGAAGCTATCCCATCGGCGTTATGAAAATGCTGGACTGCGGCATGGGTGATGAGAAGATTATCGCGATGCCCTACGGTGATCCCAACTACAACACGTATCATGACATCAGCGAGCTGCCGAAGCACATCTTTGACGAAATCCAGCATTTCTTTACCGTTTACAAGAATCTTGAGGGGAAGGAAACCAAGGTGGATGACATCCTGAATGCGGATGAGGCAGTGAAGGTCATTGAGCACTGTATCGAGAATTACCGCAAAAAATATGGGAAATTGTCGTAAAGGTTTGAGCAGATTCCGCGCACAGGTCTTGAAATTTTCTGAAAAATGGATTAGAATATTCATAATTAGAACCTAAAATGGATAAATGGCGCCAATTTGAAACGAAAATAGTCATGTCGCAAGGTTTGGCGCGGGAAGCCGGGGGTTATTTTATGGATAACAATTTAGCGAATACACAGTATTTTACCGTGGAGACGGAGCAGGAGACGGGGGCGCAGGTTGTCTTGTCCGCAGTGTATGAGGCACTTCGTGAGAAGGGCTATAATCCCGTCAACCAAATCGTGGGTTACATTATGAGCGGAGATCCTACGTACATTACGAGCCATAAGAACGCCAGAAGCCTGATCATGAAGGTCGAGAGGGACGAACTGGTGGAGGAGATGCTGCGCTTCTATATCGACTACAAATTAGAGCAATAACGGAGCAAACCATCGCGGAGCAAAATATCGCGGAGCGATTGAAATTAGGAGCACATACTATATGCGGATCATGGGATTGGATTTTGGCTCTAAGACAGTGGGAGTTGCCATCAGCGATGCCCTGCTGTTGACGGCCCAGGGCGTGGAGATCATCCGTCGCAAGGAAGAGAACAAGCTTCGCCAGACCTTGGCAAGGATTGAGGAGCTGATCAAGGAATACGAAGTGGAGAAAATTGTGCTGGGATGCCCCAAGCACATGAACGGCACGGAAGGCGTGAGGGTGGAGCTCACGGAGGAGTTCAAGGAGAAGCTGGAGCGTCGGACGGGCTTGCCCGTGGTGATGTGGGACGAGCGCCTGACAACCGTTGCAGCAGACAAAACCATGATGGAAGCGGGAATCCGCCGGGAGCACCGCAAGGAGTACGTGGACATGATTGCCGCGACCTTTATTTTGCAGGGGTATTTGGATTATCTGGCCAACCAGGCAGCCAGGAATACGGATTGTTAACATAGACGCGCGGGATCGCTTCGAAGCGCAAAAATATTAGGCGTAGATCGCAAAGGAAAAGAGACGAAAGCATGGAGAAAATCCTATTTACTCCTGAGGGAGAGGAACCGGTAGAGTTTTACGTATTAGAGCAGACCCGAATTGGCGGGAGTAATTACATTCTTGTGACGGATGCGGAGGATGGAGACGGAGAAGCATGGATCATGAAGGATCTGTCAGAAGATGGAGAGGCAGACAGCACCTATGTCTTTGTGGAAGATGATGAAGAGCTGGATGCCGTGGCCGGCGTGTTTTCCAACATGTTGGAGGACGTGGATTTAGAATCATGATCGGAAGAGGCTTTGCTTTCGGTCATTTTGAATGAATTTTGGAGGAATTAGTTTGAGAAAGAAAAAAGAAAATCTTTCGGGCCCCAAGCTGAAGATTATCCCTTTGGGCGGCTTGGAGCAGATTGGTATGAACATTACTGCCTTCGAGTACGAAGACAGTATTATTGTCGTGGATTGTGGGTTGGCTTTTCCAGCGGACGATATGCTGGGCATCGACCTCGTCATTCCCGACATTACGTATTTGAAGGAAAATAAGGAGAGAGTCAAGGGCTTTGTGATCACCCATGGACATGAGGATCACATCGGAGCCCTGCCTTACATTTTGAAGGAACTGAATGTTCCGGTATACGCAACGCGCCTTACCATGGGCCTGATCGAGCATAAGCTTGAGGAGCATGAGCTCATGAAGGGCACCAAGCGCAAGGTGGTAAAATTTGGACAGTCCGTGAATTTGGGCCAGTTTCGCGTAGAATTTATCAAGACGAATCACAGCATCGTGGACGCGGCAGCGCTTGCCATCTATTCGCCGGCGGGCGTCGTGGTACACACGGGCGACTTTAAGGTGGACTTTACGCCGGTTTATGGAGATGCCATTGACCTGCAGCGTTTTGCGGAAATTGGAAAGAAGGGCGTGCTTGCCCTGATGTGCGACTCCACGAATGCGGAGCGGCCGGGCTTTACGCCTTCGGAGAAGACCGTTGGACATACCTTTGACACGCTGTTCGAGGAGCATAAGAACACCCGTATTTTTGTGGCAACCTTTGCATCCAACGTGGACCGCGTGCAGCAGATCATCAATTCTGCTTATAAATGTGGCAGAAAGGTTGCGGTTGAGGGCCGCAGCATGACAAATACCATCGAGACCGCGATGGCGCTGGGTTGCATTACGATCCCCGAGAATACGCTGGTGGATCTGGATCTTTTGAAAAATGTTCCTGCGGAGAAGCAGGTCATCATCACGACGGGAAGCCAGGGCGAGAGCATGGCAGCGCTTTCCCGCATGGCGAATGGCATGCACCGCAAGATCACCATTGGCGCAGGGGATACGGTCATTTTCTCTTCCACCCCCATTCCCGGAAATGAGAAGTCCGTGACGAAGATCATCAATGAGCTGCTTCGCAAGGGCGCCGACGTGATTTTCCAGGACGTGCACGTTTCGGGACATGCCTGCCAGGAGGAGATCAAGCTGATCTATACCCTGGTGCAGCCGAAATATGCGATTCCCGTGCATGGAGAGTATAAGCATTTGAAGGCGCAGGCTAAGATCGCCGAGAGCCTTGGCATTGAAAAGAAAAACATTTTTATTTTGTCCTCCGGCGATGTGTTGGAGCTGGATGATACCTGTGCAAGCGTGACGGACAAGGTCGTTACGGGAGGCATTCTGGTGGATGGCCTTGGCGTTGGAGACGTGGGAAACGTCGTGCTTCGTGACAGACAGCACCTGTCCGAGGAGGGCATCATGATCGTAGTCATGAGTCTGGAGAAGGAGTCGGGACAGCTGATCGCAGGACCTGACATCGTATCGCGCGGATTTGTTTACGTTCGCGAATCCGATGAACTGATCGAGGAGGCAAGGCTAATCGTGGATGAAGCCGTGCAGGCATGCCTCGACCGCGGCATCACGGACTGGGGAAAATTAAAGAGCACTACCAAGGATGCACTTTCTGATTTCGTTTGGAAAAAGACAAAGAGAAAACCTATGATTTTACCGATCATCATGGAGGTCTAATACATGAACGAGGTGGAGGAAGCGGTAGACAGATTGGCGAATGCCCTGTTAAATTCGGATGTCTACCTGGAATACAAAAGCAAGCTAGAGCAAGTGAAGAAGGATCCTGAACTAAAACGCCAAATTGATGAGTTCCGCATGCGGAATTATGAACTGCAGCAGAGTCCTGACTATGCCTTTGATAAGGTGGAGCAGTTCCAGAGGGAGTATCAGGCCTTTCGGGATAATCCCTTGGTGTCGGACTTTTTGGCCGCAGAGCTTGCCTTTTGCCGCATGGTGCAAGGTATTGAGAATCGCTTGAGTGGAATGATTACCTTTGAATAAGGCTTTAAGGAGCACTGAATTATGAAAAGAGACAGTATGTTGCTGGGCATGGCCAGACTTTTGTTTCATGCCATGCTGATTGTCGTGGCCTTGATGATGATCAAGGAATATTCGACAAAATGCTATGATCTGGGTTATCGCGTATTTAAGGAAGGGCCCGTCACCACCATAGGGGAAGGGAAGAAGCTTACCGTCACCATCACGGATGGCGTCAGCCCGAAGGCCTTGGGTGAGCTTTTGGAGACCAAGGGACTCATCCGCGACAGCAAGCTCTTTATTTTGCAATATTATTGCTCCGAGTACCGAAAGGAAATACAGCCGGGCACCTATGAACTGAAGTCTTCCATGACGGCGGAGGAAATGTTCGCCACCATGGCCGGATATGAGGAGGAAGAGGAAGAATGATTATCGATCCAAGAATGGCAACCTTCATTGATTCCATGGATCCCGGAAATCCTCCTTACCTGGACGAGTTGGAAAAAGAGGCGATCGCGGGAGACATTCCCATCATTCGAAAGCCTTTGCAGAGTTTTTTCAGATTTTTGCTGAGATACGTAAAGCCGAAGAGCATCCTGGAAGTAGGGACGGCCATCGGCTTTTCTGCAATTTTAATGAGCGAATATGCACCGTCGGATTGTAAGATCACGACCATCGAGAAATACGAGAAGCGCATTCCCGTGGCGAAGGAAAATTTTCGAAGATTTGGGAAGGAAGCGCAGATAGAGCTTTTAGAGGGAGACGCGGCGGAAATCCTAAAGGAGCTGCAAGGGCCGTATGATCTGATTTTCATGGATGCGGCAAAGGGGCAGTATCTGGCGTTCCTGCCAGAGGTCCTAAGGCTCATGGCGCCTGGCAGCCTCCTGCTTTCGGACAATGTATTGCAGGACGGCGACGTGATCGAATCCCGCTTTGCGCTGGAGCGCCGAAAGCGCACGACCCATGCGAGAATGCGGGAGTACCTTTATGAACTCAAGCACCTGCCAGGATACGAGACTGTGATCCTGCCTGTCGGGGACGGCATCACGCTGACGACAAAGCTAGAGTGATTTTGCAATCCTTTGATATTCCTAGATATTCTTTGCTAAGAGAAAAACTACCAAGAAAGCCCCAAAGGCGATTTTGGTAGCTTTCGTCAGGATTTCAAAGAAGAAAAAACTACCAGGAAAGCCCCCAAGGCGATTTTGGTAGCTTTCGTCAGGATTTTAAAGAAGAAAAAACTACCAGGAAAGCCCCCAAGGCGATTTTGGTAGCTTTCGTCAGGATTTTAAAGAAGAAAAAACTACCAGGAAAGCCCCAAAGGCGATTTTGGTAGCTTTCGTCAGGATTTCAAAGAAGAAAAAACTACCAAGATAGCCCCCAAGGCGATTTTGGTAGCTTTCGTTAAGATTTCAAAGGGGAAAATGAGAGATAAAAGATCTCGAGAATATAAATAGAATCTTGAATAATGTGTTGTAAATGACGAGAGAAAAAGAAAGTCATTCAGGGAATAAAGGATTTCAGAGACGAAGAAAGGATATCAATGACTGTGAAAGAGAGAAAACCGGAATTGTTGATCCCGGCGAGCAGCTTGGAAGTGCTGAAGACCGCGGTGCTGTATGGGGCGGATGCGGTTTATATCGGCGGAGAAGTGTTCAGTCTCCGTGCGAAGGCAAAGAACTTTTCCATGGAAGAGATGGCGGAGGGAATTGCGTTTGCGCATGAACATGGCGTGAAGGTGTACGTGACCGCAAACATTTTGGCACATAACGCAGACCTTGTGGAGGCGCGGGAATATTTTGCCACCCTGAGAGACTTAACATACGAGCCGAAGAAGAAATCATCAGAAGACGAGCAGAAATCATCAGAGGACGAGCAGAAATCATCAGAGGACGAGCAGAAATCATCAGAGGACGAGCAGAAATCATCAGAGGACGAGCAGAAATCATCGGAGGACAGACAGAAATCATTAGAAGACGAGCAGAAATCATCAGAGGACGACCAGGCAGTCAGCCTAACGCATTTGAAGGATGCGACTTCCGGTCCCGTGGCGGCGCAACCGGATGCCCTGATCATCTCGGACCCCGGCATGTTTATGATCGCGCGGGAGGTATGGCCGGACTGTGAGATTCATGTTTCGACGCAGGCCAACAATACCAATTATGAAACTTATCTTTTTTGGCATAAGCTCGGCGCAAAGCGCGTTGTCAGTGCGCGGGAGCTTTCGCTCAAGGAGATCCGCGAGATTCGCGACCATATTCCCGAGGACATGGAGATCGAGAGCTTCATTCATGGCTCCATGTGCATTTCCTATTCCGGCAGGTGCCTTCTGAGCAATTATTTTACGGGAAGGGATGCCAATCAGGGGAACTGTACGCACCCTTGCCGATGGAAATATGCGGTAATGGAGGAGAGCAGGCCGGGAGAATATCTTCCCGTATTTGAAAATGAACGCGGGACCTTCCTCTTCAATTCCAAGGATCTTTGCATGATTGAATATGTTCCGGAGATGGTGCAGGCAGGCATTGACAGCTTTAAGATCGAGGGCAGAATGAAGACGGCCCTTTACGTGGCGGCTGTCACGAGAACCTATCGCAAGGCCATCGATGATTATTATGTGAGCGAGGAAACCTACCGCGCCAACATGGACTGGTATCGCGCGGAGATTGCAAAATGTACCTATCGCCAATATTCCACGGGCTTTTATTTTGGAAAGCCCAGCTCCGAGAACCAGATCTACGACAACAGCACCTATGTCAGTGAGTCGATCTACCTCGGCATTGTAGAAGAAAAAATGGCGATGCTGAGCGATCTGACGAGGGACAATGGCAAGGGATTCCTTGAACTCATTCAGATCACGCAGCGAAATAAATTTTGCGTGGGAGACCATATTGAGATCATGAAGCGCGACGGACGGGATCTTTCCGTGCTGGTCGGCGCCATCTACAATGAGGAGATGGAACCCATGGAGAGCGCCCCGCATGCAAAGCAAAAGCTCTGGGTGTGGCTGGTGGACGATCGTACCTTTGAGCGGGTAGACATGGAACAGGGCGACATCCTTCGTATGGATGTCGGTCATACCGCATAGAGCTTCCATTTGGTTCCCTAGGGGGAGCCTTGCATTTGATGGATGAAAGTGAGATCACCTCGAGAGGGCATTCTGCCCGTGAGTTCATAAAAGAGAGAAGAAATATGATTTTTAAAGACAGCAAGAACAACAGCATAACCTTTCGGTGGCTTGCACATGCGATCGTTGCAATATATGGCGCGGCGTGCCTTTGGCTGTATTATCATCAGTCGATCGCCGACCTGACCGTGGAGGGCAACATCCCGTATCAGTCGGACCTGCCACTCCACATTAGCATGGCGGTGCAGGATCACTGGGCCTACAGCTTCACGGCCTATGCTTATCAGCTCTTAAGCTGGATCTGCGGCGGGAGTACCATCGGCATTGCCCTCTTTCTCGCGGTGGTCAGCGTGCTGACCGTCTACGCGACGGAGAATCTCATCTGCCTCTTTTCCGGAAAAACGGGAGCCATAAGTTTTCAAGGGGCTGGGCAAAAAATCGCGGGCATGGATATGGGAGAGCAAAGCGGGAAACTCCCCGCAAACGCGGAAAAGACCTGGAAGACCCTGGGTCTGGCCTTAAGTCTCAATCTCGTGATGCCTGCATATCTTAGCTTTGTGGGAGAATTCCGTTACGTCAGCTACCAGTCGCCAAACGTTTGGCATAATTCGACCTACCTTTGCATGAAGCTGGTGGCGCTGATCACGATCTGGTATTATTTCAGGCTGGCTGAGCATTATGAAAAGGGCCTGAGCGTAAAGGAGTGGGTCATTTTTATGCTCCTAAATGTCATTTGCACGGGCATTAAGCCGAGTTTTCTCGTGGCATTTTCCCCGATCATGGGACTGTTCTTGCTCGTAGACCTCTTTCAGAAGAAACCGTTTTCGAAGATTTTGCTCTTTGGCTCTGCGCTGCTTCCGAGCGGACTCGTGATTTTATGGCAGAACGCCGTGCTTTTTGGAGAAAATACGGGAAATGGAATCGGTTTTCACCCCTGGTATTCCTTCTCCCTGCATGCGGCCATTCCGAAGCTTACGGTCGTTTGTTCCGCGCTGTTTTGTATTCTTGTCGTCGCTTTTACATGCTTTCAGGAGTGGAGGAATCGCCAGTACGTCTTTGTCCTTGGCATGACCGCGCTGGGCTTTTTGGAGGCACTTTGCCTGGTAGAAAACGGCAGCAGGTCCGTGGACGGCAATTTCCTCTGGGGCTACGGCTTCTGCCTGTTTTTGCTCTTTACCCTTTGCAGTGTCAAATGCCTGCAGATGAAGCAGGAGAAGGGCTGGCTCGCCATAAAGCTGACGTGCGTGCTTGCTTATGGGTGGCACGTATGGTGCGGTCTCTATTTCTTTGTGCGGCTTGTGGCAGGCGAGGGATTTTTTATGCGCTGACATGAGGAAATCTTTGATTCTGTACACGCTTTTCGGCAAGCTGAAAAGAGAAGATTTTGCAATTTTACGTGCGTCTCTTTTGTCACATTGAAAAAATTGGATTGACCAAATGATAAAACAAGTATAAAATATTCGCATGTTGATTAGAGTTTTTGGAAAGGAATGACATCATATGAGCGAGGTAATGAAGGTCGAAGAGATTTTTGGAAGCAAGGTCTTTACTTTGACAAAGATGCGGGAAAGACTTCCGAAGAACGTATATAAGGAAGTGCGCAGAGTCATGGAGCAGGGCGGCGAGCTGTCGCTTGCTACGGCAGACGTTGTGGCGAAGGCCATGAAGGATTGGGCCGTTGAGAATGGCGCAACCCATTACACCCACTGGTTCCAGCCACTGACTGGCATCACGGCGGAAAAGCATGACGCCTTTGTTACCCATCCCGACGCAGACGGCAAGATGCTTTTGGAGTTTTCCGGAAAAGAGCTGATTAAGGGCGAGCCTGATGCATCCTCCTTCCCCTCCGGCGGACTTCGCTCCACCTTTGAGGCAAGAGGCTATACGACCTGGGACATTACCTCCCCCGCGTTCTTAAAGGACAGCGCGGCTGGCATCATCCTTTGCATCCCCACGGCGTTCTGCTCCTATAAGGGAGAGGCGCTGGATAAGAAGACGCCGCTGCTTCGTTCCATGGAAGCGATCAGTCAGCAGGCGCTTCGAATCGTAAGACTGTTTGGCAATACCGAGGCGACCAAGGTAACCCCCAGCGTTGGTCCCGAGCAGGAATATTTCTTAGTAGATCATGAAAAATACTTAAAACGTGAGGACCTGATTTTCGCAGGCCGCACCCTCTTTGGAGCTCCCGCCCCCAAGGGACAGGAGCTGGAGGATCATTACTTCGGAACCATCCGTGAGCGCATCGGTGCGTTCATGAAGGATCTGAACGTTGAGCTTTGGAAGCTTGGCGTAACCGCAAAGACCCAGCACAATGAGGTAGCACCCGCGCAGCATGAGCTTGCACCTATCTATGAGACTGCAAACATCGCCGTGGATCACAACCAGATCATCATGGAGACCATGAAAAAGGTAGCCGTGCGCCATGGCCTGAACTGCCTGTTGCACGAGAAGCCCTTTGCCGGCGTCAACGGCTCCGGTAAGCATAACAACTGGTCCCTGACGACGGACAATGGCGTGAACATGCTCGATCCAGGGGATACGCCCAATGAGAATATTCAGTTCCTTCTTGTGCTTGCCTGCATCATGAAGGCCGTAGATACCCATGCGGACCTGCTTCGCCAGAGCGCCGCTGACGTTGGAAACGATCACAGACTTGGCGCGAATGAGGCGCCGCCTGCCATCATTTCCATGTTCCTTGGAGAGCAGCTCGAGGACGTGGTCGAGCAGCTTGTGGAGACCGGCGTTGCCGCAAGAGCCCTGCAGGGTGGTAAGCTGGAGACCGGCGTTTCGACGCTGCCCAACATGGACAGAGATGCGACCGACCGCAACCGTACCTCACCCTTTGCCTTTACCGGAAACAAGTTTGAGTTTCGTAGCGTAGGAAGCTCTGATTCCGTGGCAGATGCCAATGTCGTTTTGAATGCCATTGTGGCGGAAGCCTTTTGCGATGCTGCAGATCGTCTGGAGAAGGCGGAAGACTTTGACATGGCCGTGCATGACCTCATCAAGGAGTACATGACGGCTCATCAGCGCATTATTTTCAACGGTGACGGCTATTCCGAGGCATGGGTGAAGGAAGCGGAAAGACGCGGCCTTCCCAACATCAAGTCCATGGTTGAGGCATCCTGTGCACTGACTACGGAAAAGTCCATTGCATTGTTTGAAAAGTTTGGAATTTTCAATCGCACGGAGCTGGAATCCCGCGAGGAGATTCTTTACGAAACCTATTCCAAGACCATTAACATCGAGGCCCTGACCATGATCGACATGGCAAAGAAGCAGATTCTTCCCGCCGTCAACAGATATGTCAAGACCCTGGCGGATGCCGTGACGAGCGTCAAGGCAGCAGGCGTAACGGATGCAACCGTTCAGGTAGAGATGCTGAAGGAGGTTTCTGAGAAGCTTGCGGAGGCGAGGGCGGCAGAACTGACCTTGGAGAAAAAGCTGGCAAATGCTTCTTCCTGCAAGACGGAAAAGGAAAAAGCCTTCTATTTCAAGGATGAAGTCTTTGTTGCCATGGCAGCACTTCGCGCCCCCGTGGACACGTTGGAAATGCTGGTTGACAAGTCCGTATGGCCGATGCCGACCTACGGCGACCTGATTTTCGAGGTGTAAGCAGGACGAAATATTCTGTTTCGAATGATCAAAAGATGGCAAAGTGGGCTGTTTCGAAATATTTTTTAAATTAGGTCTTGCATTTTCAAAACACTTAGTGTATAATTCATCAAGTAGTCGTTCAAACGACTACTTGATGAATACTTATAGCGCTATCGCCAAACGGTAAGGCAACGGACTCTGACTCCGTCATTTTCAAGGTTCGAATCCTTGTAGCGCTGCTGAAGGGAGCTGATGATCAGCTCCTTTTTTGTTGTCAGTTGACTATCTTAAACCGAGTAATTCATTTACTGCGGCTTGTTTTTCACTGAATTGTAAAAGTTTCGGAATTGAGACAATGAATGATGCCTTTTAAGAAAAAAGAAAACTGGGCAGACGATGGAAGTTGAAAATTTGTCCGGTTTTGCTTCTGAAAATCGTCATATATATGACGGGCAGTAAAAGAAGCATTGGTGTCATGTTATTCGGTTCTTTTACTGCAATAAATCCGTTAATAAATCAGAACACATGTTCTGATAGGGGGGGGGTAAAATGTTACTGTTTCTTGCGGCTATAGAAAATGAAGAAGTGCGAAGCGTGATGGAAATGATATGCAACGAGTATCTTGAAGACATGGTTTGTGCGGCAAATTCCATATTGCATAATGAGCAGGATGCGCGGGATGCCGTGCAGAATGCATTCCTAAGAATGCTTAACCACGTGGATCAATTGCAGAAACTGACAAATCACCAGACAAAGTGGTATGTGGTTACCGCGGCGTTCAATGCGGCGAAGGACATATATCGAATAAAGAAAAAACAAAATGAGATTCCGATATCGGAAGACATTGCCACTGTTGATCAGTTTGAACGGTACGAGACAAAGGATCAGGTTGAGAAAATGCTTCTGAATCTTTCTGCAAAAGATCAGGAAATCTTGATTTTGAGGCATGCGTATGGATTTAAGTACGCTGAAATCGGAGAGATGCTGGGTTCTTCAGAAGATGCCGTAAGAAAAGTCACAAGACGTGCGGAGGCGAAATTAGAAGAATTGTGCAAGGAGGTACAGCTGTGATAGAAGAAGCAACATTAAAAAAAGCACTGTTAAGCGTCGTGGAACACCAGGTTCGTCAGTTCCCGGAGCCGTCGGAGGAGGATCTCAGGATTGCAAGGCAGCTTCGACCAAGAATTAAAAGGATGATAGAGAAAAGGGAATCACCTTTTACTTACCATGCAAAGAGAGTTGCGGTTTTTTTTGCATTGTTGTTGGGAATTACCGGAACTATACTTTTGTGTTTTAATGAAAACGTGCGTGCTGGGGTGACCAGATGGTTTCAGGATCTGGTTTTGGGGGACGACTATCGGTACATAAACCAGGCAGGGGAAAGGACTGACATTACTTCGTTTTCCTTACAGGGGAAAGTTCCGTCAGATTATCAATTGCTTGAATGTATTACAGATGATGATGGCACGAATGAGATTTATGTAAATGAAGCGGGAGACATTTTGAGTTTCACGGTGATGAGTTCTTCTTATGAGGGGGAATTGTTCGTTGTATCAGATGCAGATAAGCGCACAGTTTATGTTGGACGGTATTTGGCGGACATATATATATCGAATGACGCAGGCGAAGGGAATGAGATTGTGTGGAAAGGTGAAAACGATACATTATTTATCATTCAAGGATTTCTGACGGAAAAAGAGTTGATAGAGTTGGCTGAGAGAATAAGGCAACCATGACATCAAAAAACTTTCCAAAGGAAATACTTAATTGAAATTCGAATTTATGGTTTTAATGTTAAATCCATAAGTTAGTCAGACAATGGTATAATGGATAGGTATCCTCCTGAGAAGGAGAAAACATGCCTATTGAAGAACGCAAGAAGGGAAAGCATTTAACAAGGGAAGACCGGTACGAGATCCAGAAGGGATTAAGGGAACGCCGGTCATTTCAGGAAATCTCCGAAATCATTGGGTGTTCGCCGGACACGATTTCGAAGGAGATACGCAAACACCGCTATCACAAGGTCAGGGAAAACGTGAAGGGACTTTACGTTAAGCCGAATCGCTGCAAGCACAGGGACTCGTGCCGAAGACGGGACGTGTGCGGCAGGAAAAAGGGTTACAAGTGCCGGATCCCGTGCAGGGAGTGCCTAAGGTGCAACGAACTGTGTCCTGATTTTGTTGACGCGCCCTGCCCGATCGAAAGGAAGGCGCCGTACGTCTGCAACAATTGCCCGAAGTCTTCAAGGTGCCTGTTTGACAAATACCTGTACAACGCGGACTGCGCCCAGCGGGAGTACGAGGAGACGCTTGGCGACGCAAGGCGCGGGATTGACCTGACCAGGGACGAACTGGCGGCACTGGACGAACTTGTAAGCCCGCTGATCCGAAAGGGCCAGCCCGTGGCGCACGTCATGGCAAACCACGGGGACGAAATACCCTGCAGCGAAAGAACGCTGTACAGATACGTCGACGCCGGGATCCTGACGGTCAAAAACCTGGACATGCGCAGGACGGTGCGCTACCGCAAGAGAAAGCATTACGTGAAGCAGCCCAGGGTGTCGTGCCGAAAGAAGGCGGGGCACCGTTATTCGGATTACCTGAAATACGTGGAAGAAAATCCGGGAGTGAGGGTCGTTCAGATGGACACGGTGGAAGGCGTAAAGGGCGGCAAGCTGCTGCACACGCTGCTGTGGCCGGAGAACGGCCTGATGCTGGCGTTTCTCATTGACGGAAAGGAAATGCGAAACACCGCCGCGACGTTTGACTGGCTGGAGGAGCGGCTTGGAGCCGGGACGTTTCGGGAATGGTTTCCGGTGGTGCTGACGGACAACGGCTGCGAGTTTGCCGATCCGGAACCGTTTGAAAGGGGAAGGGACGGAAGCCAAAGGACAAAAGTGTTTTACTGCGAGCCAAGGCATTCCGAGCAAAAGGGAGAACTGGAAAAGAATCACGAATACCTGCGGTACGTGCTGCCGAAGGGAACTTCGTTTGACGAACTGACGCCTGAACGGGTGCTGCTGACCGTAAATCACGTCAACAACACCGCAAGGCCTAAGCTTCACGGAATGACGCCCATGAAGAAGGCCCTGCAGACGTTTGACAAAAATGCGATGGAGCGGATCGGGCTGAAGGTCATCCCGCCGGATGACGTCTGCCTGAAGCCGAGCCTGTTAAAGTAAGAAAACAAACTGGCAGGAGGATACGAAAGGGACAGCCTTGCATTAATGCGCCCAGAAGTTACTCTTGCAACGGACTTCCTGGGGGCCTGTTTTCGCATGCTCAAAAATCCTCGCATTTTTCTTAATTATACGCATGAAAAACGTAAAAAACAACAGGAAAAAACGCTTAAAATGGCAAAACCAGAAGTTAGTTTGACAAAAATGACGGGCTGTTTTGAAACCAGAAGTTAGTTTGACAATCAACT
>JAFXQK010000033.1 GCA_017527205.1 Lachnospiraceae bacterium | reverse complement strand
TTTTTATTGACTTTTTTTATGGCAGCATATAGAATTTTCTTATCGGGGAGGCAACCCTTCAGCGGACGCCTCCCGTTCACTTCTAATTGGCGATTCGGCCGATTTTTCATGGATTAGGATGCAGACGGTTTTCTTTTGATGCAGTTTTTTGGAGAAACCTTAATCACGTAAAGCAGTAGATTGGCCGCCTGCGTTCGGAAGCTGTTGTTGCGCATGGGCGCAGGAAGGAGGACGTGTGGGAGCGTTAGACAAAAAGCAAAAGGCATATTTCAAGGACAGGAGGTGATTCGATGGAATGAGCTGCAGGAATGTGACAGCGTGCTCACTTATGGGGAAGGCAAGGGGGTTGAACGCACGGCCGACGTGATCATGAAAAAGACCTTGGACGGAAAACGGGAAGATTTCAGACGGATCTGCGTTCTGTTGTTGAATACTTCCAGAGAAGAAATGACAAGGAATCGTTTTGGAAATACAGCAAGACATGTGACGAACGATATGATCTGGATTCACAGGGGGTTGAGGTTGTCAAGGAACTTGTAGGTTCTGCAGAATTGGGTGAATTGATAAAAAAATCGAAAAAGAAGGGAGACCAATTAAGTATGTGCAAGGCAATAATGGAACTGATTGAAGATGCCAAGAAGGAAGAGCGTGTTAACACGGAGAGAGAAAAGGCGAGAGCAGACGAGGCGGAGGCGAATCTTGAGGAAGAAAAGGCACGAGCGGAGAAAGAAATTGCATATCTTCGTGCGGAAATTGAACGCTTGAGCAAGCGGGCGCAATAGAAAGTGGAATTTGTTCTTTTGTTATGGGCGCACATATGCTAAAATAAGTTCAGTAGCGTACAAGCCAGGTCAGCATATGAATAAGGGAGGAAAGCATGGAATTTCCACGCGAGGAACTGTTGGAGAAGTACATACGCATCTACGAGCAATATGTTGCGCCGTATGAGCCGGACTTTGAAGTGGAGGGAGGGACGACCAAATACGTAAGGTTTAATGATGCTTGGTATGGTCTCGATCCTTTTGATAAGCTTTTGATTACTAGGCTTACGAACCGCAAAAATACCTTTCCGAAGGCACCTTTGGCGAAGCTGAAAAGTAATGCAGATCCAGCCAATTACGTCATGTTAAGATATGACAAAGAAGGGAACCTGAAGATGGCGTATTATGAGAAAGATGGCGATATCAATTTTGCGTTCGTCTATGTCTCAAAGCAATTAACCATTGGTTATTCACTGGAGGCCGCTGCGGGCGGCGTGACCCACAGTCTGTATGATTTTGAATGGTGCGAATATGATGACGCCGGAAGACTCATCAGCGTAGAAAAATTCCGGGGGAGCGGGAGCGCTAAGGACGACGTCATCATAAACAGCGAGTATTACGAGTATGAGGGTGACAATCTCTCCCATGCATGGCAGTTCAAGGATTTTGAGAAGTATCCGCCGTATACGACGAATAGTCTTGTCATGAATTTGATGCCAGACCGCCTTTTCAATCCTGATAGATTTGAGTATACCTTTCAACGCGTTGATGATGGATTAGACTTTACCTGCAGTCATTACTATCGAAAGTCTCAAACCATTACACATAAAGACCACATTGCACAAGCGACCCTTTCTCATTTGGCAGAGAATGGAATAAGGCTGATCTAGATTTGTGAATCATGGAAAAAACGGATAAACAATTAATCAAAGAAACAATCAATATAGCGTGGCCGGCAGTCGTAGAGTCTTTCTTTATTGCATTTGTCGGCCTTGTGGATTCTTACATGGTAAGTGGGCTGGGAAGTAACGCCGTTGCTGCGATCGGTCTTACTACGCAGCCGAAATTTTTAGGGCTTTCCATGTTTTTTGCCATCAATGTTTCTCTTTCCGCATTGGTCGCAAGAAGAAGGGGAGAAAATAGAAAAGAGGAAGCGAATCGCATACTGGTTTCCGGCGTTTTGTTGATCTTGATTGCGGCTGTGATCATCAGTACGGCGCTGGTTGCCTTCGCGGGCGACGTGATCAGGTTGTGTGGTTCTAATTCGGACACGCATGAGCTGGCAACCGTGTATTTTAAGATCGTCATGGGCGGTATGATTTTCAATTGTATCCAAATGGGGATCAACTCGGCGCAAAGAGGTGCCGGAAACACAAAGATCACCATGCGCACGAATCTGGCCTCCAACACCGTCAACGTCATCTTCAATTATCTTCTTATTGGAGGAAAATTTGGTTTTCCGGCGATGGGCGTTCGCGGTGCGGCGCTTGCGACGGTGCTTGGAACCGTCGTTGCATGCGCCATGAGCATCTTGTCGCTTTTCCAGAAGGGTTGCTTTGTCAGCATTCCGTTTATCTTAAAGAATAAGATTCTACCGAGCTTAAGCGCTTTTCAGGCTCTGTTTAGGGTCGGCTATTCCATTTTCTTTGAGCAGATTCTCATGAGAGTGGGTTTTATGGCAACGTCGATCATGGCGGCAAAGATGGGAACGGCGGCAATGGCGGCGCATCAAGTCGGCATGAACATTATGGGCTTATCCTTTTCCTTCGGCGACGGTTTGCAGGCAACGGCCGTGGCGCTGATTGGACGAAGCCTTGGGGAGCGAAATCATGAGCTGGCGAAGGCCTATGGTCGTACTTGCAGAAAGCTGGGAATGGTAATTTCCTTGGTATTGGCGTTCGTTTATTTTTTCGGCGGGCGCGCAATCATGTCGGCGTTCTTTGATGAACCGGAAATTGTAGCGATCGGCGTTGACATTACAAGGATTATCATCGCGGTTGTCATTTTCCAAATATCGCAGGTCATCTACATGGGGTGCCTGCGCGGCGCCGGCGATACGGGGTATACCGCTCTGGCTTCCATCGTCAGCGTAACTGTGATCCGAACGGTCTTCTCGTATGTCTGCGGATATGCGCTCGGCTTCGGGATCAACGGCGTTTGGATGGGAATCTTAGCGGATCAGGTGTCGCGCTTCATTTTCGGTTCGGTGAGATTCAAGCAGGGAAGGTGGACGGATATTCGGATTTAAATCTGGCATAGGGTTGAAAGCAGGTTGGAGAAGTGGGAGTGTATTTTTATGACGGAAAACATCGTAGTTTTTAAACACAATAGTATTCGCATTGGGACGGAGTGCGGGATGGTTTACGTGGATCCGTTTGAGATGACGGAGGAGCTGCATGACGGAGCGTTTATTCTGATCACGCACGATCATTATGATCATTTTTCACCGGAAGCGATTGAGAAGGTTGCGAATGGAGATACAGTACTTGTGGTGCCGGAAAAAATGGAGGCAAAAGCACGGAAGGTCGCTGGGATCGTTGGAAAGATCGTGACGGTAAAGCCAAAGGAACAGAAGGAGATCGATGGCCTTTGGCTTGAGACGGTTCCCGCTTACAATATCCTAAAGCCGTTCCATCCAAGGAACGCCGAATGGGTAGGATATATTGTAAATGCGAATGGTAAGAGAGTCTATGCGGCCGGAGATACGGATCTCACGAAGGAGGCACGGGAGGTGAAATGCGACGTGGCTCTTGTGCCGATCGGTGGGATGTATACGATGGACGCAAAGAAAGCGGCAGAGTTGGTAAACATGATTCAGCCAGAGGTCGCAATTCCCGTGCATTATGGCGCGATCATCGGGTCTGAGAAGGATGGAAAAGAGTTTGAAGGATTAGTGAAGCTGCCGACGAAGGTGGAATTAAAGATTAAGTTCTAGGGGCATTGCGCTGGGGCAAGGGCATTCTTTAATTGGGTGAGCAGATTTTCGTATTCATCGAGCACGTTCTGATGATTTGCGCGGATGTAGTCATAATCCTTTGCCTTGGCAGCAAATTCAAGGGCCTTTGCGTGCTCAGAAAGGGTTGTGGCTCCAATGTTCAGAGAAGTGCTCTTTAGGGCATGAACGTAAGTCTCGTAATCTTTCCAGTTTTCTGCTTCATAGGACTTCTTGATCAACTCTTGTTTATCATCCTCCAGGTAGGTTTCCAGGATTTCTAAATAGAATTCTTCATCATCCATGCAGTAGAGCATTCCGCGCTTGGTATCAAGCAGAGGGAAGCGCTCTGCAAGGCCTGTGGCGGGCACGGTCTCTTCCACCTTCGTTGCCACAGGAATGGAAGAGGCTTTGGACGATGAGTCATTCGAAAGATATTTGCGCAGCATGGCGATCAGCTCATTACGACGGATCGGTTTTGACAGATAATCGGTAAATCCCTTCTCGAGATACATTTCCTTTGCTCCGACAACGGCGTTGGCGGTAAGGATGATCACGGGAGTGCCCACGTTCTTATGATCCCTGTTTTCCTTCATACGCTCAAAGGTCTCGATGCCGTCCATTTCCGGCATCATGTGGTCAAGCAGGATGAGGTCGTAGTGCTTTACGCGTATCATATCAAGGCATTCGGCACCGCTGTAGGCGGTATCAATGGTGGCGTGGGTTCGCTTTAGCATTCCCTTAACGACCTGAATGTTCATGTTAATGTCATCGACTACGAGAATATTGGCATTGGGAATCTCGATTTGCAGTTCGTTTTCTTTTTTATGATTTGCAAAGGCAGCATACTTCTCGGAAAAGTTGCCAATTGGTGCATCATTTACGATTTTTTGGGAAAGAATTACGCTAAACGTGGAACCCTTTCCGTATTCGCTCCTTACCTTGATCTCTCCGCCCATCAGCTTCACAAGCTTATCGGTCAGGGAAAGTCCAAGTCCGGTTCCCTCGATATTGCGGTTCTTTTTCTCATCAATTCTTGTGAAATTCTTGAACAGCTTGTCAATGTCCTTTTCCTTGATGCCGATGCCCGTGTCAGACACTTCGACTGACAGGTTGATTTGATCCTCGCTTCTTGACAGCTCACGGATGCGAAGGGTGATGGTACCACTGTTCGTGTATTTTACCGCGTTGGAAAGGAAGTTGTTAATGATCTGGCGGAAGTGTACCTCGTCACCGTAGAGAACGGAGGGGAGGTTATTGTCGATATCCATGACGAAATTCAATCCCTTCGCCTCTGCACGGGTCAGCGTCATGTTATAGCAATCGTTCAACACGGAAAAAATCTCGTATTTCACGGAGATCAGCTCCATTTTGCCTGATTCAATTTTGGAGATGTCAAGGATGTCGTTGATGATCGACAGGAGCGTCTGGCTGGCACTGCCGATGTTCATGGCATTGTGACGAACCTCCTCGAGATTGCCGTCATCCAGCTCATCCAAAAGGATGGTATTCATTCCCATGATGCCATTGATGGGCGTTCGTATTTCATGCGACATGTTTGCAAGGAACTGGCTCTTTGCCTGGCTTGCGATGGCATACTTATCCGCCAGCTCGATCTCCTCAGTGACGTCCGTAAAGACCATCAAAATACAGTAAGGCTCCCCGTAGGTATCCTTGACGGAATTGAGCTTTACGGAGTAGGCGTGCTTTTGAATCTTATCCCAAAGGCGTGTGGAATAGATTTTATTCTGTCCTTTTTCGAACATGACGTCAATGTCTTCTTCATTGATGTCAAAGAGGTCCTGAAGCGTCTGATTTCCTGCTCCGCCAACACGGGTCTTGGCGTAAGCGTTCATGATGGTAATCTGGCGGTTGGTGTCAAAGACGATCACGCCTGCTTCGATAAAATCAAACAATCTGTCCGTGATATTGCCAACGCTTGCGTCAAAAGAATTGAGCACAATCGCACCGTACCACATGACGATGGTACAAACGGCGCTGCCGATTCCTGAGGTTGCGATGCCGGGCATTCCGATCACGGGAAAGAGGGAATCCGGGATCGTGAAGAATAGGATGGAAAAATTAGCCACGATCAAAATCGAAAGGAATCTCCGAGAACGTTTCAGCCGCGTCTTTTTATACCAAATGAGGGCCAATATAAAAAGAAGCAGGAAGGTAAATACCTCATAGATGGCATGTACGCTACGGTTAAAGCCCATGTGGGGATTGGCGTACCATCTGGTATAGCCATCTCCGCGGACAAAGATGTCAAGGTTCGTGTTGGAATAGATGACCAGTGTGAACAGGGACGTAATGCAGGCGATTGTGCGAATCAGGACCGTAGGGCGCTTGGGCAATCCTGCCATTCTTGTCACCAAAAAGACCTCATTTACCAAAAAGGAATAGATCGCAAACAATCCTGGAATTCTCATATAGGGACAAATGGAAAGATTGGGCGTTACTCCTATAATGGCATAGCACAGGCACCATATTGCGGAAAAGATGCCATAAAAAAGCATATAATATCGTATGTGTCCCGTGGAATCCTTCGTTCGCATGTAGAAGCTGATTCCCATAATTGCTGCGATTGTGCCTAATATAAGCAAGGCACAGTTATTAATAATCCATACCACGGCTGTTTTACTCCTTATCATTTCAAAGACCCATGATATTATATAGTAATTGTGTAAAAATAGCAATATGTTTTAGCGGAAGGTTTTCTTGTTCCTGACGGGATTGCCTGCGAAGGAATGATTGACGAAAAGGCCCCTTTCGTGGTAAAGTAGAGAGTGGTAGATTTTTTTCAAAGGAGCGTTATCATGGCTGACAAAAAGATAAAATTTCATTTGCCGGGGCTGAGCTTTAACTTCCCGCTCAATATGCTGTTTGTAGATTTATTGAAGCAGAAGCCGGAGTTTTTCCGTGAGGGCGTGGAGGTTGGTTCCTTCTTTGGCGAGTTCCCGACGTCGCTTTGGAATGGCGGGCGTTTTAGCTATGGCGTGCAGTGCCCGGAGGACATGGTGCGGTATGCGGTAAAGAGCATCAATGATCTTGGCATTCCCGTGCGTTATACCTTTACGAACCCGATCATTTTTGAGGAGGATCTGGCGGATCCGTACTGTAACTTTTGCATGAAGGTGGGCGACAATGGCATGAATGAGGTCATGATTTTGTCCCCGATTCTGGAAAAGTACATTCGCGAGACCTATCCCAGCTATAAGCACAACAGCTCAACCTGTAAGGAAATCAAGGATATCGATAAACTGAATGAGGAACTGAAGAAGGATTATTATCTGGTCGTTCTGGATCAGAACCTGAATCGGAATTTGGAATTTATCAATCAGATCGAGGATAAGGCCAGAATTGAGCTTTTGGTGAATTCCTGTTGCGGGCCGAATTGTGCAAGGAGAGCAGAGCATTATCGCTATATCTCCGCGCAGCAGAGGGTGGTCATGGCAAATCGTGAGATTATTGGGCATGGCAAGGATCCCAAGGAGGTCTTTGACAAGCTTCCTGATTATGTCAAGGAGAGACTTCCCAAGGAGGCAAAGGCAGGTAAGTTTGCCGTGGATCCCGCAGGCAGAAGGTATATTCCACTCCCTGAGTGGTTCTGTGAGTATGGTGAGTACAACACGCCTTACAGCATTCGCAACAATATCAATTACATTCCCGCGGAGGACGTATGGGAGAAATATGTTCCCATGGGATTTAGCAACTTTAAGATCGAAGGAAGAACGGGTAATCTTTTCTCCGTTGTGGACAATTACGTCAATTATATGTGCACGCCTGAGGGCAGGGATGAGGCGAGATATACGCTTCTTACGCAGCTTAAGGGTCAGGGCATCATTGGCGTGAACAGGACCTGGTGGGTGAAGCCGTCCGCACCTCGGAGATAATCGATGATTTGCAGCCGCGCGTGGTCATGCCGTACGAAAGACCGCGTGGGGTTGCATGAATGTTAATCTAGGAGGAATCCTATGAAGAAACGCATCAAATTAAAGGGCAGACTTCAATTTATGGCGCACTTCAACTTCTATCTGGGCGCACTGCTTTTGGCGGTGGATCTTGCCATTTTTATGATGGACGTGCGTGCGGGACTGCTTCTTTTGGGCTTTGCGATCTTTTATTTTGGCGTAACCATGACGCTATATTTCTACAACAAGCCGGTCATTATCAATGAATTGGTCAGCTTTGCGACAGAGTATGGTCAGATTCAGAGAAAGCTTCTTCGAGAGCTGGACATTCCGTATGCGCTGCTCGATGACGGAGGCAGGGTGATCTGGACGAACGCCGCGTTTGAGAACGTGGTGCATCAGCCTAAGGGCTATAATAAGTCCATTACGGCGCTGTTTCCGACGATCACGAGGGACAAGCTGCCGGATGATTCGGGCTTGGACGAGGCGCAGTATGAGCTGAGCTATGAGGAGTGCGAGTATCTGGCAAAGTTCCGTAAGATTTCCCTGCGTGACATGGCGCAGCACAGCGAAATCGTGGACATTGAGGGCTATGACGGATATTTGATTGCCGTATATCTGTTTGATGAGACGGCGCTAAGGATTGCCCTGCAGGAGTTGGATGATCAGAGTCTGGCAGCAGGCATGATTTATCTGGATAACTATGAAGAAGCCCTGGAGAGTGTCGAGGAGGTCAGAAGGTCGCTTCTCACGGCGCTGATTGACCGAAAGATCAATAAGTACATTGCTTCCTTAGACGGTATCAGCAAGAAGCTGGAGAAGGATAAGTACTTGATTATTTTGCGTAAGAAGGCCATCACGCAGCTACAGGAGTCGAGGTTCGATTTGCTTGAGGAGGTCAAGACCGTAAACATCGGTAATGAGATGGCGGTGACGATCAGTATCGGTATCGGCTTAAATGGTCTTTCCTATGCACAGAATTATGAGTTTAGCCGTAATGCCATTGACCTGGCGCTTGGACGCGGCGGTGATCAGGCCGTGATCAAGACGCCGGACAGCATTACCTATTACGGTGGCAAGAGCCAGCAGGTGGAGAAGAATACCCGCGTGAAGGCGAGGGTAAAGGCACATGCGCTTCGTGAAATTATTACGGCGAAGGATCGCGTTTTGGTCATGGGGCATCGCATGCCCGACGTAGACAGCTTTGGTTCGGCAGTGGGTATTTATCGGATTGCCCGTGCCCTGGACAGGAAGGCTCACATTGTCCTGACGGAGTCTACCAGTGCCATACAGCCCTTGGTGGATCTCTTTAGGAATAATCCGGAATATGATGAGGACATGATTATTACGGGCTCACAGGCGCTTGAGCTTGCGGAGGCGAATACGGTTTTGGTAGTCGTTGACGTGAATAAGCCTTCGATTACGGAGTGTCCTGAGCTTTTGCGGTATTGTAAGTCTGTCGTGGTTTTGGATCACCACAGGGCGGGAACCGAGACGATTGAGAATGCGACGCTTTCCTATGTGGAGCCATATGCATCCTCGGCCTGTGAGATGGTTTCCGAGGTGCTTCAGTACATTTCTGACGGCATTAAGATTCGTCCGGAGGAAGCGGACAGCATGTATTCCGGCATCATGGTGGATACCAATAATTTCGTGACGAAGACGGGTGTGCGTACCTTTGAAGCTGCGGCTTATTTGAGACGAAGCGGCGCGGACGTAACGCGCGTGCGCAAGCTCTTTAGAGAGGACGCGCTGGAGTATAAGGCGCGTGCAGATGCCGTGAGTCAGGCGGAGATTTATCGTCAGGCATTTGCTATTTCCGTATGTACGGCAGAGGATTGTCCGAGTCCTACGGTCATTGGTGCGCAGGCGGCGAATGAGCTCCTAAACATTAAGGGCATTAAGGCAAGCTTTGTGCTTACGGATTATCAGGGAAAGATTTATGTCAGCGCCAGATCTATTGATGAGGTCAACGTACAGATCATCATGGAGAGAATGGGCGGCGGCGGTCACATGAACGTTGCGGCCTGTCAGCTTGAGGGAACCGGACTGGTTGAGGCCATCGGCATCCTGAAGGGAACGCTGGACGACATGCTGGACGGAGGAGAACTGTAAAAATTCGGGCTTTGAAATTGGATTGAGGCAACAATCAGAGCCAGGTATGTGTGGTTGTTACTTACATGACAGTAATATGGCAGAATAAATGAAGAGAGGGTAAATGACGTGAAAATTATTTTATTACAGGACGAGAAGAAGCTTGGCAAGAAGGGGGATATCATTGAGGCGAGCGAGGGCTATGCACGCAACTACATCCTACCGAAGAAGATTGGCGTTGAGGCCACCCCTAAGAATTTGAATGAGTTAAAGCTCCATAAGGCGAATGAGGAAAAGAAGGCGAAGGAGCTCTTAGAGCAGGCACAGGCCCTGTCGAAGGATTTGGAGCAGAAGCAGGTCATCGTAAAGATTAAGGCTGGTGAGGGCGGCAAGACCTTCGGCTCCGTGTCCACGAAGGAAATTGGGGTTGCCTTGAAGGAGCAGCATGGAATTGAAGTGGACAAGAAGAAGATTCAGCTCGCGGAGAGCCTGAAAAATTTTGGCACCTATGAGGTAGTGATCAAGCTTCATCCGCAGGTGGCTGCAAAGCTGAGCGTTAAGGTGGTTGAAGAGTAAGCAGGCAGGACCTTTCGAAAATTGGCCGAACATGGCCATGTAAATGAGATCGTAGGATTACGAGTGAAAGGAGCCTGTCATGGACGAGAACGTGATTAAAAGAATCATGCCAAACGATCTTGCGGCAGAGCAGAGCGTGATCGGAGCGATGCTGTTGGATGCCAACGCCATCTCTACGGCGGCGGATATCCTGACGGGGGATGATTTTTATAATAAGCAGTATGGCGTTTTATTCGAGACCATGCTGGAGCTTCAGGGTGCAGGCGCGCCAGTAGATCCCGTGACGCTTCAGGCGAAGCTGAAGGAGAAGGACGTACCGCCTGAGGTGAGCAATCTGGAGTTTTTGATTGACATGCGGGATGATGCCATTACGCCCGTACATATCAAGCAGTATGCGACAATTGTATATGAGAAATCCATTTTGCGGAAAATGATCCGGATCAATGAGGAGGTTGCCAATTCCTGTTATGCGGGGAAGGAAAACATGGAATCAATCCTGGAGGATGCGGAAAAACGAGTATTCCAGCTCTCGCAGCAAAGAAATACCGGTGAATTCGTGCCGATCCGTCAGGTAGTAAGCAATGCCATGGACAAGATCGACAAGGCCTCTAAGATGAATGGTTACGTCACGGGCGTTGCAACGGGCTTCATTGATCTTGACTATCGTACGGCAGGCATGCAGCCTTCCGACCTGGTTTTGATCGCGGCGCGTCCTTCCATGGGTAAGACGGCATTCGCATTGAACATTGCCCAAAACGTGGCCTTTCGACAGAAGAAATGTGTCGCGATCTTCAGTCTGGAAATGAGTAAGGAGCAGCTGGTAAACCGTATGTTTTCGCTGGAGTCCAACGTGGACGCGCAAAAGCTCCGTACTGGACAGCTCGCGGACAATGAATGGGAGCGACTCATTGAGAGCGCAGCCGAGATTGGAAAGTCAAAGCTGATCATTGATGATACGCCGAGTATTTCAGTTTCTGAGCTTCGTTCGAAATGCCGTAAATTTAAGATGGAGCATGATCTTTCCATGATCATCATTGACTATTTACAGCTGATGTCGGGAAGTGGAAAGAATGAATCGCATCAGTTGGAAATTGCGGAGATTTCCCGAAACCTAAAGGCGGTGGCAAGAGAGCTGAATGTCCCCGTGTTGGCGCTGTCACAGCTGTCCCGAGGCGTGGAAGGCCGACCGGATCACAGACCCATGCTTTCCGACCTGCGTGACTCCGGAGCCATCGAGCAGGATGCTGACGTCGTAATGTTTATCTATCGTGATGATTATTATCATCCGGATACGGAGAAGAAGGGTATTTCGGAAATCATTGTAGCCAAGCAAAGAAACGGCCCCATCGGAACCGTGGAGCTGGTGTGGCTGCCGGAATATACCAAATTTGCAAACCTGGACAGAAGAAAATCTGGAAATCAAGAATAGCCGGAGAAAAACTACGAATGAGAAGAGAACAGACATGGTGCTGTTCTCTTTTTTGTAGCCAGGAAACGAAACCAAGCGACTGCGAAGCAGGCATTTGGTATGTTTTTTATGTGTGAAAGGTAGGAAGGAGAAGCAGGCAATGGATGACAAGTTATTGATTTCGGATGCGGCGAAGATGGTACAGGTGGAGAGTCACGTACTGAGGTACTGGGAAGAGGAGTTATGTTTGCCAATTCAAAGGAATGAGCTGGGGCATCGGTTTTATACGCTGGAGGACGTTGAACGCTTTCGCAAGATTAAGAATCTTAAGGAACGAGGTTTGCAGCTGAGGGCCATCAAGATGATCTTGAAGGGCGGAAAGCTGGATGACATGGAGGAGGGTTCACTGATATCCCAGCTGATGTTTCAATGTCAGGCAACAAAAGACTCTGCGGCTATGAAGGCCATGAATCAAAGTCAGGAAAAAGATTCTATGGTCGTAAAGCAAATTCAGGGAGAAAAAGACAATGTGTTCATGAGTGAAAGCCGGGGAGAGAAAGACGATGTGTTCATGAGTGAAAGCCAGGGAGAAAATGACAATATGGTCATCAGTGAAAGTCTGGAGGAAAAGTGTTCTGGGGCGATCATTGGGAGTTTGGACGGACATGGCTTTGAGCTGACGAGTGAGGAAATAACTGGATGCGGCGGGGGCATGGCGATTGAGATCCTGGAGGTTCGGGACCTGGAGAAGGAGTGGGCTGAGACACACAGGGGAGAAGAGTATTTCAAAAAGCTGGATCAAATACTGAGGGATAAGTGTACGACAGACAAAAAGAAAAGGCATTTCATTTTCTGAAATGCCTTTGATTGCGTATGTGTGATTTGGAATTATTCCTCTTCGATCGTGCCTACGGGACACTGACCTGCACAAGCACCACAGCTAATGCACTTATCAGGATCGATTTCGAACTTGCCATCTCCCATGCTGATTGCGCCAACAGGGCACTGAGCTTCGCAAGCACCACAAGCTACGCAGCTGTCACCAATTTTGAATGCCATTTTTCATTACCTCCTTATCTACTCATGCCACAAGCAAATGCTCGTCTATTGCTAGTTTAGTATATCTGATAAGAAATTTCAATAGGCAATTGAGAAAAATTATTACCGGTCATCAATCTTAGGTATCGTGATGGGTCATTCCAAGCTCCTCACGACGCTTTTTGATGCCTCGGATAATGGCGGCCTTTTTATCGAGCAGCTTGTCCTTATCCATTGCAGGAACGCCCTTTAAGCGATAGTCTATCCCGAGCTTTTCGTATTTTGTCTCGCCCATGGTGTGATAGGGGAGTACGTCCAGCGCCTTCAGGTTATGGAACTGACCAATGAAATAACCGAGCTTTTCGAGGTAAACCTCATCATCCGTAAGGCCGGGAACTACGACGTGACGGATCCACATGTCAACGCCCTTCTCGTCAAGGTAGGCCGCAAATTTGAGGATGTTTTCATTGGGCTGGAGACAGAGCTCCTTGTGCTTTACTGGGTCAATGTGCTTGATGTCAAGCATGACAAGGTCTGTCAGGGGCATCAGCTTGTCAAATTTCTCCATCAAAGGCGCATTGTTTGGATTAAATGCAATGCCGGAGGTATCGAGGCAGGTATGGATGCCCTTGGACTTCGCAAGCGCAAAGAGCTCGATCAGAAAATCAATCTGCATCAAGGGCTCACCGCCCGTACAAGTGATGCCGCCGCCATTTTGATAAAAAGGAGCGTTACGCTCGTATTGTTCAATGATGTAGGAGGCCTCCATGGGCGTCCCGGCATTTAATTCCCAGGTATCGGGATTATGGCAGTAAGCGCAGCGCATGGGACAGCCCTGAAAGAACACGACAAAGCGCGTGCCGGGACCGTCAACCGTTCCAAAGCTTTCCAAAGAATGGATTTTACCTAGCATAATGACCTCTTTCTAAAAAAGAGGAATCCAAACAATCTGTTGAATTCCTCTTTTTATGTTTCATTTTGTTATCCGCGCAGCGTTCTGCGCGTTGTCCGTTTAGAACCGCGTATCATGAAAGATGACGGTTACCATCCGAATCCTTTATTAGATGGACTCATGGAAGGTACGGGAGATAACGTCTGCCTGCTGCTCGGGAGTCAGCTTGATGAAGTTTACAGCGTATCCGGAAACACGGATCGTAAGCTGAGGATACTTCTCAGGATTCTTCTGAGCGTCAATAAGGGTTTCTCTGTTCAGAACGTTTACGTTCAGGTGATGGCCACCCTTGGTTGCGTAGCCATCCAATAAATTAACCAGGTTGTTAACCTGTGCGGTAGATGCTGCCATTGTAATAGTCCTCCTTTTAATTTAGTGGTACTTCGATTTTATTTATAATCATCTAATCCTTGGTGAAGAGTCGGAACACTGCATGCCAGGGGAGTTCTGGAACAATCCGTACATCCCATGGTTTGAACGGTTTTGGATTCGTCAGCCTGCGTATCGTCCGTATCCACGTTTACGTGGCCAACGCCCTTTGCAAAGCCTTCGTCTAACATTTTCACAAGATCATCAATCTGCTTATTGTCGTCCATTGGTTTCACCTCCTACCAATTTCGTCACCTCATCCGTCAGGCTTGCGCCTGACACCTTCCCCAGAAGGGGAAGGCTTTCAAGGCGTGAGTAAAATTACTTGTTTAAGTCAAGCTCGATGTCGCCAGCGAATACCTTATCCTCTTTACCAAGAGCGCCAGGAATGAGGGTGAAGGTATTGGAGATACCATCCTGTGCATCATTGAAAGGCAGCTTGGATACGGAAGACAGGGATGCAACTGCACCGTGGCTGTCACGGCCGTGCATAGGGTTAGCACCAGGAGCGAAAGGCTGGCCCTTACGACGTCCATCAGGGGTATTACCGGTAGCCTTACCATAGGTAACGTTAGAGGTAATGGTCAGGATGGAAGTGGTAGGGAAGCCATCTCTGTAGGTGTGATGTCTTCTGATGGCGGTCATGAACTTGTGAACGATATCCTGAGCGATCTCGTCTACGCGGTCATCGTCATTACCATATTTAGGGAAGTCGCCGGTGGTCTTGAAGTCAACGATGATGCCGTCCTCGTCACGGATCACTTCAACCTTAGCGTACTTGATTGCGGACAGGGAGTCTGCAACGATGGACAGACCGGCGATACCAGTTGCGAAGTATCTGCGAACGTCTCTGTCATGAAGAGCCATCTCTGCTCTCTCGTAGCAGTACTTGTCATGCATGTAGTGGATGATGTTCAGGGTGTTAACGTAAACGTCAGCCTGCCACTCCATCATGTCCATGAACTTGTCATAAACGTCCTGATACTCAAGAACGTCGCCAGTAACGGGACGATACTTAGGACCAACCTGCTTCTTGGTAACTTCATCGATACCACCGTTCAGAGCGTACAGTAAGCACTTAGCCAGGTTAGCACGAGCGCCGAAGAACTGCATTTCCTTACCGATTCTCATGGAGGATACGCAGCAAGCGATGCCGTAGTCATCACCGTGGGTTACTCTCATCAGGTCATCGTTCTCGTACTGGATGGAAGAAGTCTGGATGGACATCTTTGCACAGAATCTCTTCCAGCCCTCGGGAAGTCTGGTGGACCAAAGAACGGTCAGGTTAGGCTCGGGTGAAGGGCCCAAGTTGTTCAAGGTGTGCAGATAACGGAAGCTCATCTTGGTTACCATGTGACGACCGTCAACGCCAACGCCGCCCAGGGACTCGGTTACCCATACGGGGTCGCCTGCGAAGATCTGGTTGTACTCGGGAGTACGAGCGAACTTCACGCAACGAAGCTTCATGATGAAGTGGTCAACGAACTCCTGGATCTGCTCCTCGGTGAAGGTGCCGTTAGCCAGGTCGCGCTCTGCGTAGATGTCAAGGAAGGTGGAGGTACGTCCAAGGGACATTGCAGCACCGTTCTGCTCCTTAACTGCACACAGATATCCGAAGTATACTGCCTGGATTGCTTCCTGAACGTTGGTGGCAGGATTGGAGATGTCGCAGCCATAGGATGCAGCCATTTCCTTCATCATCTTCAGAGCGGTCATCTGCTCGGAAAGCTCCTCGCGAAGACGGATCACGTCATCGGTCATTACGCGGCCGGTGGAATCCTTCTGTGCCTGCTTGTCCTCGATCAGTCTGTCGATACCATACAGAGCAACTCTTCTGTAGTCGCCAATGATACGGCCGCGGCCATATGCATCGGGAAGACCGGTAATGATATGGGAAGAACGGCAAGCTCTCATCTCCTGATTGTAAGCATCGAAGCATCCTGCGTTGTGAGTCTTTCTGTGAGTGGAGAAGAACTCGGAGATCTCAGGATCAACCTCATAGCCGTTGTCGGAGCAAGCCTTCTCTGCCATACGGATACCGCCGTAAGGTTGGAGGGAACGCTTGAAGGGCTTGTCAGTCTGGAAGCCTACGATCTTCTCTTTGCTCTTGTCAAGGTATCCGGGACCATGGGAAGTAATGGTGGAGATCACCTTGGTGTCCATGTCAAGAACGCCGCCTGCTTCTCTTTCCTTCTTCTGAAGGTCAAGAACCATAGCCCAAAGGTCCTTGGTGTTCTGGGTAGGACCAGCCAGGAAGGACTCATCACCGTCATAGGGATGATAGTTTCTCTGGATGAAGTCACGAACGTTAACTTCCTTGTCCCACTTGCCACGTACAAAATCTGTTTCAATTGGTTTCATTTTGAAATGCCTCCTCTTAATATTATTTGAATGAAAGATTGGTTAAAATTGTCAGATTTTATCGACAATTTAGCACTTCTATTTCTACTGTCATTATATTGAAAAGAAAGGGTTCAGTCAAGGTGAGAGAGTGTACTTTTTAAAGAACATTATGGTACTCGTCGGGGAGGATAGCCCCAAGTCGTGGAACGATTTGCCGAGCTTGTTCGAGCAAATCGTTTCACGACTTGGGGCGTGTCCTGCGAAGCAGGACCTTCAACGATATGAGCCAAACGAAGAGAGCCGCAGGCGCGGGTTTGGCGAATATCATTGAAGCCTCCACAAAGCACATGGGCGTGTCCTGCGAATAAAGTTGAAGTCTCCCCCAAAACACAAATTTCTAAGCCATCTTTGACAAGATATGACTATTGTCATTTGTCGAGAATCATGATATGATATCAATCGTCTAAATAACATTATGACAAAGGAACGTGGAAAACACATGAACGTAAGATGAAATTTACGTGAATGAGTTATTGCATTAGAAAGGAGTAGAGAGAAAATGAGCGGTATCACGAAAGAGATGACGATTGGCGAGATCCTTCGCAAGAGCCCTGAAGTGGCTCCCGTTTTATTAGAGGCAGGCATGCATTGCCTGGGATGTCCTTCCGCACAGGGAGAGTCCCTTGAGGAGGCTGCCCTGGTTCATGGCATTGACGTGGACGAGCTGATGGCGGCCATTGAGAGCATGTAAGGGAAAAAGCATCATAAGAGAAAAAACATCATATGAGAAAAACACCGCAATGCCTGGCACTGCGGTGTTTTATTTCCTTTCGGAATGTTTCCATGGCTTTTGGGGCTGGCATTAGAACGCCAGGTTCTTGAGGGCGTCCGTGGCCAAGATGACTTCGTAATGCTCCTTGATGAAGCTTTCGCTGAGCATGCCGCGGCTTACCTTGCCATACTCGGAGAGCATGTTGCAAAGTCTTGCGTAATCCTCGGGATTGGATTCTCCCTTGTTAACCGTCAGGAGATAGCCGTCATTTTTCGCATCCTTATAGAGGGCCGTAGGGCAGGGGCAGGAGCTCCCGACCTGAGCGGCTGCATTCATGACCTCTGAGAGCGTGCGGAAGAGGAAGATGCGGGAGGTTCGTCCCGACTCATCCAAAGCGGCTTCTTCCTTTTGACGCTGATCCGTAAAGGGCCGCAAGGCATCCATCATGTCATCGGAATACCCTTCAAAGGGTTCCTCGTCCTCTTCGTCATAGGTATTGTCGCTGGGCGAAAAGCGCGCGAAACGGGTATCCAGTTCCTCGGGATCCTCCACCTTTGTGATCAGGAGCACGACACATTCCGCATTCATGGGAATGGCCTCTATCATCAGGGGAATGTCTTCCGCCTCAAAACCGAATTCGAAATTTGCCTGCTGCATCATTTCCCGAAAAAGGCGCTTTGCCTTCTCCGTGCCGTAGGCGAGCTCGCTGAGCTTTAGCTGGCGGCTTGCCAGGTCTTCTTTGGTCAAGGTGCAGCGAATTTGATTCTCATTAATCTTTTCTATTTTCATAAGCATCGCCTTCCTTTTCTTTATCTTATACTTTTGCCCTGTTTTCGTCAATACTGCCCCTTCGAGTTTAGTAAAATTTAAGAAAAGGCGTCTTGCATTCTTGTCCTATGTCTATTATAATCAAATCATCAGACGTCTCCGGTACGTTACGTGCGGGGAGGAGGCTGGCTGCTTAGGTATTTCTTGGAACATCGAAATGATTTCCGGGCGAATCGCCCAAAGTTTCACTTAAGTGACGAAAAAACGATGGGGTAAGGTTATATTATTATGGGGTAATGATATTTTCACCATCAAAAAATGATCGTCTTACAAGTCTGTCATAATCGAGTTTCGTAAAGTACCATCTTTAGTTTTCACAATTATAATTCAAATTAATCACAATGCACTGCCGGAAACGTCTGTAATTTTAGGAAAGGAGAGGCGATTTTAGGGAAATGAGCGTATCACGAAAACCTTTTGGACTCTGATCGCCAAACTGAAAGCATGTGTGATCAAGCGGAAAAGCCAATTTATGAAGATCTATTGCGGGAACGCGACGTGATGTTTTTCGTAGATGGAGAAAGCGCTACTCCAAGTCTGGTCTTGGAGGTGGCGGAGCAAAACAACTACATGGCTGATTACGTAATCGGAAAGGAGGGGAAAATTTCGGAGGTCCACTTTGATCGGATCGACCAGACTTAGGGGGACGCACGTTTTGTCGAAATAAAAGTCGTCCGCATTTGTAAAAAATCGTCAAAATGTTTCAAAAATAATAATGACGCGAAAGCGTTTCTGTGGTACACTATATTAGGTGCGCAAGGAAGAGGCCGGTATCTTTGGCGGCATGCCTTTCTTGCGCCCTTGCCATGAAAAATAACAAGTAAAAGCGGCACCGTGCTCGCATGAATGACGCTTTGACGAGAAAACCCGTTGAGACGACAGTCGAGATGAAAAAGAGATAGGGAAATAGAAAGATAGGACGGAAGCGGAAGTATGAAAAGAAAAATCATTCCGGTGCTGATTGCACTGATTTTAATAGTCTTGGTCGTTGGAGTTGCCATCTCCATGAGGCAAAAGGAGAAGGTATCCTACGGCACGGACGTGATGGATTTACGGACCTATTTTGACGTGGAAGAAGGGAAGCTTGCCATCTATCTGCAGGAGGAGCGGGTGGCGGAAAAAGCTCTTTTGATAGATGGAACCTGTTATCTGAATCTTACTTTTGTAAAGAGCTATCTCAACGACCAGTTTTTTTATGACTGGACGGAGAAAAAACTGATTTATACGGATGCATTGGGAAGCTTTGTCGCAACACCCGGCGAGGATGGATATCTCCAGTATGGCGAGAAGAAAAACGCGGGTTACAAGGCCTGTATCCTCGAGGGGGAGAGCCCCTTCCTTGCGCTTCCGTTCGTTGGTATGCTGTCGAGCCTGGAGTATTACGTCAATGATTATCGCCTGCTGATTAAGACAAGCTGGGAGCCCTACGAATCGGCGCAGGTAACGGCAGATACCAAGATCCGATATCAGGGCGACGTAAAAAGCGAGATCCTGTGTGATGCAAAAGTGGGAGAGAGCCTGGAGATTATGGAGAATTTGCCAACCTGGAGCAGAGTCAGAAATGACGAGGGCATCATTGGTTACGTAGAAAATACCTGCCTTGGAGCCTCTTGGACCGTCACCCCGGAAAGAAAGCCCGTGAAGTCAGATTACGAGGCTCCGGAATATACCTCGGACAGGCTTTATGAGAAGGTTTGCCTTGGGTGGCACGCCATCGGCGGCGTAGGCGGAAATTCCACTCTGGAGGAGATGGTGGCGAACACGGAGGGCATGAACGTGATTTCTCCGACCTGGTTCAGCCTGAGCGACAATGAAGGAGGGTTCCGCAGCTTTGGAGAGGCCTCCTACGTAACGAGGGCGCATAAGTATGGCTATGAGGTATGGCCTGCGTGGGATGATTTTAACTATCGCCTGGAGACGGGAGAAAACATCGACGACACGGCCATTTTTTCCTCCTCCGAAAAGCGTGGGAAGCTGATCAGCAACATGATCAATACCTCGAAGTCCCTTGGGGTTGACGGAATTAACCTGGACTTCGAGAAGATTGGTGCGGAATGCTCTGAATATTACGGACAATTTCTGCGTGAGCTTTCCGCAGAATGCAGAAAGAACGCGCTGACTCTGTCCGTGGACAACTACATGCCGAACGAAGGGAATAAGCAGTATCGGTATGACGTTCAGGGGCAGGTTGTGGACTACGTGATTTTGATGGGATATGACGAGCATTGGCACGGCAGCAAGAATCCCGGAAGCGTTGCCAGCATCGGATTTATCACGGATGGCATTACAAAGACGCTCGAGAACGTTCCCGCTGAGAAGCTGATCAATGCCGTACCGTTTTACACGATCCTCTGGAAGCTGGATGGCACGGAAGTGACGGATGAATATTTGACGCTGGTGAATCAGGCAGACTTTATCAAGAGAATGAAGGTGACGCCCGTTTGGGATGAAGGGACCTGTCAGAATTACGCAGAATGGTCCTCCAACGGGAAAACCTATAAGGTTTGGCTGGAGGACCTGGATTCCATCAGTATGAAGTTAAACGTCATGAGTGCCAAAGGACTTGCGGGCGTTGCCGCTTGGAGACTTGGCTACGGTACACAAGAGATCTGGACGTTGCTCAGTGCGTTTAAGCAAATGTAACTTCAAGATTATCTGGCGATTTTCTTTCTGGTAACAAAAGCACCTGCGAAACAGAAAATAGCACCTGCGAATAACAAGATGGCGTAGCTGCTTTCTCCGGTCTTAGGGGAAACGGTTGCGCCATTATTGGTTGTACCAGTAGCGGTTCCCGTAGAGGTCTTAGAAGGAGTGGTGGTTCCGGTCGCGGTAGCGGTCAGGGAATAATTGGCAGCGTCCGTCTTTAACTCACCCTTTTCAACGCGCAGGGTGTTGGTTGCTATGTTGTAGTAGTCCTTCAAAACCGTGCCATTGTCAACGGTCTGATAATGACCAACCTTACCAACTGCGGAGATGTTCATGGTCATCGTGGATTCCTTGCAGGCCTGAACCAGATCAGCATCCTTAAATACGTTACAGCTGCTGTCGTCATATACGTGAACGTTCTTGCAATAGCCGTCCAGGGTAGCGATACTTCCCTTCAGTACGTAAACGTCCGTTACTTCAGAACCAGTTTCGTAGGTAACGCCATTTGTTACGCCGTAAATGGTTACGTTGGAAATCTTGGCACCAATGCTGAGCTTTAATGCGGGTGAAGAGGAATCGCCTACAACAACGATGACGTCGCCGTCCTTTACATTCGTGTAGAGATAACCGAGATCACCATGTCCCTTTGTTGCATCCCAGCTGCTCAGGGGCTGTACACGCCATTCACTGTTCTCGGGAACATACTTCACGGTGAAGGTGGTGGCGGCTGCCTTGGCAGTCAGGGTGTTGGCCTGAGGCACAAATGCCAGTGCGGCAATGGCTAAGGCCGTTAAAAACAAGCGCTTTAACAATTTCATTTTTGTTTCCTCCTTTTGGTATGAAATATGCGTGCATAAAATCTTATCCTAAATTATACGCTTAATGTGTTGGAAAAGCAATCTTTTTTCAGAAAACTTAAGAATTTGTGCGGAATTATGTCTTTGGATAAGCCTTTGGGAATAAAAATGAAGCAGAAGATCATTGGTTGAGGCGTAAAATGACGAAATTGCTGGAAAAAATTGTAATTGTTCTGCTTCTTGTGATGCTGGCTGCGGCCGTCTCCTTTGGACAAAAGGGACGGAAACCGGAGGGACGGGAGGAGAAGGCGGAAGCTGATATTTCCGGAGAGGAACGCTCTGAGGAAAAGCAAAAGGAAGAGAGGATGGAGCACAGAATCGAGAGGGAGGGCAAGCTGATCAGCGGGTTTGAGAAGAAGCCGCGCATTGTCATTGATCCAGGGCACGGCGGCTATGATCCGGGGAAAATCGGCATCAATCAGCTTTTGGAGAAGGACGTCAATCTTGCAATCGCAAAAAAGCTGCGTGATGATCTTGAGGCGGCAGGCGCGGAGGTCATTCTGACGCGGGAGGAAGACCAATCGCTCTGCGGAGAGGGAGAGGAACAGGCGAAGGTCAGGGACCTAAAGCGAAGGATTCAGATCATGGAGGAGGCGAAACCTGCTGCCGTGATCAGCATTCATCAAAACAGCTATCCGGAGGAATACGTCCATGGCGCGCAGGTGTTTTATTACTGTACCAGCAAGGAGGGGCAGGCATTGGCGAGTGCCCTGCAGGAGAGACTGCGTGAGGTGGACCCCTCCAATGACAGGCAGATCAAGGACAATGACAGCTATTTTCTCCTGAAAAAGACTGCCGTGCCCGTGGTAATTGCGGAATGCGGCTTTTTGTCTAACTGGGAGGAAGCAAAGAAGCTGGGGGATGAAGCGTATCAGGAGGAGCTTGCCTGGGCGCTGTATTTGGGGGTCGTTGACTTCCTGGAGCAAAAGAGGTAGCCAAAATTTGACGTTTGTGTTATACTATAGTTTGCGAAAATCTGTGAAGCCCTTCTTGACATGCAAAAGAAGGCTTTTCGGAAACGATTTCAGTGTAAAAAGAAGGCGTAAAAGAACCACATGAATACAAAAATCGTCAGATTAGGGGAAGGGAATAAGGACGAAGAGGTGCTGCTGGAAGCAGGAGAAATACTGAAGGCTGGCGGGTTAGTGGCATTTCCGACGGAGACCGTGTATGGGCTTGGCGGAGATGCCCTAAACCCGGATTCCTCCCGCAAGATTTATGCGGCAAAGGGTAGACCCTCGGACAATCCCCTGATCGTGCACATTTATCGGACGGAGGATCTGTACAAGGTGGCCAGGGAGGTGCCGAAGGAAGCCTTGCAGCTTGCGGAAGCGTTTTGGCCAGGGCCGCTTACCATGATCCTTCCCAAGAGCGAATTGATTCCCTTGGAGACGACGGGAGGGCTTACTACGGTTGCCGTTCGGCTGCCGTCCCATCCCGGCGCGAGGAGGATGATTGAATGCGCGGGAGGCTTTGTGGCCGCACCGAGCGCAAATCTGTCGGGGAGGCCGAGCCCGACCACGGCAAAATATGTCGTGGAGGACATGAACGGCCGCATTGAAATGATTTTGGACGGCGGAGAGGTCGGCATTGGGCTGGAATCTACCATCGTGGATCTTACGGTGAATCCGCCGCAAATTTTGCGCCCCGGCTTCATCACGAGCGACATGCTTAAGGAAGTGCTTGGAAGCGTTGAGAATGACGCAACGCTGTTTACGACGGCGAGCGGACAGGCTCCCAGGGCCCCCGGCATGAAATATCGCCACTATGCGCCGAAGGGTAACCTGGTGATCGTACAGGGCGAGAATGACAGGGTCATTTCCTATGTCAATGAAAAGCTTCAGGAGGCAAAAGGCGCCGGAAAGAAAACTGGTGTCATCGCCGCATCGGACACCGCGGGCAGATACGCGGGCGACGTCATTAAAACCATTGGCGACCGCAGGGATGAGGAGGTCATTGCGAGAAGACTTTACGGGATCCTTAGGGAGTTTGACGACGAGAACGTGGAGCAGATCTATTCAGAGAGCTTTGGCGGCGAGGATGAGGGCCACGGAGGCCTTGGACAGGCCATTATGAACAGACTCCTCAAGGCTGCCGGACATCAGGTGATTCGAGTGAATTAGCAAGGCTCATGGGCCGTGCAGAAAATAATGAAAAACATGGGAGGCAAAAGCAATGATAGCAATCGGAAGTGATCATGGCGGTTATGACTTGAAGGAGCTGATTCAAAAGCATCTTCAGGAGAGAGGATTTGAAGTCAAGGATTTTGGATGCTTTGACAAGTCCAGCGTGGATTATCCTGATTTTGGCGTTGCTGCGGCAAGAGCCGTTGCATCGGGGGAATGTGAGAGAGGCATCGTGGTATGCACCACGGGAATCGGCATCAGCATTGCGGCAAACAAGGTAAAGGGAATTCGTTGTGCGCTTTGCAGCGACACGCTGTCCGCAAAGATGACGAGACTGCATAATGACGCAAACATGTTGGCGCTCGGCGGTGGAATGCTTGGTCCGAACCTGGCCATGGACATCGTGGATACCTTCCTGGACACGCCTTTTTCTGGCGAGGAAAAGCATGCGAGAAGAATCCGCAAGATTGCACAGATTGAGGAGTAAAGGCTCCTGGCGTGCTTCACTTTATTACCGCATAAGAACTTTACAAAAGAAAGAGAAAAAACGGAAAGGAAAAGGTTAGGAGGATACGAAATTATGGGTAAGGTTGTGATTATGGACCATCCACTGATTCAGCACAAGATTGGACTTATTAGGAGAATCGACACGGGTACGAAGGATTTCAGACAGACGATCAGTGAGATCGCCATGCTGATCTGCTACGAGGCAACTCGTGACTTAAAGCTGGATGAGGTCGAGATTGAGACGCCCATCTGTAAGACGACGGTAAAGGAACTGAAGGGGAAGAAGATGGCCATCATCCCCATTTTGCGCGCGGGTCTTGGCATGGTAGACGGCATGCTCAGCCTGATCCCGGCTGCAAAGATTGGTCACATCGGCCTTTACAGAGATCCTGCAACGCTTGAGCCCGTGGAATATTATTGTAAGCTGCCTGCAGACTGTGCGGAGAGAGAGGTCTTTGTCGTTGATCCCATGCTTGCAACGGGCGGATCCTCCGTGGCAGCCATTCAGATGTTGAAGGACAAGGGCTGCAAGAGCATTCATTTCATGTGCATCATCGCGGCTCCCGAGGGCATCAAGAGAATGCAGGAGGCGCATCCTGACGTAGATCTTTACGTTGGCGCGCTGGACGAGAAGCTCAACGACCACGGATACATCGTACCCGGCCTTGGAGACGCAGGAGACCGTATCTTCGGAACAAAATAGCCCAGTCTCCGTGACAACGCAGGCCGACTGCTTGCAGGCGGGCATGCGCTGGCACGAGAGACGCTTAAACCCGATGAGCATAAAAGGGGCGCATTGCGACCCGATATGCGAATTCGGGTTCGGGATTGCGAGAGTGCGAAGCACGTAGCAATCCCGGGGCTATTTTAGTACGATATAGATATGAGATGAAGGGGATAGTATGACGGGGAAGAGGAAGGATTATATTAGTTGGGATGAGTATTTTATGGGGGTGGCGCAGCTTTCGGGCATGCGCTCGAAGGATCCCAATACGCAGGTAGGAGCCTGTATCGTCAGCGACAAGAATAAGATTCTGTCCATGGGGTACAATGGGTTTCCCTGTGGCTGCTCGGATGAGGATTTCCCCTGGGCGAGGGAGGGCGAGACGCTGGATACGAAGTATGTTTACGTTACGCATGCGGAGCTCAATGCCATCCTGAATTATCGCGGCGGATCCCTGGAGGGGACGAAGCTGTATGTCAGTCTGTTCCCCTGCAATGAGTGTGCGAAGGCCATCATTCAGGCGGGAATCAAGACGGTTGTTTACGATTGTGACAAATATAAAGGAATTCCTACAAACATAGCGGCCAAGAAGATGTTCAAGGCGGCGGGAGTGACCTGTATTCCCTATAGCCGCACGGGCCGACAGGTACATATGGAGCTTTAGTATGAAAAAGGTCAGATTACTGGTGGCAATTCTTATCGCGGGACTGGTTTTGGGGGTAATGCCCTCTTCTTTTGGCATGCAAAAAGTTCTTGCGGAAAAGTCGACCAGAGATCAGATCAAGGAAAAGGAACAGGAAAAGAAAGACCTTCAAAATAAGCTTGGCGACCAGAAGGAAGACATTTCAGACATGAAGGGTGAGAAGCGAAGCCTTCAGGATGAGATGGCGGATGCCAATGAAAAAATGCTGGCAGCAGTAGATCGGATGGTTGATTTGGAAGATCGGATCAAGGTAAAAAGTCAGGAGATTGAGGATAATCAGGCAGCGCTTGCGGCTGCCATCGCGCGGGAAGCAAAGCAAAAGGAAGACATGGAAATCCGCGTCCGAAAGATGTACGAGCGAAATTCTTCGGATTACTGGGCTTCCCTGCTCAAGGCTCAGAGCATGGGCAGTCTCTTAAATCTTGCGACCTGGTTTGAACGTGTGGAGACCTATGACAAGGATCAGCTGGAGGAGCTTCAGGAGAATCATGCCTTGATGGAGCGCATTGAGGCAGAGCTGGAAGAGCAAAAGCTGGAGCTGGATGGTCTTTATGCGGAGGCAACGGCGGAAAAGGCGAGAATTTCCGGCATTCTCAATCAATTGGTAACGAAGATCGATGATTATTCCGACCAGATCAGTGACGCGGAAAAGAAGGCATTGGAATATGAGGCGGAGCTGAAAAAGAACGAGGAAGATTTAAAGGTTTTGAAGAAAAAGCTCGAGGAGGAGCTTCGGATTTCGAGGGAGGCGGCGCAGGGAAAATGGCGATCCATCTCTGAGGTATCCTTCTCTGAGAGCGACAGAAAGCTTCTCGCCAACATCATTTACTGTGAGGCGGGCGGCGAACCCTATGAAGGAAAGCTTGCGGTGGGATCCGTCGTGATCAACCGCGTGCTCAGCGGCAAATTCCCTGATACCGTGGCCGGCGTCATTTATCAAAAGAGCCAGTTTTCCCCTGTCGCCAGCGGGCGATTTGAGCTTGCACTTGCCTCAGACAAGGCGACGGCGGCCTGCTATCAGGCGGCGGATGAGGCCATGCTGGGCGTGACGAATGTTGGTGTATGCGTGTTCTTCCGCACACCCATTCCGGGACTAGTCGGTATCAGCATCGGCGGACACGTATTTTACTAAACAAAATTAAAGACGGCATCCCGATCGGTTTCGGAGTGCCGTCTTTTTTAGATTCCCAGTTGCTCAATGGGGCTTTGCAGCCTGTCAAATTTATCGCGGTAGATTACGGCGAGTAAATTGTTGAGCCTGTGAAGGCCTGCGGTTAATAGCTCGGACGTGATCAGACCTCTTTCCAGGGCATCTGCCATTTCGTCCAGATCGACAACCCTTACCTGACCGTCGGGAAAAACGATGACGTCAGCCAATAGATCCGTGACAGTCAGGGAATTCTCCGCCTCGTCATAGGCATAATCCACGATGTCACAATACCAATACAGCACGGAGTTATCCTGACGATAGAACTTGCTGACCTTAAAGCCCTGCTTTAGGTAGTAGATGGAACAGCCATGGGAAAAATCCAGCTTGGGATTGATGGTGTTCCAGGTCGTCACGATCACCTCATCATCCGACCGCACGATCACGTCATCCTTTAAGTACTTACATTCCTCTGGGATAATTCTTTTCCGATAGAGCTTTAGACCTTCTGCGTTCATGTGGATGCCTCCCTCCTCTTTTCGTAAATTAAGTCTATTTTACGCCATCCCATGCAAGCCGTCAATGGCATTAGGCGTAAAAACTCATTGACAAACAACAAAGTCCTTGATATGCTAAAGATACATATCAGGGACTTTTCTTTAACCGTTTCGGTTGTCTATCCCCGTATGAAAAACACGAATATCGGCGGATGGCAGGCGGCAGGAGGGCATACCGGAGGAACTGACACAGTTCCTAAAATACGCGGAAAACAGTACCTGTGAGAATGCCGTTACCGAAGAACTGAGGAAACGTGCAGACATCGCGGAAGCAAGGGCTGCCGACGCTGAAAGAAAATGCGCAGAGCTGATGGCCATCATTGAGGGCAGGAAAGCGTAATGAATCAACACTCAACATGGGAGGGATTTGTCCCTCCCAAAATTATTGACAAAGCTAAATGACGGTGAGATACTTGCGCAAGCATTTGAATTATTTGACAGGACGGCCGAGACCATAAAGAATTTCCACACAAAAAAGAAACTCTAAAATTTCCCTAAATTTTTTCTGTTTACCATCTGTTTTTCTAGACATTTTCGGTAAAATCACGTATAATGCTATTTGGTGATTTTTGCGTACGCAAAAATACTCATGGAGGGCGAGGATGAAGCATGATAAGCCCTATGACAAAAGTGTGTTTCGGGCACTGACGATGATCACCCAGTTCGGGTTTAACATGATGGTTCCCATCGGCATGATGACGGTGGTGGGCATTTGGCTGGACCAGAAATTTGAGACGGGGTGGATCACGATCGTTCTGTTTTTTGTCGGCGTTATCGCTGGCGGACAGAACGTATGGCGCATGGCGAAGAGGATTTTTGCAGATCATGAAGGGAAAGATAAGCCTGCTGGAGAGGCTCAGGGGAAAAAACAGAACGGTACTTGAGATGGAACTGGGCATCCTTGCCATTTTTCTTCTTTCTCAAGTGGTTTCGGTCATTTTTCCGGGAGAGAGGCTTGCAAGAGCCGTGAGCCTTTTGATTGGAAGCGCAGCGGCGGCCTTAGCCGTGCTTCACATGTATCGGACGCTGGATCGGGCACTGGACTTGGATGAAAAGAATGCATCGAAGGCGATTTATCAGGGCTATTTGGTACGCTATCTGGCGGCAGCAGTCATTTTGCTGGGAACGGCGCTGATTCAAGGCTTAAATCCCCTGCTGACCTTTGGGGGATATATGAGTTTGAAGCTGACGGCGTATTTACAGCCGTTGACGCATAAATTTTGTAATAAACTGTTTCAGGAGACGGATCCTGAAGTGAGCGAGGAGGTGACAGAGGAATGCACGTGATGTTATTGGCGGCGGAAAGCAGCGTCGACGTTATGGCTCATGGAGTGCTAAAGTATTCCTTTTTTGGACATGAGGCATGGATCACGACAACGCACGTAAGCCTCCTGTTCGTCATGTTGATTCTGATTGTGTTCTCTATTTTTGCAGGGCAGGCCATCAAGAAGGGCGCGGAGGTGCCTGGAGCGTTCCAGAACGTGGTTGAGCTGATCGTGGAGAAGCTCGACGGCATGGCGGAAGGCACGATGGGAAAGAATGCCGCGAAGTATCGGAATTACATTGGCACGATTTTTATCTTTATTCTGTTTAGTAATATCTCGGGACTTTTGGGGCTGCGTCCCCCGACTGCGGATTATGGCGTGACATTCCCGCTGGGCGTCATTACCTTTACGCTTGTCCGCATCAATCAGTTCAAGTATCATAAGCCGAAGGAGATCTGGACCGACATGTGTTCGCCCCTTCCGCCCTGGTGCCCGATCTGGTTCCCGATCAACGTCATCAGTGAATTGGCAGTGCCGATTTCGCTGTCCTTACGTTTGTTTGCAAACATTTTGTCAGGTACGATCATGATGGCGCTGGTGTACGGACTGCTCAAATGGTTCGCGACCATCTGGCCCGCGGCGCTGCACGTCTACTTCGACCTGTTCTCAGGTGCCATTCAGACCTATGTGTTCTGTATGCTGACCATGACCTATGTCAACAACGCCATTGGCGGTGAAGAATAAAAAAGTACAATATTATCTTAATTACAATATTTTTTAGGAGGAAAACAAAATGGAATTTAACAGAGAGTTTATCTTGGGATGTTCTGCCATCGGTGCAGGTCTTGCAGTTATCGCAGGTATCGGACCCGGCGTTGGTCAGGGTATTGCCGCAGGTCATGCGGCAGCAGCCGTAGGACGCAACCCCGGCGCAAAGTCTGCCATTACCTCTACCATGCTTCTTGGCCAGGCCGTAGCAGAGACGACCGGTCTGTACGGACTTTTGATCGCATTCCTGTTGCTCTTCTTGAAGCCGCTTCTGTGGGGCGTAAACTAGAAAGGAGCCTAAAAAATGATTCTATTAACTGCAGGAGAGAGCTATGAAAGAATGTTCGGCATCGACTGGCAGCTTTTGGCAGATTCCACTCTGACCCTGATCGCCGTCTTTGCCCTCTTCACCATCATGAGTTACTTCCTGTTCAACCCGGCTCGCAAGATGCTAAATGACCGTAAGGAAAAGATCCGCGGAGAGCTTGAGAGTGCCAAGACCAACATGGAGGAGGCACAGAATCTTCGCGCGGAGTACGAGGGGAAGCTGAAGGTCATTGACAAGGAAGCGGAAGTGATCCTGAGTGAGGCGAGAAGTAAGGGCCTTGCGAATCAGACGATGATCATTGCGGAAGCGAAGGAGGAGGCTGCCAGAATTCTGGAGCGTGCCCGCACGGAGGCAATGCTGGAGAAACAAAAGATGTCTGATGACGTGAAAAAGGAGATTATTTCCGTGGCCTCCGTTATGGCCGGCAAGGTGGTATCTGCCAACATTGACACCACGGTTCAAAATGAGCTGATTGACGAGACCTTAAAGGAAATGGGTGAGAACACATGGCTAAGCTAGTATCCAAAACCTATGGAGAAGCGCTTTTTCAGGTCGCCATGGAGAAGGATCAGGAGAAGGCCGGCTCCGGTGAAGAATTTTATTCTGAGCTTCGGGGATTGGTGAAGCTCCTTGAGGAGAACCCGAAATTTGACGATCTGATGATACATCCTGGCATCGCAAAGACGGAAAAGCTGTCTATCTTACAAAAGGTCTTCCAGGGCCGTACGAGTCCGGAACTCTATGAGTTTCTTGTTCTTGTCGTGGAAAAGGACAGATATCGGGACATTCACGACATCATGGAATATGTTTCCGACAAGATGAAGGAATGGCAGAAGATCGGCGTGACCTATGTTACGACGCCGATTCCCTTAAGTGATGAACAGAAGGAGCAGGTACAAAAGAGAATTCTTGAGACGGCTCCTTACAGATCGCTGGAAATGCATTATTCCGTGGATCCCGAGCTGATCGGCGGCATGGTGATCCGCATCGGCGACAGGGTCGTGGACAGCAGTGTGAAGCGCAAATTAGATGATTTAACGAAGCAATTATTACAGATTCAGCTGGGCTAGTTGGCTTGGCTGACGGAAAGGCGTGAGATTCATGAATTTGAGACCGGAAGAAATAAGCTCCGTGATCAAGGAGCAGATTCAGAGATATTCGTCCCAGCTGGAAGTGTCTGACGTAGGAACGGTCATCCAGGTGGCAGACGGTATTGCCCGCGTACATGGTCTGGAGAACGCCATGCAGGGAGAGCTTTTGGAATTCCCCGGCGACGTTTACGGCATGGTACTGAATCTCGAGGAGGACAACGTCGGCGTTGTTCTTCTTGGCAGTGCGAAGGATCTCGGAGAGGGAGACATCGTAAAGACCACGGGACGCGTGGTTGAGGTACCCGTCGGCAATGCTTTGATGGGACGCGTTGTCAATGCACTTGGTCAGCCGATTGACGGCAAAGGCCCCATCCAGACGACAAAGTATCGTAAGATTGAGCGCGTGGCAAGCGGCGTTATCACCCGTAAGAGCGTAGATACTCCGCTGCAGACGGGCATTAAGGCCATCGACTCCATGGTTCCCATTGGAAGAGGTCAGCGTGAGCTGATCATCGGTGACCGTCAGACGGGTAAGACCGCGATCGCGATTGATACCATTATTAACCAAAAGGGGCAGGGCGTGAAGTGTATCTACGTGGCCATTGGCCAGAAGGCTTCCACCGTTGCCAATATCGTGAAAACATTGGAGGAGTTTGGCGCGCTGGCTTATACGACGGTTGTCGTTTCCACCGCGAGTGACCTTGCTCCCCTGCAGTATATCGCTCCTTACTCCGGCTGTGCCATCGGTGAGGAGTGGATGGAGAACGGTGAGGACGTGCTGGTTGTCTATGATGACTTAAGTAAGCATGCTGCCGCATACCGTACCCTGTCCTTGCTGCTTCATCGTCCACCCGGACGTGAGGCATATCCCGGCGACGTGTTCTATCTGCACTCAAGACTTCTTGAGCGTGCTGCAAGAATGAACGAGGAATATGGCGGAGGATCTCTCACCGCCCTTCCCATCATTGAGACGCAGGCAGGCGACGTTTCCGCATATATTCCGACCAATGTCATCTCCATCACGGATGGTCAGATCTATCTGGAGACGGAGATGTTTAATTCGGGCTTTAGACCCGCAGTAAACGCCGGTCTGTCCGTATCCCGCGTGGGCGGCGCCGCGCAGATCAAGGCGATGAAGAAGATTGCCGCTCCCATTCGTGTGGAGCTGGCGCAGTATCGTGAGCTTGCATCCTTCGCACAGTTCGGTTCGGAACTGGACGATGACACGAAGGAAAAGCTGGCACAGGGCGAACGCATCAGGGAAGTATTGAAGCAGCCGCAGTTCCAGCCCATGCCGGTGGAATATCAGGTAATTATCATTTATGCGGTAACGCATAAGTATTTACTGGATGTTCCGGTAGCTGAGATTACGAGATTTGAGAAGGAATTCTTCGAGTTCCTGGATACCAAGTACCACACAATTCCTGATAATATCGCATCAGAAAAGGTGATTTCCGATGCGACGGAGGAAGAGCTAAAGAAGGCCATCGAGGAATTCAAGGCCGTATTCCTCGCACCGGCTACCGAGTAAGGAAAGACTCGAGGCTGAGCCAAGCCCCCGAGTTAGCAAGAGTTAGAAAAAATAAGGAGAAGCAAAATGGCTTCGATGCGTGACATTAAGCGCCGGCGAAGCAGCATTCAGAGCACCCAGCAGATCACGAAGGCGATGAAGCTGGTGTCCACGGTAAAGCTGCAGAGGGCAAGGGCCGGTGCGGAACGTTCAAAATCATATTTTCAGTGTATGTACGACACCATGAACAGCATCCTGGCAAGGGTCGGCGAGGTGGAGCATAAGTACTTAAAGTCCGGCGAGACGGGGAAGAAGGCCGTGATTTTGGTGACCTCCAACCGTGGACTTGCAGGGGGCTACAACAATAACGTGGCCAAGCTGATCACCCGTCATGAGACCTGGAAGCCGGAGGATCTGCTGATCTATGCCATTGGTAACAAGGGGCGTGAGATTCTGCACAGAGCCGGCTATGAAATCAAGGAAGAACTTCCTGAAATCATGGAGGCACCTGCCTATGCGGATGCCATGTTCCTGACGGAGCGCCTTTTGAAATCCTTTGAGGAGGGCGAAATCAGCGAGATCTATCTTGCGTATACGGCGTTTAAGAATACCGTGAGCCACATTCCGACGCTGATTAAGCTCCTACCCGTGGATCGCCCCGGGGAAAATGACGGAGACAGCACGGCAGAGCGGGACAGGAAGGACTCCTTGAAGGAAGAGAAGCCGGTGGACTACGGTGCACCCATGAACTTTGAGCCTGCAGATGAGGAAGCTTTAGACCTGATTATTCCGAAGTACGTTGCAAGCCTGATTTACGGCGGTCTTGTGGAAGCGCTGGCCAGCGAGAACGGAGCGAGAATGCAGGCCATGGACAATGCGACAAACAATGCGGCAGAGCTGATTGATGACTTAGAGCTTCTCTACAACAGAGCCAGACAGGGCTCCATCACGCAGGAGTTGACTGAGATTATTGCCGGAGCTAATGCAATTCAATAAATGGAAAGAGGTAAAGAAATGGCAGGAGAGAATAAGGGAACGATTACGCAGGTCATCGGCGCCGTTTTGGACATTCGGTTCGATGGCGGGAAGCTGCCTGAAATCAATGAAGCAATTCGCATCCCGCTGACGGAAGGCGGAGAACTGACGGTAGAGGTTTCCCAGCATCTGGGCGACGACACGGTGCGTTGTATCGCCATGGGACCCACGGACGGTTTAAAGAGGGGCATGGAGGCAAACGCGACGGGAGCACCCATTTCCGTACCCGTTGGAGAGAATACCCTGGGCAGAATTTTTAACGTGCTTGGGCAGCCCATCGACAATAAGCCCGCTCCTACGGGCGTCACCTATGAGCCGATCCACAGACCCGCTCCGACGTTTGAAGAGCAGTCCACGGAGACGGAGCTGCTGGAGACCGGCATTAAGGTCGTTGACCTTCTCTGCCCCTATCAGAAGGGCGGAAAGATTGGTCTGTTCGGCGGCGCCGGCGTAGGTAAGACCGTGCTGATACAGGAGCTGATTCGTAACATTGCGACGGAGCACGGCGGATATTCCGTATTTACGGGCGTAGGCGAGCGTACTCGTGAAGGAAATGACCTGTATCATGAGATGAGCGAGTCCGGCGTTATCGAGAAGACGACGATGGTCTTCGGGCAGATGAATGAGCCCCCCGGAGCAAGAATGAGAGTAGGCCTGACCGGACTTACCATGGCGGAGTATTTCCGTGACAAGGGTGGTAAGGACGTGCTGCTGTTTATTGATAACATCTTCCGTTTCACGCAGGCAGGATCTGAGGTGTCGGCACTTCTTGGCCGTATGCCCTCCGCCGTTGGTTATCAGCCGACGCTGCAGACGGAGATGGGCGCGCTGCAGGAGCGCATTACCTCGACAAAGAATGGTTCCATTACCTCCGTTCAGGCAGTTTACGTGCCTGCGGATGACCTTACGGACCCCGCACCTGCAACGACGTTCGCACATTTGGATGCAACGACCGTGCTTTCCCGTTCCATCGTGGAGCTCGGTATTTATCCTGCCGTAGATCCTTTGGAGTCCACCTCCCGCATTCTGGATCCCAGAATCCTTGGCGAGGAGCATTATAAGACGGCGCGTGGCGTGCAGGAGATTTTGCAGCGCTATAAGGAGCTTCAGGACATCATCGCCATCCTCGGCATGGATGAGCTTTCCGAGGCGGACAGACTGGTGGTATCCCGTGCCCGTAAGGTACAGAGATTCCTTTCTCAGCCGTTCTTCGTTGCAACGCAGTTCACGGGTCTGGATGGTAAATACGTACCGATTGCCGAGACGATCCGCGGCTTCCGCGAGATTCTGGAAGGCAAGCATGATGACATTCCTGAGAGCTATTTCCTGAACGTCGGAACCATCGACGACGTGCTGGCCAAGGTAAAGGCGAAGTAACGCCATCCGAGAAAAAAGCCGGAAAAGCAGGGGATGATTCCTTTCCAAAAGGAAGGAAACCGGCTTGGCATGTAAGCTTCGAGACGTGAGGAGACTTAGGTTATGAGTGACGAAAATAAGGAGTATCAGCTCCGCATCGTGACCCCGGAGAGAGTTTTCTACGAAGGGAACGTGGAGATGGTGGAATTTAATACGACGGAAGGGCAGATCGGCGTTCTTCCCGGGCACATTCCCATGACGGTCATTGTCGCCCCCGGCATCCTTACGATTACGGAGGCAGAGGGCGTGAAGGAAGCGGCCCTGCATGCGGGGTTTGCGGAGATTCTTCCGGACAGGATTACGATTCTTGCGGAGATCATCGAATGGCCGGATGAAATTGATGAGGATCGTGCGGAGGCAGCCCTGCAGAGGGCAAGGGAGCGATTGGAAAATCGAGATTCGCAGACGGATCTGGCGAGGGCAGAGACGGCACTTCAGCGTGCCATCGCCCGTATTGAGGTCTTAAAATAACGTAATATGAGCCATCGTTTTCGCATGGTTCTGAATAATTACATATCATAAGAAGCGCAGGCATGGTCTGCGACAGGCACGAAAGATACGCAGTGGTCATATGTTATGGGTAAATAACTTATGAGGCACTGCGTATGGACTTTCAGACCCAAATAAAATATCTTCTTCCGACGGGTACGCCCATGCCGTACTTTATGGCATATCCGGAGAATTCCGGCCTAAATGGGCAGATGGCATATCCGGACTATCCCGGTCTAAATGGGCAGATGGCATATCCGGACTATCCTTGTCTAAAAAGGCAGGAGACAAAGTCGGAGGAGAATGCATGGCAGGATTTTGAATATTTGCGTCGCACCTATCCCGCGCTGCTTGGAAAATGGCAGCACAGGGTGGAGGAAATCTTAGATCGAATGGACTATGAGGGAAGCATGATCTATGATGAGTATCCGGATCGCCTGAGCCTTCAAAACTTGGGTGAGGCCGTATCTCGTATTCTTTTGCAGGACGAGGCGGCGAAGGAGAACCCGGGAGAGCCCCTGGGGAAGCTCGCATCGAATGAATATTTACAAGGACTGGCACAGGTTCTTGTCTGCAATGAGGTATATCGCAGACGTCAAAAGAGAAAGCAGGAAAGCTATGGAAGAGTTACAAAGGATTTTGGAAACCATATTGAATGAGGATTTAGAGCAGATCATCCTAAGCAATACCAGGGAGCCTTCCGTTGCTTCCAAGGCAAAAATTCGTCCGGTTCTCATTGGTGACGAGTTGAAGTTTCAGGAGACACGCTATCAGGGAACGAAGGTCTTCCATGAAAACTATGACAAGGAGGCCATGATCAGCCGCATCCGGCAGGAGCTTTCGGAGCTTTTCCGCCAGGGAGAGCTTCGCGGCAAGACGCTGGAGGGAACCGTGCTCGTCAGCAAGAAGGGGAAGATGACGGTCAAGTCGCGTAAGCGAAATCCCGGCGCGGCAAATGCCGTGTTCACGCAGGCAGGACAAAATGGCGAAACAGCCAGAGGCAAGACAGCGGTTGCCGACAATCATATCGCCGGTTTAAGTCATAATCGGACGAAACAGTACATTCTTCCCGAGGGGGAGCCGGTGGATTTTCTGGTGCGCCTTGGCGTTCAGACTCCTGACGGACGCATCACGAAGAATCGCTACGACAAGTTCCGTCAGATTAACCGCTATCTGGAGTTTATCGAGGACGTACTCGAAGAGCTTCCCAAGGACCGGACGATTCAAATGGTGGATTTTGGCTGCGGGAAATCATATCTGACCTTCGCCGCCTATTATTTTTTGCATGTAAAACAGGGACGCAACCTGAACGTGATCGGCCTTGACTTAAAGGAGGACGTCATTCGAAACTGCAATGCCCTGGCAAGGGAGCTTGGCTATGAGGGACTGCGCTTTGAACAGGGGGACATCAGTGCATATCAGGGCGAAGGGGCGGACATCGTCATTTCCCTGCATGCCTGTGACCTTGCAACGGATTATGCCCTGGAGAAAGCCGTCAAATGGGGAGCGAAGGTCATTATGGCGGTTCCCTGCTGCCAGCATGAGCTCAACCGTCAGATCAAAAATGACATGCTAAAGCCCGTTCTGAAATATGGCATTTTAAAGGAGCGGATGGCGGCGCTGATCACGGATGCCGTGCGCGCGGATATCCTGGAACGGCAGGGCTATGAGGTTCAGATTTTGGAATTTATCGACATGGAGCATACTCCCAAGAACCTGCTGCTTCGGGCAGTGAAGCACCGGAAAATGAAAGGCGGCAGGCAGGATGAGGCACTGCGCGAGATGGAGGAGTTTTTACAGATCCGTCCTACCCTGGAGCGTCTGTTGCCAAGGCAAGAATGTTATAAAGGATAACGGATTTTATGAAGAGATTTCTGATCAGATGCACGGTGTTTGTGCTCACCTTTGTCATTACCTGGGTGGTCGCAGGCAAGCTGCTAAACAAAGATCATGATAATATGACCATGGAGATGGCAAGGGCGACCCTGCCTGTCATTACCATGCTCTGGGGAACCCAGGAATACAATCCCCTGTGCGGCTATGTGGTGCCAATGGATCCTGCAATGCAACGCGACGGCATCACGATTTTAGGGGAAAACCGCGCAACGGAGTTTCGCATTTTCACCTATGGACGAGGCGTGACGAAGATCACGGCGCAGGTTCGAAACAGCGATGGCACGCGCCTGATCGAAAACCTGGAGATCACGGATTATCAGCGGGATCAGGGGACAATTCAGGCGCGTCTGGCGCTCAAGGATTTGATTGAAAAGGGACAGGAATATGTCATTACCATCGGGCTTACCCTGGATGATTGGCAGGAGGTATATTATTACACGCGGGCCATCTGGGACGAGGAAAGTCTTATCGGAGAACAGCTTTCCTTTGTACGCAGCTTCCATGAGACGCTGTACCACAGGGAAGAGGCGAAGGCACTGACCAAATATCTGGAATCTAATTCCAGACTGGAATCCAATAAAACCTTCCACAAGGTCAACATTCACAGTAGCTTTAAGCAGGTTACCTGGGGTGACCTTAAGGTGACCGAGACACGAAAGCCCACCCTTACCTTGCTGGAAAGCCATGGGCAGACGGCCTCCGTGCGCGTGCAGTATGGCGTTTCCACGGCGGGGTCTGAGCGAGACGTGAATTACAGGCTGCAGGAGTTTTACCGCATTCGATATTCCCCGGACAGAACCTATCTGCTGGATTTTGAGCGCACCATGACCCAGATTCCTGATGAGGAAGCGCTCCTTGGAGGAGATAAAATCATTTTGGGCATCGGCGATGAAAACGTCGACATGATGGAGAATGAGGATGGTTCCGTGGTAGCGTTCCAGCAGGCGGACAGGCTGTTTGCCTATCAGCCATCGGCGCAAAAGCTGACGCTTTTATTTAGTTTTTATGTGCTTGGCGAAGAGGACGCGAGGGAAGAACGGGATGAGTCTGACATCAAGATTTTGAGGGTGGATCCGGACGGAAACGTTTATTTTGCAGTGTATGGTTATATGAATCGCGGCGAGAGGGAAGGTAAGACGGGCATTCGCGTCTGCCGCTATGACGTTTCCTACAATACTATTTCCGAGCTTGCGTTTATCCCTTGGGATAAGCCCTATTCCAACCTAAAATCGCAGCTGGAGCAGCTGCTCTATCTGGGCGGTGAAAATTATCTCTATCTCTATTTGGAGCATGCCGTATATCAGGCGGACTTGGAAAATAAAACCTATCGAAAGCTTTTGGACGTACTTGAGGACGGTTCCATGCAGGCCTCCGCGGACAACCAGATTTTGGTTTGGCAGGAGCCATCTGACAAGGGATATTCCAACGCCATTCGGATTCGTGACCTTTCCGGGGAGGGTGAGGTCACGATCAAGGGAGAGGCGGGCGATGCCCTGAGGGTTCTTGGCTTTATGGGGCAGGATGTCATTTACGGCGCGGCATGTCAGGAACAGATTACAAGAACGGGTACGGGCCAGGTCTTCTTCCCGATGTATCAGCTTTGCATTGTCAGGGCGGATGGCACGATGCTCAAGAAATACGCACAGGACGGGATCTACGTGACGGACGTTACGGTCGAAGAAAATCAGATTATTTTGGACCGTGTTACCAGGAACGAGGACGGAAGCTTTCATGCGACGACGCAGGATCAGGTAACAAAGACGCAACAGGTAAAGGCAGGAAAAAATCAGATTTCCATCGTGGAAATTGATACCTATGAAACCTATGTACAGATTAAGGTTAAGAGCAAGATCGATCCCAAGAAGGTGCAGCTTCTGACGCCCAAGGAGGTCATTCAGGAGGGCGTGGACGAGCTTGTGATGGATGCCAAGTCACCCGTAAAGCGCTACTTTGTCAATGGTCCGAAGGGTCTGGACGGAAGCTATGTCTCCGTCAGCAATGCCGTAAATCGCGCGGATGAAATCTCCGGGAGCGTTTTAAATGAGGCGGGAGAGGTTCTTTGGCGAAAGGGTGATCGGTCATCCAGAAATCAAATTATGGCAATCCATGAGCCGGAAAAGACGGAGGACGCTGCAGAGAGCCAAGCGGTCTGCCTCGACGTCATGCTGCGGCAGAAGGGCATTTCCGTTGACAGTGCAAGCCTTTTGGCGCAGGGGAAATATCCTGCCCAGATTCTAAAGGAAAGCCTGACGAATGCGGAGGTTCTCGATCTGTCAGAAACAAGTCTGGAGGCCGTTTTATATTATGTCAGCAGGGACATCCCCGTCATGGCGCTGCTTGGGACGGAAGAAGCTGTTTTGATCACGGGTTACAACGAATCTCAGGTCGTAATTTTCCAGCCGTCCACGGGCAAATTGTATAAACGAGGCATGAGCGATGCCGCCAAGTGGTTTGAAGAGGGCGGCAACAGCTTTCTTGCGTATTTTCCTTGATTTTTCCTGAAAAATGTTCTATTCTAAAAAAGGAAGGTGTGTTGACACCAAAGCACAAAACGAAAATACGCAGGAGGGTATGAGTTATGGGTAAGTTTGTCATTAAGGAAACAAAGTCTGGAATTAAGTTTGATCTCAAGGCTGGAAACGGCGAAGTGATCGCTACTTCTGAAGTTTATACGACGGAAGCTGCCTGCAAGAATGGCATTGCCAGCGTTACCAAGAATGCACCTGTTGCTGCAATTGAAGATCAGACCGTAGAAGGCTATGCTACGGAGAAGAATCCTAAGTTCGAGATTTATACGGATAAGGCCGGTGAGTATCGCTTCCGCCTGAAGGCTGCCAATGGTCAGATCATCGCTACCGGCGAAGGCTATAAGGCTAAAAAGAGCTGTGAGAACGGTATTGAGTCCGTGAAGAAGAACGTAGTAGATGCGCCTACCGTAAAGGCTGAGTAAGCGCGATCCGCTAGGCAGAAAGCTTATTAGAGCGGGTGTCAAAAAGGTGAAGTATTTGTTAGGAGGAAAAACGTCATGGTGGACATTAAGTCTGAAATCACAAAGGTTGTTGAGAAGGTCACTAAGGATGAAAAGCTGATGGATCAGTTTAAGAAGGATCCCGTGAAGGCAGTGGAATCCGTGATTGGCGTAGATCTTCCGGATGATATGATCAAAAAGGTCGTAGACGGCGTTAAGGCGAAGGTTTCCATGGATAAGCTTGGCGACATCGCCGGATCCCTTAAGAATCTGTTCTGATTCTTTGGGGCTCGAAACATTTCTTAAGGGTACAAATCATGCATGACGAAGCGGAGGCTCTTTTGGGGCCTCCGCTTCTTGTGTGCAAAGCCATTAAACTTGATTTTTTATGTGTCCTCGTTTTAGTTCATCCGGAAAATCTGATTGCGGTATTTCTTCAGCGTTTGCATCAAGAGGAATCCCAAAATGCCGCAGGAGATCACTTCGCCGATGCAGACCGTCAGCATAAAGAACGGAACGCCGCCTTCAAAATGATAGGCATAGGCCAGGATGAACGGAACGATAATGGTGTTGGACAGGATGGGAGGGAGCGTGCAGCAAAGCTCGCGAACCAGGGAGGACTTGGCATTCTTGGGCTTACTGTGAGCGATCAGATAGGTCCCGATCGCACCAAGGAGCGTTGCAAGGCTTCCAAAGATAATGTCCCAGATGATACAATCGGTCAGCCAATTGGAAAGAATGCATCCAATCAGGAGTCCTGGAATTGCAGCCGGCGTAAAAAAGGGAAGGATGGTGAGTGCTTCCGAGAAGCGGATCTGAATGGCGTAATTCGCCAGACCCAAGGCATTTGCCAAAAGGGTGAGTACGACATACAGGGCAGCGATGAGCCCTGCCTGAGTGATAAATAAGACTTTCTTGTTCATTTGTTTTTCTCCTTTAGTTTTGTTTTACGAGAGGAAGGTTTCGAACTCTCGCCTTTAGTTTTATTTTAGGTCAGGAAGGTTACGAACTGACCAAGACTACAGATGTTTATTATATGAAATTTTAGGCGTTTGTCAATCAATATTTTAAAATTGATGTTTTCATTTTATGGGATTGCCATTTTTTATTGCTTTTTGTTTTATAAGGTTTGCATTCTTTATAAAGCTGGATACAGATGGAGCCTATTGCTCCATCTGCCTTCCAAGGAAGCCCGCTGCGGAAAGGACAAGCTTTTGTTCCACCTCGCCCATCTTGTTTTTATTGTTGTCCTCTAAAAGCACGACACTTCCAATGATATCCCCTTCACAGATGATGGGCGCGATCATTTGGTGAATAAAGATTTCGCCGCCATCCTCGCTTACGGGAATAAAGCTTCGATCTCCTTTGGACGCCATGACAGTTTCGCGCTTCCCAATCTTTTCCTCCAGCTGATGGCTGACGGATTTTCCCATCAGGTGTCGATATCCCCCGGCAGTCGCTATGAACTGATCCCTGTCCGTAATGAGCGCTGCGTGGCCGGAAACCTGTGCAAGACTTTCTGCGTATTGCTTGGCAAATGTCGTCATCTCACCGATGGGGGAGTATTTCTTTAGGATGATCTGCCCCTCCCTGTCCGTAAAAATTTCCAGCGCATCGGATTCCCTGATGTGGAGCGTTCTTCGGATCTCCTTCGGGATCACGATTCTTCCAAGATCATCTATTCTTCTGACAATTCCTGTTGCTTTCATGCTTATCCTCCAATTTCACCGTTCGTTCGCGTGATTTTTCAAGTTCCTTCCTATTATGTGGAAAAACCTGAAAACTATGCACCTTGATGGAAAAGCCATGAACTATTAAAGATTTTTTAAGAATTGCCATGTTATGCTCTGATTGTAACCTGGAGGGACGGTTTGTATTTGAGGAAAGACAGGAGCAAAAAGGATGAAGAAAAAGATTCCGTATTTGGCAATTTACTTTGGTATTCTGGGAGTGATCGGCGCTGCAATGCTTGCGGTATATGCCTGGAATCTTGTAGGCTACGTAAAGGGGACCAAGGTGCTGGCAACGATCACGGAGGTTCATCACCAGAGGGTGAAAACGGGTAGCAGAAAGCAGACCAGCAGTCAGCAGACGAAGTTAAACATTCAATATCAAGTGGGTGATACAAAGGTGCAAAGCGTCATAGAGCTCTCAGGCAATCAAAAGTATTCGGAGGGTGACGAGATCCTGATTTCTTATCGTCCTGAAAAACCGGAGAAGCAGGTTTCTCAAAAAGGCTTGATCCATGATACGGTATGGCTGATCATATACTTGATTTTTGTTGGCGCGCAGGTTGTCTTGGTTTTAAAATACCGCAGAAATGCGAAACGTAGAGACGTCCCCCAATAAAATTATGACGATGAGTTTGTGGCAGAATTCTTATTGCATAAACGGGGACAGAGCATGTATGGCCATATCGCGAAGTGATTGAATAAAGGAGACGAAATAAATGGCGGCAGTTTGTTTGGAAACGCAGGATTTATGTAAGACCTATATTGTAGAGGGGTATAGTAATAACGTGCTTCAAAACATTAACCTGAAGGTGGAGGAAGGGGAATTTGTCAGCATCATGGGGCCGAGCGGGTCCGGTAAATCGACCCTTCTTTACACGATCAGCGGAATGGACGGCATGACCGCTGGAAACGTGATCTTTGACGGAGAAGATCTCTCGAAAATGAGTGAAAAGGAGCTTACGAAGCTTCGGCTTTTAAAGATGGGATTTATTTTCCAACAGATGTACATGATGAAGAAGCTTTGCATTATGGATAATGTGGTACTTCCCGGTTATCAGGCGAAATTAAAGACCCGCGCGGAGGTAAACCAAAGAGCGGAGGAGCTGCTTCGAAGGCTGGGAATCGTGGAGACGGCGAACAGGGAGATCACGGAGGTCTCCGGCGGGCAGCTCCAGAGGGCCTGCCTTGCACGGGCGCTGATCAACAGCCCGAAGGTGCTCTTTGCGGATGAACCTACGGGAGCCTTGAATTCCAAGGCATCCATGGAGGTTTTGGACGAAATGATCAAGGCGAACGAGGCTGGCACGACAATCCTGATGGTAACTCACAGTGAGAAGGTTGCGGCTCTTTCGGACAGAATCATTTATCTGATCGACGGTAACATCCAGGGAGAGCTGGTGCTGGGAAAGATCGGCCAAGAGGAAAGGGGTCAAGACGGCGATAAGAAGGCGGAAGGCAGGAAGCTGGAAAACCGCGAGCGCCTCATGCTTCGCGAACGGAAGCTAAGAGTGTGGCTGGAAGGGTTAGGTTGGTAATATGTATCTGCGAATGTTAAGGAAAGATCTTCGGGATAAGATGGGACTGAATATCGTGCTGTGCATTTTCATGGTGGTCGCCGCAACGGTGATCATCATGAGTACGGGTTTCATCTATACCTTTTTTATCGGTATTGACAGGACCTATGACGTCTGCAAGACGACGGACGGCCTCTTCCTTGTCGGGAAAAGCCTTTCCGGCGAGGAGGAGCAGCGAAGGCTGATCGAACAGACCATGGTGAAGTACGCTAATGCGGACGAGATTTCTATTTCCGACTGCGTGAATCTGAGAAATGCAAGACTGGAGTTCGAGGGCGTGGATCGCAGACGCGTCACGGGGCTTTATGAGGGACATTTTCTGGTTGCAAAGGTGAATCAGACCCGAAACGTTCCGCGAAACCTGGACGATCAAAGCTTTACGCTGAGCGACGGATGTGTTGCAATTCCGCAGGTGATGGCAGAAAATGCGAAGGCGAAGGTGGGAAGCAGATTTTACCTTACGACGGACATGGGAAATCGATATGAGTTCCTGGTCGCAGAGATTTTCAAGGATCCGAGCGCGGTGGACATGAGTAAGATCCTCTTTTCCGATCATGATTTCGAGGCGATCCTTCAGGAATCCGGCTGTATCTATGATCTCTATGAGTTCAACCTGAAGGACCAGAAGCTGAGCAGCATGAAACGGGCGAACCTGATCAAAAGCTTAGAAGACGAGCTGGTGGCGCTGAGCACGGAGGGGGCTATCGAAAGCAGTATCGACAACATGACGGAAGGAAAGTCGAACACGGCGACCGATGAAGCGGCAGTTACGCTGATCATCAGTATCTTTATGATGCTTATGGGAATCGCCATGATCCTGATCATCTTTATGTCCATCCGTTTCAGCCTCCGCGCGACAATCAAGCGCGAGGAAAAGGAGATCGGAACCATGAAGGCCATTGGCGTCGATTCCCTTTCCTACAAGGCATTATTCATTGTAAAATATGTTGCGTTTGCCATGTTTGGATCCGTGGTAGGTCTTTTTGCCGGAATTCCCCTCGGAAAGATGATGATCGGACGGTTTATCTTTAATACCATCTGCATGGATGATTTGCATTATCTGCTCCTTGGCATTTTCATGGCACTTTTCTTTATCCTCACCATGATCTCCTTTTCCCTCCTGGCCTTAAGGAAGATCAATCGGATTTCGGTGATGGATGCCATTCACGGGGAAAACAGGGGAGAGCGCTTTAGCAAGGTGCCGGGACTTTTCCTGCACAAGCGAAGGAAGATGGGGATATCCCTTTTTCTTGCACTGGAGGACGTGATCCGGAAGACGAAGCGATACCTATACATCGTGATCAGCTATACGCTGGGGCTTCTGATTCTTTTCATGGTGTTTCAGCTGAAAGACACTCTGATCAATGACAATTACCGCAGAACCTATTGGGCGGTTGCCGACCGCGAGGTCTTTATCCGTCCTGATGACAATTTAAGGCTCAAGCTCATCGAAAAGACGGGGAGCTACAGAAACACGTTCCAATACTACGAGGAGTATTATCAAGAGCATGGAATTCCGCTAAACATCCAGATCATGGACATCCAGGACGGCTTTGTGGTAGATGGGGATCAGAGGATCGCCGTCATGATCAATTACGGCGACTACGAGATGGACAGAATGACGTTCGTGAAGGGCGGAAAGGCGCCAAAACTTGATAATGAGGTTGCCTTAACCTATTCCATGAAGGATCAATATGATATCCAGCTGGGCGACGTGATCACCTTGGAATACCGCGCATATCAGGAGGATGGATTTGGCGAAGAAGTGAGACGCAGGGACTTTCTTGTGACGGCCTATGTCGATGGCTTGGGATCGCATCCTCAGATTTACGTAAATCACCCGGACGATCACATGGTGATGACGGGAGAATTCACGCTCTTTAACGAGGGACTTGACTGCGCGGATGAGGAGTATGGCGCCTATGTTGAAAAAATGCGCGCGGTAAACGAAGACATTCTGATCTGGGATTTCGACCAGCTTATGGAGTTTGACATGGGGAATCAATTTGGAAGCATCCTGAACATGCTTGCGGTCGTCACCGGGATCATTGTGTCACTTACGATCCTTGCTGAGACGTTCCTTTACCAGCAGATCTTTATCGAGGAGGAGACCGCTGACATTGCCATGCTAAAGAGCCTTGGAATCGACAAAAAAGAGATCAGGAAATGGCAGTATTTCCGAATCATGACGCTGGTACTGATCTCCGTTGTGCTCGCGGTGCTGTTATCATTTACCTTTACGAAATTTCTCTTTCATGAACTGGGGAAGGGGGTTCTTATGGTCAGCAGCTTTCTGCTGGTTTCCCCATCCACAAAGTGCATTATTCTGTTGTCGTCAGGGCTGGTGGTACTCGTCAGCATCGTGCTGTGGATCTCATTGAAGCCCATAGGCGGGATTGCGATCTGGAAGGTAAGGGAAGAATAAGGAGCAAAAAAAGGATGAGAAAAAAAGACGTTGGAAAGGCTGCAGCTATGTGGGGGCTGGCGCTGATCATGGCAATGGCGGTCGGCGGCTGCGCGAAGGAAAAGGAGCCCTTGACGAATCCCGGTGGCATGAAAAAGGTTGGCTCCTATAACGTGGAGAGGGAGGTTCGTTATACAAACGAGAGCGAGAAGGAGGCCGTGATCGCAAGAGTGTCCTCAGAGAACGGACTTTGCGTCATTGAAGAGCATGACACCTATTATGACGTGACGCTGGATTATGAAAAGGGAACGCCGAAACAGGTGGGAGCAGCCTATGCGGAGGCACTGGAGAAGGCAAGGCCAGACTACGCCCAGGCCATGGAACCCTATCTCTTTGAGAATATCAGGGTTGCATTTGATGGAAGGGACGTCAATTATGACAGCCTGGAAAAACGGATCATGACTCTTGAGGCTGCCATCCCGGAGGAGTACCGGGAGGAAGTGGAGAGTTTTGCCAGGGCACTCTCGAAGGGGGAAGAGGGCTATGCCGAGAACGGAAAGCTCAGCTATGTTGAGGTTTTGACCATGCAGCTCATTCCGGACGGTCTGCGGCCCACTGCCTGTAGCGCACTTTCCCTTTGGGGTTCCAAAACGGACACGGGAGAGAGGATGTCCCTGCGTAATCTGGAATGGTATATCGGGAGCGCAGACCAGATGACGGAGTGTCATGCCGTCACGCACTTGAAAAACGGGGAAAGCTCCATGACAATGATCAGCATGCTGGGCATGCTTGACGTGATCACGGCGGTCAATGATGACGGCGTGATGCTCGGAATTTTAGACGTGGGCTCCAAGTACCACTCGCCCTTTGTCAGTGAAGGGAAAAAGTGTTACACCTTCGAGGCGAGGTATGCACTGGAGCATTTTGACACTGCCAGGGAGGCGGGAGAATTTCTGGTGGGTGAGAGCGGAGATTTTACCTGGTGTAACAATCTTTTTCTGACGGATGAAAAGGATGCGTTTTGCTGTGAGAATGCGACGGCGGAGGTGGCTATGACGGGGCATGCGAAATCGGTGCTCAGAAGTCCGGACTCCGAGCTGATGGAGGGCCTTTCCTGGGACTGCCCTGACAGCTTTTGCATCGTGAACTCCTTTGCCACGAAAGGGAATCAGGATGGCTTTAGCGGAGAACCGGCGAACGTGAACCGATGGATGAAATATAAGGCTTATGTCAAGGAGAAGGATCAATTTTCGCTGGCGGACTTAAAAGGCATCCTGGCGCATGAGATCGTAGATCAGTATGAGGTCATCAACGTTCATAATTATAGCACGGTGCACACGGTGATCGTAGACTATGCGACCGGCGGGATCCACGTGGCATTCACAAAGGGTGGCTGCGCCGAGGACGTTCCAAGATATCTTGACGTCGGAAATTATGGCAGATAACCCCGGGCCCGTGGAAAGCATTTACACATAGTCAATTTACGTGGTATATTAGACATGGTGGCAAGTGGCTGCGTTTAGCGGGGGCGAGGCATGAAGGATATTCTTGTGATTGAAGATAATGAAGAATTGGGAAAGCTCATTTCCGATTTCCTGAGAAGAGAAGGCTATACCGTCGATTGGGAGAAAAGCGCGGAGGAGGGGCTGGAGCACATGAAGGAGGCGGCATATAAAATGCTGCTTCTTGACGTCATGCTTCCGGGAATGGACGGGTATGCAGCCCTTCAGGACATTCGGAGGACGCAAAAGCTTCCCGTTCTGATGATGAGTGCCCGCACGGATGACCAAAGTAAGATCTTGGGTCTGCAGGTGGGAGCGGATGATTATATCGAAAAACCATTTTCCATTCAGGTTCTTGGACTGAAGATCAAGGCATTGATGCGACGTTCCTATGACCTGGCAAGAGAGCGGCAGCTCCTTACCTATGGCAACATTACCATGGACGTCACGACGAGGATGGTCTATAAGGACGAGAAGGCCATTGACGTCACGGGGAAGGAATTTGATCTTTTGGAATACATGATGCGCAACCCTGAACAAATTCTTCGGAAAGAAAAGCTGTTTGACGAGGTTTGGGGAGCCGACTGCTTTAGTGAGGTCGGCAGCCTGAACGTTCATATCAGGTGGCTTAGGGAAAAGCTGGAGGAGGATCCCAAGAATCCGAAGCTCATCCAGACGGTTTGGAGGGTTGGTTATAAATTTGGAGGCACTGACACATGAAAAGATTGAAAAATCTTTATATCGTCATCGTGCTTCTTTTTGTGATACTGATCGTATCGGCAAATATTTTTTTGGAAGTGCTACGGCGAAAAAATGAAAACGCGTCCAATCTGTTGATGAATCGCGCATTTCATGAGGTGCAGGAGCTGGTGAATGCCAGGGCAGGCACCGATGCGGGTGACAAGGCGTTTGGCATAAGTGAGGTCATCCAAACCTACCATGCATCAAAGAAACAGGAATGGGAAAGGGAGTATGGAGATCATGCGCTCCCGAGGAAGGTCTATTTTCTCCCTGCAAGCACAGGGAAGGAAGGCGTTGCCCTGATCAATCAGGAAGGCACGAATACGAGGCTTTGGGCACTTTATCAGGACGGCGCAGTCATCGGATTTATGGCATTTGACTATGCGGAGGGGATCGCAGGCTATCTTTTCCTTCTGAACGCGGCGCTTGTCGTGGCCTTCTTTCTTGCCATTGGCGTCGTTTTTTACGTCCACGTGAAAGTGCTAAGACCCTTTGGAAAGCTCGCGGATTATCCGGAGAGGCTTTCGAAAAATCAGATTTCCGAGAAGCTGCCGGAGACGCGAAACCGCCTTTTTGGAAGCTTTATCTGGGGCATCAACATGTTAAACGATAAGATGACGAACGACCGCAGAAGGATCAGGGAGCTGAGCCGGGAGCATCTCACCATAGTCACCACGATCGCTCATGGCATCAAAACGCCGGTCGCTAACATAAAGCTCTATGCAGATGCCATTGAATCCGGACTTTATCAGCCGGATGGAAAGGCAAACCCCAGTGATGGCGAGGTCGCGGGAAAGATCAAAAAAAATGCCGACGACGTGACGGAGCTGGTGAAAAAGCTCATTGATAAGGCTTCGAGCGGGGTCGTGGATTTTGAACCGAATGTCAGAAGCTTTTATCTTGGCGAATTGAAGGAATTTCTTGACGAGGAGTACGGCAGAAGACTGGAACTGCTAAGAATTCCCTATGCCTGTGAGCTCAGCCATAATGCCATGATCAAGAGCGATAAGGATGGTATTTGCAGGATTCTTTCCCAGCTCATGGAAAATGCGATCAAGTATGGTAACGGCCAGGGAATTCACGTGACAATGGGTAAGGATGCGGATGGATATCATTTTTCCGTAAAGAACAGAGGGGAAGTCTTGAACGAATCAGAGCTCCCCTATGTCTTTCACAGCTTTTGGAGAGGCTCCAATGCCAAGGACGTTGAGGGAAGCGGAATTGGGCTTTTCGAGGCTCGTGAAATTGCCAGAAGGCTGGAGGGGGACATTTTTGTCAGAACGGATCCGAAGCAGCCGGAGACGGAATTTTACGTGTTTCTTCCAGAAACCTTTCAGGGAAAGGACGGCGGATCCCTTTAAACACGTGACTTTTGCTGCGCAGAGCACGCTGAACCAAATAGGGGGTTGACTTTCGAGATCGCATGGCTTATAATATTGCAAACAGTAAAAGGCGTTGACGAAGACAGTAGCCCTGATGGAAAGGTTCAGAGAGCCGGGGATGGTGGGAAACCGGTACGAGTAAAGAGGGGGGAAGATCACTTCCGAGCCGCTGAGATGAACATGGTGGCATGATAATTCTATGAATTTGGCGCACTAGTAATTTCAGACGTTGACCCTCCGTTACGGGGAACCATATCCTGGCTTTGAGCCCGCTTCGTAAGAAAAGGGCGCCCGGGTCGCGCAGATGACGCGAAGGGGCAGGAAGTGCCGGCGTATGTTGTAATAGGTGGTACAGCGAGAATGGCCTCGTCCTATTATGGACGGGGCCTTTATATTTTAAACAAATATCGCGAAGCGATTTAAATTCAGAAAGGAGAACGCTTATGTTGTACAAGGCAGTGGACAAGAACCTGAACTTTGTTGACCGCGAGAAGGCGGTAGAGCAGTTCTGGAAGGATGAGGACATCTTCAAAAAGAGCATGGAACAGCGTAAGAAAGGCGAGACCTATACCTTTTATGACGGACCGCCAACCGCTAATGGCAAGCCCCATATCGGGCACGTGCTGACCCGTGTCATCAAGGACATGATTCCCAGATACCGTACCATGAAGGGCTATATGGTGCCCAGAAAGGCTGGATGGGACACGCATGGTCTTCCCGTAGAAATCGAGGTAGAAAAGCTGCTTGGATTGGATGGAAAGGATCAGATCGAGGCTTATGGTCTGGAGCCCTTCATCAAGAAGTGTAAGGAGAGCGTTTGGAAATATAAGGGTATGTGGGAGGATTTCTCAGGTACCGTCGGTTTCTGGGCTGACATGGATAACCCTTATGTTACCTATCATGATGACTTTATTGAGTCCGAGTGGTGGGCGCTGAAGACGATCTGGGACAAGGGCCTTTTGTACAAGGGCTTTAAGATTGTTCCCTATTGCCCTCGCTGCGGAACCCCTCTGTCCGCACAGGAGGTGGCACAGGGTTATAAGAACGTAAAGGAGCGCTCTGCGATCGTACGCTTTAAGGTGGTAGGCGAGGATGCCTATTTCCTGGCATGGACGACCACGCCGTGGACCCTGCCCTCGAACCTGGCGCTCTGCGTAAATCCTGATGAGGCTTATTGCAAGGTAAAGGCTGCTGACGGCAGAACCTATTACATGGCTAAGGCGCTTTTGGATACCGTTCTTGGCAAGCTTGCAACGGAGGATCAGCCTGCTTACGAGATCCTGGAGACCTATGTCGGCAAGGAGCTTGAGTATAAGGAGTACGAGCCTCTCTTTGCATGTGCCGGCGAGGCGGCAAAGAAGCAGAATAAGAAGGCACATTTCGTGACCTGTGATAACTATGTCACCATGGGCGACGGTACGGGCATTGTACACATCGCGCCTGCCTTTGGTGAGGACGACTCCCGCGTCGGCAAGAACTATGACCTGCCCTTTGTACAGTTTGTAAACGGCAAGGGTGAGATGACGGAGGAGACGCCTTATGCAGGTCTCTTTGTAAAGAAGGCAGACCCTGAAGTGTTAAAGGATCTGGATGCAGAGGGCAAGCTCTTTGATGCACCGAAGTTTGAGCATGACTATCCTTTCTGCTGGAGATGTGATACGCCGCTGATTTACTATGCGCGTGAATCCTGGTATATCAAGGAAACTGCGGTAAAGGACGACCTGATCCGCAATAACAATACGATCAACTGGATCCCTGAGTCCATCGGCAAGGGCCGTTTTGGCAACTGGCTGGAGAACATTCAGGACTGGGCAATCTCCCGTAACCGTTATTGGGGTACGCCTCTCAATATCTGGGAGTGTAGCTGCGGCAAGCGCGTTTGCGTTGGCAGCAGACAGGAGCTCTATGATTTGAGCGGCAATGAGGCAGCCAAGACCGTGGAATTCCACAGACCTTACATCGACGAGATCACCTTAAAGTGCCCTGATTGCGGCGGCGTTATGAAGCGCGTGCCCGAGGTTTTGGACTGCTGGTTTGATTCCGGTGCCATGCCGTTTGCACAGCATCATTATCCTTTTGAAAACAAGGAGCTCTTTGAGCAGCAGTTCCCGGCACAGTTCATTTCCGAGGCCGTTGACCAGACCAGAGGATGGTTCCACTCCCTGCTGGCAGAGTCCACGCTTCTGTTTAACAAGGCACCGTATGAGAATGTCATCGTGCTTGGTCACGTACAGGATGAGAATGGCCAGAAGATGAGTAAGAGTAAGGGAAATGCCGTAGATCCCTTCGACGCGCTTCAGACCTACGGCGCCGACGCAATCCGCTGGTATTTCTATATCAATTCCGCACCCTGGCTGCCGAATCGCTTCCATGGCAAGGCCGTTCAGGAAGGACAGAGAAAGTTCATGGGTACGCTTTGGAATACCTATGCATTCTTTGTCCTGTATGCGAATATTGATAACTTTGACGCGACAAAATATACCTTGGAGTATGATAAGCTCACGGTTATGGACAAGTGGATCCTGTCGAAGCTGAACTCCGTCGTGGGTGAGGTGGATGAAGACCTTGCTAATTACCGCATCCCCGAGGCGGCAAGAGCGCTGGAGGGCTTTGTGGATGACCTGAGCAACTGGTATGTGCGCCGTTGCCGTGAACGTTTCTGGGCAAAGGGCATGGGGCAGGATAAGGTGAATGCCTACATGACGCTGTACACTGCTCTCGTAACCATCTGTAAGGCGGCGGCTCCCATGATTCCTTTCATGACCGAGGACATCTATCGTAACATGGTATGCTCCATTGATCCGAACGCACCTGAGAGCATTCACCTTTGCGATTTCCCTACGGTGAATGCGGACATGATCGACAAGAAGCTTGAGGAGTCCATGGACGAGGTTTTGAAGATCGTTGTCATGGGCCGTGCAAGCAGAGAGAGCGCGGGGCTCAAGAATCGTCAGCCGATCAGCAAAATGTACGTGAAGGCAGGAGTGAAATTAGACGCCTTTTATACCGATATCATTAAGGATGAGCTGAACGTAAAGGAAGTTGTTTATACGGACGACGTCCGCGAGTTCACTTCTTACACCTTTAAGCCTCAGCTTCGTACCGTAGGTCCTAAGTATGGCAAGCAGCTTGGCGGCATCCAGAAGCACCTGGCATCCCTCGATGGCAACGCTGCCATGGATGAGCTGAAGTCAAACGGCAAACTGTCCTTCACCGTAGGTGACGTAACCGTAGAGCTGACGGAGGATGATCTGCTCATCAGCATGTCCCAGAAGGAGGGCTATGTTTCTCAGGAGGATAACGGAATGACCGTTGTCCTTGATGCAAACCTGACACAGGAGCTGATCGAGGAGGGCTTCTCCAACGAGCTGATCAGTAAGATTCAGAACATGCGTAAGGATTCCGGCTTTGAGGTGATGGACCGCATCCGCGTTTCCATTCTTGGAAATGAAACCCTTGCCAAGGTCGCTGAGAAGAATAAGGAAGCCGTCTGCGGCAAGGTTCTTGCTGATGAGCTTTCCTACGACAAGACCTTTGCAGTCAGCCGTGAGTGGGACGTGAATGGAGAGAAGGTAACGATCTGCGTGGAGAAGGCTTAAATTGCCATTATGTTTACTTTTTCCATAAATAGTAGGATAAAATAGTAGGATAGTTTTAAAACTTGTGATATAATGTTTTGTGTTGGGATGATTTTGCGGGGGAAGAAAGGAGAATGAATTTGAAAAGTTCAACTACGTCTACAAAGTCCAAGGCAAGCAAGCCGAAGTTCAGCTTTGACAAGGAATTGTTTAAGCGGAGTGTTCTTTACAACGTAAAGACCCTGTATCGTAAGGAGCTTGAGGAAGCAACGCCTCAGCAGATCTTCCAGGCAGTGTCCTACGCAGTAAAGGACCAGATCGTAGAGCACTGGATGGAAACCCAGAAGGCTTACGACAAGGAAGACCCCAAGATGGTTTATTATATGTCCATGGAGTTCCTGATGGGACGGGCTTTGGGCAATAATATGATTAACTTAAAGGGCTATCAGGACGTGAAGGAAGCCCTGGAGGAGCTGGGTCTTGACCTCAACGTCATCGAGGATCAGGAGCCCGACGCAGCACTTGGTAACGGCGGCCTTGGCCGTCTTGCAGCATGCTTTTTGGACAGCCTCGCGACGCTTGGCTACGCAGCTTACGGCTGTGGCATCCGTTATCGCTATGGCATGTTCAAGCAGAAGATCCAGGATGGCTATCAGCGTGAGGTCCCGGACGATTGGCTGAAGGATGGCAACCCCTTCGAGCTTCGTCGTCCTGAGTATGCAAAGGAAGTAAAATTTGGCGGTTACGTGAACGTTCGCGTGGATGAGAACGGCAGAAACGTCTTCTATCAGGAGGGCTATCAGTCCGTACGCGCGATTCCCTATGATCTGCCCATCGTTGGCTATGGCAATGGTATCGTAAACACCTTAAGAATCTGGGACGCTGAGCCCGTAGAGTGCTTCTCCCTGGATTCCTTCGACAAGGGTGAGTATCAGAAGGCCGTAGAGCAGGCAAACCTTGCAAAAAACATTGTTGAGGTGCTTTATCCCAATGACAACCACTATGCAGGTAAGGAGCTGCGCTTAAAGCAGCAGTACTTCTTCATCTCCGCATCCGTGCAGGAAGCAATTGAGAAGTACATGAGAAAGCATGATGACATCAAGAAGTTCTATGAGAAGGTTACCTTCCAGCTCAATGATACGCATCCGACCGTTGCCATCGCAGAGCTGATGAGAATCCTCATGGACGAGTATTATCTGACCTGGGACGAGGCGTGGGAAGTAACCACAAAGACCTGTGCGTACACGAACCACACCATCATGTCGGAGGCTTTGGAGAAGTGGCCCATTGAGCTGTTCTCCAGACTTCTTCCCCGCATATACCAGATCGTGGAAGAAATCAACAGACGTTTCATCATTGAAATCGAGAACAAGTACAGCAACGTGCCCGGCGTCAACGTACAGGATAAGATCCGCAAGATGGCCATCATTTATGATGGACAGGTGAAGATGGCACACATGGCCATCGTTGCAGGCTATTCCGTTAACGGTGTGGCAAGACTGCACACCGAGATCTTAAAGAAACAGGAGCTCAAGGACTTCTATGAGATGTTTCCCGAGCGCTTCAACAATAAGACCAACGGCATTACCCAGAGAAGATTCCTTCTGCACGGCAATCCTTTGCTCGCTCAGTGGGTAACGGATCACGTTGGTAGTGAGTGGATCACTGACCTGCCTCAGATCAGCCGCCTGAAGGTATATGCGGATGATGACAAGGCACAGCAGGAGTTCATGAACATTAAGTACCACAATAAGGTACGCCTTGCTCAGTATATCTTAGAGCACAATAACATTGAAGTGGATCCCAGATCCATCTTTGACGTACAGGTAAAGCGTCTCCATGAGTACAAGAGACAGCTCCTGAACATTCTGCACGTAATGTACCTTTACAATGAGCTGAAGGAGCATCCTGAGATGAAGTTCTATCCCAGAACCTTCATCTTTGGCGCAAAGGCGGCGGCAGGCTATCGCAACGCAAAGCTGACCATTAAGCTGATCAACTCCGTGGCTGACGTGATCAACAACGATCCCTCCATCGAAGGAAAGATCAAGGTGGTCTTCATTGAGAACTACAATGTTTCCAACGCAGAGCTGATTTTTGCGGCAGCAGACGTATCCGAGCAGATCTCCACCGCAAGTAAGGAGGCTTCCGGTACCGGTAACATGAAGTTTATGCTGAACGGAGCAATCACGCTGGGAACCATGGACGGCGCAAACGTTGAGATCGTGGAAGAGGTTGGCGCTGAAAACGCAGTCATCTTCGGACTGACAAGCGATGAGGTTATCCGTTATGAGCAGTTCGGCGGTTATAATCCCATGGAGATCTTCAACAACGACGCGGACATTCGCAAGGTTCTGATGCAGCTGATCAATGGTACCTATGCTCCTCAGGATCCCGAGCTGTTCCGCCCGCTGTATAATTCCCTGCTGAACACGCAGAGTACGGCGAAGGCTGACACCTACTTTATCCTGAAGGACTTCAAGTCTTATGCAACCGCGCACAAGAAGATCGAGATGAAGTACATGGACGAGGCCGGCTGGGCAAAGAGCGCGATCCTGAACGTTGCTTGCTCCGGAAAGTTTACCTCCGACAGAACCATCCAGGAGTACGTGGACGAGATTTGGCATCTTGACAAGGTAACCTTGAAGTAATTGGTAAATATTTATAACGATATCCCTTGAGAAAGCCTTCCCCCACTGGGGGAAGGTGCCCCAAAGGGGTGGATGAGGGGAAAATAGTAAATGCGAATTACTTTGAGGGAATAATATCGTACTATAAAAATGGTACCTTCTTATCATGAAAGAAAGAGAAATGATAAGGAGGTACTATTTATGAAAGGATATGTTACAGCGAACGGTTACATGGGATACGTGGACGGAGTTTACCTCTTATTCGCGTCAGAAATGGATTATTTGGAGTATATGGAAGATTAGTTTCCAAGAATGTTAAAAAATTTTCAATTTTGGACTAAACTTTTTTCCGCAATGAACCGATACATTTGACGTAGGGGATTTTATGTGCCATAGGGGTATGGCAAAATGTTGCGAAGCGATACAGAAAACTATCGCGAAGCGATTCGAAACAGCGAAATGAAATGAGGCGACCGAAGAATATTGCGATGCTGTATTTGCAGCGAAATATTCTTCGCTGAAATGGAGCCGAGTGGAATGGAGCAAATTATCGCGAAGCGATTCAATCAAGCGAAATGAAGCGAGGTGACCGAAGAATATTGCGATGCTGTATTTGCAGCGAAATATTCTTCGCAGATATGGAGCCGAGTGGAATGGAGCAAACTATCGCGAAGCGATTACATTAGGAAAGGAGGAGGTTCAGATGAGCTCGGAGGCTTTTTCGGAGATTTTCAAAGCGGGAAGAATTGGCAGATCGAAACATTTAGCTGGTAACATCGCATCAGAGATCGCAGCGATGGGACTGCGTATGAAGGATTACCAAGTGGCTATGGAAGCAGTGGCTGCCTGCGCTGACATTAGAGAGGATCTCACGGCCCCCATCAAGAAGAGAATTCAGGAGGGCACTTATAAGGTGACTGCAGAGGAATTTGCAGAGAAGCTTATGAGAAAAGCGTGAATCGAAACGGATTCACAAAATGAAACAGATGACACCTTGGCATAGGCCAAAACAAACGATCAGAGAAATTTTTGTTGTTTAACTTTTATCATCCATTATAACTTAGAAAATAATAGCTCTTTGGTTTAACGTTTCGATATCACCAAAGAGCTTTTCTAATGTTCGCGAGTATACTCTCGAAGTAGTGAGGAGAGCGTTTGCCTTGCTTGCAAGAGCAAACATTCGACGAGCGCCGCGAAACCCCGAGTGATCTATCTCGGGGTTATCGATTTTCATTTTGGAAAAACTTTTTAATTATCAGTGGCATTCCGATCATCGCCCATGTCATGAGAAGAAAATAGCGGAAGACGTCGGTGAAAAAGCTTGGACCAAAGAGGGCATTGAAGGAATATTTAATTCCTTCCTTGATCAGAAGCGCTCCGGCAACACCGATCAATAGCTTTAGCAGCTGCATCCAAATGCTGGAGCATTTCGTGTCGAAGTTAATGTAGCGGGTTTCGATGACCCAGCAGATCACGATGGCCATGCCAGCACCGCAGCCCTTAAAGCTGTCGGAGGCATCCTTATATGCAATGACGCCCGATGAGTAGAGAACATAGGTGTAAATGCAGGTTGCCATGGCGATCACAAGTATGACACACATAATGATCAGACGACGTTTGTGAGTGAGAGTCAGCTTATCTGCCAAAAGATTCATGCCGATGACGATGACGGTCGTGATGGCAAAGCTGGTGAGCACGTCTGAAGGCGTGTGTACGCCCAAATACATGCGCGAAAGCATAACTAGCGGAATAATCAACAAAAACAGAAGCTTTTGCCAAGTCTTTTTGCTGACATAAGCAAGCGTGCCAAAGAGCGTCGTAGCATTCTGCGTGTGACCACTCGGGAAGGAATACCCCGTGGCGGATGCCTTTGCCTTTTCTACGATCGTAAAGCTCGGATCCCGCACCCACGGTCGCTCCACGCGACAGGTCAGCTTCAAAATATTGATTGCCAAAGCGGACGGAAGATAACAAAAAATCATCCGATAACCCGTCCTTTTATCAACGCACCAATACAATACGCAGATCAGCCCCAGCAGCATAATCTCTTCACCGCCATAGGTCAAAATCAGAAACAACGCTTCTCCAAGGGGAGTCCGAATCCCCTCCAACATCCTCAGAAATTCCATACCTTCTCCTTCGTACCTATAAATTTCCTTTAGTAAATTTCACTATTTTGTAATTATATAATATTCATTATTAAATTACAAGCGAAGGGATTCTGTAAAACCTCTCTCTTTATGTATTTATGTGGCTGTGAATATAAAAGATTAGAAGTCAAAATTAGGATGTAGGTTGTTTTGTTCTATAAATCGGAGTTTGTCGATGTCTTTTGTTTTACAAATCGGTGTTTGCCGATGTCTTTTGTTTTACAAATCGGGGGTTGTAGGGTTCCTATCATTTGGATAAATCGCGATTTATTTAGAGCTTGCCACTTTGCTACTCGGACACTTGGATTTTGTCGGAGAATACCTCACCGGAAGGGACGGAGCCCTCGTGGGAGGTAAAGTGTCCCTTATAACTGTCCCGTTTTCGAATTTGGTATTCAGACAGTGAAATTATTAGGGAATTCACTGTCCGCATTTGAATTTGAGCGAACAGACAGTGGTTTGCAACTGGCTGTTTTTGATTATTGCCATTCAGACAGTGAATTTCAGTCATGATAAACTGTCTGGACTGAATTT
>JAFXQK010000032.1 GCA_017527205.1 Lachnospiraceae bacterium | reverse complement strand
TGGGCATGGGAATCCTCCTAGGGTGTGGTTGTTTCTCGTCAATTCAATTATACCACAGAAGCGGCTTCCATGCCTTTTTAATTGCCTACATTATTGAGTTTTCAAGGTTCAACACACCTTTGAGGTGTGGGAAGTTTTAGTTATAAAATTGTAACCTTTTAGCGATTCAGCGTCAACTAACAGATCTGAATTGTAAATGAAAGAGATTTGTAATAAAAGTATATGTCTATTGACACATATGGAAATGTCACGAAGACTCTAAACAAAGGGTTGTATCTTTGTGGGGGTTGAACGGATGCAGGTCAGGAAGAACATAGTTTCAATTATCTTTGTTTTTGTTATATGCATGCTTGGAGGTTGCGCTTACGGAAAGGAAAGTGCAACCTCTTTGTTATTGATAAACGAGATTCTTGCGGTGGATTCCTAGTGGTGTGTCAATTCAAACTGAATTTGAGGTAGTTTAATATAATCAATGGGATTTGGGTACTGTCTTTTCTCTTCGTATCATCCGCTCAAAGATGGGTGGTGAGTGACCGAAGTCTCCAACGCTGGTATACTCAAAATGGGGAAACTAGAATTTGGGGTGTCGCATCTAATTCCGGTTTAACGCGCAGTTGGTCATTGTCTTATATTTTATGGGGGAGGGCATGAATTATTATGGAACAGAGAACCGTCAGCTCTCAGATACGGGGTCAAGTCCCGTCGCCCGTTTCTTTGTTTTGTGTGTAACATTATGTTCCGTAATTATTTGCTTGTGGAATGTCAACTGATGCGTGACAAAATTCCAGCTATAATTGGTTTACTTTCACGAAATGAAAGGTGTATGATATGGTTATCGAAGAAAACAATGCCACTTATGAGTGGCATAAAAAGGAGGAATATCATGACACTTGGAAATAAAATCCAGGAGATTCGCACGGAAAGACACATGAGTCAGGAGCAGTTTGGGGAACTGTTGGATACTACGAGACAGACGGTGTCAAAATGGGAGCTTGATCAGGTTGTGCCCGATGTTAGGAAGCTCATTGCAATTAGTAGGATTTTTTGTGTTTCAATGGATGAACTACTTCTAAATGTCACAAACTTCGAGATGGAGGGCGTTCCTTTTTCTTGCGGCGTTTACAAGAAAGGAACTATTGAGATCGTGGAGACTGAGAAACTGGCGCTAGAATACTATGCGAAAGGGAAGCATCTGATGGGCGCAAAGGCGTATAAAGGATCTGGAGATCAGAAAATTCTCTGTGCGATCTGCGAAAAAGACACGGATACCGAACGGATGGCTTATGCATACATGGCTTTAGATGAAAACGGGAAGGAACAGGTTGTTTCGAATTGCACAAGCTTTGATAAGTCGCTGGGTATGGAGAGGATGGATCGGAAAAGGCTTGAAAAGATGGATTGTGTTGAAAGCTTTTTAGTGAATCATGGGGAATATCCGCTGCATACGGTATATGAACTGGGGATTCGTCGCTGCTTGGTGGAATGGAATAGGGGAGTAAGATTCTCCGCAGTACCTGAATGCATCTTTGTGAATCTGCACACCAATAAGAAAGAGTACATTTTCCAAATAGGTAAGCAGGATGATAACGTATATTGCGGCATCAGCTACAATGTCCCTTTTGACCTTGGCGTCCGCTCCTATGGACAGTATTATCGTCTGCGCAATTTCAAAGACAATTCTGAGCCGTTTTGTTGTTGCCATTATGATTTTGATTATCAGATGCCAAAAGAAAAGTACGGCATTGATTGCGTGAAACTCGCATGTAATACCATCGGACAATCTAATGATGGAGATAATGGCGTATGGTTTGTAAAACGCTATTCCGACGACGAGATCGTGTTGGATGGCTGTAGAGGGGACGAATACATTTTTAGCAGAACGATGGACATGTTCGAAAGATTTGCCTAAGAAAACATAGGGGCAAGATTTCATGATGAAGCTTTTTGGAATGTCGGGTCGTACGCAGGAATCAATAGATTATTGGGGAAAACAGAAGAAGGGGAGCGTTTTACGCGGACGTTCCCCTCTGTTTAGATTGGATCCTGATGGTCGAATTTTTTCAACTTCAGGATCGGAGTCTTCCAATTTGGAACTTGCAAGTTCCAAAATTGACGAAAATGAGATTGTGCCAATTTGGAATTCGCAAGTTCCAAATTTGAGAGATTTTCCCATGGATGATTTCTTGCATATCGGATTTACGCATCACAGGATTATTCTAGGGAAAGTAAAGGAATTAGATAAGCGCATATTTTACATCAAACGCTGTGCTTCCGAGCATTACACGGTTGAGGACCTGAAGAGGAGCATAGACATAGATGATTTCCAGCATCAGGGATCGCTCCCGAACAATTTTATGAGAACACTGCCAGCATCAGAGCAGGCTTTTCGTGCTGTTAATACATTTAAGGACGAATATCTTCTCGATTTCATAAATGTGGAAGAATTGGGGATCAGGGATCAGCATGACATAGATGAGAAGGTCGTGGAAAACGCAATTATCCACAATGTAAAAAATTTATTCTGACTTTTGGCAAGGATTTTGCTTTTATCAAAAATCAATATCATTTGGATGCCTTCGGTGAGGATGAATACATAGACCTTCTGTTTTTCAATAGGGAGCTCAACTGCCTTGTTGCAGTTGATTTGAAGAAGGGAAAGTTTAAGCCGTCATATCTTGGACAGCTTCAGGCGTACTTAAGCATCTTGGATGGATTTGAAAGGAAACCGCATGAGAATCCGGCAATCGGTTTGATTCTGTGCAAGGATATGAACAAATCTTTTGTGGATTACGTACGTGATTCGGGATTATAACAAGCCAATGGGAGTGGCAACTTATAGAACTTCAAAGGATATGTCCGATGAACTCAAAAAGGCTCTTCCGAACGTTGAGGACTTGAAAAAACTATTGGATGAGAATGATATTGACGATGAACATGGTTCTGATGAAGAATGAGCAGGTAGGGATGTAGGGTAGGGTAGCTAAGTATCTTACGGAGCTACAGGAAAAATCTCAAATGGGGTGATAAATAACAATTAATTACTAATGCAACGGAAGGTCGGCAGCAGATTGCCTTGTAAATAGTTTAAGATTTGTTTAAGGCTATTTTATTTTTTTTCTCCTTTGCTATACTTGGGTTAAGAGGAATGGCAAAGGAGGTTTGTAAGGTGCGCGAGCGTCAATTAAAGTTGTTGGTTTTGGCGGGGGTTGTCATTGCCATTTTATTTGGTTTGAGTGGATGTGGTGAGAAGAAATCGTCTCGGGATTTGAAAAATCCGGATGAGACTTTTAGCGAAGCGGAATCTTTTGATTCCACGGAAAAAGATTGTGAGGGGGCGACGGAGGTAACGCTGGCGGTTATTTCGACCAGTTATCTTTTGGATCAGGCGATAGAGGATTTTAATGGCAGTCAGACGGAATGTCACGTGACCGTGATAAAATTTGAAGACGCGCTGGAAAAGGATCATGAGGCGGCGAGGATGCGACTGCAAGCGTATCTGACGGCGAATAAGGACGTTGACCTGATCCTGGCGGATGATCTTGATTTGGGAGGACTTACTGAGAAGGGATGGATCGAGGACTTGACGCCCTACTTGGAAAAGAGCAGTGCCGTCAGTAAGGAGGATTACGCGCCGCAGATACTAGATGCCGGAAAATATGAGGACATTCAAGCTTACCTTCCAAGAGAGTATTCCCTGCACTTTTGGGTAGTTCCCAGGGAGCAGTACGGAAAGGCCGGCTGGACGATGGAGGAGTTTCTTTCCTATTGCAGGGAAGGAGAATACAAGGCGGGAACGCGATGGGGGAGAACGGAACAGGTATTTGCAAATGATCTGGACTATTTTCTAGATGAGGAAAAAGGGGAATGTTACTTTGATTCACCGGAGTTTGGGAAGCTGCTTTCCTGGCTGCGTGAATTACCCGAGCAGTCAAATGAGCAGGGATATTCTGATTCAGATTATCGGGAGGCGATTGCAAACGGAGAGATCGCTTTCTTGGGAAAAAGGATCACTTCCCTGCGCGACATTCAGTTTATCGAGGAAACGTTTGACGGAAAAGCCAATTACGTTGGATATCCCAGCAGGGATGGTAAAACGGTCGTACGCTTGGAACCTTGCGGATCTAACCTGTGCATGCTGGCGAGAGCGGCGAATAAAAAGGGCGCATGGAGATTTTTGGAGTGGTACGCCACGTATAGGGAAACTCAAAATGCGTTCTTGTACAGCTTTCCCGCAAACGATCAGTTAATGCAAAAGCTTGTGGAAGAAGAACTGGCGCAGGAATCGGAAAACATTGACGCAGAAACCGGAAATACCATGTATCGTGGCAGGTATCCAACCCAAAAGGAGATCAACGTATTTTATGAGCTGCTAGCGCACGCAAGGAAAACGCCGGACATAAATCAGGTGCTCTACCCCATCGTTTGTCAAGAAATAATGGCATATTTTAACGGACAAAAGAGTCTGGAGGAAGTGACGGAGATCATTCAGCGGCGCTGTACGATATATTTGCAGGAGAATTTATAAAGGGAAAAGGAAAGCTCTGTGGAAAAGCGTTAACTGTAGTTAAGGAAACAGTTGAGGAAGTAGAGAACTGAAGAGGATACCATGTGCTCTTTGCGTGACCTCCTGCGTGACCTTGAAATTCAGAGTGCCGCCTCCTCCTTTCAAAGTGTTGATTTTACTGTGATTCTGGCTACTGTTTATGTGAAAAAATCGTTTGATATTTTTCGCAGTAAGAATAAATCTGGAATGGTAATCATTGTTCCGGTTGAAAAGGGAATTGTTGATCACGTGGGGATGGGAGATGCATACAGATTTGATTTTGAAATGCCGGCAGTTGATTGACTTATCATTTCAATCATCTTTCGCCCAATCCGGGATTTCAAAATCCGTATTTTCTTCTGGCCGTTTTAGCCAAAATGCGATGCCCGCATGGGAAAAACCGTGCCAAAACCATTTCTTCATATTGTGACCGCCTGCATAAAACCCTACTGCAATAACTCCGCAAAGGATGCGGATCACCAGAAATATTACAAATCCAACAAGCAACGCAAGGATCAACTCTTTCATGCTGACACTCCTTCTCTTTTTACATTAGGAACGGAAACGATGGTCTTACAACAAGAACAGGCAACAACAAAGCAACGCTGTGATCCCGCAGCTGATCTCATTTACATAAGACGTGCCAAAAAGAAAACCCGGGAGTACGGAGAACATGGCGGCAAACAGCATGCTCTTTTTGCGTTAATCCTTTTTCCGTTCTTAATTCTGAGATGAGACGGCCTGTTTTCTTTGCATCCATCAGCTTTCCCCCAAAACAATATAATTAAACAAATTAACATGGGTATGTTGAAATTATAACAAAAATCCTTATTTAACTCAACCTATGATTCGTAGAGAGTGGCAGGAGACGATAGAAAATACGTAACATTTTATCTTTTAGCGTGTCATAATGATAAAGGGACATGATTCCGAAACCAAATCCGTGAGGACGGGAAAGGAGGGGATGGCTTGGATTTTGATAAGTTGTATCAGGAACATGCAAAGCTGGTATGGCATTACGTCTATGCCAAATGTCAGGATCCGGAACTGGCAAATGACATTGTTCAAACGACGTTTTTGAAAGCCATCTCCCAGATCGAAGGATTTCGCGGTGAATGCAAACTGACCGCGTGGCTTTGCCAGATAGCGAGAAATGAATGGCTGAATCATTGCAGGAAAATGAAAAGGCAGGTCTCTTTGGAGGGATATCTTGAAATGCACGGGGAGGAAACGCTCCGGACTGAAGACGACATATTGAATGGCATTATCAAAGAGCAGGAAGCAAGGCAGGTTAGAAAGGCCATCGGTAAATTGGAAGAGCCTTACAAGGAAGTGCTGATAATGCGGGCATACGGTGAATGTTCCTTTGAAGAAATCGGCGACGCATTTGGAAGAAGCGCAACATGGGCGAGGGTCACTTTTTATCGGGCGAAGGAAAAGCTGGTTCAAATGATCCATGTAAAGTGAGATTTTGTAAATAGTTTCGGGCGGAAAGGAGGCAACGGATGAATTGTAATTTGTTTAGGGATTTAATCCCGGTTTACTTAGAAAATTTATGCAGCGCTGAGACGAAACGCCAAATGGAAGAACACGTGATACATTGTCCGGAATGCAGAAAGGAATTAGAGGATGCGCGCACGGGCATAACGCTCAAAACAGAGAGTAAATGGGAAGAATCCATAGATCCGTTAAAGAAGGTCAAAAGGAAGATCAAGCGTAAAAACGGAATGTTGTGTCTTTTGGGCAGCGTTCTCTTGATCCTGATCATTTTAACGGCATTTTTAGCCTACGGGCAATTGACGCATCGCGGGATCAGCTTTGAAACACTTTATGAAAGAATTCATTTTGATCACGTTGGCAGGGAATTTGCCAGGGGAAACTTGGATCCTTTTTATGACGAGCTTTGGGATCCCTATTTCGAAACATGTGATCGGATGCTGATCATCCGAGAAGCGTATCCTAACGCCGAAGAATATCAAAATGCCATGAAACAGGCCATGGCGGAGAAGTGGAATGAGTTTTTTAAAGAAGATGGCTTGCGTTATCTGGGTATTTCATCAATTGGTTACATATCTAAAAATGGGGAAGGCGGCGTACTGACGGTAGGCCTGCGTTTTCTAACGAAAAGCGGCTGGGAGTATCGCGTTGGACTGGAAAAGGAAAAGAGCGGGAAATGGCAGGCATGGGATTATTCCAATGACTGGGAACTTAAGGATTCCGTTTTTGCCTGCCTGTCAAATCATGAGCAGGATGAAAAGGAGATTGCCAGGCAGTGGGTGCACATTAAGGGAGAACGGGCACTTGTGGGCGATGACGAGCCCGCAAGGATGGGAAATCAATGTGAGCGCATCGTTTCAGAAAAGGAGCTGCGTGGCGAGGCGGATGACTTTTCTCAAAAGTTAAGAGAGCATTTGCAAGAGATGATGGAGGAGGGCTTTTATCCCACGGATCTGACGGAAAATCCCATCGGCTATGATAAGGACAGGCATCTTTATCGTTATCAGCTGACTTTGGAACTGACGAGCAAGGTAACGGGAGAGAGAAAGCTGATCTTGTGGGAGTGCCTGCGCGTTAAGGATTCTTACGTGTATGTGGAAGGAACGGAAATGATGGCCCTGGCGGGCTTTGAGGAGGAGTTGAAGTAGATGCTTTTTATACTATATACAGTGAAATTTTTTACATCAACCTAATCATGTAATTTTAGAATGAAAGTCAGAATTTATCCAACTTGTGGTTGGATACGGCTCGGTCGGCGCAATGCCGAGGTCCCCCGGACCTCGTGCGCCCCATCACCCGCTCTTTTTATGCCCGAAAACAATGCGTTTGCGGGCATTTGTAGTTGCGTGACTGCCTGCACTGGCAGGTTTGCATCATTCTTTGTTAACATAGGCCGCGCCGATACGCTCGGATCCGACATGAGAAACCTTTACAAATATACAAAGTTGTATTCAAACGCGGAGCCGATTTTATCGGAAGTGGATGTTTTCGAAATACGCATTCCGTTGAAAAAGTCGGTCGTTGGCACTGAAAGTCGGTCATTCAAACAAAGAAAATTACATTGGAACAGCTTTTGGAAGAATGCAAAAGACGCTCTTACAACATTACGGTTGTAAACCATTTGAAAAAAATCCATTCTTCTGCTCTTAGCTGTAATATGAATGTCCATATGTATATTAAATCTTTGAGGGGAGAATGTTATCATCATATTTTAAGGATTGATTTCCAGCGATAAGGGAAATCTATGTGATTCAATGAAATATGGGTTTTGTACTTTTGGATTATTTTTTCGAGTGGTTTAACAAAATCGTCATTCCACTTGTCGGGGTAGGGATACATTAGCTTTAACATGTATAATTGTGCAAACAGTCTTCTGGTGGGGACATATGCGGTATTGGAGGGCATTCGAGGGATGGCTGGGAAAACCCAATAGTACAATCTGGAGTAATGCGCACACTTATTCCGTAAGTCTGTTATGCACCGCATCCAGCTTTCAAGAGTCTGATAATTAACACCATACATAGATTGTGCCAAATTAGCCTTATCATTGTTTTTCATTCCGCGGTAAAAATATGAGAGCATGCCAATAGAGAAGAAATCAACGATTACCCATATTGGGAACTGACCATTATATTTGTTCATGTGGTGGCGAACTACCAAAGTGTTTGAGTTTTCGCTAATGCATTGATTGATCTTGGATAAAAACATGGCATGATTATGCCGTGAATTATAGGAAGCAGAGCTCATGTACCCAGCCGCGCCATAATGATGTGCGCTGTAATAAGCGAACTGAGTTCGCAAATAGATTTCAATCTTTTCTATGGCAAAGGATATCAGATTTCTAAGTTCAGCGTCGAAACGATAAATATTCAATAAACGATCAAATTCTACATCCATGAAGCAGGTACTGGAACCGCTTTGCATGAAGGGAAGAAGATACCCTGATAATCGATAATAATTTGCCGTGGAAAGCAGTTCAATACACTGTGAGGCATCAGGAATAATGATGCGCTTATTTTGCAATAATGTAACTTGATCCTGAAAAGTAGTCGGATTCTTTAGTGGTGCCATATTTTTCCCCCAAATAAAATGTGCTCCCATTTGACACTTCAGTGAGAGGTGTGGGAGCTTCTGTTAAGATTAGTATATCCAAATCTCCTTAAAAAGTCAACAAGTCAGGCTGACAAATGTTTGAAATATTTACTTTTTCCATCATTTTTCATGGGTCGACCAAGGGTCTACTAGGAGGTTCCCGATGCCGCAAAGCCCCTTTCTATAAGCGTTTTCGGATGCCTGAAACCGTTCGATTCCCATCACCCGCTCTTTTTTATGCCCGAAAACAATGCGTTTCCGGGCATTTGTAGTTGTGTTGGTTATTTTGGTGAAAACAACAAAAACGACGAACTATATTTGTCAGTCTTTTTGAGAAACAAACACTTGTTCTGACTATGGAAGCTTGCTATAATATATTTGGGTGCTACCATACACGGTAGGCGGTTAGTCCTCTGCGGAGGGACTGTGACCCTCCGATTACATAGAAACCCGAAAGGGAATCCGAGGAGAGGAGGACGTGTGATATGCTGACGATAGAAGGGCTGATCGCAGTCCTGGCCTTGGCTGGAACCTGCTTCGGCATCGGATGTACAATAGGCTTTCAACATGGAAAAACACAAAAATAATCGCCCCCAGCCAAGGATAGCGATTATTTTTGTATAATCATTAAATTCTAACTGGGCTGACCGTCTATCGGTAGCACCTTTTATGCTTAAATAGTAGCATTAGCCTTGTTTTTTGTCAAATAATACTTTTTCGAAAGACCGTTAAGAAAAAAAGCTTTTTATGTACTATTAAGAACTTCGGAAATGTTTATTTCTGATTTTTTCAAGAACGTAACCTTTTTTGTACCATTTTTCGACATTTAGGGTGAACAAGGTAATCTTTCAGGCCTAAAGGAGAGCTTTGATGAATAATACCGTAACGGACAAGGAGATAGTGGAGCTGTATCTGGCGCGCGATGAGACGGCTTCTATTTATTGTACACAAAAGTATAGTGCAAGTCTTCTGCGATTGGCATCCTCTTTGCTCTTGGACAGCCGTGACGCGGAGGAATGTGTGAATGACACCTTCCTGAAAGCGTGGAATGCCATACCGCCAAACAAACCGGATCACCTGTTTCCATTCTTGGCAAGGATATGTCGGTGCACCGCTGTCGACGTTATCCGACGAAACAAGGCGCAAAAAAGGGATTGTCTGGTTGTGGAGCTGACACGCGAGATGGAGGAATGCATCCCGGATTTCATGGGCGGCGCGGAGGTGCCGGAAGATGACTTGACGACGCTGATGAATAATTTTTTGGGAACGCTTTCCAGGGACAAAAGAATGATCTTTGTAAGGCATTACTGGTTTGGAGAAAGCATTTCCGAAATTTCTGAAAAGTATGGCTTTTCAGAAAGCAAAGTGAAAACGGTCCTTCACCGTACGCGTGAGAAGCTAAGAAAATATTTGGAAAAGAAAGGAGTACCCGGATGAACGAGACAGATCTAATACAGGCGATCAACGGGATTGATGACAGATATTTATTTGAATCCGAAGAACCATATAAGAAATTCAGCAGGATAAGAAATCCTTACGGACTGATCATCATTGCAGTAGCCATTTTGGTATTTGCCGTTCCCGCAGGTGCGTTTACGGTTCGTTATTTTCTTCATCGCGATAACGTAGAGAATTATCTTTCCGGAGCGGCAGAGGTTTCACAAAAGCAACCTGACATTGTCAAAAATCTTGTGGCGGAAAACGAGGATTATCGTTTGACCTTGGACGCGCTGCTTTCCGACGGCCATAACGCAATGATCGTAATCACAAATGAGGCGATCAGCGAGAGGGGCCAAAAGCATTTAAAAAAATCATCTTTTGGATCCACGTCATTTGTGTCCCCGTCATTTTGCGTCGAGTATGCGGACGGAAGTGACGGGCCGATCCATCATTCAAAGGGCCTTGACGTTGACTTCCCGATCGTTGTAACAAGCTATGTTTATGATTACGTGAAAGAAGCCCAAACTCGTAATGATGCAAGATCTGCATCCGTTGTAGATTGCAGAGACATTGATCTTAGTAAAGAGATATCGCTCGAAATGTTTCTGAACGATGAATGGAACGACCCTCATGCCTACTTTGGCAGTCGGGATCCTAAACTTGTGAAAAAGATATATGGCAAATGCGATATTGCCAATTATCTCGATGGAATTCAATTTACCGTTAATTTCGCGCCTAACGTCCCCTGTAATACCCTGTATGACGCAGACGGTCGCCAGATATTTCTGTCTGCCTTTGAATTATATTCCAATGATTCTACGGTACTTCCAAGACATGGACTACCTGACGTCACGTTTATAAAGGATTCCGGAGAAAGAATAAGATTTGAGCTAAAGGACCACAACGTGGATGGCGGGTGGGATAAGGACAGGGCATACTTTGTTTTCGGTGAAATTATAGATCCGGATGAATATGCAGGGGTAGAAGTAAACGGAGTGGAGTTTTGGAAAAAATAATGGGGGAAGTTTACATGGATCAGTTACTTCAGAAAAAAACCGTGATGCGCTTGCGAAAGGCACTTCTGCTTATGGCGATGGTGATCGTGCTTTTTTGTCTTGCAGGCTGCCAGGTAAAAAAAGAGGAGAAAGTGGGGAAAGGCCGGGAAAAAAACGGGGAGAGCGTAGGGAAAACGGAGGATCATGCGGGCACCGAAACAGAGGGCGTGAAAAAAACGGGAGGTCATGAAGGCACCGAAACGGGAAATAACGGAAGTTCAGACTCGGACGGGACGTTAAAGCTGGCCGTCGTCTGCGTAGAGGTTGGCGGACCGCAAAAATCATGGATCGAAGTGTTGGTGGATGAATATAACGAAAGCCACCCGGACGTGCCCATCACCATAGTTCCTTATGGGGACGCAAAGCTTATGGAAGTTGACAAGAACATGGCGCAGCTGTCCGTTGCGGTTGCCGGTGATGACCCGCCGGACCTCATTCTTCTCCAAAACATCACAAGCCGTTTGGATCCCTTGGTGAGTCAGGGTTATGTGGAAGACTTAACTCCCTTCGCGGAGCGAAGCAAAATAGTTCATTTGGAGGATTATTATCAAAAGGTGCTGGATTGCGGTAGAAAGGAAGGCGTTCTCGCCGTGATTCCGAAAACCTTTGCCATCAGTACCTTGGTCACTTCCAAAAATGTATTTGACGGAAATGGCGGCTGGACGTATTCACAGATGCTGGACTGCTGCAACGCCCACGAGGAGAGTCCCTTACTTCCGGGTTCTTCCCCGGAGATGCTTTTGTTTGAAATTCTTAGGGAAAGCGTTGACGCCTTTGTTGACGAGGATCAGAACAAATGCCATTTTGACTCAGAAGAATATAAGTCCTTTCTGGAATACGTGGGCACCTACTGCACATGGTCGTCACGGCAATACGAGTATATAGACCCCGATGAAGAGGGGAGCGCCCTTCGGGAAGGGAAAATTCTGGCCAAATACGAAGCAATCTTTTGGCTGTCAGAATTAAAAAACATACGAAGGGATTTCGGAGATACGGCAAATTTTGTCGGATTTCCAAGTAAGTACGGTACCCCTGTTCACAGGATCACGATGAGCGGGGATCAGTCCTTTGCCATGACGTCTACCTCCGACAAAAAGGAAGAGGCGTGGAAGTTTATCGAATGGTATCTTTACAAAGAAGATGAATATGACAAGCTTGAGCTATGCGCCGATCGAAAGAGGATGGAGGAGAGGGTTGGGATAGCCCTTGCGGGACGGGAAAACGTCAACGACGGGGAGCCAGCAATGACGGAGGAGGACAGGGAGACACTTGAAATTTTACTCGAGCACCTTGAACCGCTTTCGGATGACGACATACCCTTGTACAGAATTGCTTATGCGGAGGCAAGAACCTACTTTTCCGGGGACAAGTCCCTGGATGAGGTCATTGACGTGATTCAGAAAAGGGCGACGCTGTATTTGCAGGAGAAATAAACTGAAAATAAGTCGCAAAAAAATCGGTGTAGACAGTTTGTAAGTTTGATTATATAAATGGCAAGCTGATTTATCGTGTGTGCGTAATCAAATCATAAAATAAAATGGCGCAACACGCGGAGATACTTGTACCATCTGCGTCAGTGCCGTCCTGTTTCTTCGGAATGGTAGTTTTAATGTGCTGGCTCAAGATGATGACAGCGGAGTTGGTTTCTATTCTTCCATTAGTTATTCCCTTACGCAAGGAACAACCTATTACATTGTAGTTACTTCGTAATGCTGATGATGAAACTAGAAGAGGAAAAAGGCGTCCATACTTGTAGAAGGGAGGAGCGGAAAATGGGAAAGACAAAATGGGTTGTTGCAGTTTTGTGCATATTTGTTCTTTCCGGATGCGGATCCGTAACGAACGCGAACGGTGCCGAAGACATGCAGAAGGAAGATTCACGGAAGGGTGAGGATGTCATGCAGGAATGGGTTACGGTACAGGCGACCGTCGAAAAAATCGAGGGACCGAATTTGTGTGTTCAGACAACGAAAAATGACAATTTTCCGTCGGCATACATGAGATTGCCCGCTTCGTATCTGGGAGAAGAAAATCAGGTACAAGTTGGAACGGTGTTGGAGATTTCCTGTGACGGATTGGTTTTTGAAACATATCCAGCTCAGTTTGGCAAGATAAATTACGTGAAGATTGTCTCGAGGCCAGACGAGGATAATGCGAATGAAACTTCACAATCTGAAGGGGATAACGCAGTGGGTGGGAACGACAAAAGCGTGACTTGGCAGAAAATCGAAGTGGCGCCGCAGGAGGGATCCCTTTGCACCATCAGCTTTATGCTCCCGGAAAACTGGGATTATAGCTGGAGTCAATCAGAGGACGTTCCCGTAAGCTGCATCAACATTGGCATTTATCCGAAGGCAGAGGGAGATATGGACGGAAGTATTACCATAGAATATGCCGAGGGGTTTGGCGTCTGTGGAACGGGCCTTGCTTCTGGGGAAACGACCTTTAATGGACAAGCTGCTCACGTGGGGACCTATGACAACCACCCATACTGGGATTTTATTTCCCTTGATAGTCCATATGATGGGTGTGTGATCCTAAACGGAGCAGGGCATTCATGGTTTGAAAAATACCAAGACGAGTTGTCGCAGATTCTTGCCACGGTTGAATTCACCATGTGTGATGAATGATCGGGCCGAAATGCATGAGATTCCGTTTAATAGTTTTATGCAAAAAAAGAACCCGACGCATCAGGTTCTTTTAGGTGTAGTCCGAAGACATCCACCGCAATTCTTAATTATAATATACTACTTTTGAGTTAAATATGCAACATATTTATGATCGACTTATATAATTATATAGTGCATTCATATTGGATCTGTGCTGCGTACCGAGAATTTGACTATAAATGTTTATAGGTATTTCATTTCGCAGTGACTGAGTCTGTTGTTGAAAGGAAACGACGAATTGCTTACAGGCAGTTTTGGTTTCGCCCATTTTCCTTAAAAAATATGTAATCATAATAACATAGGCGTCTATGTACTTGAAATCAAGATTGGTTATGCCGATTTCTCTTTCCAGTAAAGTTACAAGTCGTTGATTGACGCTACCTGTATTAAATCTTGTATCAAAAATTACATTATTGTGTGCTATGGCATTTCTCAGGTCTTTTAGGGTAAAAATAAAAAATTGTGAAATCAGCCCATCAGGATCTAGGTTTGTTGGAAGTTTCATTATATTGGATACATAAAGCTTGACATTGGTATTTGCGCAATCATAAAGAGTTCCAAATTCACCAAGAGTCAATGTTTCAAATATAGCCCAAACAGGAATTGTCATGTCGTTATTGAAGAAATGTGCCACAACGCTTCTTTTATTGTAATCCCGAACAAGGGCAGCATTTATTTTCCCTTTCAGATTCATGCGTTTGGTGTATTCAGCCTTATATGGATTGCTCCCAGGAGTATGATTCCTATATGCGGTCAAGGACTTATTATAAATAATATCAAAATTCTCAGATTTGCTATCTGCCAACAGTGCCTCGATTACATAACTTTTTAATGCATTCTCAATATACATAACTTTGGGATATAGCACGGTTTTTAGTTGCATATCATATTTGTTAAGCGCAATTATCTCATCTTAAAGAAGAAAAATTTACTCGATTAGCAGCATTTCGAATAAATCTATATCCCTTAAAACCATGATAATAGCCAATATTGCGAAGAGCCTGTGTTTGAGAACTTTTTACTTGGATATGATGAGTATTCCTTAAATATTTCATCAGTTGGTATATAGATAACATACTATTCCTCCTTGTAGTATGCATGTTTACTTGCTTATTATATGCCACTTTTCAGTTTCACGCAATCGAATTATTAGCCATTATTTACATGATACTGTCTGTGTTCGCTTTTTCGATTTTTTGTGGGTCGACCAAGGGTCTACCAGGAGGTTTCCGATGCTGCAAAGCCCCTTTCTATAAGTGTTTTCGGGTGCCTGAAACCGTTCGATTCCCATCACCCGCTCTTTTTTATGCCCGAAAACAATGCGTTTCCGGGCATTTGTAGTTGCGTGATTTCGCGTGACATGTGCGTGACTTACTCAATAATCCATTAAATGGCAGCCATGACCTCGCGGCAGACCATCTTATTCTTGGAACGGGACTTGTCATAATGCCTTGTCATTTCCAAAGTGGTGTGTCCGGCGGTATATTGGATGCTGTCCTCGCTGATGCCGAGCTCATACATTCTGGTAATGCCGTAGAAGCGGAATTTGTGGGAAGAATGATAGGCGATGCCATATGCCTCGCAATATTCCCTAAGGTGTTCATTGAACTTGTTGGCGGGGATGGAAAACTTGGCGTCTCCGCGGCCGTTCAAAATGTATTTCTTATGGCCGTTGATCTTTCGCAGTTCCTCTACCACTTCCATTGCTTCTTTTGGCAGGGTTATGGTACGCCTGCCCTGGCTTTTTCCGCTTTTGGTGCAATGCTTGTCAAAATCCGATCTTTTTTTGTCACCCTTCTTTTTCTGGATTATTTCGTGCCAGATTTTCATTTCTCCGGTTTCGGGATTATAATCATCTCAGGTAAGAGCCCTTGTTTCCCCTACGCGAGAAAAATCGAAGCAGAGGCACTTGTTGCCTTAAGGAAAATGATGGATGACGGAAAGATCATTTAGCGCTGCTCTGCGGTGCGTGGCTCCGAACGAAAAGTGAGGTTCCCGGGGGATTGGGGGCAGGGCTATCCAACAAGCAGACAGTCCCGATACATATCGGGGCACTGCTTGCGAAACAGAAAATCGCTGATTTGAGAAAACGCAAAAGGGAAGTGTCCTTTTTGACCCGTTGCCAATAACTTAATTCAGATGGTAAAAATGCAAAGCACCCGAGATGAAAGGATGGAAATGGAGATTGACGAGTTGTGTCGTAAGTTGCTTTGTTCCAACAATTCTGGGATGCAATGTGGTGCCTTGTATTTACTGGCATTGATGGCGGACAAGACATGGGGACAAGGAGGCTGTCATAAAGTATGTGAGCGAGCTACCATCCATGTAAGTAGGGCGGTAGATCATGGCAGAGAAAATTCTAAACGGTCTGAGTTCCAGGCATGCCCTAAAGAAATTACTTAATAATTAGGCATAAAGAAAAAAAGATAAAAATCACCTATCCTTAAGGCGCATGCACACACTTAAATGGTGTAATTGCAATTACGTTCATGGGAAGGGAGGGGAGCACGTGGATCAAAACGAAATACTTAAATTTGTCGAGCCGATATTATGCTACTGCAAAAGGCGCTTAAGCAACAGTCATGATGCGGAAGACCTTGCAAGCGAGATCATTCTTCACGTATTGTCAGGCATGCAAAAGTACAAGATTGAATCACTTGACGCATGGGTATGGCGCGTAGCGCACAATAGATATGCTAATTACGTCAATGAGCAGGGAAAAAACAGGATGTTACTATCGTGTGACGAGACACTGCTTGATGAGGCGGTTTCAAATAACGTGGCGGATCCAAATGGTGTGGCTGAGACGCTTGATGAGTCTGACGAACGTCAAAAGGTATTTCAATATCTTCACACGCTTGCAGCCGAGTATAAGAACATTTTTGTAGACCATTATCTCGAAAAAATGAGCGTTCGTGAATTGTCCGTGAAGTATTCCCTTCCAGAGACAACGATCAAGTGGCGGCTAAACGTTGGACGCCAAAGAATCAGGGAAAGGATGGGTGAGAATAAAATGGATAAGATTTATAAGCGCATTAACTGGAACACGACAATATGCAATGGTGACATGGATCCTGACAGGTATCTGCATTCGCAGATTGCACGGGCCATTTGTCGGGCCGCGTATGTGAAGCCCCTTACCGTCGAGGAGATCAGCATTGCAACAGGCATTCCAACGATGTACGTGGAGGATGAACTGCCCAGGCTCCTTTATGGTGATGCCATGAAAAAAATCGGCTATAAATATGCGACAAATTTCATCATACTGAGCCTGGAGGATAAAAGAAAGTTGAGAAGCGTTTCCACAGAGTTGGTTAGGAAACTCGCAGATTCTTTCGAAAAGAGCTTCACGGAAAAGGCGGACGAAGTGAAAAAGCAAAGGTTTTATGGTCATGATTTCGGCATGAAGCGTCTCGGATACATTGTGGTTCCGTATGTCTTAAGGAATGCAATCAAAAAGGCTAAATTGAGGCTTGGTTTTGAAAATGGTGCTTTTCCTTTGAGAAAGGACGGAGGAAATGGTTGGTTTGTCGTGGAGGAAACGGAGGACGAGCGCGAGATTATTTCCGAAAACAGTTCAGGGTGTAATGCCGCGGTAGGAGAAGGTAACGGAGAGTCTGCAAAGCGTCCCTACCTCTATTACTATTGGATCTGCAAGTATTTTGATACTAACGTTTATCACGGATACGGAATCCAGTGGTTGTGTGATAACGATATTATGCAAAGCATTGAGAACGGCATGGTAAAAACGAAGCTTACGGATGAAACCGCTGCCGCATTGATCGGCAACAATCTGGTCTATAAGGACAAAGATGTATACAAGCTTCAATTTGCATGCTATGAAAACGCAGAGTTTTCGGAGTTTGTCTCTAAGTTTGAATTGGCAGACGATGGATCGGAGCAATTGCTTTTAGGTTGGATCAGGGAACTAAGAAGTACCTTTGCCCGATTTGTCCCAAAGCGCCTTGATTCCCAGATCAATCAATGGGTGTCAAATTATGCCAATCAGATCGTGGGATTAGTCACTGAGGAATTGATCCGGCGAGGAACACTGGAACCCACCAAGGCCGACATGCCTATGACTAACGGGGTATTCTGCATACTGGGAGATCGTGTTGGAAGTATTTGATGGAAAGAAGAATCCTTATTTTTTTAAGGTTTGCGTTGATGGAAATCTGGGCAAGAGCTCTTTGGACCACCGAAGGCGGGAAGAATTTCCCGCCATTTCTAATATTTGAAGTCTTATGTTCATGTGAAGGGAGCTCAAGTCGCCAAAAGACTAAAACTGCGATTCTTTTGCTTTTCTTTCCAATTTGTTTAAGCAATTTTCAGCGAGTTTGAACGGATATTGCATTTCATGAGTTCTGCCATCCCTTTTGTCTTCTTCTGCTATGTCTACGGAAGATTTTTGCAGGACCATGCTTTATTGGCATGAATCGCTGAGCAAGTGGTCGAAAGAAGAAAAGATTAGAACCTGTTACATTTACATGTGTTATTGTTACGTAAACGGAATAGATGCGTCAAATGCCGCGCTGAGAGAGCGATTTGGAGTAGAAGAGAGAAATAAGGCCGTTGTTTCAAGAATTATCAAAGATACCGTGGAAAAAGGTTACATCCAATTATATGATGACACGACGTCGCCGAGATATTATAAATATGTACCATATTGGGCTTGATTTAAGTTGACGGTAAGTTGACAATTTGACCTGATCAAGAAAAACTGTAGATATGTTTTTTATTTGAGATATTTAAGTTGATGGTAAGTTGACGACCATTGCATTAATGAAAAAATTACAGTTGTCGGATAAGGAGTGCTGAGAAAGAAACCGCGGAATTGGCTAATATTCCGCAGATTGAAGGTGGAAACTAAAAATGAGAATAAGAAAATTATAGCAAAAAACCATGTGACGCTCAATCTATGAATTGTAAAATGGAGCGAAATAAGCCTAAAGGGCATTTTAATCCTTAGAAAAATCTTTTTGTCACAATTGGAAGGCAAGTGCTACTTCAATGATTTGATGGTTAGCATATTAGTTCTGAATTTGCAAGTAAATTGATTTGGTATTGTTTTTATGCTATATTAAAATCGGAACAGATTTATTATATGAAAGTACAAAGTGCAGTTTAAAATATTAAAAAAGATACATAGAATCTTTGATTACTGGCAAAGGATTGCAGATTGGCGGTGATGAGATGCGGAAATATGGAGATTTAGCAACGGAAATGCCAGAATTAGCTATAGAATGGCATCCAGTTAAAAACAATGATTTATCTCCACATGAAGTTTCAATTAAATCTAGTAAAGATGTTTGGTGGTTAGGAAAATGTGGTCATGAATGGAAAACTAAGGTTATTAATAGGACAAGTGGAAAGGGCTGCCCTTTTTGTTCAGGGCTATACGCTATTGACGGAGTTAATGATTTGCTTACATTGAAGCCGGAATTGGCAAAACAATGGGATGATAAAAGAAATGGAACGCTAACTCCTAAAGATGTGAAGCCTATGTCAAATAGAAAGGTTTGGTGGATTTGTGATAAAGGACATGAATGGGAGGCAATTATTGCAGATAGAGTAAGAGGCAGAGGGTGTCCAGTTTGTTCGGGGCGTAAGGTCTTATTTGGGTACAATGATCTTGAAACATTGTGTCCCCAAGTTTCTAAACAGTGGCATGATTCAAAAAATGAGAAATTAACTCCTCAAGATGTATCAATTTGGTCAAATAGAAAAGTATGGTGGAAATGTGAAGAAGGACATGAATGGCAGGCATGCATTAGTGCCAGAGTTAATGGAAATGGGTGCCCATATTGTTCTGGTCGTTTTGCAATTAAAGGAGCATTCCTGTTAAGTAACTAACAGCGGATTTGCAAAAAATGAGTGTCACCCTTAGAATAATGATTGTTAACTTGGCGAGTTAATAATAATCATTTTTCAAAGGAGACACCCACAAATGAATTGTAAACAAAATCA
>JAFXQK010000031.1 GCA_017527205.1 Lachnospiraceae bacterium | reverse complement strand
TGATTTTGTTTACAATTCATTTGTGGGTGTCTCCTTTGAAAAATGATTATTATTAACTCGCCAAGTTAACAATCATTATTCTAAGGGTGACACTCATTTTTTGCAAATCCGCTGTTAGTTACTTAACAGGAATGCTCCTTTGAATGAAAAGCAAGCGCCCGATGAAGACTTCGAGGCATTCTCAATTTAAACTGCCCCGAATAATCTTCTAAGCTGTCAGGTTCCTGAATTTCAATCCCCTCCGCGATTGCTGCTTCCAACCAAGCCCTTTTGGCATCCATAAGGTTTTTGACCGCACTTTCTATCGTATCGCCGCAAGAAATACAACCTGGTAATTCAGGATAGGATGCTACAAACCCACCTTCGTCCATGTCTTCCATGATTTCTATGCGATATTTCATTTTTACATAGTCATCAATCGTTTTCTTCATGCCCCAACTCTCCTTCTACAATTCTCTTAACCATTTCGACGTAAATCTTTTTGATTGGTTCGTGTTTTGGAATGGTTATTGGCTGACTCCCCTGTTTTCTAAAGGTATAATGACTACTTCCACTTTTGGGTGTATACATCACATAACCAAAGCTTTCTAAAACCTTACGTAATTCTTCAAATCGAAGATCTTTCGATAACAAAGTAATTCTAGATAATAGTTTATCCCATTTAGACATTTTATTCCTTTCCTAAATTATATGTGGTGTCATATATGATGTCAATAGAATCACAAAATAAATTAACATTTTTAAAAATTGAAAAATGGTAGAAAAACCAAGGATACAGAAATCAAAGAAGCTTACACTTTTGATATATTACATTATAAAATGGCGCATGCTCCCATGTCAAGCTAATATCACCAGTCATGAGAGTCATGCAGATAAAAAAGGATGCGGCAGAGGACCACATCCTTTTTCTCCATCATAATTCACTATTAAGAAATCGAAGTTACCTTTCCGACAAATAGAATTTCATCATTCACGGTATCATAGATCAGGAATGCGAAGGGTCTGTTCAGGTTTACTTCCTTCATTTTTTTCTCAAGCGCGATTCCGTTTGCCCGCATCATCATTGCCGTCACCGCCGCTGCCTTCGTCCCGTTTTCGTCCAGCTCGATCTTGCATTTCTGCAAAATGGTATCAATGTAAAGCTCCTCTCCCTTCACGATTTTATCGAAGCATGCCGTCGATACGTCAAATGGAATCGTGATCCCCTGAGACTTTAACAAATCTTCCACTCTCTCCGCAGAGGTCTCAAAATTCAGCTTGGGCATCTTTGCAGAAACGTCTACGGAAGTATCCGCAGAAGCAAGGAGACCTTCCAGGTCTAAGTCCAAAATGCTGAATTCCCCTTCCTCCTTCGGGAGAATTCCAATAAACTCGAAGCCATTATAATACGCCTTGCCAAATGCGGTAGCCTTATCATTTTCATAATAAATGTTTCCACTGCCCCTTAGCATCTCCTGCGTTGTCTGATGCCCTTGAAAATCCGTGAACTCACCCTCATAAAGATTCCACCTATCCACCCACGGAGATTCAAAATACAGGGAATTGATGAGAATAGCCATCAGGCCGCGTTGGATGTTACGCTCGGTAATAATTTCTGGAATCATTCCATGGGTTTTTTGATCACACCAGCCATTAATCTTTTTCACGGTTCCGCCAATGTCACCAGTAAAGTCTGCAGGACTTACCTCTGCGCGGAAGCTCTTGGTCACGCTGTCTCTGTAGGAATCCTGAATTTGCCTCAGCTGATTAATCCAAATGGAATTGGCGATCTCATAGTGGAAGGAATATTCGCTTGCATACTCCCTCTCTCCCTTTTCAACGGCGAGTCCCTCTGCGAACGCCATGTACTCCTTCACATATTCCGTATAATCCTCCCTGCCAAGATAATCATAAAGCTGCTTTGCGGTCTCGCCGCTGGCGCCTTCCGCCGCCATACCCAATGCCACGTTTAAGGATAAGGGGCTAATAATGGTGTTTTCTTTGTCCTGCAAATACGCCCAATCTGCAAAATATGCTGCCCTTTGATACGAATCCTTTAAGCTCATCGGGTCAGCAAGGACAAACTCCTTCGCCATGTTTTCCGTCATCGCCTTCTCCTTCTCTGCTTGCTCAGAGCTACTATCTTTCTCCGCTTCCTCCGCGGCATCAGCTTCTTTTGCGTCTTCCGCTTCCTCTGTGGTATCAGTTTTTTTCGCACCCTCTTCTGACATATCCGATACTGCCTTTTTTTCAGCATTCTCCCCTTGATTTACAGTGCTCTCCAATGCCACATCTACTTTGCTTTCCCTTGACATGTCAGCACTTCCACAACCTGCAAGCAATGCTCCCATACATACCAAGGCAATGCCACCCACCCATTTCTTTTTTATCATAATGATTACCTCCAAAATAATAATTGTCCTACTAATCATAATGACGAAAAAGATCACAAAAAGTTCTTCGCTCGTTTCGTCCCTTTTTCATTGAGTTTATAGCAACTATTGCTTCATTAGGTTCCGTATCCGTCCCCGGCTCTCCTCTGGGATCATAAGCGCGTTCATCGCCTGCTCCATTGACAACTTCATTGATGTCATAAGATTACGAACAGCCGTTATTAATGTTTGTTCTCTTCCCTCTGCTCTTCCCTCTGCTCTTCCCTCTTCCTTAAATTCAGCTCTGAGTTCATCCATTGCCTGACACATGTTATAACCTCCCTCTGCGTTTTGATATTCATCCTCGCGTTCCAGAAACTCCGGGACATCCGCCATGACGGCGATGATGCGTGCCGTCTCCTGATTCAGATTCGCATAATCCTTTTCCTGAAACAGCGCTCTCAGTCGTTTTTTGTCCCTTCGTGCCGACATCACTTTAAGGAGCTGACGAAGCTGCGTCCTGCAATTTTCCGCAAGCTCCCGATCATTTGCATTGATCACCGTGATCCGATAATCGCTGAAGTTCTCCTCCCATTCTCCAGCGTTTTCTCCAAAGTCCATCAGTTCCTTAAGAGACCTTGGGCCTTGCCAGGTTCCGTCGCCGTGATAAAAGCATACCGTGTACACCGGATAGAACCTGTCATCCTTCGTCATCCTCTCGCTCCAGGCACTTCTGCCAAGGCATGCGGTCTCACGCTCCTTCCTCTTTTTCCTGCGGTGTAAGTTTGCCTGCCTTTGATACTCTGCGGCATCA
>JAFXQK010000015.1 GCA_017527205.1 Lachnospiraceae bacterium | reverse complement strand
TGTGCTGTGCTGTGCTGTGCTGTGCTGTAAAAGCATAGTTCGTTTCTCCATGTCTGTCAAGTCCTTTTTACGTACCTATAAAAATGAACACATACCCTTTCTGAAATCTCACTTTTCGGACACCACTTTTTTGTTCCTATAAAGTGACGTCCCCGTAAAGTGGACACGGTTTTTTATTAAAAACCCCGTTTTCTGGACACGGTATTTCAAGTTCGTTTTCAATGACGTAAAATACAATCAATTCATATGTCCTTTTCAAAAAACTACCTCTTAGTTTCCACCAACTTTTATCATACTACATTTCCATGGGCTTTGCAATAGTTTATGTGTCCTGTCAGATCTGAAAGGTAAATCCTTTCTTTTTTGCTCTTTACTTTACGGAGTTACTGCATTTCCCCTCGTATTCACATTCTGCCTGCCATCTTCTCCGCATTCCGCTCCGTAATCTTCATCGAGGTGATCCACTGAAACTCCGTCACTTCCGGTTTTCTGCCTTTTATTTTTTCTTCCTTGTAGTGCAGTTCATTTACGGAGTGACCCTCATACTCCATTCCGTTCACATATTCGGCGGATCCGCTGCTTTCCCTTTCCGGCACTCATCTGGCGATACTTCTCGTCATTTTCTATGAACTCACTTCCAAGTGAACTGACCAGACCATCCCCGAGCCATAGCATAATTTGACCCAACATCATTCTGTTGGGATAAGTGATGTAGCACGGATTGCGTGGATCAGCCGTTTTTTCGAACAGCTCAAACAAATCCGGCATGAATTTTCTCTGCACTTTGCAAAAGCTCCGCCAATGCGTTTTTTTCTTTTCTGGCGGCTTCTCGCTCCTGTATTCTTCCCATTTGTACCTCACTGCGAAAAAGTTTTCTTTTATTGTAACTCTTTCAGCATAAGATATGGGAATTTAGTGCGAAATTTTTTTACCTTTCAGATTTGTCTCTCGATTTTCTTACCGCGCAATCTGTAGTATTTTGTCCATTTTTTGTAGTATGTTAAACATCTATTTGGAGCATATTGACGCACCTCTTCCAACAACGTAGTATGAAGGGGAAACGAGTGGAACATAGGATTCAATCGCGCAGCGAAGCCTTTTATCACGCGGCGATTTCATTTAAGAAAGGATATGAGGTAGTATGGAAGTATTCAAATTCGGTTTCAGGCAATGGAAAAAGCGTCTTGCCTTAGACATTCTGACAAAGCTTCTTAGCTTTACGGCATTGACGGCAGACCTGCTTTTACCGCTCCTTACGGCCATGTTCATCAACTATGTCATTAAAGAAGAAAAGCCCGAACAGGGCGGCGTCTTCTCCTTTTTGCTTTCGGGAAAATACGGAGAAGTCCACAGCATGCAGCTGTTCTGGACCCTGGCCTGCTGGTTTCTTGGGCTGATCCTTTTGAAGGACGTCATCGTCTACGTCAAAAACTACATTCTTCAAAAGCTGGGACTTGCCCTGGAGACAGACCTCAGGGTCCTTACCTTCCACAAGCTGATGGAGCTCGATTCCGAGACCGTCTCGGAATACAACACGGGCGAGCTATTGACCACGCTCAACTCAGATACCATTATGTTCAAGGAATTGTTCTGCAGAATGATCCCCAACATCTTCGACAGCATTTATGTTTTGATCCTGGCGGTCGTCATGCTGGCGTCCATCAATCACTACCTGCTGATCATTCCCGTCATTCTGACCCCGTTTTTTGCAGTAGCCCTCCTTCGCTTCCGTAAGCTTGCACGCGATAACTTCCGTGCCATAAGGGGCTGCAACAGCACCATGTCCCTCACGGTGCAGGAAAACATTGAGGCCGTGCGTCTGGTAAGGTCCTTTACCAACGAAGAGCTGGAAAAAAGAAAATTTGATAAGTCCAACGTTGCCCTGCGGGATGCCCACGTCAAGCAGATCAAGCTCTCCTCCACGTTTGAGGCAGTGTTCGGCATGATCAGACAGGTCGCATACATCGGAAGCATTGCCGTTGCTGCAGTTTTGGTCATGCACGGACAGCTCCTGGTGGGATATCTGGTTGCCTGCGCGGACTATGTCTTCCGCATCATGAACCACGTCACACAGATCAACAACAGCTTCTTCCAGATGCAGCAGCAGCTGGTTTCCGGCAAAAAAATGCTGGATTTCATGAACTGTGAAAGCAAGATCGTCGGCGGCGAGCAGTCTGCGAAGGAGGTGGCGCAGATTCACTTAAAGGTCGAGGACGCCTCCCTAGCCATTCAGGGGCAGGAAATCCTGAAGCACGTAAGCATCGACATAACGCCCGGCAAAAAGATCGGCATCGTCGGGGGCACGGGCTCCGGAAAGAGCGTTCTTTTGGAATCCCTCATTCGCGTTCATGACATCAGCAGCGGAAGGATCACCCTGAACGGCACGGACATCAGGGAATATGACCTGGATTCCCTGCGTCAGAAGTTCTCCTATGTCTTCCAGGACGTATTTCTGTTCTCCAACACGATCACGTCCAACATCGCATATTCCGAGCCTGAGGTGGAACGGCAACAGATTCAAAAGGCGGCCGAGCATGCACAGGCGCACGGCTTTATCATGAACCTGCTCGACGGCTACGAGACCATTGTCGGCGAACGCGGACTTGGCATCTCCGGCGGACAAAAGCAAAGAGTCTCCATCGCGCGGGCGCTGCTTCGCGACGCTCCGATCCTGGTGCTGGATGACTCCACCTCCGCCCTTGATGTCAATACGGAGAAAAAGCTGCTTGCAGACATCAAAAAGTACTATCCTGACAAGACGCTCCTCATTTCCGCACACCGCCTCTCCTCCGTCGTGGACTGTGATGAAATTCTCTTCATGCGTGATGGAAGCATTACGGAGCGCGGAAGCTTCGATGAATTGATGAAGCTAAATGGCGATTTTGCCAAGATCTATAACATCCAAAAGAATCAGGAGGGCTCGGTCAACTTTGACGCCCTGGCCGACGCCATTGCGGAAGGAGGTGTGTAACATGGCAAAGCGTAATACCTATTTTCAGGATGAAGTCATCAAGAAAAAATTTGACGTCAGACAATTCGGACGCGTGCTGCGTTACATGAAGCCCTATACCGGCTACTTTGTTTTGGTAGGCGTTCTGATGCTGGTATCGGCAGGCCTCGCCATGATCACGCCTCTCCTCCTAAAGGAGATCATCAACAACGTGGTGGAGACGGAGGATTATCGGCTCCTTGCGTTTGTGATCACGTCCATGGCAGTCATCGCCCTCCTCGAAATCGGCGTCAACTTTGTACATCAAAGGATCATGGGCATCGTCGGCCACAAGATCATCTGCGACGTCCGCAAGGATATCTTTTATAAGCTTCAGGAGCTGCCCTTTGATTATTTTGATTCCAAACCCAACGGAAAGATCGTCGTTCGCGTCACGGACTACGTGAATGACCTGGCGAACTTCTTTTCCAACTATGTACTCAACCTGCTCTCCTACCTTGTGAAGCTCATTATCGTGACCTTCTTTATGCTGGGACTGAGTCCCGCGCTCACGGGAATCGTCTTTATGATCGTGATTCCCATGATGGCATGCATTTTCACGCTTCGTTATTTCATCCGTAAGGAATTTGCAAAGCTCCGTGCCAAGAACTCCAACCGTTCCGCTTTCGTGGTGGAGACCATCATGGGCGAGAAAATCGTAAAGAGCTACAACCGCACCGAGAGCAGCGAAAAGACCTATGCGGAGATCCATGATATCTGCGTAAAGCAGTGGCTTCGCATCTTCCGTCGCAACGAGCTCAATACGCCCATCGTCGAGACCTTCTGGAATCTGGGAACCGTTTGCCTTTATGGCGTGGCACTCTCCCTGATCCTCGGCGGTTCTCAGAACGTCAATGCCGGGCTTGTCGTGGCCTTCACAAGCTACATGACGCAGTTCAGCGGCCCTCTGACCATGATCGCCATTTTGATCCAGCAGCTGGCGCAGGTAAGCTCCAACCTGGAGCAGGTATTTGATACCATTGATTATCCCGTGGAAATTGCGAATGAAGCGGATTGCGAGGTGCTAAAGGACGTCAAGGGACAGGTAGATTTCAACGACGTGACCTTTGCCTATGAGGAAAATGCGAACGTCTTAGAACATTTTGACCTCCACGTACGCCCCGGCGAAACCATCGCCCTGGTGGGGCCTACCGGTGCCGGCAAGACCACCGTCATCAACATGCTGACCAGATTCTATGACGTAAAGGAGGGAAGCGTTTGCATTGACGGAAAGGACGTAAGAAAGGTGACCCTGGATTCCCTTCGAAAGGAAGTGGGCGTGCTCATGCAGGAGCCCTTCATCTTCAAGGGAACCATTATGGAAAACATTCGGTATGGCCGTCCCGACGCGACGGATGAGGAATGCATTGCCGCCGCAAAGACGATTTATGCAGATGGCTTTATCAAACGATTTAAGGATGGCTATGAGCATAAGCTGGAGGAGCGCGGCGTCGGCCTTTCCGCCGGTGAAAAACAGCTCCTCTCCTTCGCAAGAATTATCCTAAAGAACCCCTCCGTTGTCATTTTGGATGAGGCGACAAGCTCCATTGACACCGAGACGGAGGCCCTGATCCAGAAGGCACTGGCCAAGATTTTGAAGGACAAGACCTCCTTCATGGTCGCTCACAGATTGTCCACCATTCGCAGTGCCGACCGCATCCTCTACATTTCCAATAAGGGAATTGCAGAGCAGGGCAGCCACGAGGAGCTGATGGCCATGAAGGGCCTCTACTACGCCCTCAACTAGCTATGGTAGGAACTCGGGGATCGGTTTGGCAGTCTTCTCAGGCACGCTCGCGCTATGGGTGCAGCGTAGCGGTACTAAGTTGTCGCTTGACGAAGCCTTATAAAACAAGGCTTCGTCAGCATTCGCCAACTAAGTACCGACGCTTGGCACACATGCCTGAGGAAGACTACGCAAACCATCCCCTCGAGAACTCAGAAAGCTTTTGTTAATGACATTGCATGATCGGGGCTAATTCTTTTAAGGCTTCACGCGTTATGTTCGATGAAATGAGTGCACCCAGTCGGCCTTGAAATAGTAGATGGTAAAGAGGATCGAGCTTAGTGACCAAGTGATCGGGTATGCCATATAAATCGTATGGATGTCGGGTACAAACCGCACGGCGATGGTGATATAGGTGATACGGAACAGGCACCAGCAGGCGAGCATGATAAACATCGGGACAGTCGTCTTTCCTGCGCCCCTAAGGATTCCGGCCATACAGTGAGAAAGACCGAGCAGGAAATAAAACAATGTCTCCGTGCGGGCCTGACGAACGCCAATGGCGATGACATCAGGATCCTGCGTAAACAGGCCGATCATCACCGGTGCAAACAAGTAGAATAAAATACCAATAATTTCAGCGCATCCGATTCCCATACAAATGCCGAATCGGGTGCCTTTTTTTGTGCGTTCAAATTGCTTTGCGCCCATGTTTTGAGAGGTAAAGGTCGTCAGCGCCATGCTAAAGCTCATGATCGGCAGGAAAGCAAAGCCCTCCACCTTGAAATAGCTGCCACAGCCCGCCATGGCGTTGGCCCCAAAGGCATTGATGTTCGACTGCACCACGACGTTAGCAAAGCCGATGACGCTGTTTTGAATGGCAGTCGGAATGCCGATGCGAAGCTGCGCCATAAGCAAGGACCAATCGATGCGGATCTTTCGAAAGTAAATCCTGTGTGGCCCGTCCACGCGAAGCAGGCGAAGAAAGGCCAGCAGGGCGCTGAGGGTCTGTGCGATGACCGTGGCTCCTGCCGCCGCACCGACATTCATGCCAAGCACCGCAATAAACAAAAGGTCTAAGAGTATGTTTGTGATGGCACTGACAATGAGATAATGCAGGGGGCGACGGCTGTCACCCATGGCCTGAAAAATACCACAGCAGGTATTATAAAAGACATTGGAAAGTCCGCCCAAAGCAATGATCCGAAAATACAAAACAGAGTTGGGCATGACATTTTCTGGCGTTCCCATGAGCCTTAGGATATGCGGCGTCGCAATCAGACCAAAGATGGTCAGAAAAATGCCCGAAACAATGCCAAAGGCCACGGCAGTATGCGCAGCCTTGCTCACTCCTTCCTCATCCTTTGCGCCATAGCTTCTGCCAATGATGACGCTGGCTCCCATGAAAAGACCGTTGATAAAGCCCACCATCAGGAAGATCAGGCTTCCCGAGGAGGTCACGGCCGCAAGCGCATCCGTGCCAAGATATTTTCCGACAATAATCGAGTCAGCGACATTATATAACTGCTGCAAAAGCTGCCCTAGAAACAAGGGCAACGCAAAAAGCAGTATTTTTTTTGAAATAGAACCTTCTGTCATGATACAATTTCTTCCTTTGTTCTTTCCTTTGACATCCCCGCAAGAAGGGCTTATCCTTGCAAAAATCTTTTCGTTTTCTCCATAACATCCTTTACGGTATCTAGATCCGCCAATGTATCTCCTGTTTCCAGCGAGTGGTTGGCGCCTTCATAAACATGCATCGGGATTCCCTGTTCCCTTGCACGCCTTAATACCTCATTTGGAACGCACCAAGAATCGGCCGTTCCCAGGAAGCCGATGGCATTCTTCGGATGATGATCAAACGTATACTCCAAAGGCGTATAGAATACATGACGGATTGCCATTCCTGAAAGCCTCGATGCATACGCAGCTGCAATTACCGTTCCAATGCTCTTTGAGAAGAAGACAATCTCATCATATTGCTTCCAATCAACGTCTGAAAGACATTCCTCCGCGCGGGCATATAAAGTCCGAAAGGCTTCTTCCATCTTTTCCAAATTTCCACGGATCTTGGTTTTTCCCGGAAGGGTATACAGGATTCGTTTCACCTCATACCCCATCTGATCTGCAAGTGTATCCGCATAATACAAAAGCGGTTTATCGCAGGTATATCCGATTCCGGGAAAAATAATTGCAAGCTTAGCCACGCCGCTTCCTCCTAACATGCCTTATCTTTTTCACTAGTTGAATTCCAAAATATGCGAGCTATAAAAATAATATTATGTCGCCAATTCGTTATCTGTCAACAAAAAAGAATCATGATCTCCTTTTTATACAACAAAAAAACCTTGAAACTTGTATGCTTCAAGGTTTTTGAAATAGCTTTCGTCCGTATCCACGATGGTGATGCTTCCGTCACCCCCTGTACGATTTCAAAACGATTATTTTGCGGAAAGACCCTTCATGAGCTTCTCTAATTCCTCGTCGCTCTTTTCTTGAATCTCCCCATCAGCATAAAAATAGGTGAGCATTTTTGCGATGGCCTTGCCCTCGTAAACATAGACAAAATCATAGTAACCCGGCTGACAGTCCGCGGGATTAAGGTAAAAACTTCCCCATTGGTATTCCTCAGGATTCTCCTCATCTTCGGGATAATGCAGGTCACAGTAATTCACAAAGCCAGGCATCAGATCTGAGAACTGCGTTGTCTCGTAAGAGCTCTGATCCTCACGGTGTGTCAGAATCCAAACCCTAAGGCCGTACTTTGCGTCCGTATCCGGATAAAATTCTACCCATTCATTTAATTGAAAGACACAGCGAATTCCGTCGCTCCCCTTCTCCTTGGAATTGAATTCTGTGCTTCCCACTTGGTTCCCACAAATACGCACGCCGCGCAGAATGGACGGATCCCTGTCCTCAAGATTCATAAAGTAAAGCTTTCCGGGAGTCATGCTGTCCTGCGCAGTTACGCCAGATGCGTTCCCCTGACTGCCCTGCGTGGATCCCTCCTGCCCGTTGGCATCGTTTGAGGCTTGGGAACTGCTCCCGCCCTGATTTCCTGAATTTCCCGAATTTCCCGCCTCTGTCTTACCGCATGCCGCAAGGCACAGCGTCATGGCAACTACCAAAAGTCCGCATACCAATTTACTTTTTCTCATCCTTCTAATCCTCCCTTCTTCACCCTAGCGCTATCATCATCCCACGAATCGCGCAAAAAAAATAGTGCCATTGGTCATTCCATTTGGCACTATTTTCCACTGATAAGTTATTTTTTGCGAATAAAGCTCTGAATAGTATATCTTCTACTCTTCATCCGCGAGATTGTTTTTATAAGCGTATCTCGTCAGGTCTGCCCGGCTGACGCAGTAGGTTTTGCTGAGCAGCATGGACACAATGTTCTTTACCGTTCCTGGCTGAAGGGACAGGACTCCTGCGATCTCCTTGTTGGTATACCCCTTACATACCAACTTCAGAACGGTCAGCTCCCTCTCATTCAATCCGTTTGTTCCTGGCGATTCCTCTTTTTGGCGGAAATGCTTCATCGCCTCGGCGTCCATAACATTCACGCCGTCCATGACGGAGTGCAGGGAGGATCGAAGTTGCTCCGGATCCGACACCTTTAAGAGAAACCCATCGCACCCGGCATTCAGCGCATTTTCAACGGTCTCATGATCATCAAAGGTCGTGAGCGCAACGATCTTTACCTCTGGGTGCTTTTCCTTAATGATCCTGGTTGCTTCCACGCCGCTTAACACGGGCATCTGCATGTCCATCAAAATAACGTCAGGCAGCTTCCTGTCACATGCTTCTATGGTTTCCTTTCCGTTCACGCAAGTCGCGATCACCTCAAACTCTTCCCAGGATGAAAGCTGCATGTTTAGTCCCGCCAGCAACAACTTATGATCGTCTGCCAGAATTACCTTAATCTTCTCCTTCATGTCCCCTCCAAGTCACAACGATTCCAAAACCCTTGCCTTCTTCCGTCAGAAATCGGATTTCACCGCCCGACGCCCTGACATACTCCTCCATGGCCATCAGGCCAAACCCTTTTTCCAAAGGGCCCCGAAAGCTTCCGTTATCCCTGATCATCACGGTGTAACTACCTATGTTTCCTTCCAGTTTCACCTCCATGGCATCTCCAAGGGAATGCTCCATGGTATTGTGATAAGCCTCCTTCAGGATCCTCGAGACCGTCTCATATTTTTCCTTCATAAAGGCGGGTTCCTCGCCTTCAGACGAGACGTGATGCTCGATTGATCCACGCCGGAAGAAGGTTTCCGCGAGTTCCCTTAGGGAGGAATAGTTTTCCAGTTCTCCTCCGGCCAAAGCCCTCCTGCAGATATCTATACCTTCTTCAATCAGCTCCCTGTATGCCTGGATGTCCTTATCCATCAGTTGAAGGCACATCTGACAGATCGTGTGGATTTCCGTCACGGCATGCCCTGAATCATCATGGATGGATCTGGCAATGCGGAGCTGCTCTGCGTAATCAGACAAATTTTTCACTTCGAGGGCATACTCCGCAAGCTTTTGATTCGCATCACTCTTTGCCTGAGTTAACGCCCGAAGCTCTCTTCCTCTGTCCTTGTTCTGGCGCTCCAGGATGACTTCCTCCGTGACGTCCATAAAGATCACCGTGTAACCGATGGTATGATTACCGCTACTTACCGGGGACACGATTCGGCTGTATACGTAATCACCGATCTCGATGTTGCCCTCTTTTTGCGTAAACATGTCAGGAATCAGCTTTGTCAGGCGTAGTCCCTTTTTCAGCCCCGTTACCTTGTCATTCCTGTTGAAATCCAGCACATATCCATACGCATCCGTGATAACTGCCGTGTCGGACATCTGCCTGAAAAGAATGTCCAGATTCTTCATCACGCATCCTCCTTTAGCAGTGCCACTGCCTCCCGAATGCTTCGGATTGTTTTTTCGGAAATTAGTAGATTCTCATTCAGTAAGTCCTTGGAATCGGCCCCCTGTTCCAACGTTCGCCGCAGATTTTCTTCCATTTTTGCAAACGCTTCCTTGGACTGCTCCTGCGCCGCCGAAAACCTCTCCCATTTCTCTTTGAGGTTCGGGATTTCATACAGGAAGTCAAGATAGGCATCAATGTTTCGTTTCTTTTCTTCCAGTTCCTTAAGGAGCTCCGTGCTTTCCCTGATCTGGGAAAGCAGGGATTCCTGCTGTTTCTTGATCTCAGTGACATCCGTTGCGGTAACCAAAAGATCCCCGTCAACCACCGAAACCGTCCCCTTAAGATACTTCTCATCATACTTCCCCGTAAACTGCCGGGTATCTTCGGTAAGCCCTAAAGCGATCTCGCTGACCGCCTTCGAATATTGTTCCTTTGCTGCCCTGTTAGTATATTCAATCGTACCCTTTTCCAAATGAACGGTAAAAAGAATATTACCCGTCTGCTCCAATGCCTGTTCCATAGACGCAGGCAAAATGCTGACATATTTATTCTTAAAAACCATGAAATAAAGACAAAGAATGCAAACTGTCATGACCAAGGGATTTAAGTCGATCAGGGTAAAGCCCGTCAGGGAACGGATCAGATTCGTGATGCCAGGAAGCAAGGGATACATGGAGAAAATCAGAGCTCGCTTTAGCTTATCTTCTCCAAATTTGATAATGTGAACAAGAGAAATGATCCATCCGGCCAAGAGCATGCCGTAAACGATCAGAACGCACGGTGCAAACACCTTTCCATGGATTACGGGCTCGTCAAGAATCAGCTTTTCATAAAACTGGTGATGCAAAGGATCCATGCAGATGATGATACCTACGGCAAGGGAGAGCGCATAGACAAATGCTCTGAATGCCCTGTTTTCAACAACTCTCATATTTCCTGCAACATAGAGATTCCAGATCAAAAACGCCATCGTGGCAAGCATGGTTGACGTCAACTGATAATAAACGCCAAAAGCATAAATGGAATTATTCCTCCAAAACAAGCTCAAAATAGTTTCGATGAAATCGCCAAGGACAATCCCCCAGAGGCCGAAGACAAGAACAATAAACCATCTGGAAACAGGGGACGGCGTACGGGATTTGATCAGCTTGATGATCAGCCACATATGCGCAGGAAGGTAGACCGCCTGCATGATAAAATCAATGACATGAAACACCGTTTGACTCATGTGTCCCCTCCTTCCAAAAGCGGATCCTTGCACTTTTCCTAGCTTCCTTTATTTTAGCTCCGGCACATTGACATAGATATATTCCTTCGCAATCTTAATTCTTAGGGGAGCTGCCAATAATCTTTCCATGGGAACCCCACCCGTCAGATAGTAATATAATTCCTCTTTGCCCATTCCCGCAACCTTGTTGTATTCCTCCCGTTCCTCATCACTGAGCTCGTCCAGCAATCCTTCCTTTTCCGCTTTGGAAAGCTCTTCCATAAAGCGTTGATAGAAATCCTCATACTCCTCAGAATTCAGATCCATCTCCGAACTGCCGCCAAAGAGAATCTCCTGCTTTCCGGCCTTCAGCTCCAGACCTACTCTCTCAAACTGTGTTTCTTTCCAGTCGTTCTCCGTAAACCATTCCACGCTCGCGTCACCCGCTACATCTTGATTGACGTCCACCGTAAGCACAAGCTTTCCGCCTTGTTCCGAAATCTGTGCATCGCCAAAATAGCGGATATAACGATATTCCACTGGTTCACTTTCCAAAATCATACCCATGTCTACCCTGACGGCATACATTCCATCAAAGGTTGACAGGGGAGAGATCGCAATCCTTTTCTTTTCACCAGCGGGAACGACCCCAAAATCCCTTCCTCCGTCATTTTCGATCTGGCCTAGCACCTCTCCATCCTTGACCCAACACAGATCATGGATCCTAAGGGACGCCGTGCCGTCGTTGACAATGGTGACAGACGTCTCATCCTGCAGAAGCCGGGCACTGATCCTGTCGCCCCGGATATAGAATCCGCCGCAAACCTCTTCCTTCCCAAGAACAATGCGATACTCTCCGTTTGTGCGCGGGACGTCCGATATGTCGAAAGAGAGCGTAACGTCACGATAGGCCGGGCATTTCACGCTTTTGATCTTTCTTTCTCCCGATACTTTTACCCATTCATTTCCGTCAAGGCGCTCAACATGATAGGTGCTGCCAGTGGAAACCTCTTTGCCCGTATTATTCCAGAAAAAGCACTGAATCTCCTGCTCATCAGTATATCCCCTCATGTTTCCCGGCAGATAATACCGTCTGGAATACATTCTAAAGTCATCAACACTCTGATTCGGCGTCATCACGCCATCCTCCAACTTCCAAATGACAACTCCCGCATTTGTCATCTGCAGATGAATGCTCTCCTCATGTCTGCCAGCCATATAAAAATCAAAGCGGCTATCACGCGGCGTCATGTCATTGGACATACAACGCACTTCATAGCGCGCACCGTTTTCATCCTCATCCTCTGCATCCTGTTTGATCGCATATTCCGGATTGCCGTCGCCGTTGTAGTCGTCCCAGATAAGGTCAAAGGACTTCCCATATTGTTCCGTGCAGGCACCAGAGCCATCCTTGTAATCAATAGGGGAGGAATAGGTCTCCTCCTGCGTCGTACTGAAAGAATTGTCATATACTCCGTATGTTTTGCCCTCCACCTCCCATGTTGCGCCGTTCCTTGGGTAAATAAAGACATAGCCAATCTGACCATCGGAAAGCATAATGGGAGAAGCCGCCGTCGCGCCCGCGGCATGGGAATCGTACGCCTCCGCCATCAATTTCTCAAGATTCTCCTTGTCATCATAAAACTCCCAAAACGTGGGATAGATACCGGTTCCCGCACTGGTTCCGTTCAGATCGCCAGTGAGATCCGCAAGAAAAGCATCATCGTAATCAACCACCTCACAATGACCATTCTCATAATGGCACCGAACGTAAACCATAGGGCCATAGTAGTAATGGTAGAACGTATCATAACCGTCCTCGCTGTAAAATGCGGAAGCGTCATCCTCGATGTCTGTCTCGAAATAAACCGATGCACAGAATTCCGTTCCATTTCCAACATAGCCCTTGGCTTCCAGCGTTGTGTGATCCGGCGTATATTTTTGCAACGCATATCTGCCCGTTTCCGACTTTAAGGTGTCAAGGAAAGAGCAGACCAGCTTTTCCGCCAAAACGACGTAATCCATGTCCTCCACGGGTTCTTCGCATTGTATGGACTGACTCAACAAGCGGCCGATCACGTCATCCGTTTGATCCTCCCTTGGTGCAAACCGTTCCAGCCGTTCATCATAGGGGTAATAGGTATTTCCGATCCGAAGTGCGTTCTGACCGTCAATGCTTACCTTGCGAATCGTTATGCTGCCTTTCTTTGTTACGGCTAAGATGCTGAAGTCCTTTTGCGCATCCTCTGCCTTCACGGGATAAAGCTGACCGTCCGCCACGATCTCATTCAGGATCCCTGCTAACTCTGCGCCATCATCGACATCCTGAAAGATCGTCTCATCATCGAACAGAAGAGTAGCCTCGTTGCCTATCAGCTTCCCGATCCCTCCGGCACCGATATTGCCATCCGGATCATCACTGCTTTTTATGCTGCCGATCTCTTCCGTGTCCTCAGTCACAGTCCCGCCTTGCTCATCAGCGACAGGCGCCATGTTAGTACAGGCACAGAAAAACAAGCACAATAGAATGAACAGATTTATGTATCTTATACGCTTCTTCTCTTTCATCAAATGAAATATCATAAATGTCTCCTCCCGTTCTTTTTCTCTCCCAAAAGCCCTGCCGTATTCGCTTTTTCAATGGTGGTCGTCAGGTCATGTCTGACATAACCATCTGCAAAAAGCTTTTCCTCCCTCTGCTTCAGCAGTTCTGCCCTTCTTATCTCAGCCTGTGTAAGCGTACGTTGTGTCTTTTGTTCTTCACTAATATTAATTCGTCCCCCTTTGCCATCAAAGCTGATTTCTTACAGTATAGCATAAATGGAATCCATGTTCAAATATTAACCAATTCACCCGTACATAAAAAAAGCCCTAGAAATCAAGAATTCCAGGACTTTTTTGAGAGGTGCGAGCCGGATTTGAACCGGCGGATAACGGTGTTGCAGACCGGGGCCTTACCACTTGGCTATCGCACCATATTAAATTAAAAGTGACTCCAACGGGAATCGAACCCGTGTTACCGCCGTGAAAGGGCGATGTCTTAACCGCTTGACCATGGAGCCGTTAATCTTCGCTCCGGCGCATTGCCTCGGGACTTTTCCCCTCGGCCTCGGGCGCCCTTCCGGGATC
>JAFXQK010000030.1 GCA_017527205.1 Lachnospiraceae bacterium | reverse complement strand
GTTCCTCTGTGACGTCACTTTATTTATCGCCTTCACTTTTATATTTTCATGAACGCGTCAAAGGTTCATTTTTTCTGTCAAAAAAAGCATTAAAATTTTGAATTCTAATAAAATCCAAAAATTTTAATGCTTTCCGCGTTGGTGAGGCGACTCGAACGCCCGATCTTTCGCTTAGGAGGCGACTGCACTATCCACTGTGCTACACCAACAACTATCTTTTCCCTTCCAGATAAACCGTTTGTCAGACTGGTGAAACCATTTTGATCCTTGCGGCTAGATGTTGTCAGGGAAATTGATAAAGCCCTGCAGCCAGACATTGCCTTTGAATCTTCTGCCTACCTGCGGCTCACCCAACAAATCTATTATATTGATACAAACGTCAAATGTCAATTCATTGCAGCAAATTGTTAAGATATAAATTTTCTCGCCCGTAATGTGATTGGTCACAAGTCGCATGCCGACGATCTCTCCCATGACAGAATACTGATCGCACTCCATGCCATACGGCATAAAGAACGTATCAACGATGGAGAACACGTCCTCGTGCTGAATGCGGGAATTGATCGCGGAGTAGGTGTCCATGTCCTCTAGGGTCAAGGTCTCCATGGCTTCCTCGCTTCCCTTTCGCGCCTCCTCGATCAGCTGGTTTCGAAGGGTCGTGCGGCGGCGGATCTGATCCTTTTGCTGCTCATCCACATGGATCGGGAACAGAATCTTGCCTCCAAGGGACAGTCCGGACAGCGTCAGGGTCGTTCCGCGAATCGGAAGGCGCCCGGAGGTCTGCGCGCTGACATAAGGAATCATGTTCTGCAAATAAAAGATCATGGAGACGCCCATGTTGACGTCCTCGACAACGCCTGCGTAGGAATCCCGCGCAATATGACGCTCGACGGATACGTCCTCACTGGTCGTCACGCCCTCGCCGCGAAGGTAAGGATAATAATATTCGTAAATAAACTTATCCTCCTCGTCGAACTCACCGCACACGGCAATGCCCATATCATCAGCGAAATCCTTGCAAAATTCGCCCAGCATGACATTCTCCGTATTCAAAGCATAGGCCCGCCGATCCGCCGTCATGATGGTGTCCGTAAGGAGCTCCTTTAACTTTTTCCGATCCTTTAATTCACTAAAGCCAATGGCCCGCAGGTACGAATGCATGGATTTCACCTCCTCCCATGGATTGCCCGTATCTAAATGAACTCCCTTTTGAAGAAAAACTTCGTTCTGAAAGGGCGCACGTAAGCGCGTGCATATAATATACATGAAACGAAGCGAAATCGCAAGTATTTTTTAAATTGTAACAGAAGCCTTAATTTTTCAATATGCGAATACTGCTTGCAGGAAATCTTAGGCCTTACCCTTCCTTATATTCCATGAGATCCCCCGGCTGGCAATCTAATACCTTACAGATCGCCTCCAACGTCTCAAACCGGATACCCTTCATCTTGCCCGTCTTTAAATTGGAGAGGTTGACGTTGGTCATGCCAACCTTGTCCGCCAGTTCATTTAATGATATTTTTCGATCCGCCATCATGCGGTCTAATCGAATGATAATCATGTCTTATCCTCCATGTTCCGTCATTCCCGTGCCACTTGCATCGCAAACTGTTTTTCATGATGTATCATGTTCCGTTACGTTCTAATTACAGCTACTGAATGCATTCTAAGTTTTCTGCGCTATGCAATGCTGTCAACGTCCTCCTGGAGTTTTACGCCATAATCGAAGACCTGCGCGAGCATCATAATGGCAAAAGCGATGATAAACATATAGAATCCCGTCCATTGGAACTGAATGCTTGCATACTCAAATTTGAAGAACTTCATCACAATGGTCACCAGCCCCGGAACGACCGCAAGCGCGATCTGCAATGCCCCGATCAGGCGAATGCGCTTTACGTTTGGGCGATTGAAGGGCGAGCCATCGATCGTGTCGTTCACGATGATGATGACAATGATCAACATGATGCTCAGGATGACCATATAGCAAAGGTTCCGCACGTCCTGGATCATGAGGCAATACCAAATATCCTGGTTACCGTTCTCATCCAAAAGATTGAATTCATTGTAATCCACGTCGCAGACATGCTCGCCGTTTTTGAAAAGCTCATACACGTGCTGTCCGTTCGTCACGCCAAAGGGCATCTCATAACGAATCTCATAGGTTGCATCCTTGCTCGTTAAATCCCTAAAGAAATCTTGAAGTGAAAACATCATGATCATTACGAGAAAAAACGTCAATGCCTGCATGATCCTTACTTTCTTACGTCTTACCTTTAATTTGCTTTCTTCCATGATAATTTCCTCCATGTCACTATCTAAAACAATGTCTGTTTCCTGTTCAACTTTCCTGTTCAAGTTTTAAAGTAATAGTTTAATTATTTTAATTATTCCCCTGCCGGCATGTTTAATATATCATACCAATATAAGTTTGTCAATAATTATTTAAAGTTTTACTTTAATTTTTTATATTTTGTAAAATGGCAGGTTTTACCCAAGGTTTCTATTGCATTTTCACATAAAACGTAGTAAAGTATTATCCACGCGACAAAAAATCGCGTCTACTGCAGTAATTACATAAGGTGCGTACCAGGAACTTGGCAAGATATGAAGTGAGGCAAACGAACAACAGTATAACTACCAGGGGGAAGTAACAATGATTACGATGGAAAACGTCAGTAAGTCGTACAAGGTTGCAAAGCGAAACGCAGGCTTTGGTGAGGCAGTAAAATCCTTGTTTCACCGGGAGTATGAGACCATTCATGCTCTAAAAAACGTAAGCTTCACCATCCAGGATGGTGAAATGGTGGGGTACATCGGCCCGAACGGCGCCGGAAAAAGCTCCACGATCAAGATTCTAAGCGGTATCTTAACACCCGACGGCGGAACGGTTCTAGTTGACGGCCGCGTTCCCTATAAGGATCGCATTTGTCACGTAGGGCAGATCGGCGTGGTCTTCGGCCAAAGGTCGCAGCTGTGGTGGGACGTGCCGGTCATTGATTCTTTTGAACTTCTAAAGGATATTTATTCCATTTCTCCACAAAGCTACAAACAAAATCTGGAAGAATTGACGGAGCTGTTAGATTTAGGAGAATTGCTCCGCTCTCCGACAAGGCAGCTCTCACTCGGCCAAAGAATGCGGTGCGAGCTCGCGGCGTCCCTGCTGCATGATCCCAGGATTTTGTTTCTCGATGAACCTACCATCGGACTCGATGCAGTCTCAAAGCTCGCCGTGCGGGATTTTATTCGAAAGAGAAATCAGCTTCACGGAACAACGGTACTCCTGACGACCCACGACATGCAGGACATTGAAGCACTCTCGGATCGCATCATTCTGATCGGCAAGGGTGAAATCCTGATGGACGGCACGCTCGATGACATTAAAAAGGGGAATGAGACCATCGACGAGACCGTGGCGGAGCTGTATCGCTCCTTCGACGTATAGGGGGTGATCTGATGAAAAGTTCCTTAGCTTTACGAAAATATCAGTCCTTCTTTCGACTGCGGTTCCTTCAGGGCCTGCAGTACAGGGCTGCTGCCGCAGCCGGGATCACGACCCAGTTCGCCTGGGGCTTCCTTCTCATCATCGCCTTCTCGGCATTTTATGAAGCGGACCCTGCGGC
>JAFXQK010000080.1 GCA_017527205.1 Lachnospiraceae bacterium | reverse complement strand
GCACGATTCAGATTCTCGCTTGCAAGGGAAGCCATTCTGTCAAGCTCCTTGATGACCTCAACCACTGCCGTTGCCGGATTGAAGACCACCTTATCACCAATATACTTCAGCTGATAGCTCTCGCGATAACCGACCTTCTTGTCCTCGCCAGGTACGCAAAGGCAAGCCAGCTTTACGATCAGGTTCGAGAACGGGAACAGCACGATTACCTGGAAAATTTTGATCAGCGTATGTGCGTTTGCAACAAATCGTCCATTGTCGGCGGAGATCTTCTGAATCATATGAATGACGGGCTCCTCCGCAAAGAACAGGATCACGTAGATCAGCAACGTACCGATCACGTTAAACCAAAAGTGAATGAGTGCCGTGCGCTTTGCTTCCTTTTTACCGGCAAGGGAAGCGAGCAGCGCCGTCGAACAGGCACCTATATTACAGCCAAGAATGATATACAGCGTAATGGGCAGGGACAGCAGGTCCTGATTTGCAAGGAGCAGCACGATGCTGACCGTCACGGACGAGCTCTGAATGACGGAGGTCAAAACCAATCCCATCAGCGTTGCGAAAAGATGATGTCCCTCTACGGAGGCCAGCAGATTCACCACGGCAGGCTCGCTCTTCATCGCCGCCATCGCGCTCGACATCGTGCTAAGTCCAAGGAACAGCACGCCAAACCCGATCACGATCTCGGAAAACTTCTTGACCTTGTCGTTCTTGACAAACATCATGCAAAGAACGCCCGCAAGCAAAATCACGGGAGCATAGGCTGATAAATTAAACGAAACGAGCTGTGAGGTAACTGTGGTACCGATGTTGGCACCGAAGATCACGCCTGCTGCCTGAAACAGATTCATCAGGCCTGCGTTTACAAAGCTGACGACCATGGCCGTACAGGCTGAAGACGATTGAATGATGGCGGTAAAAATCACGCCGACGACCATACCCGTAAAACGGTTGGTCGTAAAAATCTCTAGGATGTGTCGTAATTTGGCACCGGCCACCTTTTCGATGGAGTCACTCATGACTCGCATGCCGAACAAAAAGAGCCCTAAACCGCCTGCCATTGATAATAGAACGCTTGCACTCATATAACTTTCCCTTCGTATTTTCCTCTCTACCCCCGAGAGGCTTTTCATATTCATCCCAATCCATACACAATTCTATTCTAAGGGATAATCAGGAAAGTTACAAGTACTTTTTCGGAAATTATCGTTTTTTCGTCACTAGCTTTACCAAAGACCAATCACCCGGCCAAGCATTTCCCTTTTCGACACACAGTTTCATGCTTGGCAGTTAGCAATATCATTCTTTTCCAGCGGCGACGTCCAGGGCAATTTGCGCCTTGAGTGCGTCTAAGCTTTCGAACTTCTGCTCTGGGCGATGAAAATGATGGAGATATACCGTGATCTCCTTTTCATAAAGATCCCCGTCAAAATCATAAAGATAGGTCTCAACGCTGACGTGCGTCACGGGCAGCTCCTGCTTCACTGCCTGGGCAGCTTCCCCAAGCTTTTGCACCTTACCAGGCTCGGCCGCACTGACGGTGGGTCTTCTGCCGATGTTCGTAATTGCGGGATGGAGCCTTCCATCAATGCGCACCTTAGAAAAATACACGCCAAAGGGAGGCAATAATTTTTCCTCCTCCGGCAATAGATTCAAGGTCGGGAAGCCCAGGGTATGCCCTAAATGTCTTCCATGCGTCACCACGCCATGAACGAAAAACGGCTCGCCCAGAAAACGCGTAACCTCCTCCATCCTGCCCTGTTCCAGGAGGCTGCGCACATAGGTTGAGCTTACCTGCACGCCGTCCACGCTGACCTTCGGAATCGTCCTGACTTCAAACGCCAACTCTCCTGAAAGTCTCCGAAGAAGCTCTGCATTTCCCTTGCCATATTGACCAAAGGACAGATCCTCTCCGGCCGCGATAAATCTCCCGCAAAGTGCGCCCGAAAGATACTTTCTCGCGAACTCCTCCGCAGGAGTTGCTGCCGTCGTAAGATTCATGGGAAATTCCACCAGCACGTCCACGCCAAGCCCCTCAAAGATCTTACGCTTCTCCCTGCGGGTCGTTAAGACCTTTCCGTCGCTTAAGCCAAACAAAACGGCAGGCGAAACGTCAAACGTAAACACGCAGGCCTCCAAACCGTCCTTTTTCTTCTCCAGAATCTCCTCCAGGAGCCTACGATGCCCGACATGCACGCCGTCAAACTTGCCAATTGCAATCGCCGCCTCTCTATTTAATTGAAAATCCACGCTCTCCGATATGATTTCCAAAATGCTCCCTCACTTCATCCTAACGGACAAATCGTCCGATTCCATTTCTAAAACTCCTGCCGCTCCAAGCATCCATGCGATGCTTTTGATCAGGAAAAGCTCTTCATGAATGATATCACAAAAGCTTCATCGCGGGAACGGCATCATAAAAACATTTTCACAGGTCGAAAGCTTCGCTCATGGCCCGCATACTCAAACACGCCAAGAAAACACCCGTCCGAGGTACACATGCGAACCTGTTCGCCATTCCTTATCCTACCGTCCATCTTCTTTGCCGCGCCATCCAAATTCCCCGCTAATCCGCCATCGGCCACATTACCAACCACTGCGCCGTTTGCCTTGGTTTCCGCCGTTGCATTTGCCTTGATAACGGTTTTTTCCGCAGGAATCGCATTTCCATTTAGGAGATACTTATCCGCCTCAGGCAGCGTGCAAACCCTTTTTAGATCTTCAAACACGATCTCCGTAGGGATTAAGACGCTCTCCAGCCCAGCCGCACGTTCCTCCGGCGCCTGCTTTTCAAGCCCCTCGTCACGGATTTTTTCCAGCTCAGACAATGTGTGCGCCTGCTCCAGCGTGAACCTTCCAACCTTCGTTCTCACCAAGGATTTCATGGTGCCGCCACAGCCCAGCTTCTCACCGATGTCTGCGCAGAGCGTGCGGATATAAGTTCCCTTCGTACAGCAAACCCGCAGCTTGACAATGGGGAGCTGCATGTCCAAAATCTCCAGCTCCAGGATTTCCACGCGTCTGGCCTTCCGCTCTATCTCCTTCCCCTCGCGGGCAAGCTCATAAAGCTTCTTGCCATTAACCTTCAGTGCGCTATACATGGGCGGAATCTGGTCATAAGGACCTACAAAGCTCAGCGCAGCCTCCCGCACCTGCTCCTGCGTTGCCGTAACGGGCCGTTCTTCAAGCACCGTTCCCGAAACGTCCTGCGTGTCCGTGGACACACCTAAAAGAAGCTCTGCCACATACTCCTTATCCCTTTCGGTGAGCATGTCACAGAGCTTGGTTCCGGTTCCCAGGCACACGGGCAAAACGCCCGTGGCATCCGGATCCAGCGTTCCCGTGTGACCAATCTTTTTTTGCTTACATATGCCCCGCATCTTTGCCACGACGTCATTCGAAGTAAAGCCGGACTCCTTTTTTACAATGATAATGCCGTTTAACATATATGCCTCATCCGCCTGCCATGTAGCGGCTTCTCATAAATCTGCGTCTCTCACTAAATAAGTTGCTTCTCAATCTCTGCAGACAGGTTGTTCACGCAGTCATGGAAGGTTCCCTTCATGGTACAGCCTGCAGCGCGCGCATGTCCGCCGCCGCCAAAATAGGCCGCTACCTTCGCCGCGTCAACCTTTTGATCCGTGCGAAGACTTACCTTGTACTCCAGCGTGCCCGTTTCGTACATGAAAATGGCACAGCTGATTCCCTTAATGTTGCGAAGCTGATTTACGATTCCCTCGAAATCACGCGTGGTGACGCCATAGAAGTCCATGGTCTTGCGGTCAATCACGCTGACAACGCATCTTCCGTCCATGAAACGCACGCTCTCCATCAGCGCCCTGCCCATGATCTGTGCCTGTAGATAGGTCTTCTGATAAAACGTCTCCTGAATGATGCGGTAAAAATCAAAGCCATAGCTGATCAGATGCGCCGCCTTCCGCAGCGTCTCAGGCGTCGTATTCTCATACTGGAAGACCCCCGTGTCATGTACCATGCCGACGTAGATGGCCTTCGCCGTTTCTACGTCCATGCGATCAGCTTCCACAAGATCATAAATCAGCTCGCAGGCAGCTCCCACCTTCGGATCAACGTAATTCAGGTCACCGCATCCGTTCGCATTTGTGATATGATGATCAACGTTGATGACCTTTCCGGCACCATTTGCATACTTCGCCGCAAGACCCGTTCGCTCTAAATTACAGTCCAAAATAATGAACACGTCAAACGGCTCCTGATCAGGAAAATCATGTATGATCTCGTCATATCCGCAAAGCTCTGCAAACACGGGGTCGGGCTCCTCTAAAAATACAAGAACCTCCGCTCCCTCTAAATTCTGTTTCAAATAATGCCATACTGCAAGGCATGCGCCAACGCAGTCGCCATCAGGCTTTTGATGTCCCGAGATGGCGATGCGCTTCGCCCCTGCACATTCCTTTAACAAATCAAATTTCATACTTTCTGAAGGCTCCTCTCAACCCTTATCAACACTTCTTTTTCGCCTTCTCCAACTACTACAATTTCATTACTTTTCCTCGTCTTCTGAATCCTCGTCATCATCAGCGTCATACTCAGACGTTTCTTCCTCTTCTGATGACTCTACGGCCTCTCCACGAAGAATGGCACTCTGACGATCCTGCGCCATAACCTCGTCAATCTTATGCGACATATTAACGCCGTAAGCGATGGACTGATCCATCACGAAGGTAATCTCAGGCGTATTGCGCAGATTGATCGTATGGGCAAGCTGCCTGCGAATGTAGCCCATGGCGGAATTGAGTCCCTCGATGGTCTTTTTACAGGCATCCTCGCCGCCCAGAACGCTGATCCATGCCTTGCAGCTCTTTAAGTCCGGAGCCACCTCAACGGCAACGACGCTGGTCCAGGGACTGATGCGCGGATCCTTAATTTCCTTGCGGATGATCTCCGCAAGGACCTTCTGAACCTCCCCGTTGATACGGGTATTCTTAATACTATTTTTTCTCATAATATAAAATTACACCTCTCAGTCAGCTTTGCTGACAGCTTCCTAACATACTTAGAAGGGTCTTCACGCACCTTGTATGGCCCCTCCTTCAGCTTTCCACATGCGCAGAAGGCATCTTCCCACACTTCGTG
>JAFXQK010000079.1 GCA_017527205.1 Lachnospiraceae bacterium | reverse complement strand
GACAAGAAACATCGGTGTCGGTATTCCCATTATAAATTCTTTCCAATCAAATCCGAAGTTTTTTGCAAATTCTCCGTATGTCCCACTCATAGATTCAGGCATTTCTTTGTATTGGTATTTCATCTTTTTCCTTCCCTCCTTTCAAAAACAAAGTACTGCCCTCGATAGCCTTTATTCTATCATAGGTCAGTCCACAATTCACGCTATTTTTGACATTTTTGCCATTTTTCCATGGCTTTATCCCTTAAGGCTTCCAGATCAGAGCCTGTCGCACCGGATCCGGCAGCAACCTTGCTCATGGCAGAATCAAAATCAGCGGCAGTTTTCACCGCCGTCGTACCTAATCCCACAACGCCCAGAGTTACTGGCATGAACTTCTTTCCGACATTGGTGACGTTGTCACCAACCGTCTTCAGTTTCTCACCCTTTGCGGCGATCTCCTGAATCCGTCCAGCCATCTATCTCCTCTCCGTTCCACTTCGGTCGACGCAGAGCTGATGTCCAGTGGACATCGTGCGCCCTGATTTTGAGCAAAAGAAAAAGACCGATTGCTCGATCTTTCTCAGTAAACTCTATTCCGTATCAGCTTTCTGACCCTTTTAAATCAATTTATCCGGCTTTTTACAAAAGTTATCATCCTATCAAATGCATCTTTTGCAATATCATTCACTCGTTCCGATGCCACAAAGCAATGCTGCATCTCTATATTTCTTTCTGCAAGAGGATCAATCAGTTCATGCACTACTCCCGCTTCTGTAAGGGCTTCATTCATATCGCGCATATCTACATAGTACTCACTTCCCAGCAAAAGGGCAGGCGGATAATTGGAATCAACCCACAGAATGTTGTTATATCTGTGTATCTCCTCCCGGCTCAGAAAAATAGAACCCTTCACATAGTTTCCAACAAGGATCTTCGTTCCTAAAGAAAACTTGTCATATGCAAGAGGCGCGTCATCAAGAACAACCGCTTTGATCTGCTCCGGCTTTAATACCGGGGTGATTCCCAAAGCGTCAGCATGGCCCGGATTGGTTATGACACTTCCCATCTGGCTTGTTATGATTGCACCGGCAGATGAACCCATGATCACCACCCTTTTCATGTCCAGATGATATTCTTCCGAATGTTCCATCAAAAATCGGAATGCTTCATTTGCTTGGATTAAGGGATCTGGAAAATGATATTCAGGCACAAGTACGTAATCTATATTTACAAGATTAAATCCTTCTGCGCAGATATCATCCAGCAGCACCGTAGCGTCACTCTCAGCAAGCGGATCTCCTACGCTTTTACTTCCGCCGAAAAAGCCTCCGCCATGAAAGTATATGACCGTCGGATTTGACGCATCCCTGTCCTCGTTCGGATAGGTTATATCAAGGTAGCTGTTCGGATAATTATCAGAATACTTAATCTCCGTAATGACATATTGACCATTATCCTTTAAACCTTCCATAGGTTCACCAAGAGGCTCATAGATATTGGCAGTATTCACTGTGCCTGCCGAGAGCTTTTGAATCGCACCTACAATGATCTGCGCATGTGTCAGGACAAACAATACTCCCCCTGACAGAACTGCAAGTATAACAATAAATGCAACCAATATTTTCCGTATTGTTTTCTTCTTTTTCTCGTTCATTGATTCTTCTCCACATCCTGCCAGTTATTATTGTGCAAAATTTCCGCATTTTCACCAACAAAGACTGTCGCCGCTTCCTCGTCTCCTGCAAGCTGATACAGCATCCATGCCGTCATATATCCATCAGAGCGCATCAGCATCTGCTCATGTTCAGCTCCTACGGCTCTTGCCCGTACCTTTTGCACGTCATCAGAGATGCCGTTATAGTTTGAGGTAAGCGCAGAAAGCGGGGATACACCGCCATAGCTTGTCTCAGGATCAGAGCCGGAATCATCCGACTTGCCTGTTCCTGCAACCATGAAGTATGGAATTGTCACCGCAGAAACGTCATATTCCCATCCCATATTTTTGGCAAGTGTAGGATACGCGGCACTTCCCGTAAACATAGCTTTGTAATGTGCGCCATTTTCATAGTTTGTCACAGCACAGATTGCTCCGGCTCCCCCCTGGGAGTATCCGATGATTCCCATATTTTCATAATCAATCTTGCCTACAAGGATGCTATCAGAAGGAACATTTAGCATAAAGTCCAATGTAATTGATGCCGTCTTACCATTTCCGGTCTGGCCATCTTCATTGCCGACCACTACAAAGCCCCACGAAGCAAGACGCGGGAAAAACGGCTCATAGGATGAAGCTGGCGTTCCGCTCGCATTGACAACCATGATCATTGGCCAGCTTTTCTCACTGCTATCTAATTCTGTAGGATACCAGACCCGAACCTTTCCAATGGATTCATTATCAGAAGCAAACTCGGTGTAACTTGTCTCAAATGAACCGGGTTTTGAATACTTCATCTCCAATAGCGCATCGGACTGAAAGCGCTCATAATATCCTTCCGTGATGTCGTTATTCCCGCCTCCGTTTGGTAGCATGGACTTGACGTACAAAAATGCAGCAATACCCAAAATGAAGATGACTCCTAACAAAATCAATACTATTTTCATGACACTTTTCATGATAGCCTCCTTGACAAGTTGATGAAACAAGTGTATCATAATTTTATTGGTGATACAAGTGTTTCAGCAAAATGATACATCTTTGGGAGGTTTGTTTCATCACATGAATATGAACAACGAACAAAAAAATACATATGTCAAAAAGCAGATCTTGGCTGCGCTTCTTGATCTCCTAAAGGAAAAGCCACTCTCCGATATATCTGTCAGTGAACTTACAAGCAAAGCCGAAATCGGACGCGTCTCTTTTTACCGTAATTATCAGAATAAAGAGGATATCCTAAAAGAGGAGTCTGACAGGCTCATTAAGGAATGGGGCAGGCTTTATGAGTCTAATCCCGAATCAACGCCAGAGAGCCTATTTCCATCATTATTCGATTTTTACCGTGATCATAGTGAGTTTTACACCATCCTTTATAATGCAGGTATGTCCTCCATCATGATGGAAACCATCATTAGTACCATACAGATTACACCTGAAATGCCCAACCTTGAAGCCTACATGAAATCATTTTGGGCGTATGGAATTTATGGGTGGATGCTAGAATGGATCAAACGCGGTATGCAAGAAGGCGGCAAAGAATTAGAAACTCTCTTTAGCCTGGCTCATCAGGGCAATGAAAGCAGAAGCGATATTACATAATTCTTCTGCTTTCTACTTCATTCAATTGTACATTGCATCAGAGCCGATCAAAATCATCCTGAGATGCTTAGCCTAAAGCTTCAGCCTGCTTTGATTCTCTTTCATACGTTCTGAGTCATTTCCACTTTGTACCCTTCGTTAAGACCTGTGTATGTACTCTTAGCCAGATACCTTTCCTTAATCGAACGAGGCTGGTTAGCCTATGTTAATTATATGTTGGTTGTTTCTAACTTGTAAGTAGTTTTTGATCGCAGTAAGAATATTTGATTTAAAATAAGGCTTATTCTATAATGGAAGTAAAATACAGATTACAGATTGAAACAGACTGTGTGTTATGCTTTACCTGTAAGTAAAACAATAGTTCCTCGCCACTTTGATCACCTTGGGACTACGAGAAAAAGCCCCCATTACTCCCTGAGGACTCTGCACTGTCTTGATCAAAAATATGCCCTGATCAAACGGATCAGATCCTCTGCTTCCTTTCCGCCACCGATGACCGGAGAACTGGTATCATTAACGTCTCTGGGGGATTCATCCACAGACGTGGTCGACGCAGCCACAATCAGATTACCATGCTGGTAATAATACATCTCCACGTCTGCATCAATCACGCCTTCCAACCAACCCCTGACAAAATCATCACCCTCATCCGTAATTTCATAAAAGCTATTCTTTTTGATCTCTTTCAGCACTTCCTCGGCATCCTCCTGGCTATCAAACACATAGAATCTAAGATCATCAAATCTGGTGGGCGTGTTCCGGTTATTCCAGTATTTCATACAGGAATATCCACACATTTTCCATTCACTTTCTCGCAATTCGACGCCAACGATCTCATCTAATTTTTCCTTGGAATACTTGACGTACGACCTCGCAAAAAAATCAATCCGATCCGTTTGATCATCTAATTGTCCGTTGATTCTCTGCTCTTCCAAGTGTTTTTGATGCAACGAGTAAGCACACGGAATACCTATCACAACAAATAACAGAATTAAAAACAGGGAAGTCCCTAAGATAAACCCTTTTCTTACGCCTGTTTTCTTCATTGGAGTTTTTCCGTTCTTGGCATTCGTAATCGATTCTTTCTCCATAAGTGATTCTCCCTTCATAATCAATCCGCACTCTTTTTCACTTGTTTATCAAATGCTTTTCTTAGCCTAATTGTTTCAAACGCGTTTGTAGTATTCGGGGCTTCTTACTTATATAGACGAAAATCATTCTTTATGGTTTCAGAAACGATTTAAACAAACTAATTGCCAAACTTTAAAAACATCATCAGCATGACAAGCGCAAAGCCCGCAACAAAAGCAAGCGCTCCCTTGTCATTATCTTTCTTTAAGGCAATCTGAGGTATTTCCTCTATCGTTGTATATATCAGCGCTCCACCGGCTACTGCCATAACGTACGGAAGTACGTTCGGGAATAAAACGATCAGCACGACTGTAATTATTCCGAGAAGCGGTATCGGAATTCCGGATACCGATCCCATAAGGAAAGCCTTTCCCGTCTTTGATACCACGTCTCTCAAAGGAAGCGCAGCACACAGAGCCTCCGGAATATTCTGAAGTGCGATAGCCGTAGCCAAAACCAGTGCAACAGATGAAGACATCCACTCAGTCTTCATGAAATGTGCAGCATAGATTGCCCCTAGAGCTATGCCCTCCGGAATATGATGTATGATTTCCTTCAGTATTATCTTTATTTCCGAATTCAGTTTACTCTTTGGTCCTTCGGTCAGATCTGCAAAAACATGCGTATGCGGAATGAGCTTATCCAGCACGACCTGTATAACAACTCCCAGACAGAAGCATATCGTCACGGGAATTATCCCGTTTCTTTTTTCCTGATTCAATCCGTCGATAGCCGGTTCTATCATTCCCCATACAGCGATCGAAAGCATTATTCCGGAACTGCATCCCACCAGAACCGTTCTGATTTTATCAGATAGCTGATTTTTCTTTGCATATATAACTGCCGAACCAAGAAGTGTTCCCAACAGTGGAATAAGCATTCCGAAGATTGTCTCATTATCCGAAAGACTATGTGAGCTGTCGAGATATGTTATAAGAGCCCTAAAACCTATAAACAGAAGTATTGTTCCGCCCATAATCTCAGCTCCTGATTTGAAGCGGTCACCGAAGACACTTCCGATCTTTACTCCGATCATCGATGTGATAAACGTGATAACACCGATCACTATTACCGCAAAGAGCACATTTAAAATCCTGTTTGCACGAAAGACTTCAACAGGAACGGCAACGAAGGTTATTCCGACCGCCAGAGCATCAATGCTGGTAGCGACCGCCATCATAAACATCGTTTTAACGTCAAATCCCGGAGACGCTTCTTCATCCGAAGACAGAGCTTCTTTGATCATATTTCCGCCGATCAGAGAAAGCAGTCCGAAAGCCACCCACGGGGCCACCATGGTGATAAGCTTCTCAAATTTTGATCCAACAAGATAACCCAGAAAAGGCATCATACCCTGGAAAGATCCGAACCAGATACCGCAGAGCAGAAATTCCTTCTTTGTGACCTTACCCGCCGCCAATCCCTTACAAATCGACACTGCAAAAGCATCCATGGCAAGTCCGACTGCCAACAGAAATAATTCGATCAGTCCCATATTCATTGACTCCTTTAATAAAAAATCTCAAGTACAGAAAAACTATACTTGAGAATATAAACAAAATAGATACTTCATGCATAGTTTTACATTATTAACTACACATGAGTCTCGCAATTTAAACCAAGCCAGACCGAGAGGTCAGTATGTTGACTTGCTACGTAACACGCTTGCTACTCCCCCATGGGAAAATACCAAGAAATTTTATCATTTAATTACAGCCGTGTCAAGCCTGCTGACCTAAATGGGTTTAGGATATTCTTACAATCATTGAACCGTGCAAAATTCCTTAGCGCCCTCTCCAATGCGGAATTCAATGCTTTTGTCTGTCGAACCCCCGTCTCCCACCATAAGCCTTTTATGTGAAGAGCGCTATCCTTACGGTCTGCAGTAGCCTCTATGCGGCCGATGAATCGATCCCCGTATAGTATTGGTAATGTATAATAGCCATATTTTCTCTTGTCCGCAGGCGTATAGATTTCCCAGGAATACCCAAAATTCCACAAAGCCAAGATCAACGCCTTATCCCATAATAGAGGATCCAGCGGTGCCATAAATGACATCCTTGGTTTCAGATCTGCACTTCCGTTAAGGACATCCTTCATGAGAGATTCATCTTCCGTGCGATAGTAAAAAGGCGCCTTCATCCCCTCTACCATAACAGATTTGACCTTATTATCAGCTGACAGTTCGGTGAGCACTTTTTTCCTTAAATCAGCATTCATATGAATCCCCAAAAAAGCCGGGCTGCTCTTATCCCACAACAGGCCAACCGCTCCGATTCTTCGCAGAACCCGCCACATGGTCAGACCAAACACATCATCGCATGGATGATCTGCCTTCAATATCGCGGGAGGAATGTATTTTTCCGCAAGATCATAATACTTACGGCTTCCATTTTTATGATGAATGATCAGCTCACCCTCCGTATATAACTGTTCCAGAACCGATCTTGCCGCTTGAGACTTTTTCTGCCAGTTACCGCTCCAATGCATCGAAGAATGCCAATAAATTTCGCCATCGATTGGTAATGTATCACTGCAAACCGGGCCATTTTCCCTAATATATGCCACGGCCTCTTCCTTTAATTCCTGCAATCCCTCAAAGGTTTCTCCCATCTTCCTGCTGCGTTCCCTAAAAGGAGCAAAATACGGCCAGTCCTCTACGGACCATATGGATAATTCCTTATCGACATAGTCGACAAGTTTACGGTCCTCATACAGAAGTTCTCGCAGCATTGATTTCTTAAAGCCTCTGACCCTGGACTGTAATGTCAGTTCAGCGTTTTTGCCGCAGACATCAACCGGATCAAACTGAATACATCCTGCCTGACGCACGTAGTCATAGGCTCCTGTCTTGCCTATAAAATGGTACGAGCCGATCAATCCCTGCTTAGCCAATATAAACTGCCTAGCCTGTTGTTTTGTAATCGTTAGCATATTCCAATACCCGTCATCTTTACTACACTGTCATATCCGTGCATAATCTCTTTCATGACTTTTACCCAAGTAAGTAATTTATCTTCGTTTCCTTCCTCAAAAGTCTCTGAAAGTATGGCCGTTGCTGCGTAGCATAGATCAAATATCCTGACGTTTTCCTCGCTCAACTCAGAATCAATAAATCCCCACTTATCCTTCGCAAGCCATGTCCTTTTCATACTGTGTTTTCTTAGTCATGCATTTTTTATCCTTACGCTGGTCTGGCGAGATAATACCCCTGAAACAGATCGACTCCGATGCCAATGAGGTAATCAAACTCTTCTTTTTCTTCAATGCCTTCAGCTACGACTAAAATATTTTTTGCATGAAACAGAAGTACCAGCTTCTCCACGTTCTCCTGTTTCTCCCTAATGTGATCGATTCCCGAAATCAGTTCTCTGTCAAGTTTTACAATATGCGGAGACATAAACTCTATCAATTCAAGATCATTGATCCCAGTGCCAAAATCATCTGCTGCCAGCATGTTGTCCATATATCTGACGGATCTGTTTTTTTCTTTCCAATGTTCTGGTGAAAAAGACGGATACTCCAGGCTCTCAATAATCATCCTGCCCCGAATGTCTTCTCCGAAATAATCCAAAAATGCATCCGCTTCTTCAGGCTTCATGCAATCACACGGGAACGAATTGATCGCAACCTTCTGTTCGTATCCCCTTAGGAAAAATGCCTGCATCGCTCCAAAGAAGGTAGCCACTTCAAGTACGTGTAGCTTGTCTGTTTTTGAATATTCTGCAATAAGATCCGTCACCGTCATGTCTAACGGTCGCATAAGGGCCTCCCATGCATAAACAGTTTTCCCGTCTGGCAGAAATATCGGCTGGAACACATAATTGATCGACAACTCCCTGAGAGCCTTCATGATATCTTCATCTAATGGTAAATGGTCGTAATAAATCATTCTTTCATCCCCTGTCCGCCTGAAAAAAGCTTGCAAGATCTGTCATCGTCTATAAGCTGACGTGTAATCCATAAACCTATACAAAAATTATATCCTATTAGGTGAATTTTTTAAAGCGTATTATTTCGTTTAGATAAATTTGAAAATAAACGCTTATGATTATTTATCTCAATGCTTGTCAACCACTGACTTCCCCAACCATTTCTTTTTATACCAATAGGTCATGACGATCAATCCGCGAATACATTCATCCGTGGCCGTTCCGGCAAAAATCCCTGCCACCCCAAAACCAAGCACAACTCCGACCACATAGCCCGTCGTAAGGCCAAGCCCCCAGTTGCTTAGGATTCCCATGATAAATGGGAAGACATAGGCTCCGGCCGCCTTGAGGCTGCTGACAAAGGTCATGTTGAGACAGCGCCCCATTTCAACAAAGATATCCACAATCATGATCATCTGTCCGATTGCAATGATATTGGGATTCTGCGTAAAAAGTCGTAACGTATATCGACAGAAAAGCGCATTGATACATGCCAGCGCAATGGTTATGGGCATCGAAGTACTAAGCGTTTTGAACACTCTTTTATATGCCTCATCCGTTTTCCCGGCTCCTACCAGATGACCCGTGATAATCTGTGTTGCCATCGCGGAAGCATTAGAAAAAATCATTGCAAAAGAGATCAGTGAATTACAATAGGATCTCGCATTCACCGCGTCATTCCCCATTCCATTGATAAAGGAGAGCAATGTCGTCTGATATAGATTGTAGGTCAAGTTCTCTCCCGCCGTAGGCAAACCGATCTTGATCATCTTTAGCAATAGATCCTTGGGAAAAGGATTTAATAAACGGAGGGAAAGCTTACCTGTTTTTGTTGCATAAAAGAAAATCAAAACTGCAGTCAAGGCGATGGCCCTGGCTGCAACGGTAGAGATTGCAACTCCTGCCACTCCCATGTTCAGGGAGGCAAGCGGTCCATACAGGAAAAGATAATTACCACCGATGTTAATCAGATTGATCGCCAGCGAAACCCACATGCCAATCTTGGTATAACCATTACACCGAAGGATCTGCACCATGACATTAAACACTGCCGTCAGGAAGCCGCCTCCACCGACAATGTAAATATAAATCATGGAGTAAGGACGCATTTCCGGTGAAACATGCAGAAAATCCATGATCATTGGATTCGCCCTGCAAAAAAGTCCGCTGAGCGCAATGCCGATGACAAGATTTACCGCAAATGCGAGCGTATAGATCATGTTCATTTTTTCATACATTTTCGCACCAAGATGCTGCGCAACGACGACGCTCGTTGCCGTTGCTATGACATTGAACAGGATGTTCATCATGAACATGATGGTGTTGGCGTTTCCAACGGCACCAACCGCATACTCATCATAATGACTCAGCATCAGCGTATCCACGTTGTTTAGCATTGTGTTGAGTAAGAGTTCAAGAAACATTGGGCCCGCCAGAAAAAGCAGCGGTGTTTTTTCATCTATGACAATCGTTTTTTTCTGATTCATCGTATAGCCTTTCTTATTCTTCTTTCTTTGACTTATCCCTTTTCCGTTCACGTATTATAGCGCATTGTTTCTAAACAAACCACTTATAAATTGCCATACATCATGCCATTTTAGCGTTTATGAAGAATTGCATCGTATGAGAGATACCAGTCCCTCTCCTCGTCCGTCATCTCTTGGATGCGTTGCGCGTCCTGCCCGTTTTCTATCCGAGGTCAGAAAAAAAGCGAGCTGCCCCTGGCCACCCGCTTTCACGCACATATCCATTGCTTTTTCATTCAAGAACTTTGCATATCCCGATTTTAGAAAAAGGTTCCATGTTTGTTATCACGCATTTTCATGTTGGAATAGGATTGTATGTCTTTAAGCTTCTTGTCTTTAAGATCATCATTTACATTGATCCCTAGATCAACGGAAAGCGGCATGTCCCTCCAGTGCGTTTTTAAGATCAGAGATGCTACAAAATGCATCGCCGTCAAAAATTTTGCCGGAAACACCTTCGGATTATCCGCATTCGGACCATCATACCTGTGATTCACCTCGGTTCAAAGCGTTAACCCTAAAACTTCAGGATTATCTATTTTGTTCTTGGCATTTCCTTCCGCTTGGTTTTCCCAGAAAGAGGATTTGTCGGTATCTGCGGCATTTTTCCTACTTTCCCAGCAAAGGCTTTGCAAATTTCTCATTAAAAAAATCAATCAACGGTCCCATGAAAAATGCCGTAATGATGGTTCCTACGCCAGCAATGGTCGGTATTTTCCCAATGGCGTTCCCTGCCATTACAAATAATATGCATCCGATCACCACGCATACAAGGTCTGTGCAAATCCGAACGTATTTAAACTTTCCAAGCTTCCACTTCGAGGACATGACGATAGCAACGGCATCATAGGTAGAAACGCCAAGATCTGCCGTCATGTAAAGCGCCGATCCAAAACAGATCACCACGATTCCAATCGTCAGACATAGGATTCGTACAATCATAGATGGGTCAGGGATCCACTTCTGCAGGAGATCAAAAGTAAACTGCGTGATGTAGCCTAATAAGAACAAGTTAATAAACGTAGCAATACCGATGTTGTGTCTATCTACAATCAGACTAAACAGTAATAAAATTGCATTCACGATCACGTAAAGTGTGCCAAATTCTATCGGAATCAGTGCATCCAAACCCGCCATAAAGGACTGGAACGGATCCACGCCTAACGCTGCCAGCTTAAACACTCCCACGCTCACCGCACAGATGATCACGCCGCAAAGCGACATCATGATGCGCCGTCTGTTTTTCTTCAAATATTCCTTAACTTTCATGTTGCTCCTTTTTAGTACCCCCTATTTCGGTCTACGGCATATTTCAGCGGTTTCCCTTCCGCGAAGTTGATGAGATCCTCACAAAACATGTCAACATTCTTATCAAGTGTGCGCTTTAAGGTAAGATTTCCTGCGACGTGCGGCGTAATGAGGACACCCTTGGTTTTCCACAGCCTGCTCTCCTGAGGGAGCGGCTCCGTTTGAAAAACGTCCAACGCAGCACCGCCGAGACATCCGTCTTCAAGGCAATCAGCGAGCGCCTCTTCGTCAATGGCTGACCCACGGCCAACATTAACGATAAATGCCCCTTGCGGAAGTGCTCGTAACCTCTCGCGCGTCAGGATTCCTCTGGTCAGCGGTGTATCAGGCAAGCTCATGGCAAGCAGGTCTGTTTCAGGAAGAATCTCGTCCAAAGCGTCCACGCTGACCACTTTGTCAAATGCGGGATCCTTGCATGTTCCACTTCTGTTAACACCAATGATCCGCTCCGGTTCAAATGCCTTCGCCCTTTTCGCAAAACACTGTCCAATGTCGCCAGTTCCAAGGACGGTAATGCGACTTCCCCAAAGGGAACACTGCGCCCTAGGCTTTCCCCACTGCATGTTCAGCACTTCTTCGTGAAACTCCGTCAGCCTTCGCATCATCATGAGTGAAACTGCGATCATATGCTCAGAAATGGATACTCCGTATGCCCCTGAGGAATTCGTAAGTAGACACTCTTCATTAGCGAAAACGCCGGGCTTCATGAGATAATCCACGCCCGCCGATGGTACGCAAAGCCATTTTAGGTTCTTCTGCGTCTTCGCGATATGCATTCCGAAACCATATACAACGTCTGGTGCGGCAAATTCTTCCGGCACCGTACTCTCTGACTCTGCGAAGCATATCTTTGCGCCAATCGTATTCGCGATGCCTAAAATTTTGTCCTTATGGAATTGCTGCAACATTTGATTTAATATGACAATCCTCATTTGCATAGCCCTTTCCTGCCTCGAGAAGCATGATAAATTCCTGATTTTCCCTGTCTGCCATCAATTATAGCAAATAAGACTCTCCGAAACCACTCGTTTCCATACTTCTAGTGTGCATTTATCTGCTAATTCTCCAAATCTGCATCCGCTCCAAATGGTAAAAAAATCCCGCGAGCCCTTATAAGGGTTCGCGGGAAGTTGGTATTATTCCCATTCGATGGTTCCGGTGGACCATAGCAGTGCAGCAGAAAAGAAAGAGGATCTGCGAAAGTTTCTTGAGACCGGAGATTTCGAAAACTACGGAATACTCATCCACTCACTCAAAAGCACGTCCGCCATTATTGGCGCGAATGCACCATATCGGACCGCTCTTGAGTTGGAATCTGCCATCCATGGAAATGATCGGGAATTCGTGCTGTCAAATCACGAATCATTCCTAAGGAAATACCAGGCCGTGCTGGACGCGCTGGAAAAGGTCGTATCCGAGGACGACGGAATGAAAGATTTCATTGTCGAAAAAGACAGCATCATGGAATTCTTGCCCAAGTAAATAATGCCGTTGACGTCATCTTATAAGAAAACACGCGAAGTCCATTTGCTTCAAAATGCAAATCATATAATGTCATGAAATCGCCCGTAAAACGGCTTGACTGGAAAATGAAACCATATCATAATATATATGAAACCGATACCACTTTGTGAGGTGATTACGTGAACATTTCTGAGTTTTCAAAGATTGCGGGCGTATCTAAATCCGCTGTCAGCAGATACTTTAACGATGGGTATCTCAGTGAAGAAAAAAGGGCCCAGATTGAAAAAGCCATTCAAATAACCGGCTATGCTCCAAGCATTGCGGCAAGGTCGGTAAAAACGCGCGTTACCAAGCTCGTGGGGGTCATTCTCCCAAAGCTTTCCAGCGAAAGCTGCTCAAGGATCACCGAAGGAATTGATGAGGTCTTGGAAGCCGAAGGATATAAGTTGATCTTGGTAAATACCGCCAATAATCCTCTCAAGGAAATCGAATCCCTGGAACTCTTCCGGCAGAATCGCGTGGACGGCGTCATTCTGCTCGGAACCGTTTTTACGGAGCTTCATAAATCCGTGCTGAAAAAAATGCACGTACCCGTCGTCATCGTCGGGCAACGCCTTAAGGGGTTCAACTGCGTTTGCCATAATGACGAGGGAGCGGCTTACGCCCTTACCAGGCAAATGCTGAAAAACGGTGCCAAAAGACCTGCCATCATCGGCGTTACGCCGGAGGATAAGGCCGCCGGCAAGGCAAGGCTTGATGGTTTTCTGCGTGCCCTTAACGAATTTCACGTCGCCACCGGCGGCAAGCTCACGGAGATTGCGCAGTTCAGCATGGATTCGGGCTATGATCACGCGAAACACCTGTTTTCGCAGGCTGGTCCCAAACCGGATTGTCTGTTCTGCGCCACGGACGACATCGCCTCCGGTGCCATGCTCTATCTGCGAGAGCAAGGTCTTCGCGTTCCAGAGGACGTGATGGTCTGTGGGATCGGCGACACAAAGATCGCAAAGAACACTTACTGCCCCCTTACCACGGCAAGACTCCATTATAAGACGGCAGGGATCGAGGCCGCAAACATGATTTTATCCTCGATCCGGCACGGCGATAAGATTCAAAGAACGCTTCAATTGGATTATGATATCGTGGAGCGTGAATCCACAAAACGTGAAACTGTGTGAAACCTACTGTTTTAACGTTTCATTTTCTTCTTTTACGTCAATAGATAATTATGCTTTGCGAATGATATAATAAATCCATGGTACCAATCAGTTTCCAAATAATGCGGTTATGACCGCAATCATGAAGAAAAGGAGATGATGCTATGGATTATCGCAAATGTGCATCCGAGATTCTTGACGGGATCGGCGGAAAAGAGAACTTGGCAAGCGCAGCACACTGTGCCACCCGTCTGCGTCTCGTGATCGCAGACAACGGCAAGGTAAAAAAAGCACAATTAGAAGGAACCGACGGAGTCAAGGGTGTATTTGAGGCCGCAGGACAATTACAGATCATCATCGGCACCGGTACCGTAAATAAGGTATATGACGAGTTTATCGCCCTTGCGGGCGTAGAGGCAGCTTCCAAGGAGGAAGTCAAGGCTGCTGCCGCTGCAAAATCCCCTTGGTACAAGCGTGCGATCAAAACTCTGGGTGACATCTTTGTTCCGATCATTCCCGCCATTGTTGCGACGGGTCTGTTAAACGGTTTGCTGGGCGGTCTGTCCAAGGCCTTCCCCACTTTGTCAGATTCTTATTTCTTTGGCCTGTTGGATCTGTTCTCCAACGCAGCGCTGGTATTCCTGCCCATCCTCATCGCCGTGAGCGCGGCAAAGATCTTCGGCGGGAACATTTATCTGGGTGCCGTTATCGGTATGATCATGATCCATCCAAATCTGGTCAACGCATGGTCCGCCGGAAGCGGCGCGGAAACAGAAACCCTTTGGTCCTGGTTTGGTCTTTGGAACGTTCAAAACACCGGCTACCAAGGACACGTAATTCCGGTCGTGATCGCCGTTTTGGTTCTCTGCACGATTGAGAAAAAGCTTCACAAAATTGTTCCCGAGACCTTTGATCTCTTTGTCACTCCCTTGGTATCCGTTCTCGTGACCGGGTTCCTTACCTTAACGCTGATCGGCCCCGTATTCTCTCAGATTGAGACCTGGGTATTGGCTGGCGCAAAGGCCCTTATTGCCATTCCTTTCGGCATCGGCGCATTCATCATGGGCGGCGTCTACGCACCCACGGTCGTGGCGGGCGTGCACCACATGTACAATGCCATAGAGTTGGCGATGCTGGCGGAAAACAATCAGAACATTTGGATGCCCATTGCAACTGCTGCAAACGTGGCACAGGGTGCAGCTGCCCTGGCAGTTGCCTTTAAGACCAAAAACCATAAGACGAAAGCCCTCGCGCTTCCTGCATCCCTTTCCGCCTTTATGGGTATCACGGAGCCTGCAATCTTCGGCGTGAACGTGCGCTATGGAAAGCCCCTGATAGCCGGCATGGTCGGCGGTGCCTGCGGTGCGGCGATAGCTTCCCTAATGGGCGTGTACGCAACGGCAAACGGCGTAACCGGTATCTTCGGTTTCCTGATCACCACTGAGAGCTTTGTGGGTTACCTTCTTACCTTCTTAGTTGCTTCCGCCGTTGCATTTGGCATCTCCTATTTCCTCTTCAAGGATCCCGAGAATGCGACTTCCTCCGCGAATAAGGAAGATGCCCCCAAGGCTGAAGACGTGATCAATCTGGATCAAAGCTTTGATGACGCCAACGTTTATTCCCCTCTGAAAGGAACTGCCATCCCTCTGGAAGAGGTTCCGGACGAGACCTTCGCAACGGGTGTATTAGGACTTGGCGCCGCGGTAATTCCTTCCACCGGAAAGGTTGTCGCTCCCGCTGACGGCGAAGTAAGCACCTTATTTGAAACGAAACACGCAATCGGCCTTTCCCTTGACAATGGCATGGAAATGCTGATCCACATTGGCATCAATACGGTGGAGCTGGCCGGCGAAGGCTTTACGGCTCACGTAGCTGACGGTGACCACATTACCCGCGGGCAGACGCTCATCACCTTTGACAAGGCATTTATCGAGAGCAAGGGCTATAAAATGGCAACTCCCGTAATCATCACGAACCCTGATGATTATGCGGAAATAAGCTTTGCGGCTGGCGGCAAGATCAATTTCTTAGACAGGCTGATTCAAACGAAAAAAGGATGATCACATGAAAAATAACTGGCGGCAAAAATTCCATCTGGAACCGGAAAGCGGCTGGTTAAATGACCCCAACGGGCTGAGCTTTTTCGGCGGATACTATCAGGTTTACTTCCAGTATTCGCCGGAAAGTGCCATCGGCAAGGGAAAAAAGTGTTGGGGACATTGGAGGAGCAAGGACCTACTCCGCTGGGAATTCACGGGAACCGTTCTATCTCCCGACGTTCCAGAAGACCGAAGCGGCGTCTATTCCGGTTGCGGCTTCGTAAAAGACGATCTTTTATACCTCTTCTACACGGGTAACGTGAAGGAGGAGGGCAACTATGATTATATCAAGGCAGGCAGGGGCGCCAACGTCATTCTCGTGACCACCAAGGATGGTCATCGGATGAGCGAGAAAAAGGTACTCCTTCGAAATGCCGACTATCCCTCCGACATGTCCTGTCACGTGCGGGACCCCAAGGTTTGGGAGGAAAATGGATCGTATCGCATGGTGCTCGGCGCGAGAAGGCTTGATGATACGGGCTGCGTGTTATATTACCGCTCCGCTGACCTGATCCATTGGGAGTATGAAAAAACGGAAAGCATTCCAGAGTTTGGATACATGTGGGAATGTCCGGACGTTCTTCGTTTTGGGAACCAAGAATATTTGAGCATCTCCCCACAGGGGCTTCCTCATGAAGAATGCAAGAACCAAAACGTTTATAGTTCTGGGTATTTCACGAAAGAAAAAGACTTTGTGGAATGGGATTACGGCTTTGACTTCTATGCACCGCAGAGCTTCACGGCTCCCGACGGACGTAAAATCCTGATCGGTTGGATGGGTATCGGCGACATTCCCTATTCGAACCCGACAGTGGCTCTTGGCTGGCAACACTGTCTGACCGTTCCAAGAGAGATCTCCCAGGGTCCAAACGGAAGGCTTTTGCAAAATCCGATCAGGGAACTTAGCAAGCTGAGAAAAGGCGTAAGCACGCATTTATCCGGTGAGCGCATGGTTCTCCCTCTTCCCTTTGAACTGTGCGGTGTCCCGGAAAATGATTTTGAGATTGAATTTGAAAATGTGTTAACCCTTCGTCAGAAGGACGGCGTCTTCTCTCTCATCTTCCATGACATGGAAGTGTCCGGGGGCAGAACCACCCGGAATGTTCAATTATCGCAATGCAAGAACATTCGCATTCTGGCGGATGACTCTTCCCTGGAAGTTTTCCTAAACAATGGGGAAAAGGTAATGGGAAGTCGTTTCTATCCCTTAGAGGAGACGCTCACAGTCATCTGTCACAATCTAGACTGTTGTATTTACGAACTGTCAGGCATGGAAGTTACAAGTACCGTCTGACAATGATTTAAGCGAGGTAACGTCATGGGTAACCAGCTGATCGCCATTGGCGAAGCACTAATTGATTTTATTCCAAATAACAAAGGCTGTGATTTCGATGACATCACGGAGTTTTCGCCGAAAATTGGCGGTGCACCCGCCAACGTCTGCGGAGCGTTTTCCAAGTTGGGCGGTAGCTCTTGCATGTTGACCCAGTTAGGGGACGACCTCTTTGGTCATAAGATCCTCCGAGGTCTAAAGGCTCATGGTATCGAAGTAGGTCACGTTTCCTTAACCGATAAGGCGAACACGGCGCTGGCCTTTGTGAGTCTTGACAAGAAAGGCGGACGCGAATTCTCCTTTTACAGAAAACCCTCCGCTGACATGCTCTACTCTCCGGAAAGTGTCAAGCCTGAGTACTTTGACGACGTTTATGCACTTCACTTTTGCAGTGTTTCCCTCGGAGAATTTCCCATGAAGGAAGCACATAAGAAGGCCATCGCCCTGGCGCGTGAAAAAGGCGGGATCATCAGCTTTGATCCCAATCTTCGCTTCCAGCTTTGGGATGACTTATCTCTTCTTCGCAAGACCGTTTCAGAGTTTTTACCCCTCGCCGACGTCATTAAGATTTCTGACGAAGAGTTGGAGTTTATCACCGGTGAAACGGATCTTACGAAGGCACTGCCAAAGCTCTTTGTCGGGGACGTAAAACTTATCCTCTATACCTGCGGGGGAAGCGGCGCCTACGCCATCACAAGGGACATGCAGGCTTTCGCGCCCTCTCAAAAGGTGGACGTGCTTGATACCACGGGAGCCGGGGATGGTTTTACCGGATCGTTTTTATGGAAGCTATGTTCCTTAGGGATCACGCAGGAAAACCTTTCCAAAATCACGCAGGAACAAGCCAGTGAATGCCTTGTCTTCTCCAATCGTTTCTGTGGCATCAGCGTGACAAAGCCGGGGGCAATCGACTCGTATCCTGACAGGGCCATGCTGGAAAATTGATCTAGTTTTTCAAAGTAACAAAACAGGTCGGAACCTGAAATCATAAACCAAGAAGAAAGGAAGGAACAACATTATGAAAACATTCTCTTACGTAATCAAGGACGCAGTAGGCATTCACGCAAGACCCGCCGGACTCCTGGCCAAACTGGCAAAGGAATACTCCAGCACCGTAACAATTGAAAAGGGCGGCAAGAGCGTTAACGTGACCAAGCTGATGATGCTGATGGGCATGGGGATCAAATGCGGTGACACCGTAAACTTTACCGTGGAGGGTGAGGACGAGGAAGCAGCCGCAAAGGCCGTGGAAGAATTCATGCAAAATAACCTGTAATATTTGATGCAAGCGCCAAAAGGATATTTAGCCTTGCTTGTACTGACGGAACCTAGCAAAGACGGGAGGCGATAAAGGATGAGGACTTATCAGGGAAAGGGCGTTTACGGTGCCATAGCCATTGGCAGAATTTCCGTGTTCAAGCGTCAGGATGCAAAAGTACGCCGCACGCACGTGGATGACGCATCGCAGGAAATCGCACGCGTGGAAGCGGCTAAGGAACTGGCTACGCAACAGCTTCAGGAAATCTATGAAAAAGCCTTAAAGGAAGTGGGTGAAACGCACGCACAGATCTTTGAGGTGCACATGATGATGCTCGAGGATGACGATTACAATGATTCCATTCGTAATCTCATCGAGACACAGTCCGTAAATGCGGAATATGCCGTTGCTACGACGGCAGATAACTTTTCTGAAATGTTTGCGTCCATGGACGATGCCTACATGCAGGCCCGGGCCGCAGACGTAAAGGACATCTCCAATCGTCTGATCGCCTGTCTTGGCGGCGCTGGCAATGCCAAGGACAAGCAAACCGAGAAGATGATCGTTTGCGCGGATGACCTTGCTCCCAGTGAAACGGTTTCATTGGATAAGGACCTTGTAATGGCATTTGTAACGGCGTACGGTTCCTCCAATTCGCACACCGCCATCTTGGCTCGTAACATGAACATCCCCGCCGTCATCGGCGTCGGTGAAGAATTCCTAAAGACAATAGCGGACGGCATGCAGATCATCGTTGACGGTTATACGGGCGAGATCATTCTGGAACCTGATGAAGATACCGTGGCCAAGATGAGCAAAAAGCAGCAGGACGACCTTCGTAAAAAGGCGCTTCTTCAGGAATTAAAGGGAAAGGAAAACGTAACGCTTGACGGCACGAAGGTTCAGATTTTTGCGAACATTGGCGGTGTCAGCGGCGTAGGCGCAGTCCTTGCAAATGATGCCGGTGGCATTGGTCTTTTCCGAAGTGAATTCCTTTATCTTGAGAGCGAGGACTACCCTTCCGAGGAAGAACAGTTCCAAGCCTATCGCAAGGTTTTGGAAAGCATGGCCGGAAAAAAGGTGATCATCCGTACGCTGGACATCGGTGCTGATAAGCAGATCGATTACTTTAAGCTCGATAAGGAAGAAAATCCTGCTCTTGGATTCCGTGCGATCCGCATCTGTCTTACCAGACCGGAGATCTTTAAGACGCAGCTGCGCGCGCTCTATCGCGCATCCGCCTACGGTAAGCTTGGGATCATGTTCCCCATGATCACCAGTGTTTCCGAAGTGAAAAAAATCTTGGAAATCTGTGAAGAAGTTAAGGCGCAGCTTCGCGAAGCAGGAGTTCCATTTGATGAAAAGGCAGAGGTCGGCATCATGATCGAGACGCCTGCTGCCGCCGTCATCAGCGACCTTTTGGCTCCGCTCGTAAATTTCTTCAGCGTTGGCACAAACGACCTGACACAGTACACTCTCGCCATCGACAGGCAGAATGCAAAGCTCGAACCCTTCTGTGACACGCATCACGAAGCGATTCTCCGCCTGATCAAAATGGCCGCGGACAATGCACGTCAGCACGGCGCCTGGATCGGCATTTGCGGCGAGCTTGCCGCAGATACCAGTTTAACTGAAACCTTCCTTCGAATGGGAATCGATGAGCTTTCCGTTTCCGCTCCTTTCGTATTGCCACTCAGGGATACCGTGAGAAAGCTGGATCTGTCTAAGTAAAAATGGAATAATGAAAAATGGAGAGCCTTATGTTGCAAGGCTCTCCATCGTTTTTTGTTAATCCCACTCTATGGTGGGATTATGGCTTCTACAATATGACGTGGTAGCCATCATTCAAAAAGCACCATGATGATGCAGATGACAATATATAATCTTCGAATCTTTTTCATACTATGGCCCCCCCATTACCTACCAAGTCGAAAGTTCATTGATCGCACCATGCCGAAAGGTATTTTATTGTTCCATTCCTTCTTTCCAAACATATTCCCCATATACTTCTTGATGTTGGATATAACCTGAAACAGAACTTGAACTTAACACGGATTGTTGCAATTCTTTCCACGTCACCTGATCACTATTTGTCAACACATATTTATCATAGGCAGTGTAGCTCGTAAAAGCATTTTCCGCTTCGTCAGCATAATGCATGAGATAGGAATATGTTCTCTCCGGGCTGTCAATCTGCGGCTTCTCATAAATCACGTATTCCTCTCCCAGCTTGTGAACAGGACTGAGCGTAAAACTGCTGCCATCATAATATAGCTGTTGTAAGAAAAGACATGGAAAGTCCGCTTTCTCAGCTTCCCTGAGTTCCTCAGACATATTGCGCTTTTCCAAGGTATAATAATATCCCAATCGCACCACTGCCGGCTGACCCTGTGCCACCTTCCCGCAAAACTCCTGCCAGAGTTCCTTTCCGCTAATCACGCTGCCATTTTTCCGAATGACAAAGTCATTCTCCTGCGCATCCTCCAATTCACCATCCTGTATCCCCTGGGCAGGCGCATAGGAAATAATAATGCTGTGATACCCCATACAATTCGCAAGCAACAAATCCTTATCAGGATATGCCTTTAGAGAGTAGATCTCATAATCATAATCCTCACTGATTCCTTTCTCCGTGCAGGTAAAAATCAGCTCATCCGTCGCCATGCTGATTCCCTGAGCTGTCATAGCTTCAACAGAAGAGGAATAATCATCATATCGGTAAATACCGCCGTCCATGGGGATAAGGAAATAACCTCCCACACAGCCGGTCATCTCCGTATCATAGGGCTTTCTTTCCACCACTTCCTCCGGCCACGTATCCACCTTCGAAAGAAGCGGAAGGTCGGTAGCAACATCCGTTTTTGCCGTAGTGCTTCCGTCTTTCTTCACGACACTCTCAGAAATATAGAGGGGGCTGTGTTCGTTTTCCGCATTCTCCCCATTAGGATCCATGTCGCTCTTTGAAGCTTCTAAAGCGGTTGACTCGTCGCTCTGCGCGGAATTCTCCATTGGAGTTGCCTCTGTCTCTCCCACGTCCGTGGCACTACCGCAACCGCTGATCATCGTAATACCGATCAAACTTACCAGAAGCATACTACATATCGTTCGCTTCATCCATGTTTTCCTACGCATATGCGGCCCTCCTTTTTCACTCGCTCCTGATAGCATGATATGTTACCCTCAGTCCTTCCCTACGCCAGCAACTAACTCTTTAGGGAGCATATCAATGCGAACATTCTTCCACTGCTTTAGAATTGTTTTTACGCAATAATCCAAGATCTATTTTACCATAAATAGCGCTTATTTTCAACGCTAGCTAACATTGGCACACTATCTGCGGCTTGCAATGTGTCAACCGCAGAGTTGCAAGCACTTCTTATTTCCTTTATTTGTTAAGATTTTCTTTTTCTCTTGTGATTTGTTCCACCATATATCTGGCATAGTCTTTCGCCAGTTTCATGTCATAGGATACGTCCGCGCCCTCTGCATACTCTCTCAAGGCAGCTTCTATCAAACAATGATATGTCTCCGGCAAAGATTTAAGCGCCCACTCGCCGCCCTCTTTCTTGGAAAGGACAGCACCCTCTTGGGTATACGCCAACACCCTTGCAAGGTTCAAGATAAGATACATTGGATTCTCTGTGATTTCTTCCTCCGCCTCCGCAATATCCTTCCAAATAGAGTCCATGTAATCGGCTTGTGGCACTTTCCCAAAAATTTCATCGATCGGAGCACCATACAAGCACTTGCCACGCTTCTTGATCACCGTAAAATGCGCCGCCAAGTCAGCGTCGGTTCCGTTCATCTTTCTTACGTAGTCCTCGGGATTGTCCTTGTACCATCCAACGTGCATTACAGAGAAATGCAGTTCAAAAGGCGTTGGATAAACGAACGGATTGCATACCGCTTTCGTGACGATACTCATCTCAATCCCTTTGGCAGGGCCCTCTTCATTTAGGGCTACAACCGCTTCCATGAATTTTCTTTTGATGTCATCGGATAGGCACTCATTAACCACAACGATTAGGTCGATGTCGCTCTTGTCAGGATTGTAACATCCCATTACGGCTGAGCCGTGAAGATAAACGCCAGTTAAGTTATCACCAAGTATTTTCCGAGACTGTTCTACAAATTGAGACGTAATTTTGTAAAGTTTGCTGTTATGAAGTTCCAAAACTTCTTTGCATGGCTTTATTGGCTCGCCTGCTTTGATTCTTTCTTCCACCATATCTCTGATCTTAGCGCACCACGCACCAGTTCTTGGAATGTCCTCGCAATACTCTTTTAAAATGAGGTCACACTCCTGCAAGGCTGTGTCATACTGCTGCCTCGTCAGCTCGCCTGAAGCGTAAGCAGCATCAAGCTCGTCTCTGTCATCAATCTTGACGTCTCCTTCGGGAGTGAATATCACGTCAAGGTATTTATCAATGTACGTGGCAACCCCATAGTCGTCATATATGATGCCCTCGGTGATATCTACGTAATAAATGGACGGCCTAAATCTCTGATCCGCAGGTGTCGGATAATGATACCTCTCATTGTCATGCGTCCCCTCAGGGAAGTACATAATCGTGATAACTCTGGAGGTGTCATCCGGTACCAATTCCAACCAGCTCATTCCGGCACCCGTGACCTGAATCCTGCCGGCCTTGGGAGTCGCCCAATAATTATTTTCGCCATCGGTAAGCTTAATCAGGCAAGCCATCCCATGGAACAACTCGTCATCAATTCGCATTTGATAGTACGGATAATAAGAAAATCCCCATCCGTCTCGGTTTAAACGCTTGTGTTTCATAGGCTTAAATCTTTTCCTCCATTCGACCTTTTTGGGCTTCTCTATATAGTAGCAGGTGAATCCATGGATTAACTGTTTCTTTACATAAAAATCCTACTATAAGTAGCATTTGTTTTCAATGAAAACACATACAAACATAAAAAGCCATTGTGTTTTTACTAAATTCACAAGCTGATGTATATCATTGCATAAGCTAAAAGATGGGATGAATAATCACCAATGACTTAACTGAAATAATAATATCAAATTATTTCCCGAGTTTTATCATTCTTCAATCAACTCACTAACATCATAATTCCAAAACCTTAAATCAATGTATTCAAAAGGAATATGTTCACGAGAATAAATAATCTCTCCGTTCTCATAATGATATTCTGTGTATAAAGGAATGCTTTCTTCAAATGTAGTGTCGCTAATTTCCTGTCTTTCTTGAAATAAAGTTCCCTCTAGTTCAACAATCCACTTGTTGTCAGCTTTATTGAGGATGTATTTACTAATTAACGGATAATGTATATCGCAAAGGCGAATTCCACCAGGCATCACCCTGGGACACATTATTTTTTCGAATCCATCTATTCTCAAATATTGATTACTGATTTGATCATATACAAAACATCCATAGCCTTTTGTTTTTTCATCCCAGCCTAATGATATCCATATATCCTTATAATCATCTTCATTAACATCTGACAAAAACACTTCATACCTCTTTTCTCCATTTCCCCAAAATAGACTAGAAGCACTCCTGAGCCAATAGTGATAGTTAATTTGTTGAATAAGATTTCCGCATTGATCTTCCACTAAAATATCCGCAAATATATTATTACGAATTCGTCCCGATCGATAGTTACATATAAGATTATCTTCCATACAGTTACGCTCATACACTTCTATGCCAAATTTCTTGTTATATTCTGAGTAGTCCTCCAGATATTCTACGTCTATAACTTCTAAAAACTCATGTTCTCCTTTTATATCATCCCATTCTTCCATTTTCATGCAAGAATTATCTTCTTTCTTATTCTCGTTATTATTTAAGAAATAAATATATAACGGAAATAAATCATTAAACATATTATCTAAGTATTCATGCTCTATATTATACTGATAAGCATAATCTATTAGCGGTGGCATATTGCTATAATAATCATATATTCCAAAATGATAATCTCCATTTACATACCGTAAAAAACGACATTCATTTTTCTGCGCAGTTGCAACTATTCCTTCCCACATGTATATTGTTCCGTCAGTTGCCCATTCATCAATCTGAAATATCCTTTCATCTTTGTATCTAAAAAGATGCAGATTATCTAGCTGATCTGTCACTAATAATTCTGGAATTTGATTTTCATCAAAATCATATAAGCTAATAACAGGCTTCTTTTCAGTAGAAATTCCTTTCCATTCATTTATAATCCATAAATAAGCAGTTTTCCAATCGGAAAATTGTAAATCCGTCGGATCAATATATCCATCCATTTGCCAAAAGCATATGCCTTCATGGATAGATAATGAATCAATTACCCATTGATTATTTATCCAAACAACATCTAAATACATTTTATTATTTTGATCTTCTTCATATACAAATCTCAATTTATCTTGTTTATCTCTCAATACAATTTCCACATCCAAACAATTCTTTTCTCTCATGTTTCGAGGAGCAGTCCCCAAGTATTTTTCAGAAAACAGGAACTCAGAATCAACACTTTGCCATTTCTCTCCTGAATCTATGCCAACCTCAACTCTAATTCCGTCCTTTTGAAGATTATTTTCATAACAGATTACTGTAAATTCCGTTTCAGAATCAGCACGATATTTCAGTGTTTTTACTACTGCGCAGTCATCATCTTCTACAGCCTTTGTATTTAAATCGCTGAAATTGTTGACATCTGCTTCCATGGATTCATAAGTACTTTCATCTTCTTCAAATACATTCAATCCTCTTGATTGAGCACATCCTCCAAGCATTAAAATGCATAAAATCATAATTATCTTTATCATGTAATATTTCCTTGTGTAATTAAACATTATAGTAAATTCTAGGCTTTTAATCTTGCATATCTCAGCAAAAATGGATAAATTCTAGCATTACATAAATTAACAGCAAGTTTCCATAGTTTTTTCTTTGTCATATCTATACATAACCAAAGCGCCTTCTGTATCACAATAAACGATCGTGCTACATGATGATTATTCACATTGGTTTCTTACTTATTCATTGTTTTTGTTTGTTGACCCCTTTCTACTCTTTCAAACCTCTTCTAGTTTTATAAAAACACCCGCAGCCTAAATCAGTATACAAACACACAGTAAAGGAAAAATCACCCATATCATATTGGATTTCATAGTAATTTTCCAATATGTCAGTTCTTTTATACTGATTTCCGTAGACCTGTACCACCTTTTCCAATCCGTCACCATTGATCAGGTTCACCTGTCCCATCATTTCATCATTAATGTCACTACGGATTTGTACCAGAATGCCTTTTTCATCGAATATGAATACCCATTTATTATGGTTTGCGCGATAGAGATCCAAACCCTTCTCATAGGTTATGCTTTCATAATAATCAATCTGGTTTTCCTTCAAGAACCTTGCAATATCCTCCTTGGTCCAGGTAAAGCTAATGTCTTTGAGGGAAACTTCATAATACCCTTCCAAGCTGATCTCCTGAAGGTCACGACTAAGGCCTTCGCCACATCCCCATATGCTTCCTTCCTTTTGTCTCACAATCAGAATGTCTTTTCTGTCGATGGCGCCTTGGTCACAGAAGCCAGCTTTTCCAAGCCACGCCAAGGAAACATTTTCCATTACCTTGCGAGGAGCATCCACCCAATCACAGGCTTCATTGATGCCGCACTGCCCGAATTCATTAGAGCCCCATGTCCATAATGCATTGTTTTCATCAATGACCGCGTGCGTGTGAAAACAGCTTGCCACATATCTGGCACCCGACATAATAAGTCGCGGTTTCACATAGGTTTCTTCATAAAAGGGAGCGAAGAAATCATTCCCCAGCTGCCATACCTCGCCGTTTTGAAGCAATGCCAGAATGGTAGTATATCCGCACCTTGCATATGCAACCTTCTCCATTAATAACGCGGGTTCCGAAATGCCATGCATGTATACGCAATTATAATCGTTCGGCGCATTCTCATCCAAAATGCCAGCAGCATTCCCTCCAAGCCCATATAGCTTATGCTCCCTCGTCAGGTAAATCAAAAAATATTCCCCTGAATAATCCACGTGAATTACATCATCAGCAATTTTCACTGGATCTACGAAGCGGCTTCCCCATTCAGAAAAGCTCCTTAACTCCCCATATTGGTTATAGCCCTGCCCCCATAAGGTACCATTTTCATCAATCCAAAAATGACTTCCTCCACGATTGACTTCCGTACAGTAGCAGGCTTCCAGCTCCTCACTTTCCTGACTGGCAAGAATGCTTGCATCCTCCGTATATAGCTTATACATGTCAGCCTGCATTTCCGTTGTCTGCGGCTCCACCGAAGGTTCCTTGATTGATTCGTTCTGGATCACGGAAGCAGTTTTCAAATTTGCTTTCGCTGAAATATGTACGCTTACAATCACCGTAATGGAAAGCATCACAAGAATCAGCCAAGAGAATCGAAATCTTTTCTTTGTGGTGAACATGCTCATAATTCTCTTTTTCACGGTACTCCTCCCTTCTTGAGCCATCATGGACGCGGTCACTACGCTTTTCCTCTGAGTGGAAAGCATCAGTAAAAGCTCTGCATATTGCTTTCTTTCCTGAAACGACAGTTTTTGAATGACCCTGTCGTCACATGCCAGCTCACAATCCTCCGCAATGGTAAAATATGCAATCCACATAAAGGGATTAAACCATTGCAGTGCAAGACAAATGTTTTTGATAAGAAGCCATAAATTATCCAACGCGAGGTAGTGCTCGCTCTCGTGCATAATGACATACTTCTCCCGTTCTGGCTGTCCAATCACCTCGGAGCTTATCAATATTTTAGGTCGAAACAAGCCAATCAGTCCATTGACGTGATCCGTTTCATAAATGGGAATTCCCGTGTCTGTTTCTCCCACCCTTTTTTTCAGCATGCGCTTTTGAAACAAATGATTAACGATGAAAAAATAAGCCACAAATGCAAGACAACCAAAAATCCATATGGACTTACATATGTCTGCAAGTTGGAATCGTGGTATCTGTTTGGATTGCGTTCGAAGGTCTTCGGCTGTATCAGTCGGGTTCAAGTCTGCTTGTGTTGCAGGAATCGCAACCATCCTTCCTTGATCACTTATTTGGGATGCGCTTATCTCCTTCTCAGGCTCTATAAGATTTGAAATCGGTGTCTGGTCTTCCTTTGTCATGGTGAAAACCGTAGTCAGACGTTCTTCTTGTTCTTTTAGCGGAACCTCTAACGTAAGGTGAATGGGAATTAATGTGCGAACCATCACAAAAAGCCAAAGAAAATATATGATGTTTGGATTGCATCTTTTCCAAAACAACTTACGAATTACTAATATAACAAAAATCATAATGGCTAATTCTATGGAAACCGCCAAAATATCATTCATTTCGTTTCTCCTTCATGTTGTTTATTAACTTCCAGAGTTCATCCACTTCCTCGTTGGAAAGCTCAGCATTATTCAAAAAATAAGATGCCATGACTCCAAATTTACCGCCAAAAAACTTATTGGCAAAATTCTTGGTTTCATCGACTATCACCTTGTCCTTCTCTACTGTCGCAGAATACAACCTCGTCCTTCCACGCATCTGATAGGTCACCGTTCCTTTTGCTTCCATGCGCTTGAGGAAGGAAATAATCGTGTGCTTCGACCATCCCCTGCTTTGCTCCAATGCCTGCACAATCTGCATGACGGACATCTGTCCATTTTCCCATAACAATTCCATAATGATCGATTCAGATTCTGTTATCGTGTTCATCTTTTTCTCCTTAATTGGTAACAATTCTATTACCATATATTTATCATACTTCTTCCAATAAGTCAAGTAAAAAACCCCGCATTTATAAGGGTTCGCGGGAAAATGGTCTTATTCCCATTCGATAAGAGCAACTATATCTTGTAGTAAACAAATTCTTTTTTACATATATTTTGTATGGACATTCCGTATATTCCATACATTCCAATGCGTTTTATATGATTTTGTTGACATGCTCTCATTTAGATTGCTACGAGTGAATGACAAATTTCTCTTATTCTTCTTTCTCCAGATTGCAAGGTTACACGCCCTTTTCTTTCGCATACTTCAAAAGAGCCTTGTAATCAATCCTTGTACAGATCTCATTTAACGACAAACATCGCAGCTTCTTCCTGCGTCAGCTCTGATATTTTCCGATTGTTCTTTCTCGCATATCGCGACATTTCTGCGATATTATATCCCAATGCAGGCTTTTTTCATAAGGATTATATCGCTCTACATACTCTCGCACTATTCTTCTGCATTCAGATTTCTTCATCCGAGTCATCATAATCATATACCTCCGTTATCTGTTTCATAACTGCCTCATTGATAATAAAACGATATGGGTGAGGCGGCTCTCCAAAAGGAAACAACTCTGCGCCATAATTCTTTTGATAATGCTCCAAAATCTCGGCGTCCATTGCTTCTACATACACAAAGCCTCCGAACCCGTACTCAATGGATTTCAATATATTTTCTTTTATTCCTTTAAATACAGCGCAACTCTGTTTTGAATAACTTCACTTATATCCTCAATAGATTTGTCTCCAGACATAAGGCTACCTACTTCTTCTTGAATGATTTTCATAATCTCCGGATGATACTCAAATTTACGGTCCGCGCTCTGTACCAAAGAAACCAAATCATCACATTCTTTCTTTGTTGCTTTATAAATCATGTGATTTTGCACTCCATCAAAGTAGAATGCCAAAGGCTTCTCTACCATGTTACCAAATTCATCGCTCATTGTAATAACTTCTTGCGATAATCTCAATTGGGATTCAAACTTTTGAGTCATAATCGGAAAATATGAACGATTCGGCATATCTTTCTCACAATAATACTTCAGGAAATCCCATGCAGCCGCTTTATTTTTTGTCTTACTGCTAATAGCTATTCTTGCGCCAACGGCAAATAACGCAGTTCCTGATCCCGAATCAGCCGGCATGCCCAGAAACACCAAATCTTTCCCATAAAGTTGTCTTTGAATAAGATAGTCGCCAACGCAGAAGATTTCACCAAACAGAATTGTCACCTTATTGTCTAATATGTCCCTAACAAATCCATTTCCCGAAGGAACATACTCATAGCGTTTATAATCCTTTGATAAGAAATCAAGCAAGTGATAAAATTCCTCGCCGTCAAAATAACAGGCTCCCTTTTCCCAATCAATAAAGTCATCCATTAGCACGGTGGTCAATACGACTAGCGCAGATTCATCTGCGGAGAATCCGCTAACAGTTCGCTTGCCATTACCCCCTTTCAGGAAATCCCTAAATTCCTGAAAAGATTTTCCGTTCTTTGATCCCAGCTCACTTGCTTTTCCCCATGCGCTTTTTATTGCAAATCCAGGCATAAGAGAATACAGTTTCCCATTTTCCTCGTAAGAACTCAACACAGATGAGACAATCATTTCTTTGGAAAAATCACCATCATCTTTCATTAAACCGTACAAATCACATAAAAGTCCTTTTCCGGCATATATGGACGAATCAATGGGACTAGAAACCATGAGAAGGTCTGGCATGTTTCCTCTCATAATGTCCAGATTCATCCTGCTTATGGCATCACTATAATCTTCCACTCCATCCATGTAGTCATGTAATTCTATCTGTACCTTATCTTGAACCGCATTAAACTCAGCAACTGCCTCCTGTACTTCTGGATGATCAGCAAAACAAACTCCTGCTAGTTTCAAAACATTCTTCCCTTGATTATCTTCAGCTACATTCAGATAACGGCTTTCTTCTTTCTTTCCAGCACAGCCAAGCAAGCTTAATAAAACGACCAGCAACACACAACTCAAAACCATTCTCCACTTTTTCATAAATATCCTCCCACATAACAAAAAGCAATGGTAGCAGCTACCAAGGGCATGACCCCTCCAAATCCCTGAAAAAGACATTCCACGATTGTCTTTCCCTCAGAATTAGGTTCCGAGTATATTACATGGGTTACGCGCTCCCTGACATGATTTTCATGACATTCCTTGCTAACTTGTTCCGCAAATCGTACCACAAAAATACCGCAAATGTTCCGCAAAGTCATGAATATCCGCCCAAAGTAAAAGTCTGGAATCCCTTATAAAAAATCAAGAGGTTCCAGACTTACAATTTTCTTAAATGTGCCTGGGGCTTATTCCCACTCGATAAGAGCGACTATATCTTGTGGTAAACGAATTCTTTTTTACATATATTTTGTATGGTCATTCCGTATATTCCATACATTCCAATGTGTTTTATTAGTTTTTGTTGACATTTTGTTGACATGCAATCAATTAAGATGGCTACGAGTGAATCACAAACCTCTCCTGTTCTTCTTTCTCAAGATCACAAGGCTGCACGCCCTTTTCATTCGCATACTTCAAAAGAGCCTTGTAATCAATCTTAACTTTTCTGATCGGAGCCTGCATTCTCGTATTCTCCAAGGACTCCATGTATCTGGTAAAATTATAATTCTTCATCAGTCCACTCATAAGTGTACACCTCCTTTATTTGATGACCACTTTCAGCGGGTATCAAAATCTGATATGGATGTAACATGTGTATTCTGATTGCTCCAAAGCTGTTTACATAATGTTCTTCCAATTGACTGTTAGCTGCAAATCCCATCATCTCACAATCATATCCATATTCTTCTGATTTCGTGGCAGCGATTGCAAACAGGTGACCGCCTACGCCCAAATATCTTTTCTGATCTACGATCTGAGGATTGTTAAACGGAGCTGCAACCATCCATGCCACATACAATGCTCCCATCTCCTGGTCATTTTTTATGGCGACAAGACCCTGTATGTCAACGGTACCTTTAATGACCAAGGCATATATCTCATGATCCTTAACCAATGAGTCCCACGCCACATACCAGCCGTTTTTCTTGTTATACTTTTGCAGGAAACTCTTTCGTCTAACTCTGATTACTTCCGTATCGATAACCTCACCCGTAATCGGATCCTTAAGACATGGAGTAATCTCATCAATATCTACACATATCATATGCATCACCCCTTTGTTCTTCTATAGATATATTTTACCATGAAATGCACTAATATACAACGCTAGCTTGAAAAACTTCCATGATTATAAAAGAGCATTGACCATAGCATAAGTCAATGCTCTTCGTTATCTATAATAGCCCTCTCTTTTAAGTGCTGTTTTTCAACCAACCCGTTATCATATCTCAATTATGCCCGCTAACGGTTCCTGACCCACAATCACCATGAGTTTCACTCCATGTGCTAATCCAATAAGGGTTGTCATAATCAATAAAACCGCAGTTTCTGCATCTAGGATAGCAACCATATTCAGAACGAAGTATGTAGCAAGTGCCATAAATTGGATCTCCATAAACATTATAACCAAATACATATAGATGGGTTTTCTGATAACTGTGCGGTCCTTCATATGTCGCACTAAACTGATGGGTGCATCCTTCCGCATGAATAGTTACAGGTGTCAAAATACTACAGACAATAATTGATGCCGTGCATAAAGCTAAAGCTATTCTCTTCATAGTTAATCCCTCTCTAATTGGTTTTGATTTTCCTCAATATACAACAGTATGCGATTTTTTAAATGATTAATTAACTCATCCTCAGTCATTGCGTCAGAAAGATACCCCCCCAATTCTTCCACATATATGTTTCTCAACTCCACCGCCATGCTTCTTTTAGGTTTCGCATTTTCCAACAATTTTCGCAAGGTTTCATAGTCCTTTTTCAAGTCAACATTTTCGCCAAGGTAAAACTGCGGGAAACCATTAAGGCAAGTATATGAGTATTCGTCCATTCGATTCACCTGCTCTTCTAATACGTCTTTTCGAACGCTCATGCGATCATTTTGCTTTTGCACATCATATGACAGAAGATATTTGAGGAATGTATATGCCAACTGTTTTTCTTCCATCGGCGCATTCTTTCGAACACACAGCGGATCCGCACCTTCCAAAAAGTGCGATGAACCATTTTGTGTGGGAAAACCAACAAAGCGTAACTGATCCTTACCCCAAACCCGCAGGCATGCCAAATCTTCCGGTTCTCCTATGCTTACAACCGCGCAAGGTGAAGCACCGCTTCTGAAATCATCCACATTTGCCCAATTCTCTTTCTTCATGTATCTCTTGGCTATTTCCAGTATTTGTCTAAATTCCTTCCCGTCATAATTGACAGAACATTTCGTCGCGTCATATAAAAAGGTTTCACTCGAATCATGGAAGAAAAAATTCGATAAAAAAGAAAATCCATCGTTGCCGTTTCTGGGAATATATATGGATTTTGTGAAAATGTCATTCCCTGACAGGTAATTTATAAAAGTTTCATAATCCCATTCTTCGGGAGAACCCTCAAACGCAATAACCGTATTTATTACAAAATCCGTTGTGACGCCATACGGAATTCCGTCAATACTGCAGTTTTCTATGATGTTCGGAAGAAGAACCTCATCCAGATTTAGCTGTTTGTAAAAATCGTCCATTGGCTCCCACAGTTCCTCGTGACTGGAAAATCCAACCAGATAAGAATCAAGCAGCTGGGGTCCGTCCCCAGCAATGAGCCTTGTTACCAGACTTGGATCACTAAGGTCTTTATATTCTTTTAATTTTACGTGCCAGACAGGATACTTTTTGTTAAAATCCGACACGGCCGTCTGATATTTTCTCATGGCTAAAGAGGAAACGGCAAATTCAATTTCAATTATTGATGTTTCACCATCGGTGGGCAATAATCTTAAGTAATTGACCCCCTCATGCGAAACATAAATCATTTGGATGGATTGATCCTTATATGATTGCAAGTCTAGTATTTCCGAATAAGTAATGCCATGGTTGCTCCAATTATAAATCATTTCATCGTTTGCTCCCGAAAGGGCACGTTTATGCAAACCGTCATTGTCTGCATATAGAAAAGTGCTTTCATCCCAAAGAATGCATTTCGAGAAATCCCAATTTGTTTCAGCGACGATAGCCACTTTTCCAGACTCTGCATCCGCCACCAACAGTTCCTTGTCAGCGTAAAGGCCTACCCGCCCGTCATACAGATAAAAAAGGCTACATTCCTGCTCCAGCGACAGTGATTTTTCAGTTTCGATTAGTGAATTTCCATTTGGAATTACTACATAATAATGAACCGTTCTGTCGGCTAGGCGATCCGTTATCAAGTGTAAATTCCCCATTGCGTCCACCAGCATTTGCCGCGGAAACTCGTACCCGTTTTCATCCAAGCCTTCCACGTAAAAACTTCTTTGTATCTCCAAAGCCTCGTTTGTCTCAAAAAACCTGTATAACAGTTTCTCGTCGTCATCATACTCCACGTTCATCATCAAATAATGATTGCCATCATAGAAGCTCCCCAATGCCCACGCCTGATTAAGCTCACCTTTCCAAAAATTGAGCCTGTACGAAACTTCCTCTCCCTTATCGTTAACCGTTCTTAATTCGTCCCAGCAATCATCAACTGTTTGAAATAAATGTTTTTTGAATACGGTTGCGGTACCGTTCCCCAGAACATATTGCTCGGCTCCCCCGTATACTGCATCTCTCAATTCGGAATAGCGCAACGGTAAATTGATGACTGCAGAATATTTATCCAGGGAATTGTCATGCCACGATTCATCGTTTGCAACAAGAAATGAAATCTCTTCTTTTGACTGCGTGTCATTTTCCTCTGGCTTACCATTCCTGCCCTGATTGCAGCCCCCGATCAACATAATCGCGGTAAAAAGAATCATAAAAATTGCAATCGCATATTTTCTCATTTTCATTCACCTAAATCCTTTACAAAAATATTCCGGGGAACAGATACCAATTCATATAATGCAAGCTGCATTATCACAGGAAATTCTCGCCGATCTTTATGCTCCCGCAATGCATTCAAACATTATTGATGTGAAATGCTGTGGGTTACACCTTCCTCTTCGGCATCCACTTCAAGAGCATATGCCTCTGCATTCGCGAGATCCGCCGCAGAAACCTTTTGGGAAAAACTCATGCACATTGCCAACAGAACCAAAAACATTCTTTTCTTCATACTTCATGCATCTCCTTTTCTTTTTTGTAATATTATTCTACATTTTATTTGTTCTCGATCTCCTTACAATTAAACTCTAACACCAATATCTTAATTATTTGATGAAGATTTCTTAAGATTTCTTAATTTGAACACATCTCACAAAAAGTATGGTATGATGATTAAAAGACAGGCAAACAAGAAAGAGTCCCAAAATGGAGGCACCTGCATGGAAATCAAGGAAGAAAAGAAAGAGATATTGATTATTGAAGATGATTCGGACATCCGTGAGACGGTTCGAATGCTCCTGGAGGGAGAAGGCTTTCTCGTGACCGAAGCCGCGGACGGATTTGAGGGCATAAAAAAAGTTACGCCGCACGTCAGCCTGATCATTCTCGACGTCATGATGCCCGGAAAATCCGGATACGAAACATGTGAGGAAATCCGCCGTTTTTCATACGTGCCAATTCTTTTCCTTACAGCCAAATCCCGCGACAATGACAAGATTCTCGGCCTAAATGCCGGTGGAGACGACTATTTGGTAAAGCCATTTTCCTTTTCCGAACTTACTGCCAGGGTGAACGCGCTTCTGCGCAGATGCGGAACGTATAACGTCAGTCTGTCACCCACGGACAAGGAAGATGATTGGATTTCTTCCTGTGAACTGCGGGTAAACCGTTCCTATAACAAGGTTTATGTAGGCGAAATGGAAGCAGACCTGACAGAAACGGAATACGAAATCCTGTTGCTTTTAATGAAGTATCCAAATAAGGTCTTCAGCGTGCAAAACATATATGAGAGCATCTGGAATGAGGATTTTTCGAGCAGTTACTCCAATTCCGTCATGGTTCACGTGCGAAACCTAAGGACAAAAATAGAACCCAACCCTCAGGCACCAAGATACGTGCTGACGATCTGGGGGAAAGGATACCGCTTTGGACAATAAAAAGAAATTTATTTCCTTAAAGACAAAGCTTACCATAAGTTTTTTTACGGGCATGTTGATTTCCGTAATTTCATTTTTTATACTTTTTTTTCTATTCAAATTGCTTCTTGACGACTATTTCTTTAATTCAACCTTTGTCATGGATCAGGAAAAGAAATATGTAGATTCCCTTCAGGCATACGTTACTGCAGGGAACGTAGCGGCCACTGATTTTTTGGCCCTTCGGAGATGGACAAAGCAGAATGACGTTACCATTTTTTCCGTTTCGCGTGAACGGGTTTTACTGTTCGACAATTCCTATACCGGAAATGCCCCTCTTTCCGAAACGGATGCCATTCAATTACACAAAACTTGGAAATTCTTTTGCGAGGTAATATTTGCTGACGGGCCTGCTGACGTATACATACACAAGAATTATCAAAAAAACTTTTATCTGATTGCTACCGCGATTGCTGCAGGAATCAGTGCCTTTTTCTGGGTTCTGTTTTTAACATTTTCTTTTAGCAAACGAATAAAGTACGTACAGCAACTACAACAGGAAGTTGCGGTACATCAAACGGATCTTGAAAACGTATTTACGGAAAATGGAAATGATGAATTAACTAATTTGGCTGGTGCATTAAATCACATGCGGGAAGCGCTTTTGAAAAGCAAACGGGATGAGATGCTGCGGAAAAAAGAACAGGAAACCTTGGTGCTTGGCATGGCTCACGACCTGCGCACTCCCTTGACCGGATTGATGGGATACCTGGAACTAGGCAAGCGCTGTCAGGGCGATCAAAGCAAGATGGATGCGTACATGGACAAGACCATTGGAAAGACCAATCAGATCCGTGAGCTTTCAGACAAATTGTTCGATCATTTTCTATCCAATGATGAAAAAACTTGCGTTTTGGAGGCTCCTGCGGCTACCGATTACGCATTGGGTGATTTTCTTTCCGAACTTTGTTCCCAGCTTGAAGTGTCCGGTTTTCAGGTTGACAGCAACGGGCTAAAATGGTTTGACATAAAAATACGGATTGATTCCGATTTTATGGGGCGGATTATTAATAATTTGATTTCTAACATTGAAAAATACGCTGACAAAAACCATCCCGTCACGCTGTCATCCCTTCTGTCCAAAGACTATTTCGGAATTCAGCTTGGCAACCGCATCAGGGAATCAAGTGATGAAGTGCAGGGCACTAGAATCGGCGTGCAAAATGTTGAAAAAATGATGGAACAGATGTGCGGAAGGTCAGACATTGAAAGAAATCAGAGTTCTTTTCTCATTATACTATGGTTTCCCATATGGCTTGATAATTTGGTTAAGAATTCATAAATTCTTTAGCGACGCGAAAAAATGGAGAGCCTTATATTTCAAGGCTCTCCACTGTTTTTGTATTATTCCCACTCTATAGTTCCGGTGGGCTTCGGCGTCAGATCGTAGAGAACTCTGTTGATGCCGGGAACTTCGCTGGTGATGCGGCTGACAATCTTGCCAAGGAGGGCGTAGGGAATCTCCTCAATGGTTGCGGTCATGGCATCCTTGGTGTTCACGGCGCGGATGATGCAGGGCCATTCGAAGCTGCGGAGGCCATTCTTTACGCCGACGGACTTATAGTCTGGAACGATGGTGAAGTACTGCCATACCTTGCCTTCAAGGCCTGCCTTTGCAAATTCCTCGCGAAGGATGGCATCGGATTCACGGAGCGCCTCTAAGCGGTCTCTGGTGATGGCGCCAGTACAGCGAACACCAAGTCCGGGGCCAGGGAACGGCTGACGCTCCACCATGCCAACGGGCAGGCCGAGCTCGCGACCGATCACGCGAACCTCATCCTTGAACAGAAGCTTGATGGGCTCTACGAGGCCTTCAAAATGAATGTCCTCAGGAAGTCCTCCAACATTGTGGTGTGCCTTTACAGGACCGGATTCCAGAATGTCAGGATAGATGGTTCCCTGTGCCAGGAAGTCTACGTCATCCAGCTTTCTTGCTTCTTCCTCGAACACACGGATAAATTCCTCGCCAATAATTTTACGCTTCTTCTCGGGCTCAGCAACGCCTGCAAGCTTATCAAGGAAGCGATCAGTTGCGTCGATATAGATCAGGTTTGCATCCATCTGATTCTTAAATACTTCGATTACCTGCTCAGGCTCTCCCTTGCGCAGCAAGCCATGGTTCACATGCACGCACACAAGGTTCTTGCCGATCGCCTTGATGAGAAGGGCTGCTACTACGGAGGAGTCAACGCCTCCTGACAGGGCAAGGAGCACCTTCTTGTCTCCCACCTGCTTCTTCACTGCCTCAACCTGCTCATCAATAAATGCCTTTGCGAGCTCGGGCGTAGTAATTCTTTCCATTGATTCCGGTCTTACGTCTGCCATGTTATCCTCCTTTGATTTTTGTATTATGATTTCATTACAAAGCATTTTCATGCTTTTTTTCCTATTTTGTAGTATAGCACGTTTAATACTCTTTCACAATGTCGTTAATGCCATAGGTCTGAAGAAATTCGTTTAGTTCCTGTGGGCTTCTGATGAAAGCAACTTCGGTGAAATGTCCTGTCTTCTTATCCTTAAAACCCGCTACCTGCTCGCCGTTGCAGATGCTACATTTCAATACGGCGATCTGATTTTCAGGGTCAAATTCCACCATTGGTTTTACAGACTTCCCCTTTTTCCCAAACATATCGTTTCCTTTCTAAGATTCGGCGCCAGGCTTAATGTCTTAACAAATCTCTTCGCCTGGGTTTTTCTCGCCATTTCCTACTAAGCCTCTGGCTTCACCGGATGCCACCTGCTTTTTATCCAGCGCCTTTCCCTCTGTCTGTGCCTTTTCATTTGGCTGAAGCGTTTCCGTCGGCTGAATCGCTTCCGTCGGCAATTCTGCGTACAGGGCTTCCTCCTTTTGGCGAACGCGATAATCCTTGCGCACAAAGAAAACGGTGCCGCTCATGGGATAAACCCATTCATTGGAAAGAGCGATGCTATATACGCCGTTCTCCTCCTCAAGCGAATTGTCGTAAGAGGAGGCGTCGCCCTTATTCAGAAAGGCATACATCTCAACGTCCATAGCATCCTCGTTGTAGCTGATGGAAATCTGCGGATCCTTTGTAGGCTCCACAAGCGCGACCTCGATGATACTGTCCCAGCGCTTTGGCATGTGGAAGATGAGCGAAACGTCATGCTCCGTTGCGCTCTGGTCATGCGCCACCCTGAAGGTAAAAAGCAAACCATAATCGCGCTCCTTGAATTTTCCTACCTCAACGCTATAGAGCTCTCCCTTTGTACGATCAATGGTCAGGTGCGGACGGAACATTCTGTGGGCAAGCTTTAAGAGCTCCGCGGAGTGCTCCTGCTCCTGAAGTTCATGGAAAATAGCCTTATCCTCCGGCACAATGTCAAGGATCTCTCGGAAAATACAGTTTTTGAAAACTTCTCTTTCCTCTCCGTTTTTACTGCTGCGAAGGAAGGCGTCAAGTCCGCCGTTATCATAGATCAGACCGATCTTGACGAATTCGCTGTTCATGTTATTACCCTTGGAATCAAGGTATTTCACGGTATAATTGAGTTCCTCCTGTACGTAAAAGTACGGGTCTTTCTTCGAATCCGAACGAAGTGTCTGGAAGGCCTGCGTGCGCTCCGTCTCCAGAACAAAGCGATAGGAAAATGCCGTCTTGATGCGGCAATCGCCCGCGGTCAGGTGGGGCTTTTGCTTAAAATCCTCAGGAGTAAGAAGGTAGGTGTCAAGATGGTTTTCGATCATCTCCGCCGCATCCTTATCCTTCACGATGGAGCCAATAAAGGCATTGACAAAGACCTTCTTCTGGTCATTTTCATAGAGCTCCATGGCCTCCGGATGGTACATCAGCGTGTCCAGAATCTGTTCGGAGATTTCGGAAGCATAGCTTTCCTTTGACATCCATTCATGGGCGATGTCAAACAGAAGGAATGCTGCCAAAACACCCATCAGATTCCCGACGGTGTCCTTTAAGAGGTCCATCAAGGACGCATCCGGATCGTTCATAAACAGAAAAATTTCGCCTAAAATAATCAGGATAAAAACGCCTGCGTAAAGAAGAACATAACCCAGCCGTTTGTTTTGTTTATTGATGCGCTTTTGCTGTTGGGAATCATGATCATTGATCTTCTTTCCCTCTGCCTGTTTCTCCATTGCTCCTTAGTTCCTCCTTCGTAAATACGCCTCTATAGATGGATGCTTTCCCGTTATAGTACGCCCAAAAGCGATCTCCAAAATCGTAATGCCACCATTCGGACGGAAGGTTTGTAAAACCTGCGCTTGTCATGACTCCGTATAGCAGCCTTCTGTTTTCTCGGATCTGCCAGATCGACTCCGTACCTTGCCAGGTAAGATCCTGCTCGAAGAAATCCGTTCTGGTCTTATCTGTAAAGGCATCAAAGCCCGTTCCCATCTCCAGCTCCTTGCCATCTTCGCCGAGGATGGTCAGGTCGATGGCTCCGCCGGTGGTATGGACTGGCGGGATTTCTCTGTCAGAAATAGGATCTGAAACAAAGCCTCGGATCACGGCCTCTCTTTCTTCCCTGGAAGAATTCTCTAAATGAAAATCCTTGATAATGTCTTTCGAATATGCCTCATATAGCTCATGTTGCAGCGCAAAGGGACGCCACGCATCCCAAATGCGAAAACGAAAGCCCGCAGGAAGCTTTTCAGCCGCCTTGTAAAGTCTTTCTGCCGCTTCCTTCCGCAAAAGGCACTGCTGTTCCGCATGCTTCATGCCTAAGATCGGATATTGCATTTGTACGTCGATTCTATCATTAGAAACGATCTCCATAAAAACCGAATCACGGAATTCCTGTCGTTCATATCTTGCAGGATCTTCCACGTGCGGTATTTTTTTCATGTTACCGCCTCCTTATGCATCGCTATTTGAACCATCTAGCTCCCTATCGTTTACAGCTTTGCACCGCCCTTGCTTCCGCCAAAGCTAGCAGAATTCAGGATGTTCGTGTCAAAGGTAAAGGTCAAGGCGCCTTCCGTTCTCTGCCTCTTGAAAGCAAGCTGGATCATGCGGTCAAGAAGCTCCTTGTAGGGAATGCCGATGGGCTCCCAAAGGTAGAACGCAAGGGATCCCGGAATGGTATTGATCTCATTGAAATAAAGCTTGCCTGTCTCCTCATCGATCATGAAATCGATTCTTGCAACGCCATTGCAGCCAAGGGCCTTAAAGGATCTAACGGCAAGCTCTCGCACCTCCTCGCGCTTTTCGGGCGTAAGGTCAGCAGGAATCTTTCTGGCAACGCTCGCCATGCCCTTGGAACCGCTTCCCTTTGCATTACTTACGTACTTATCCTCATAGCTTAAAATGTCCTTGGTATGCAAAGGCTCCTCGCACTCAGAGGCCATGGCCTCATTCTCATCGCCAAGAACCGCACAGTTGATCTCACGAAGGCTGGAAATGGCATGTTCCACAAGTATCTTCGTACTGTAACGGAAGGCATCATCAATGGAATTGGCAAGCTCCACACGCGTCTTTGCAACACTGATGCCAACAGAGGAACCAAGGTTGACCGGCTTGATGATCACGGGATAACCGAACTTCTTCTCGATCCTGTCCATCAGACCTTCCATGTCGGCGTAGTCGGAAAGCACGTACAAGCTTGCATCTAATACGGGAACGTCATACTCCTTCAAAACGGTCTTCATGACGAACTTATCCATACCGATGGCAGAAGCCGTTACGTCGCAGCCAACAAAGGGGACGCCAAGGGTCTTAAAGTAGCCCTGCAGCGCACCGTCCTCCACATTCGTGCCATGCACCACGGGAAAGACAATGTCGATGTCGATCGGCGTATTCTTGCCGAATTTCTTGGGAGGATGAGGCACGAGAGACACCTTGTCATTCTCATTCAGCATGATCACGCGCTGGGAGTTTTTCAGAAGCTCCCCGATATTTTTGTAGGACTCGATCTGTCCGATCTTCTCGCCCACGTACATCTCATTCTTTTTGGTCAAATATACGGGAATCACCTCATATTTCTCCGTATCCATGCTCAGGTACGCCTGAATGCCGGAGATGACGGAAACCTCATGCTCCACACTCTTTCCGCCGAACATTAATGCTACTCTGGTTTTCATTTCAAACTTCCTCCATCCTCTATCATGTCAATTTTCTCAATGAGATCAACTTATATATTTCTCACTCTTTTGTTTCGCACGGCTTTACTGAAACTTTAGGCGAGGAATCCCCTGTCCTTAGCCATATACCACGCCATGACGTGAACGGCTTGCTGAAACTCTCCCTCGGTGATCCGCGCCTCCAGCTCTTGTGCAGTTAAGCGCACCACGTTCAGGAATTCCGTATCATCCAATTCCTGACCAGATACCCTGTGACAATGCTTTGCAACAAATACATGCACGTAATCATCCGACAGGGTTGCATGGGAGGGAAGGGTAATCAGCTTCTCCCATTCCTCAGATACATAGCCTGTCTCTTCTAACAGCTCGCGTTTTGCGGCATCCAAGGCATCTTCATAAACAATCTCCTCCATGCCAGGGAGCAATTCCGGTATTCTCATGGTCTCGCGGTTTTCTCCGTCAATCCCCGTGCATCCCAGACTGGCGACATCTGCATCGGAGGTTACCACATGCTTCAGCACACCCATGTCCGCATGAGAAGCTGTAGCGTATTCCAGCCCGCCGGCCACAAATTCCGTGGTAACCTGGCGGATTCCATGACGATACTGCCTAACGCAGAGGTATTTTCCTTCCTCATCGCGGGCAAGAATCACGGCGTAATCCCGCTTGCTATAATTGTAAAAGGGAGAAAACGTGGTGCCATCCGGCATCAGATATTCTTCCCTGCGGAAATCGATCCATCGATCTCGCACAAGATGCTCTGTTTTTAAGGGCACCCATGCAAGCTCATCTTGGGCTTTCTCATCCCTTGCTTCATCAACCATTTCTTCTGTCACCTTCATGTCATGATTCAATCATCCATTTGTTTTTTCAGCCTATCTCACATAACCATGCTGCAAGTCGCCTTTTGCTTTCCTGTCAGTTATGGAACTCGCTTAGTAGTTGTCAGGGAGGTCATTCTCCAGCAGGATATACTTATGTCCCTGCCCCTTGATGGAATAGGCGTAGGCCATCGCATCCTCTAGCTTGTCGACGCAAATGCATTTCTCCTCAGGGAAGTTCTTGCTAAGGACGCCTGCGCGGATAGCTTCGCGGTTCTTCTTTCCGACGATCAGAATATAATCACAGCAATCTGCCGCATAGGTTCCAAACTTATAATTGTATTCTTCTTCCTTCTTGCCAAGCTCTACCATGCCAGGCGTTACCAGAATGCGAATGCCGTCAAACATGGCAAGGGTCTCCACGGCTGCCTTGGAGCCAACGGGATTGGAATTATATGCGTCATCAATGATGGTGACGTTTCCCTGCTCACGCATCTGCATGCGGTGCTCCACGGGTTGAATGCGGCGCACGGGGATCTTGAGCTCTTTTAGGGACATGCCAAACTGATGTGCCACTGAGATTGCTCCGACCACATTGATGACGTTGTGCGCTCCGACCAGCTTCATCTGGAAGCGTTCTTCCTCACCATTTGGCGTCGTCACGGTAAATTCCGTGCCCATTTGGGAAACCGCGATATCCTTGGCACAGTATCCCGCAGCACGCTCTGCTTCCGTAGAATGATGTACGGCAGGATCCTCCGCCCTGTCCACCTCTGCGTTGTCAGTCTTTGCTTTGTCAGAATCCGCGCTTCGGTTTGTACCCGTCTCGATGTCGGAGTAATAGAAAAACTTATTTTTGTAGAGCTTTGCTTGCTGCTGAATATATTCGTTATCGCCATTCAGAAAGAGCTTGCCACCCTCAGGCAGACAATCCGCCAGTTCAAACTTGGTCTTCTGGATGTTCTCCATGCTGTGAAAGGTCTCGAGGTGCTGCGGGCCAACGGAGGTGATAACGCCATGGTGAGGATGGACGATGTCCGTGTCCTCCTTGATGTCACCGACGTGACGCGCACCCATCTCACAGATAAAAATCTCATGCGTGGGCTTTAACGACCCACGGATCGTCTTTACAATGCCCATGGGGGTATTATAGCTCTCAGGCGTCACAAGTACGTTATATTTGCCCTGCAACAGCGTCTGCAGATAAAACTTGACGCTCGTCTTTCCGTAGCTACCCGTAACACCTATGATCTGCAGGCCAGGCACGCTCTTTAGGATTCTTTTTGCATCGTTGATATAGTGCTGGTTCACGCCCTTTTCGATGGGTTTGTTGATCACGTTCGAAATCATGTTGAATACAAGCTGGAGTGAAATCAGCAATAAGAAAACCCCGGTCAGGAAACCTGGAAAGCCAGCCTGCGCGTCATCGGAAAACAAGCTCCAACTCGTAATCACGTCAAGGATTCCGCTGCCGGACGCTTTCTTTTCCAAAAGCACCGGTACGAGGAGACTTATTAAGATCGCAATTGCAGTCATGACGACAATCGTCGTAATCATGCGCTTTACGCGGGGCGTATAGTTAAATTTAGACTTGGTATTTAGGCGTTTCATCGCGCGATACACGAGGCGTACCAAAAGAAGCGTCAGGATGGTCAATATGTCCGTCGTCCATAAAGCGATGCCTCGCCCAATCCCATTCGGGATGAAGCTCGCAAGGACTCTAAGAATTCCCAAAACGCCAGTAAATACAAGAAGCCACTGCTGCCGAAGATTCTTCCGAAGCCACTTCGGATGCTCGTCGTTCTTGTATCCATTGAGCTGGAACATATGCATGTTGTATCTTAGGGCGTAGCAGTAGGCTGGGATGGCCAAAGCTGCTGCGATGATAGTTCGAAAGATCATAATTACTTACTGCCTCCATGGTTTGGAAGTTGCAAACCACCCATATCGGATTTCTTTTTTCACCGGTGGTTAAGGATTCACTCACACACGTGCCAATGCCGTCAAGGCTTCACTTCAAAATAGGTTCGCATGATATTGCGGAAAATCTGCGGCTGCTCGAGGAAGGAAAAATGTCCCGCGCCCGAAAGCACGGCTAATCCAGAACCCTGAATCTTCTCTTCCATGATTTTTGCGTCGGTAATTGGCGTTGCCGTGTCCTTGTCCCCCCAGATGAGGAGCGTTTCCTGCTTGATCTTTGGAAGCAGGCCGGTCAGATCCTCGTTCACCGCCATGACAAGACATTTTCGCATCATGGGCGATGCCGCACGGTAATCTGCAGAGCCCTGACGATTCCGCCAGTCATCGATCAGCTCCGGGAAGAGCGCATAAATGACCTTCATGTTCAAGATCCCCTTTAGCATCTTATACTTTCGAATTCTGACCTTTTGAGAAAAGGTTTTCTTGGGCAGGATCCCTGCGCTGTCGATCAGGACAATTCTCGTAATTTCAAAGGGCAGGTTCTCCCGCGCCGCAAGCTTAATGATCACGCGACCTCCATAGGAATGTCCGATAAGAGCTGCCTTCTTGATTCCAAGTGCCTCCATAAATTGCAAAAAGAAGTCCGCGTATGCATCCACGTTCCATGCCTCTCTCGGCTCATCGCTGGCGCCAAAACCCGGCAGGTCAAACTGGACAAAACGGTACTTCTCATTGATGGCCGCGGCCACGGAGTCATACATGCCAAGATGCGTGCCCCAGCCCTGGAGCATCACCACGGTCTCCTCGCCGCTTCCGGAGATTTTATAGCTTATATTATATCCATTGACAACAATATTCATATCACAATTTATATTCGGGCGGGCCCGCTCCCATTCCTAACATAACGGAAAGTGCCGCAAAGAGTCTCGCGGCACCATCTTCGCAATAGTATATTATAAGCGAAAAACATAAGCTTATCAAGGAATTTCTTAGGCGCGGTCATAATCAGGCCGTATGCACCCTTAAGCTCCTCTTCATTGGCCAGATGGATCTGCATCAAAATCACTTTCTTCGGAAATCTCCGCCATCTCCTTGTCGAAAATAGTTTCCTCCACAACCTTTACGCAGTTCTCTACGTCCTTTAGGATATCCTTGCCCCAAAAGCGGATCACGGTCCAGCCCATATACAGAAGCTTTTTATTCGCCTCATCATCACGGGTCTTAGTTCTCGTAATCTTGTCGATCCAAAACTGGGCATTGTTTCCGCGTTCTAACTGGGGCTTTAGAACCTCCCAATCCTTTCCGTGAAAGAATTCGCTGTCACAGAAGATCGCGATCTTGTACTTCGTCAGAACAATGTCGGGTGAGCCCGGAAGCGTCCGCAGATTCTTGCGATATCGATAGCCTTTGTTCCACAAGGCCTTGCGAAGCTTTAACTCGATCGAGGTATCCTTGCTCTTGATCTGCTGCATGTTATAATGCCGCGCCTCACCAGGCCTGGTTGTTTTAACAGATGACCTTCGCGACTTTTTTGCAGTGACAGTCTTCCTATCCTTCTCCATATTGGCATTCATTCCCTTTTCAGCAATTCTTCCCTCCAAAGCCATGACATTCCTGAAGGGAAAGATTCCACGTCCCTGCTAAGCTCTAAAGATAAAGCCTGCAATCAGGTACAGAACGGCAGAAATTCCCGTAATGACAAAGCTGTACTTCATGCGAACCTTGCGAACGATCCGAGGATTACAACCGATGGCGGTTCCGACATTCATGCTGTCCGCCGTAAACATGCAGTTCTTCTCTCCCGCAATGCCGGCACCGGCGATGGCACCGATACAAAGCGCCATGTTCACGCCAAGGAGCGGTGCAAAATGAATGGCAATCGGGAAGACGATTGCGTACATGGACCAGGAGGAACCAAGCGCCACCGTCAGGAACATGGGAAGCACAAACATCACCATCGGAAAGATGGGACCAAACCTGCCAAACGCTTCCACGGCATCCGAAAAGTACTCCGTCAGCTGAAGCGTGCTAAGAAGCGTAGAAAAGCAAATCGTAAAAAGGTAAAGGACAATCGGCAGAGTTGAGTTTGCGATACCCACAATTAAATGCTCCATAAACTGCTCGGGCGTCATCAAGCCCTGCCAGCAGTACAGGAGGAACATGAAGATCAGTGTCACGGTCAGTCCCACTGCGCTATCCACCATAAACTTTCCGGCGATCACGGTGCTTACGAGCAGGGAGCTAACAGCTAATACCAAAATGGGGAGCATGATATTCATGATCTTGCCCCACATCTCAGGCTCGTTCAGGCTCAAATATTTTTCAGAGCCATCCGGCCATAGCCTGCCGCCTTCCTTCACGCGCCTGTCTGCTTCCTTCAGTCTTTCCGTGAGCGGAAGCTTCCCAAAGCAGTAAAGCAGCATACAGATAACAACCAAAATAGAGAAAAAGTTAAAGGGTATGGACTGGCAGAACACTCCCATGGTATTATCCTTCACGGATGCCGTAAGCGTACCAATGACATAGATGCCCCAAAGGGAAATGGGGATGAAGGAGCTCAGCACTGTTGGCAATAAGCTATAGAGCAGGGATGTTTTCTCTCTCGGAAGTGCCTGTTCCTTTGCAACCGCGTTCGTTGAGTTCGCCGCACAGGCCATATTCAGGCCATCATCGATACAGGTCACCGCCATAATGCCGTAGGCTGTCAGCATCATGCCGCGCTGACTCTTGACCTTGCTGTCCGCGAGCTTTTTGAAGGCCGTCACCGCACCCGAGGCTTCGATCAGCTGGACGACACTGCCCATCAACGCCATGACATACACCGTCCATGCATTGTCATATGCCATCATGGACTCGATCATGCCGTCCACAAAGCTGGCGGAAATACCTTTTCGATAGATCAAAAGGGCTGCCAGCATGATCGACACAATCAGCGATTCCATCGTACGCTTGGTCACAAGCACGTAAATCAGCATGAGTGCTAAGGGTGCCAAAAAAACAGGTCCAATTGCATCCTTTGGGATCAAAATCCAGCACAGGATATAGATCAGGGCAAGAATGCCATACTGGATGACCATGCGGCGCTTGGAAAGCGGCGTTTGGTTCGAAGGGTGCTGCAAAATACCCTTACGCATTCCTGACAGTGCAAGAATCTGGGAATGCTTGCCAGACACCTGTCCATACACGCGCTTCATCAGCTCGCCGTAAACCTCCGGATGCTTTGCAAGAATGCTCATCATGTCATCTGCATCCAGTCGATAGACAATGGTGCGTCCAAGGGAGCGCACGGTCGAAAGTCTCTTTTGCTTTGACAAAACGCCATACTCGCCAAAGTACTGTCCCTCGTGCATGATATTGATCTGCTCACCCTCGCGGCTCAGCACGATGGCAGTTCCCGTTTCAAGGAAGTACATGCAGTCCGGCTCTCCGTCAATGACACAGATGTCCTTGCCGTTTTCGAATTGCTGACGCTTTAGCTTTTTCTTAATCTCCTCGATCTCCTGACGATCTTCCTCACCATCGCCGATCTGAAAAAAATCCTGAATAAACTTATCATCTATACGATTCTTGGGCATAAAAAACCCTCCGCAACGTGATATAAGAAAGCACTTGTCAATATTTGACAATGCATCACTTATATTTTATCGTTACGGAGGGTTTTCGTCAATCCTGCTTCACGTCTTTCTGCAATGTTTTCCATGCATTTTCTCGGTTTGCAGGCACCTTATTTTGTCTTTTCAAAAGTAACGGCGCGTCTGCCCCGGTAAAGTGCACCAAGCAGCTTTTGCGGCGGCGCCGCGTCCACATCCTCTAATGCTACCATGCCGATCACGCCAGGCTTTCTGGCATCAGCAAACAAATCACTGAGGCTCTCGAGATCCATGGCCGGAAGCGGCAGGAACAGAAATAAGGTCTGCCACAGGGAGACGGAAGTCTCCTCTCGGTCTGCCTGATGGAAGACGATCCTTTCCTTACCTTTTTTCCAATATCCCAGATACTGAGCGAGCGTTGCCAGATTTGCCGTGCAGCACTCCGAAGCAGCGACAAACGCCTGCTGCAGCTCCAGCGCAAGCGTAAAGAGCTTTTCCCTCTCCTTCTGATAGTTTTGAGAGAACCAAGGATTCTCTGCCGCACGCATCGCCGAAACCTTCGCGTCCTTTGACAAAAGCTCCTTCACAAAGTCCGGGTCCAGCATGATCCTCTTGTCATCCCCCTGCTCCTTGGACCACTGCTCCAAAATCGCCTTGTGATCCTTCTCCACGGATTCGAGATGGCACTTCGCCTGCTCCTTCTCCTCTTCCTTTTTCACAATGCTTGCCCTTGCAGTATTGATGGTCTTCGTCAGCTGCGTCAGCTTCTCATTAATGCTAGTTAAGCTATTATGAATTCTTTTTTGAACGGCCTCCAGCTCATCATACTGAGCGGCCAGCTCCTTCATCCTCTTTTCTGCGGCAGGCGCCTTCTCCTGTGCCTCGATCGCTTCCTTGGCACATTGATCGGCCTGTTCCATGACGGCATCATATTTCTTCTTCGAAAGGAGTTTCGTCATGGCATTGACGGAGCTGCGAAGCTGCTGCTCCTTGTCAAAGCCCGTGCGAATGATCTCATTGTATTTCGACCACTCGTTTTTCGCCTGCTGCGCCTCCGCACCCGTCTTCTCCATCTGCTTGTAGAGATCTTCGAGATCGGCATTGTTCTTGTCGCGTTGCTCCATCAGGGGCTTTTTCCCGTTCTCTGCATTCTCCGCATCACGCTTGCCGTGCTCAATCGCCGCTTCCGCGTCCTTTAAGCTCTTAGATGCCTGCTTTTCCTCCTTCCAATTTCGAAGAAAGGTTTGCTGCAGCGCTCCCTGCTTTTCCTGCAGGTCCTTTACGACCTTAAGCTGTGCGAGGAATTCCTCCCGCGCCTTCTTATATTTCGGGAGACGCTCCTTGGCAAGATCAGCCTTGCGGAAGGCTTCTACAAAAGGCAAAAGCTCCTTTTCATAAAAGGCCTTTCGCTCCGCCTCGCTAGTTAACGGCGCCGTCAGTCTTTCCGCAGTCTTCTCCTGCGCCTTCACGTCCTTGCAAAGCTTTTCCAAGGCACCATTCTCCTGCGCGGAAAGCACCATGGAATATGCATTGATTTGATCATTTCGAAGCATGTGCCACTTGGAGGGATACTCCGCATAGGCATGATTTTTTTCTTCTCCGTGATAGAAGGTAAAGCTCTCGAAGGCTTCATCGGGCTTCTCGTACTTTGCCAGAAGCTCCGCCCTGTCTACAACGTTATTTACAAGAAGCTCTTCCAAAAGTGCCGTCTTTTCAGCCTCGGTCTTTCCGTGAGCGGCAACGATTTTTCCCGTCTCATCAAAAGCGGAGCCCTCTCCCTTACAGATGGCAAGGTTGAGATCCACCTGCTGCCAAAGGGGATTGTTTCCCTTGGAAGGCCACTTTCCAAGCGGCGCATTCTTAAGAGTTAACACTTGATTTAAGAGCAGGAAATCTGCCTCTTCATTCTCCTCATCCATCACAATGTTACGGCCTAAAATTGGCGTCTTCCCGCTTTCGCAGTCCACCTTTTCCACAAATGCATATAATTCGTCGCATAAGCCATCCCGCTTAGAAAAGGTTCCCTTTTGCACGCTCTCATAGAGGAATTTCACGTCCTCCTGACACTTGCCGTTTCCCTTTGCTTCCTTTTCCCACAGCTCCTTTAGAATTTGCTCTGCGTTCTTTTCTTCTAATGCCATAACTACCTCCACTCTTCCCCTCATAAAAACCGTCTGCTTCGCAGCCGTCGTCGCTTCGCGGGTCGCTTGGTTTCCGTCCTCGCTATACATCATATGTATCGTTCAAATGGTCAGGATTGTTTATGTTTTAATCGAAATTCTCCAGCTTTTTTGAGAGTTCCATTTCTTCTTCGATGAGCGAGCTGATCCATTTTCCATCCGCCTTAGAGAGATGCTCGCGGAATTCCTGATAGTATTCCTCGCGCTCTTCCTGAGAGACAAGCTCATTCGTTACAATCTCCTTGAGCCGAAAGTTCAATCTGTTTTTCTGATAATATACCACGTTCAATTCCTGACAGATGTCATCGGTCTCCGTGATAAACTCTTCCGTGATCCTTGGCGTATCCTTGATCTTTTGCACGGCCGCCTGTGCTTTTGCGGAATAATGGCTCCAGATGAGCAGCTCACTGCCAGCGGACACAATGGCAAATACAAGCAGTCCGATCACAAGGCGCTTTTTGTTTTTGGTGACGCATTCGATACAAAAGACACCCCAAACCGCAAGAATCACGGCCATGCAGGCTGCCGTGATCGGCATCAGTTTGCCCCCGTTGTAGAAATACAGGCAAAACCCAAAATACTCAGCTACATAAGGGATCAGAAAAGCATACTGCCTCTTTTTATTATTCCACTCCCTGGTAAACAGAATGATCAAAAATGACAGGATCATCAAGGGAACCACGGAAAACACTGCCGGAAGCTTTAAGCTATGATTGATAAAATGTATGACGGCACTATAGAATATGGATTTTACAAATTCCTTGGGCACGACTGTTACCTGATTGATTTCCTTTTCTACCACGTCTTCCTTAAACATGCTCTGTCCTCTCCTTCTGCGATGCTTATCGCTTGCGCCCCTAAGTACTTCTGCTCCGTTAATGATTCCCCGCAAGGATCCTGCAAATGTCCTCATAGGCCTGGATCAACGCCTGACCTTCCTCCAAAACCAAATCTAATTGTCCTTCCTTCACGGCAAATTCCTGTTTTTTCGCCTGCTCACTTAGAGACTGATATCCGATGGTTGCCATGAGTCCCTTGATGGCATGCGCCTCGATTTCATAGGCAGGATAATCCTTTTTCTCTAGATCATTTCGCATTCGCTCACACCTGGCAGGACCTTCCGCCGCAATGTCTGCCGCAATCTCCTCCGCCATTGCTTCATCCTGTGAGCAATAGGCCAAAAAAGCTTCATAATCCAGCCCCTGAACGCTTTCAAGTCGTTCCCGAAGGTTTTTTGCGCCACTCTTCGGCTGATCCTCCTCGGGATAAAATTCAAAAACCTCATCCTGTTTCTCTTCCGCTTCCTTCTCCCAAAACTCCCTGTCCACGATCTTCCCTGCGGGCAGGAACTTCTTAATGGTTCGCTCAAGCTTAGCGCTGTCCAGCGGCTTGGATAGATAATCTGAAAAACCAATGTCCAAATAGGTCTGCCTGCTGCCCGCAACGGCATTTGCCGTAAGGACGATGATGGGGGTCGTGCGATTCATGGAATCAAGATCCTCCTTGATGCGATGGAAGGTTTCTATGCCATCAGGCTGGGGCATCATATGATCCAGCAAAATGATATCATATTTTTTCTCTTTGCTTTCCAAAATCGCTTGGCTTCCGTTATCACAAAAATCGACCTGTGCCATCGTTCTCTTTAAGAAAAGTCTTGCAATGGTGAGATTCGAATGGTTGTCATCCACGACCAAAATCCTTGCCTTGGGCGCTACAAAATCACAGGTCTCCTGTGTTTCTCCATCCGTACTTTTTCTCTCAATCTCTTCCAGGGTAAGCGGCGTTGCATCTACGATCTGTACGGGAAGCCGGAACCAAAACTCCGAACCCACGCCATATTCGCTTTCCACGCCAATCTCGCCATGCATGGAATCGAGAATGCTCTTTACAATCGCAAGTCCCAAGCCCGTTCCTTCAATATTCACGTTTTGTCTCAGGTCTGCTCTGGAAAAGGCTTCGAACAAATGCCTTTGGTCTTCCTTTCGGATTCCTCTGCCTGTATCCTTCACGGCAATACGCAGAAGGAATTCCTTCTCCCCACGTGCCTCTCCTCCGACTTTCAAGGTAACGCTTCCTTGATCCGTATATTTTACGGCATTACTCAGCAAATTGATCAAGATCTGCCGAATCCGAAATTCATCACTAATTTCTCCATTGGGAACATTCTTGTCCAATTCTATATTGATCTTAAGCTGCTTTTCCTGTGCCCTCTCCCTGACAAGTGCAAGCCCGTCACGCAACACGTCAGACATGCAAAACTGGGTCTCGTTAATCTCCAGCTTTCCTGCCTCAATCTTGGAGAAATCAAGCACGTCATTTACCAGCATCAAAAGCATTTTCCCAGAGCCCTGAATTCCACGGGAATACTCCTGAATCACCTGATCCTTGTTCTCCCGAAGAATCATTTCGTTCAAGCCAAGAATGGCGTTGATCGGCGTGCGAATCTCATGGGACATGCTTGCCAAAAACCTTGATTTCGACTCGGAAAGATCAATGGCACGCTGCTTTTCCACATAGGTTTTGCGGAGATCCTCAACCTGCTGAATCACGATAAAGGTCAGGAAGAATGCCAGCCCAAAGACCATGGGAAGCTCCTCCTGGCGAATCGTCAAAAAGTTCAGGTTTGCAATTTCAAACAAACCAAACACGATGAAGCCAAAGAAGCCTATCGCCGTATATTTATAGGACAGAAGATAGCCGCGTTTTAATTCAATGAACAGGATGGCAATGGCATAAATCGCTTGTAGGATCATGAACAAATCGATATAAAGGAGTGCGTTGAAGAAGGGAAAAATCCCAGTAAAATGAAGGATCGACCAAACAAGTGCATTGATGCAGGAAACAACATACATCGCAGTCATACTCTTCCGATAACGCCCGCCCTGAATGGAATTTAAATAAAAAGCCGGTCCAAAGGGAATCATCAGGCATAGCATGTAATTGACCACGCCATCCACGTAATTCATCCTGAAAACAAAGGGGAACAACAGAGAATCTGTTATGATCCATGAGGCAATGATGAAAATGCCCAAGGCTCCATACAGCATGTTGATTTTTTGTTTATACGAAAAACGCATGCCAATGCTGACAATGATGACGAGCAAGGCCAGGATCTGGATCACCTCTGCCAACATCATCGTAAGACCATATTTGTCCATCATCACGGCATAAATGCTGCCAAGGGTGCCAACAAAAGCTTCCGGTACAATCTGACCACGCTTCGTCGTCGCAGCGCGCTCTACCCGAAGCTCAGCGCCCGCATCCGTTTCCTCCAGAGGGACCAAAATGTGTAAACGCTTTACGGCACCGCCGGGAATGTCGACGTCCTTGATCTCGTCAAAGGAATCCCGCAGCTCTCCGTTAATGTAAATGGAAAGATTTTTGCCCGTTGGAAAGCATAAGAACATATTGTCCTCTACCTTTTCAGGAAGCGTGGAAAGGATCGTAAAATCCTTATCGTAATCCTTTTCCGCCGCATAGAACCTGCCCGTGGTAAATGACCTTCCGTCGCCGTCGATCACGGTCCACTGCTCGATATATTCCACTGGATCAATTTCAATTCCGCTATTCTTTTCCTTATTTCCAAAATGGACCAGCACATACAGCGTCATGATCAGCATGAATACAAATACGATCTTAACGCCGTGAGAACAAAGGTCCGTTATACTCTTTTTGGTTTTCTTGTCTCTCATAATTCCCAACCATAGAAAAAACCTGGAGGCGCAGGTTCACGTGTTCCTTCCTCGCTAAATGTAAGACGGCAGGCATTTCTTAAGAATACCTGCCGTCTTGCTATGTATTATACATGAGGCTATCTTACTTTGCAACACTAATAGCGCTCCTAAAATGCTTGGATTTTTCATTCGACATTAAAGAACGCATCCCTTCTGCAGGATCACGTTCGCATATTGACTGCGCTCTGAGGTTGCGATGATCGCATAGGCCTTCTTTGATTCTTCATAAAAGGCAAAGCGCTCCAACTTCTGAATCGTCTCCGTTCCTCTAGGCTCAGCAGCAGTAATCAGCTTGTCATAGGTCTTCCAGATTGAGACGTCGGCCTGATCTCCAGGCACGCGTTCCATCAGACTGACGGGCTTTTCCACATATTGATCCAAAGGGAACACCTGCAAAATAGCCTCTAAAATCTCAGGAACGCCATGACCATCCATGCGGATCACGATGGCATTTTTTCCCATGGACTGCGCCGGAAAATTGCCGTCCGCGATCACGATGGTGTCGCCGTGGCCCATCTCGCAAAGGACCTTTAAGAGCTCTGGGGATAACATTGGTGAAATTCCTTTTAACATCGTTTGATTCCTCCTTTTATCATAACTCGAGGATTTGTCCGATCCATGTCACCCAGGCACGCTCGCGCTTCGGGTGCAGCGCAGCGGTACTAAGGAGCCAAAATACGTCTCCTAAGTACCAGCGCTTGGCACACGAGCCTTGGAGCTACGGATCGAACATCCCATCGAGGTTGATGAAATTCAAGTATGTGAATATGCCGAGAAATGAATCATGTCTTTCCCATACAAATGAATTATAACATGTTGCCGATCTCAGGAAGTGGGGTAAGATCACGGAATCCGTAAAATTTCGCGGCATTCTTTCCTAGAAAGGCGTCCTTTTCAGCCTCGGTCAGGCGAGACGTCTCAACGAGGAACCGGACGGCACTTTTGTAGGTAATGTCCGTCATGGTGCGAGGGTAATCGCTGCCCCACATCAGCTTTTCAATGCCACAGATGGAAATCGCTTCGCGAATGGCCTCGATGGCAGAAGGATAAGGATAAAATTCCTGATGGAAGAGCCAGGTCAGTCCGCCGCTCTCGATATACACATTTGGATTCTTGGCAAGGGCAATCTGGCGCTGCCACCCTGGCGTCGTCACCATGCCAAAATGGCCGATGGCGATGCGAAGCTTCGGAAGCCTGTCGATCACCCACTGCAGGTCATCCACCTGCGCGTCTCCGTCCGCCATGTCGATGGAAATAAACTTTCCTGCATCGCTAACCCTCTGAAACACGGGAAGAAGCTTTTTCAGATCCTGATCCGCCAGGCGTCCCGCACAGATCTTTACGCCGTCAAAGCCGTCGAGTCCAAAGCTCTCCTTCTCCTCATAAAGAGAACAAATTCGAAACCTGTCAGGGTATTTGTCACGCACCTTTAGTAGATATTCATCCTGATTGCCGTCCATGTATTCCTGCGTGACAACGCAGCCGTTCACACACGCATAGTCCATGTTGGCAAGCAGACGCTCCGCCGTATTCTTACCATCCGCAAGATACGGCGGCATCATCTGACGAATCTCGCCTAAAAACATGCTTTTTCCATTGCCAATGGAATACACGGGCTTTCCTTCGATCTCGCCCTGCTGCCTCTCCCAAAGATGCAAATGCGCATCAATGATAATTCTATTTGCCAAGCTATGGCCTCCTTCCTGCCCGACTATGGCATACACTTTCCCGCATGTCTATGAATCACTCGCTCTCGCTGAGTTTCTTTTGAATAATCATGTTTTATAATTCTTCAAAACTCCATTTGCCAAACATAAGAAACGACATCTTCGCGTATGCTACTAATCCGTCTTAAGATTTTGGCATCCTCGAGGGGAAGGCATGGATGATCTTTCTCGGTCTAATGGTTACGAGAAAGACCATCCATGCCTCGCCCCGAGTTTTTCAGTACTTACGCCTCTTTTGAAACCTCAATCAGTACTTTGGACAGGCTGCCGTCGTTATGAACCAGCGCGTCAAACGCATCTGCCACCTTGTCCACCGGATAGACGGCGCTGACCATGTCATCCACCTTCGCCTCACCGGAAGCGATCAGGTCGATGACTGCCTGGAAATCTCTTGCATAGGAATTGCGGCTGCCAAATACATTCAGCTCCTTTTTGAGCAGAATGGAGTGCAGGAAGGTCGTCTCCTTCTTGCCGTTGCCGATCAGAATAATGTTGGCAGCAAAGGCCGCACAATCAATGCAGCTAAGGAAGGTGACATCCTGTCCGCATGCCTCCACGCAGACGTCGAAGCCATTGCCGTTCGTAAGCTTCATGGCCTCCTCGCGAATGTCGCTGGTCTTGGAATTGATGACGTTGCTCGCTCCAAAATGCTTTGCCTTCTCGAGTCTGCCATCAAGAATGTCGGCCACCGTTACCTCTGCACCCTGTGCCTTCGCTGCGATCAGTGCAAACAGACCGATGGGGCCAGCGCCAACCACCAGCACCTTATCTCCCTTGTTGATCCTTGCGCGATGAAGTGCATGATAGCTGATCGTAAAAGGCTCAACCAGTGCGAGCTGCTTTGCGGAAAGACCCTTGCCATCATAAATTCTCTCCACCGGCATTACAATATATTCGCGGAAGCACCCGTCCCTCTGCACGCCCATGGTCTGGTTATCGGTACAGCAGTTCACGAAGCCTCTCTGGCAGGAATAGCAGTGACCACAGTTGAAATAAGGATTTGCCGTCACAATGTCGCCAGCCTTTAACCCCTTATCATTCTCAGGGATGGAAATGATCTTGGCACTAAACTCATGACCAGGAATGCGGGGATAGGTCGTGAACGGCTGATTTCCGGTAAAGCTTGCCACGTCGGATCCACAGATGCCGCAATACAAAATTTTCAAAAGTGCCTCGCCCTCCTTCGGCACAGGCATCTCGGTTGCTCTTACGTCAATTTCAAAGGGCTTATCAATAAATACGGTTTTCATAAAATTCCTCCCATTTTTCTAAACATGATATTTATTCGATTTTCTACACAATCCCAGACCAACCATTAGTGCTCAGAGCCATAGGAACAGAATGCCATTTTGTGACATTTTGCGAATGGATCCTTGATCATTACAATATAGTCATGCCTTACTCGACATACTTCGGATTCCAGATCACTGCCGTCTTCATGGGCGCGTTCTTGGAATAGATCTTATTCTTATAAGCTCCCATGGGATCCGCGGTGAACTCATCCTTGTCAATCAGTTCCACGATCTCATCATAGCTGCTCTTTGCAAGTAGCTCAATCGCCTGTTCCATGTGATCCTGACGGAAATTAATGCTGCCGAGGATCAGGTGATTTTCGAATCCAAACGACATTGTGTCAAAGGTGATCTTGGGTCCCAAGGAAAAGCTGTTGTAGATGCCGTTGCAGCCCAGCGCGCCATGTTCAAAGGCCACGCGATGCTCCACGTTGCTTCCGCTTGTACCGATAAAGGTCGTTGCCCTGCCGCCCAGCGCTTCCACGATCGCCTTCGAAAGCTCTGCCTCGGAATCATAAGTATTTTGCAGATAGGTCGCACCCGTCTGCTTTAAGGCATAGGTTACCTTCCGAGAATCCCTGGGGCTTCTTGCCACGAAAAGAACCTTTGCATTTTTATGATTTCGAAGGATCAGGTCGCCGATAAACATACCGGTCGTTCCCAGTCCGAAAATAACAGTGCGGTCAAAAATCTCTTCCTTGGCGATCTCGCGAGCCTTCTGCTCGTCACATTTGTACTTGCGCATGCAAACACGGAAATTGTGAGCGCTGCCGAGATCCTCCATGCGCTCCAGCTGGAAGAGCATGCACGCAAAGGGATCCGGGAAGACCATCTTTTTTGCGAAGGAACGATCCAGCTTTCCGTTATGAACATATCCGTCGGGAATGCGAAGAAGCATGTCGGGATGGAAGTACTGCTTATCAGCAAAAAGTCCGTCCGCCTTATCACAACCATATTCAAAATAAGTCTCATCCTCCGTGTAGCGGGTAGGATCGAAGCTATCGCCGCCGCGGATCAAAACAATGGCAAAACGGTTCTCAGACGGCACCCATACGATCCCCTCGTGTCCATTGACCAGACGATTCTTTCCCTCAGGAAATTTCGCGGTCAGTCTCCCCTCACTGCCCATGTGCATCAGCTCATTGTCCGTGCCACAAAAACCAATCATGACGGGCTCACAGAGAATCCCCTCCTTCAGTTCCTCGCCGCGAAGCCTTTGCCTTTTTACGTTCGTGATCTCCACGTCGCCGTAGACCAAAGGATGCTCGGCATCATTTTGAAAATAGGTTCCTTTTACGATCATAGCTGCTCCTTTCCCGTATACGCTATGCCTTACTCTTCTGACATAGCTTTGATATTCTCATGCAGTTTGCATGAAATGCCACTTCTATAACCCTATGCTTTTATTATAATCGATCTGCCTCAAGTAACAATATTGCCAGGTGACGCATTTTTGAAATTGATGTCGCATTTTCGAAGTTTTTTACGGGATTGGATTGTGATTTTTCTCAAGAAATTATATAATGATGGCAGAATTACCTAAGGAACTCAATTACTGCGTGTAAGAGGCTCAAAACACAGTGGCGTAAGAGGGTCAAACTGCAGAGAGATCAGACAATGAAACTGTAGAGATATCAAAGGGTGAAACCGTAGATACATATGAGGGTCAAAATATAGAAACACGGAACGAGGAAAGCATGAAATACCGAAACCTAAAGCTGTCGTTTACAATTGAAGATACCAAATTTACCGTGCTGAGCATTAGCTTGGAAAAAATGGTCACGCCGATTCCGAGGCACAGCCACAGTAAAAACAGCTATGAACTGCATTATGTTTCTTTCGGACATGGAAGGCTGATTGCAGATGAACAGAGCTATGAGGTGGTTCCGGGAACCTTCTTTGTGACAGGCCCCGGCGTTTTTCATGAGCAGATTTCGGACATAGACGACCCTATGACGGAATATGGTGCTTATCTGCAAGTAAGCTTTGAGGGAACGGACACCACCAAAAAGGAACGACTGCTGCAAGAATTTCTGGAAAGGAAATTCTGGTTTGGTGAAGCCGCTCCCGGCATGCATGAGCTCATGAAGCAGATTCACACCGAGCTGGAGCAACGCTCCATTGGTTATGATCTTGTACTTTCCGCATTATTGCAACAACTGATCCTGCTGATCGCAAGGCAATACCATCGTTCGGATCTCGTTCAGGGCGACGGAACAAGTGCACCCTCCTTTGAAATGCCTGCTGATCAGACCTACCTCACCATTGAAGAAGCCTTTTTATATAACTATAAAGACCTCTCGCTCCCCAAACTCGCTTCCATGGTGAACCTTGGGATTCGCCAGACAGAGCGTCTCCTTTTGAAGCACTACAACAAGACCTTTGCGCAGAAAAAAACAGAGGCGCGCATGTCCGCCGCCTGCCTTCTCTTGCAGGATACATCGAACAGCATCGCCTCCGTCGCCACGGCGCTTGGATATTCCTCACCGGAGCACTTCACCAACGCCTTTCAAAAATTTTATCACATAACACCTTCGACGTACCGCAGAGAGCAGACGTCTAAATGAATCCTTCTAGTCTAAAACCATCGTTATTGTGCATCCGCGGGCAGGAGCTCCTGGTTGATCTCTCTGACGTCGCTTCGCAGCCTTCGATAGGCCATGGTGATCATGATGACGTGGGTGATCAGATATCCGGCGAGCGTTCCAAGAAGTGCCGCGGGATAGCGCTGAAGCTGCCATAGCAGCATGGTGATGAAAAGGCATATGGTGCTTGTCACTAAGAAGTAAATGATGCTTTGGATGAGAAAACCGATGCGCTCCACGTCATAGATAAAGGTCATGAAAGCAAAGCTGGCGCTGATGCATCCATACAAAAGCACGTTGACATAGGCAGCCATGGCAGAGGTTGGAAACAGTGCCTGAAAGTTTGGGGAGATGGAACAAAAATCCTCTGCTCCCAGCGCATTCGCCATGATATCTATGAGTAAATTTACGAGGAGCCCTGAAAACGAACCAATGGCAAAACTGATGGCTCCATTCTTGATTGCTTGCTTTATCATAATTCTTCCTTTCCCGCTCTCACGGCTTCCTTTCCATCGTTTTTCGAAATCCCTTGGTCGTGAATCAATCCTTTATTTCCGTTTTTGTTCCGTCACTCTTTGGCAGCTTCCAGCTTCTTACCTCGAAGCAAAAGTTCCTTGAGTTTCGCGACGTTTCTCCTTGAAGTATAGGTCTCATACCCGTTTTTCATGATCACCTTGATGGTTCCCGTAAGACTCACGTCAAGACTGCGGATCTTTTTATAGTTCACAATTTCTGATTTGGAAATCCTGACAAAGCACAAATTCTCATAATCCTTTTCCAGTTCATACAGCTTTTTCGAAATCACATAGGTCTTCATATCATCTCTTGCCATGACCCGTTGTCCCTCCGCATAGAAGCTCGTCACCTCCGACGGATGGATCACGCAGCGATTTCCCACTTCATCCGTCCCCGTCAAGGAAGCGTCAAAGAGAGCATGTAGCTGCCCCATGACACTTTTGACTTCTTCGCTTTGCCTGTCATGACAAACATGAACCTCGATTTCCCTGTACCGTTCATTGATCTCGGATTTGATTTGCATCCGTACACCACTCCATCACATTACTCAAGGAATCCTTGCTTTCCCATCCCCTGAGCATTCTTTTACTTGCCTCTTTGGCATCACCACGATCAACTTACCAAAGCTGCTTTATTGCTTTTTGAGTTCAATCACTTACAATTCAGTATAAAACTCTAACTCCTTCCTTGCAAGAGCGGGGCATACGGTTTCTCAATTTTTCTGATTATTGATCTGCCTTCATCTTACTCCTAAAGGTCAAAATAGCCAGACATACCAAAGCCAGCGCGGTCAGGCTCACGATCAATAAGGGCTTTCCAAAGCTCTCCCACTGGAAATCCATTTGAATGGTGCTCCTTGCCACCTTGGTGCAATAAAGGAACGGCAGGCATTTACAAATCTTGAGGATAGGACCACCAACGCCTTCTGCGTCAAAGAATATGCCGCCAAGAAAGGTTCCAACGGAGATGATGACGGAGCAGACGCCCGGTGCGGATTTCTCGTTGAAAAGGGATCCAAAAATAAGGCCAATGGAGAGAAACATCAGTGCGGACGGAATGCTGAAAAGAATCACCAAAAGGAGCCCTGCCACCTTCAGCTCCGTACCCGTGATTCCAGCGATCACACAGGAGGCAAGCACGGTCACGATCGACTGAATGACGCCCACAAGGAGCATGGGAAGGATGTATCCATTCGTATAATCACTGCTCTTCATGGGGGAGGAAAACAGTCTCATGAGGAAGGAGGTGCTTCTGTCCGTTGCCACAAGAATCGCCGTGAACAGCATGACAAAGGTCTGTCCGAAAACGATGATGCCACCTGACAGATAATCAATACGGAAGATGTGCATGCCTGCTTCCTTCGGGATGCTCTCGTTCACCACCGACATGACGATCAGCATCAGGATCGGAAATGCGATGCAGAAAATATATCCCAGCACGTCCCTGGAAAGCTCTATGATATTTCTTTTTGCAAATTGGATTGTTCTATTCATGCTCTGTCTCCTTCCGCCACTGACACAAAAATATTTTCCAGGCCCTTCTGCCCCGTCTTCTCCTCTAGCTCCTCCAAGGTTCCCGCCATGACGATCTTGCCGTTTATCATGATTGCGATCTTGTCGGCCAGCGCTTCGGCCTCCTCCATGTAATGAGTCGTCAGAATGATCGTCCGATTTTTCTTGATCTTTTCAATCTCGCGCCAAAGCTCTCTTCTTGCAAGCACGTCAAGGCCCAGCGTTGGCTCATCCAGAAGGATGACCTTGGGATTGCCGATCATCGCCATCGCGATCGAAAGGCGTCTTTGCCAGCCTCCCGAGAGCTTACTGGATTTTGTTTTCCGCACCTCATCCAGCTTAAAATCCTGAAGGATCTCCTCCACGCGCTCCCGTCTCGCTTTCTTGTCATAGCTCTTGGGATCAAGATAAATGCCAGCCATGAAGCTTAGGTTCTCTTCCACCGTAAGATTCCTTGCAATTGCCGTATCCTGCGTCGAAATGCCAACGATTTCCTTTACCAACGTTTGCTCCTTACTGACGTCGTGACCATCTATCTTGGCCGTACCACCGCTCGGTTTCGTCAGGCACGAGAGCATCTTGATCGTGGTTGACTTTCCTGCGCCGTTGACGCCAAGAAGCGCCAGCATCTCTCCCTCCTTGACGCTAAGGCTGATGCCGTCAACGGCCTTCTTCGTGCCATAATGCTTGGAGAGATTATCCAAAATGATCATGTCCTTATTCTGACTCATTTCCATGTTATGCTTCCTTTCTTTTTTTGACATGCGTGATTATCCTGTCTCTAAATTGACTATACGGCATCGCTACGTTCTTGGATATACTTTTGACGTAAGCGGCAGTTTTGCGTAGATGAACGGTAAAAAAAGCGAAAAAGATCCCCTGCAAGCCGATGATAAACATGGCCCGCAGGGGGATTTCTTCCATCTCGTTATTTTCTTTCGGAGGCAATTTTTTTGACGGATGCAACGATTTCTTCTATGATCTCTTCATGGACCTTTGGCATGATGCGATATTGGTATTTCGTCAGATTCTCTTTATAATAGGGATTCATTTCACTCTCTGGTATGTCCTCCACCCAGATGGGCAGGATCGGTTTTCCGATCTCCAGTGCCTTTACAAATTCCTTCTTGACCTCCTCACTGTTTTGTGCCGGTCTCGATAGCAGAATCAAAAAAGCATCACATTCCTCAATCGCCATCATTTCCTCCGGGAGATAGTGCTGTCCCAGGGGTACGTCCTTCGGCGCGCGCCAGACATAGACGCCGCGGTCCTCCAAGACCGTCTGTATGTCCTTCGAAATCTCTGCGTTGTTTCGGTTATAGCTTAGGAAAACAAACGGAGGCCTGTCTGGTCTCTTGGAACCCCAAACACCCGTCTCCCAGAAATAAAACATATCGTGAGCATCCTTATCCGTCAGATCCTCATAATAGTCGAGACCCACTTTCTGCTGCATAAAAATACTACAGCCAATAAGCTTATGAAAAAAAGTAAGGCCCGACATCAAATCTTCAAAGGTTATCACATGCTTCAGGTCAAAATCAGGCGGGATCATGCCACGATCTAAGTTTTCTAACCTTATGCCGGGAAAGCATTCCAGCTCGTAGACAAGCGGAGCAAGATTAAATTTCTCCTTCAAATAATCGCGGATTTGAAGTCGCTGTCCAGCAAGTCTGTTGATTCGTTGAGAGGAACTGTTGGAAAGCATGCGCCCGCTTTTGTCAACATAATAATAATTTCCATTTTCATAACGAAATCCTACGACATTACGAATATCGAGGATATACACCCCCATATGCGGAATGAACAAGATCATGTCACATTCAAATATTTTTCCATCCTTCAAAGGAATACATGGCAGGAAGGACGCACATACATAATCTGGCAAATGCTCCATCACAAAGTGGTACATAAATTGCAAGGCATACCCTCCTTTTGCATCTGGTCTAGCGCCGATTAATCTTGCCATACGGTTGTCTCCCTTCTCTACTCACGATTCTGTACATTTTTACAACATTCGCATTAGAGTTCTGTGCGCTTTTATGTCATTTGTATTACAGTTCTGCGCACTTTTATGTCATTTGTATCACGGTTCTGTGCGCTTTTATGTCATTCATATTACAGCTCTCCGCGTTTTTTCATATCATTCAGATAGAGGTCTGAATACATGTCGAGCTCTCCAACCATGCGCGTAGAGTCCTTGCCGTAAACCTTGCAGCATTTGTGGGACACCTTTGCATGCTCTTCCTGTGTCTCATCCATCTCCACGCTCATGCGCATGCTACCGCCCGAAACCTCATTGTCCAGATGCCTCATAATCTCCTCTATCAGCTTCTCATCCGCTTCCGACATGGCTACCTCCTTCTCGCTGCCTCACAAAACATGACGCAATAAATCAAATTACCATACGACAACATTCTTACCACTATTCTTTCCGCGATAGAGCTTTTGGTCTGCATCCTGAATCCAATCTTCAACGCTCTGATTTTTCTTACGAACGCTCACGCCAACGGTAATGGTCACGGGAATCGTATTCTTTTCCCATTGAACGGGTTCTGTCGCAATTTTTTCCCGCAGGGCTTCCATTAAATCCGCGCCGTTTTCATTTTTCTCCGAGTAGATCAAAAACTCTTCGCCGCCCCATCTTGCAATGTTGCACTCCCCACAAGCCGTTTTCATGGCATTAGAGACAAATATGAGCACTTCATCACCGGCAGCATGTCCATAGTGATCATTGATCTGCTTGAAATCATCAATGTCCACCATGGCAAGAAAACCCGAGGTTTCGACATTTTTAGCCCCGTCCAGACACTTTTTCATATAGCGCCTGTTATAAAGCTTGGTCAGGGGATCCACCTGTGCCATTTCGCGCAACTTTTCCTCAGAGCCTATGATCATCTTGATCAGATAATTGGTATAGAAAATGAGGAAACCAAACACGATCAGTGCATTAAAAATCCAAAAGAATGCTGCCAGCTTTTGATCCCTTTCGTAGATCGGACCAAATAGTGCCACGTAACCCGTGCTCAGCAGGTAGATCAGGCTGATGCCCATGCTGACATAAAGGGCACGCAGACTTCTTCGCTCCAGCTTATAGGCAATATATTCGGTGACATACATCACGGGAATCATGGAAAAGCAATACAGATGAAAGCCATAAGCATAACCAAGACATACCGTCGTGATGCACATGTACAGGGTCAGCCAGAGATAGACCATCCAAACATAAATATGCAGCCGTTCTTTTGCTATCAGATAGTATCCAACTATGTAAACGAGTGCCGTGGGAACACTAAAATAAAGCAGGAACGGCGCATCCAGCATATAGAAAAAGCATGCCAGTCCAATGACCAAAAGGAAAATTACCGTATTTACGATATATGTCATTTTCTGTGCTTTAAACAGATTCATCTGCCCTTCCTCTCTTTTTCCACGCATCTGCCATGATAAATGCTGCTTGTGCTCCCGCACAAGCCCAGAATCATCAATTCTTTGGAAAACCGTCTTGGGTTCTCTCATATGCCCTGCTCCCATGGATATCTCTGCATGGCAAGCTCTTTCGCCAATAGCTCAATCTAAATTGTCATCCTTTTTTACAAACAACATCAAGAAATAGGTGATTAGTCCCGCAAGAATAATCACTACCAAATCTACTGGTGCAAGAACAATTCCCGGCAGCCCCTCGAAGAAAAATCCCTTGCCAAAGCGGTACAGATGTGCATGAAGCAAAATCATCTCGCCCACGTACATAAGAAGCGTCGTCATAAGCGAAAGCACCGCCGGCACGTACAGAGCGATGGTCTTTTTCTTTTTCAAAAGCAGTGAGCCTGCAAAAATACCTACCGTCACTCCGAGCAGGATAAAGAAGGTCGACATGAGGGACGCAGAAAGCGGCGAAACCTGAATCTCACCGTCTCGCCAAAAGGCGGTAAAGCATGCCAGAATGCAAAGTCCAAGGAACAGCGCCGCAAAAATCGATTGCAGAATCAAGGCATTCCTTCTACTTACGTCACCCGTTCTGATCATCTGCGCGAAGCCATAAATACTGTTCAGGATCGCGAGGATCAGCACCACGGAAATCAAGTAAAAATGGAGCTTGAACGCAGGGTTGTAATCCCCGATTAAAATGTCCACGGCCGTTTCCGTGCGAATCACGTCTTCCGTTTGTATGGTCAATTCCTCCGGCGGTACATATCGGCACAAAAACATCTGCCAGTCCGCAAGCTTCGCCACGGTTTCGGTGGAACTGACCACGACCTTCTTTTCAAACAGTAGCTCAAATCCAAAGAATGCCGTGATGGACAGGGCGGAACCTCCGAGGATCGCAAACTCCTTCATAAGCTTTATAAGTAATGGCATTAGAAGAACGCCGAGAATAACGGCATACGCAATCGGTGTATAGGGTATGATGTATTTCGGATAGTTTTCCTTTAACACGGTGCCATCCTTGATCATGTCGCCAATCACCCTCGCGCCCATGTATAACGGGTAAAATGAAAGGATCACCGTACCGATCAAGGCAAAGCACCAACATAATCCAAATTTTTTACTTCCCATAGCGCTCCTTTCCACTCTCTTTTCATGATTCCTAAAAATCTTAATGATATCCCTTACGTCCCGGCTCATCAGTCCATTTTTGTATAAAAATCTTAGGATTTCCCCGTGCATCATGCTCCGCGTACTCCACTTCCTCGCGATACATGATGCCTTGGGGATCCAGGCAGGCCCTTGCTTACCACATCTCTTTATACGAGTACAAATAGTGACTTACTTTCGCGCCATCTATGTCAAATACCAGATAAACACTTACAATGTATTCCCAATCCCCATAGACAATCCGTCCGCTTAGTCTGGTTTTCGAGTCGAGCTTAATGTCACAAAATGTCTCCCTGGTTTCTTCCTGCTTCTTAGAAAGGGTCAATTCCTTTCCTTCGACATAGTACGTAAAGCCCTCCGGCCCTGGTTTTTGCTCAAACAAGGTTTTTCCCTTGGAATCCTTTAAGAATGCACCGTGTGAAACATATTCCCAGGTAGAAATCTGCCAGGTATCATATTGACCTAAGATTCGCGTTCCGTCGGGATAGAAGTACGCACCATATACATAAAAATCTTCGTCGTAGTTTTCCCAGCCTTCCTCATTCGTAGTCATGTCATGACTTCGGCCGACCTCTGCATAAAACAGAAATTCCTTCGCAAAGTCGGCCGTACGGGCAACATACGCACCATCGATATCAGGCTTACCCTCCGAATCACACCCAAGAAAATAGTGGTAGCATTGTGACTTTCCTTTTCTGTCCGCAGGCATGTCACCAAAGGACTCGTTATAACGGTAGATTTCTCCGTACCTAACGATATCTCCGGGCGTCAAAACACAATAATTCAAGTAATACCCGTATTCCGAGCCTTCACCCGTTTCCGGCGGGACATTGCCATATACGGCATCCTCATAAATCAGAAGCTTAGAATTGTCTGCAAAATCATAGGTTGCAAGCAAGGTGCTCTTCGCGGCAAGATTGCTTCCGTCCTCTCCAGGGTTGGCTTCATATTCTTTTTTCAGCTCTGGTAAAAGGCGCTTCGCCTTTTTTGCAAACTGCTCCTGATCATCCTCCCGATAGCACAGCGTCCGAATCAAGGGAGTAAACTCGTCCAAATTTCGAGGCCGCTGCAAGACATATTGTATCCGAAGATCCTCCGCTTGGAACTCTTGCAGCTTTTGTCCTGATTCCAGGTCCATGTCCGCATCCCGAGTCACTTCATACCCCTTAAGCTCGTATCCATATTTGCCTGCATTTGGTGCCAGGACAATCGTCACTTCAGCTAAACGATTGTCCGTGTATGCGCTCTTAATGATGGCATGAACCAATAATTCATTTTCCTCTTGTTCCACCTTGGTGAGCAAGGGATAATCAGCCCATCCGACTTTATTTTTTCCATACAAATACCCGTTTGACCTGTTCTGCACGCCAATCTCGGAGGTGCTGTCATGGTCGGGAGCATACTCCCTTTCCCTTCCCATAACCTCCCTATAAAACTCAATCACGTCTGCCGTTCGCATTTTGTATTGAGAAAGCAGCGTGTCCGCGCCATCTGCAGAATAGCGAGAATTCGTCATCTCGCCCAAGTCGGATACAACGAGATAATCCTCCATTGCTTCACGTTTTTCCTGCGTTTTGTCGGCCCAGCCTTCCTCCACCCAAACGATGCTGACTACAAGATGAAAGAAGTCCTTATCTCCTTTTGTCACGCCTTCCATGTAGTTTTGCCCTTCCGCAATCAGGATCGGCAATAGGAAGTCCTTGTCATAATACTCCAGCTGATTCAATGTCTTTCCAGCAGGAGCCTCAGTCAATGGATCTACTTCCGTAACGATAATCTTACGATCTGCCCAGTCCATGACAAAATAGCGCTGCTTCCCTTGTTTTATGCTCTCAGCATCCTCCTTGGCAGCAATCAATTCATCGATTTTGTCGCCATCCATATCCATCAGCTGAAATCCAGCCCATTCCGTATCCTTTGCTTTCGACACAAGGCTGTAGAAGGCCTGATAACAGTTCCTTGACAATGTGTCCATTACCTCATACTGTATCAGGGACTCAGTGCTTTCGGTGCTTGTCTCCTGACCGGATTCGGTCTTTTGACCAGATTCCGTCTCTTTGCCAGAAATCGTGTTTTGATCAGATTCTGACTCCTGACTGCGTGATATGTCACCTACATCGGAACAGCCTGCAAAAAGCAGGAGCATGATCAGGCAAAGACCAAGATATATTTTTTCAAATCCCTTTCGCATATGAAATCTCCCATGATAGCTTCAGCCGAAAACGACTTTCGATCTCTTAAATTCCGCTCGCGTCATCGTCAGAGCTGTATTTTTGGAGAACTGCCTCGATCTCAGGAACGGCTTCCAAAAAGACCTCGACACATTTAGGATCGAACTGCGTCCCCTTTCCCACGCGAATCATTTCGAGCGCCATATCCATCGGAAATGCCGGCTTGTAAACACGCTTTGAAGTTAGCGCATCAAATACGTCCGCAACCGCCATGATGCGCGCCGACAACGGGATCTCCTCTTCTTTCAGGCCGTCGGGATACCCCTTCCCGTCCCATCTCTCATGATGATAGGCAGCCATGTTCCGCGCCTCACTAAGATAGCTCTCTCCCTCAACCGTATGGATGGCCTTGTCCAGGATTTCTTTGCCTAGAGCGGCATGCGTCTTCATGATTTCGAATTCTTCGGGGGTAAATTTTCCGGGTTTATTGAGAATCTTATCCGGGATCTTGATCTTGCCGGTATCGTGAAGCGGCGCAGATTTTACGACATATTCCATGTACTGCGGAGTCAGCTGCTCTGCATAATACCCTTTACGTCTTAGTCCGTCCAGGATGATCTGAACATAGGAAGCCGTCTTCTGAATATGATTTCCCGTATCGGAATCACGGTTTTCTACCATGTCCGCTATCAAAGTGATCAGTCCATCCTGCATCTTCATGACATTGTTAGAAAATCTTCGAATATCGCGGAACTGATCAGCCATGTCAGCTTCCATCTTGCTGACGGTAGAGTACAGCTCCCCGATTTCATTTTCCGAACGCACTTCGATTGCATTCAGTTTTTTCACGCTTTCATCAATGGCCTTCTGGTCGCCAATGTTCTTGATAAAATCCCTCGCAGAATCCGTTAGCTTCGCAATGGGATAAATGATGTAGTATTCAGCCAGGCCCACAAAGACCGTCGTAATGACAATCGTAAATACCGCGACAAAGAGTGCGATATTTCTGATATAATGACTGAGTTCGCCTCGAATATTGTTCACGTTGATCTCAACGCAGATGAGTCCCACCGGTTGATTGCAGGAATCAAATATGACCTTATATCCGTTGAACATATAGCCATATCCTTTGGAATACCCTTCTACGACGCCGCTGTCTTTCTTTTTCGTCATAATCGCATCATAAAGGACATGAAGCGTGTCCTCTTCAAAGCTTCCTTCCTCACAACGCTTGCCAAGGTAGGTATAAGTCCCGCCTTGTTCTAGTTCTTTGGCCGTCTTTGCATTGATCGCATAGGTCAGGCTATGGATGTCGTTAAGATCGTCAAAATAGACTGCATACAGATAATCAATGTCCGAGCTCTCCTTGACGTGATTCAAACCTAATCTCATCTCTTCATAGGCCTGCGGCATTTCACGAGCGGCGATCATGTCTCCAAAGGAGTATTCCTCCGTAATCGTGTATGCATATTCCAGGACCGTCGTCGCATATTTTTTATAATTCTCCATGACATGATTCTCATAGAGACTATACCCTGCAACCACGATTACAATCGTAAGCACAATGATAACTACCGCAGAATACACTGCGGTAACGATCTTAATGCTGATTCCGTTATGTTTTTTCTTTTTCACCCTGCATCACCCCCAAATATGCCGGAAAAAATATGGCATTGGTAGCCGCGCGACAGTCTTTGAAAGTTAATGCGCGACATGTTACAACTAATAATGCGGCGTAAAAACTGATCATGCCTTTACTACTATCATAAAATTATAGCATTTTGAGCCTTAATTTACAAGGAGATAACCTTGTACTACAGAGCGTTACGTTTTATTGCATGTTGCCTGATTTTCCGAACCCTTTCAGAAAATACTTGTCGCGTTTTGATCCATTTTTCTCACGGCAGTAAAATATCCAAAACTATGATCCGCTTCCTGCTGATCAAAAGAAAAACCGTTATGTTCTGCCACCCACCTTGAAACCTCATAGAATAATCTGCACATCGTTTCCACGGCTTTCCACATCTCATTTACGGAAGCGCCGCAATAAGTATCCAGATACTTCTGCCATTCCTCCTCAGAAAGCCATTGCCTCATATACTTTCCCGATTTTCCAATGCTGACGGAATAACCTGTCAGCTCACCGATTTTCCAGGAAAGCATCCTTTCGAGTTGTTTTCTGACTACAAAGTTCAACATATCCTGAGCATAGGTCACTTCGTTTCTCCAAAGACCCTTTGCGATATTGTTCAGGCACCACCAGAATTCATTGCAGACCGCCGCATACTGCTCCCGTGACGGTCTCTTGACAAAATAGGTTTCTTCTGAAGCCTCGGGAATGGGAGGAAGAATTCCATCCTTATCCAGCAGGATCCTGCACAAACGATCCTCCAAAACGTTCTCCTGCGCATGCGGGATGGATTTCACGGTAAGGTCCAGCCTGTTCCCGTCCGTAAATATCATAAGCCAGCCATAGGAATTTTCTTTATCACTTGGTTCATCCGGAGATTCGTCCGGGTACTGCATAAACAGGATATCGCCAAATCGCCGGATCCACTCCCTGTCTTTGATAAAGGATCCCGTTTCTTCTACAACGTAAACAATGTCATAGTCCTGAAAAATATCCTTTGGAGCATTGGGATTGGTTCTGGATCCATTCATATAAACGGCACGGATCCGGGCATCTTCCCTTGCCGTCCTCATGATCAGCTCCATCATTTCTTTCTCTGTGCGCATAAGTCACTACCTCCCCATCCGTCAAGGTTTAAACGCTTGTGTTTCATCATTTTCTGCCTTTCCTTTTCCCATGCTCCCGTCCAGATCCATTCTGAAGGTCCAGTTTCCAATAGATTTTGCATTACATTCCAACGTTTCTTCTTTTACAAGCGTGAACCCGTTATTCATATAAAAAGCCACGTTTTTCTCAGAATTGGTGGTAACGGTAATCAAATTTCCGCCATTGGATTTTACCAAAGGGATCAGGAAATCCTGTATCGCACCCGATCCGATGCCCCGCTTCTGATCCTTCGGATTGACTGCCAGAAAATACAAATGCCAACGAGGTTCAGGAATGCTTTTTACGACAATTTCCGTTTTATCTGACATTTCCATAAATTGAAGGGTGTCTCTAAGCCCGATTCTCGCTATGATACCTGCCATTCCACTCACGGCATAATCCCAAAAAGAAACCGGTTTGTCTGATGGTTTCTCAACGATTACAATAACTGCTACCTTTCCGTCTTCAATACCTATATAGCAGTCATCCTTGCGGACAGTGGCCCGAAATATCCCCTTCATCAGACGCTCATAAAAACTGCGCAGCTTTCTCTCTGACTTGAAGCGGTCTTCGAAAACTCCCCAAAAAAGGGGATAGTTAACAAAGGATTCCGTGAAAACCTTTAATACCTCGTCTTCATACGATCTGTCATAATGCTTATACTCAACCATATTCCTGCTCCTTATTCCGATCTTCCGTCAATCAGGCAGCTCCCTATGTGTTTATGGTAGTTTCAGATTCGTTTAACTGTTCATTTCTGAACGGTTTGAATGTATCTACTATACTTTTGGAAGTTTGTACTGTCATTTTATTGTCACGGGTGACAAGGAGATTATACCGCATTTCTCTGCAAATATCATTACTTTTAGTCCGATTATTTTCCAGACGGACTCCATGGCTTTGGGGTGAGCAATGATGTGTTTCCAATATCCGGAAGCAGGTCAATGTCTTCTCCATAAACATATCAGATGCGACTATTATTTCTTCTTACCGATCTTCATATGAAATTCCGCGGAAAACTTCGGCAGCGGCAATCGGTATTTCTCAGCAAGTGCAGGTCCGCAGGCATTTGAGCCGACCCCGGCCATCTTATAGTCCACACACAGAATATTGCTTGGGCTTTTTACCAGATCATAATTATGTCTCTTGGAGGCAAGCTCTTCCTGGGTATATTCTGAGGCGTTAAAGGATAATCCTTCCTCTGACGTAAAGGTTATGGCAGTATCACCATCGGTTATCGTCACATGCTTACATCCATAGTGAGATGAGTTTTCCTGTGGCTTGATATAATCTTCGTGCATGTCACAGATGTTTGCCTCAAAATTCCCAACATAGCTTGCCTGATGCTTATCTATATAGCTTTCAAATGGACCATACCCATAATAGGAAACCTTGTCAAAATGCTTAGGGATAAATAACCGGACTCCAAAGCGGGGCAAAAATGTTACTTTGTTGCCTGTTTCCAGTTCGCAATTAATATCCATGCCGGCAGAAGTCAGACAGTATACCACATCCATATATGCAATCGGCTGATGAATGCTCCATCCAAAGGACTGCTTCTGTTTGATCTTCACTCCGTCAAAGGATGACGTAACCTCTGTTCCATAGCCTTTTACCACATAATCGTGAAGGTGAGCCCTGTACCAGTCACCTCTCATCGTGTCATTATCGATCGGGGCTCGGAAAAAGTTAAAACTTAACGGCTTATCCAGCAACTCTTTGCCATCATGTCGGATAGAATCAAAGCAGCAGGTTCTTTTATTATAGCTGAAACTTAAATTACCATAATCAATATCAACTCTCAACGCTTCATCCCGGATCTGAGGAACTGTTTTGGCAGATGACTCGCATACCTTTTCTATCATGCTCTCCTGCTTACGATCCGCATTCTTGTCCATTTTGATCTGGTCAAAGCATATCTCATATCCTTTTTTACAGTATTCCAGATTCTTTTTGGCTATAAAAACGAAACGTATATATGCTTCCCGGTCCGAATACTTAAGCACTTCCGGTATGCTAACGGTGCAATCTCCTAGCGGATCGATCTCAAACTCCGCAAGCTCACTTTTTAAAAGTCCACCGTCAAAAGATATTTCATAATAGTATTCCGCGAAGTCACTTACCCTGCCATGACACAAGAAACTCTTGAAAATAAATTCAGTTGCAGTCTTACCCTTCATAACCCGAATAGGGCGATATACCTGTTTTAACTCCAACAGACCGGTATGTGGCGTTCTGTCGGGATAAGTAAGTGCATCCATACAGAAATTATTGTCATGATGGCGTTCATCGAAATCTCCGCCATAGCCATACATCACCTTACCGTCCTTCGTCGTCCCTAAAATGGGTGCATGGTCACTCCACTCCCAGACAAAACCGCCGCAGAATCTTTCATTGGAATGAAATGCGTTATGATAATCCTCAAGATCACCGGGGCCGTTTCCCATTGCATGGCAATATTCACACAGAATGAATGGACGTTGCTCCTCTTTGTTTTCCAGAAACTTATTCATATCTTCCGGAGAGGTATACATCTGCGACACAACGTCCAGAACAGCATCAGAAGTATCATCCAGTTTATGAGTGCTTTCGTAATGAAGAAGTCTGGTAGGATCCAGTTCCTTAATGAGCCTGCCTGCCGCCTCCATATTTGTACCGTAACCGCTCTCATTACCCAATGACCAAAACACAACACAAGGACGATTGATATCCCTTTTTACCAGGCTTTCCGACCGGTCCAATATAGCCTTTCTGAAGCGCTCATCGGAAGCAAGCAAGGCGATCCCGCCATACCCGTCCGCCCATGACCATCTGAAGTCATTATAAACCTCAACACACCCATGCGTTTCCATATCACCTTCATCGATAACATACAGCCCGTACCTGTCACATAACTGGTAAAATAATGGTGAATTGGGATAATGCGAGGTTCTCACGGCATTGACATTGTGCTTCTTCATCAGCACGATATCCGTCTTCATTTGATCTACAGTGCAGTAAAACCCGGTATCGGGATAACTGTCGTGGCGATTTACTCCCCTGAATTTTACGGGAGTTCCGTTCACTTTTACAACACCGTTCTCAATTTCGATATCACGAAAACCTACCTTTTCACCGATAAGCTCTTCCCCTGCAGTTATCCTGAGATCATATAGCACGGGTACTTCCGCGGACCATAATCCTGGAGCGTCAACATGCATCCTTCCCATATCCCCATCACATACCGCGATCGAAGAAATAAGATTTCCTTCCGGATCAAACAGCTCAGCCGTAACGTCTATTCCCGATACTGTAATCTCTAAGTCTGCTGCCGTTTTTTCTCTGTTAAGGATCGTTTTTACAACATAATCCTTCAGGCGCTTCTTCGGTCTGCTGAGCACGTAAACATCACGGAATATACCGGACATACGATACTTATCCTGATCTTCAAGATAAGTTCCGTCACACCATTTAAGTACCGCTACCGTTATCTTGTTCGTGCCTTCCGTCAAATATGACGTAATATCAAACTCAGAGGTACAATGGGACACCTGAGAATAGCCTGTGAAGCGGTCATTTATATATAAATACCTAAAACTTCCCATACCTAAAATGGGACTCGCTCCTTGAAAACTCAATAATACAGGCAATCAGATTGATATTTATGCTGCCAGCGTTGCCCTTATCAATGTAGTCCGGACATACTCTGGAAGATGCCCGATGAACATATCCATAAACAGCTGAAGTTGTTCTTCCGTTGGGCGTAATACGGCACGGATGGTGTCAAGCATGGCATTTATGATGATCTGGAAGGATTCGCCGAACGTGATGTCAGCCAATTCGTCCGTAAGGAAATAAAAGATTTCTCCAAGCGTGCGCTCATCCTCATTTCTTCGCTGATCCATTGAGATCATCAGGTATCTGGTGAAAACGATGGCGACGTGCGCCGTCAGGGCATCGTAAGAAAGGCTGTGACATTCCGTGACAAGGTTAAGAAAGGATTTGCAGGTCTTAAAAAAGACCTCGATCTGCCACCTTTTTCCATAAATGCGAATGATCTCTTCCTCGGACATTTCCGGATTTGTGCAGATGAATGCGATCCAGTCCTTCTTGTTCTTCTTGTTGCGTACGCAGACAATCTTGGCGGGGATTTTCTCTTCCTTGCCAATCATGACGCTTACGGAGAGAAGATACTTGCTGCGACCGCGACGCTTTTTGCAGATGCCAAAAATCTTGCTGATGGATAACTGCTCGCCCTCAAACTCATAGTGAATGCGGGAGCTTTTCTTAATCATCGCAATCGAATCCAGGCCAATGCTCCTTACCGCGATAAGCTGTGCGGGATTGGAGAACCACGTGTCGAACAGGACGTAGTCGGCATGATGTCCGCCCAAAAGAGCGGTTTTCATGAGCTCGATCATGACGTCGGTTCCCTTCATTTGTGCAAGCTCCCTGCGTTTTGCCGCCAGCGAACGACCGTCAGGCCTGCTCACGGGGCCAATGAGATTGGTTTCCTTTGATGAAGAAAGAAGGCATCCGTTGATGGGGAGAAAGGTGTTTCCGTCCGTCCAGCCGAGCGTCATCAGGCGATATCCCTTACGGTATCTCATGGATACGTGGTCGAAGATGCGGGAACCAAGCTCCGTCTTTTTGCAGCTCGTTCTTTCAAACAGGCTGTCGTCAACGACGAAGGCATTTACGCGGTCATCCCCGGTAAGCGGTTCAACCGCGTCGGCAACCTTCCTGGACAGCAGCGTGGTAAAGCGAAGCCAGTTTATTTTGGGGTTGTTCAAAAAACGGTAGAAGGTATTTTTTGAGAACGACTCCCTGAAGGAACCGGTCTTTTGCTGCATGTACATGCTCCTTCCGGCGAAAACGTTGCAAAGCTTATACTTGAAGATCGTAAGAACGGGAACGCCTTTTTCCTTCCTGGCATTACACTTTTGAAGAAGGTCTCCGACCTTAAAAGTGCAAAAAAATGAAGAAATTGCATTAAAAAGATTTTGTCCTTCCTGATCCTGTGTTATAATTGAGTTGGGCATGGGAATCCTCCTAGGGTGTGGTTGTTTCTCGTCAATTCAATTATACCACAGAAGCGGCTTCCATGCCTTTTTAATTGCCTACATTATTGAGTTTTCAAGGTTCAACACACCTTTGAGGTGTGGGAAGTTTTAG
>JAFXQK010000078.1 GCA_017527205.1 Lachnospiraceae bacterium | reverse complement strand
GTCTGGTGCCTGCCTTTCCAAGGATGCCAATCACTGTTTGCAATAACCTACAAAATGTAGTTGCAATGACCTACATTTTTCTTTTGCAACAACCTGCATTTTAGGTCTGCAACTTTCTACATTTATATTTTACAATAAACATTCTGGCGAAAGATAAGGCTTTTCTCGCACAGGCGAAAGTTCGTATTGCGACTATGTTTTCAAAAGGACGATATACTAAGGAACAATGTCGGTATTTGAGCGATGTGATGTTTTCTGCATGGTTTGACAGGGGACAAAAACTGCAAAAGAATGACATTTTTGATATGTTTTGCGTTGGGTGCTTAGATGCGAAAGATAAACGAGAACCTAATAATGTCCTGTTCGACAGGAGAGTTTACCTAATCTCATTTGATGAACGAATGAAAAAATTTATTGGCTTGGTAAATCCTGAGAATCTTTCAATGATTGATGGCATTAAATAGAGCGGTCTTTCACATGAACTTAGTAATCGTTTTGTGATTTTCATTTTTGTCGAAGGGAGGCGTGGGAAATGACAAAAGAAGAGAAAGATTTATTAGCAAAATTGGCATCGGGAGCGTTAGATGGCATTGTTGGTAACGATTGCTATACTTCCGGAGGGTCAGCTGTATGGAAAGCCATCAAAAATGGCGTCCCAGTCATGTTTAAGCAGGGACCGGGAAGTAAATACTTTGATGGAAAAGAGAATATTAGAGTTGCAGGCGTTCTTCATGAACTACAAAAATGGGTAACTGATGAACAGAAGATAGAGTTTCTAAGGAAATTTGGCTGGCTTATGAAGGATGAAGCGGTAAAGGCATACAGCGCAAAATACAAGCCGAAGTGATCATGTGATTATATAATTGACAGGAAGGAGGAATCTCGGTGACGGTGGTATTGAATTATAAATCATTTTATGAAGCATTTAAGGTAGGGGTAGTTGATAATGGTTTCACGCCCGTGGCGGAGATTCTTTTTCGCCCGTTATTTGAAGCACATGATGTTTTTGATGTAAATGGTGAACCATATGAAGTGGATAATCAAAAAGCAAGCAAATGGGGAAACGGTCAAAGCAATATCCCAAAAGAGATACAGGAAGTGGCGGGAACCAACGCTAGCCTGAATAAAATGATTACATATTTTAACACAACCGTTCTTCCGTGTGTAATAAAGGAAGCGCTGCTTGATGAAATGATTGAAGCCGTAGAGGAGCTCGTAAAAACCTGTAATCTAAGTGAAAGTAAGAAGAATGCATTACTCAATTTTTGTACTCCGGATAAATATGGCGAGTTTTTAGCGAGAGTATTTCAGCGTGCACTTTTAGAAGAAAACAAAGTTCCCAAGCCATCTAAACAAGAGATGCTTTCCAAAAATGCTTGGGCGTCCGTTTCGGAATTTGATAATACCATTAGGAAGAGGATACCTAGACCGCAAGTAAGCGTCCCTGATGAGATTCAACCGGAAGAGATGGAATATGTTGGACAATTATTTAAAGCGTATGAAGAAACGACGGGTGCACAAGTGGAAGGCCCAGATGACCTTGTGGCATTAAATTATCGAGATCATTTTGATTTTCAAAGGATTAACTATTATCGCGCTGAGATTGTTCACAGATGCATTCGAGATTCTGTTCGTAATGACGAGGTGGATTGTTTTGATTATCTGAAAGATGAAATCGAGACGGGCATAACTACGGTAGCCAGCCCGCGGACTCATTATGATAATCCTGTTGAAAGAGTGAATGCTGTAACGGACAAAGCAGGCAGCATCATGTTATCATACGATACGGAACAAGGTTTGTTTGGACTTATTGGTGTTGGAGAAAAAATGGGTGTTTGTCACATGCTTGTAAATGATTCAAGATTATGGTGGGTGGATAAGAATGGCGAGCAAACTGTTTAACTCAGTCTTTGAAATGGAATTAAGAATACTTTGTCTGTTGGCATCCGCAGACGGAAAAGAGATTAGCCTTGACGGAATGGTAGCATTGGACTTTATTACATGTTATTCTGCCTGTTTTCAATTAGCTTTTTCAAATTTGCATGGTAGCAATGATTATATGTATGGGGAACTGTCAAATCGCAGAAGCTTGGCTGAGGATGCGATTAAGGGATTGGTAAGACGGGGATTGGTCGGTGTTACGGTAAAACAAGGTTATTTGTTTTCGATAACGTCTAAAGGCAGAGATTATGTTATGAAGTTAGAAAGTCAATATGCAAGGGATTATAAAATGACAGCAAAGGCTGTACTGGATAAATACGGAATATGCAGCGATAATGAGTTGATGATAATGATTCAGAACAATGCGCTGAGATCGTTGAAGGGGGCAAATTGATGTATTATTTTAAGAATATCCAGATTTTTAGCGGAAAAGAAACAGTATCAATCCTTCCTCTGTCAAAAGGTCTTAACATTATTTATGGACCATCCAATACTGGTAAAAGTCTTGTGTGTGAGTGCCTTGACTTCCTTTTTGGCGGTGAAGCCCCAAAGCTCAAAAAGCCTGTTCTAAAAGTAAAGGCGGTTAAGGGGGTATTGGATGTTGACGGGGAAGAACTTACAATATTCAGGGAAATAGACAGTAAGATCTTTGAGGTTTCCGGGCAGGTGAAGGACATACGTTTAGGTTCCTATACAACGGGAAATGGGAGTAAAAAGACACCGCCCATAAATAAATTATGGCTCCGATTAATGGGAATAAATACTGACGGTGAGAATGTTAAGATTTTTCAATTTCAAAATGGCAAAGCTCAATCATTGACGCTGCGAACTTTTGTTCATACTTTTTTGATCAATGAGACGAGACTTGGAGCTGACAACAGTATTTTAAAAGGCGGAGACGGTTACAGTAAAAACATACCAGTTGCAACAATTGCGTCGTTGGCATATTTGGCGACTGAAAACAACTATGATGCCGATAAGGAAATAGTGGGTATTGACGCGGAAATCTATGATGCCAGAAAAGTAGCGACGCAAAAGCTGATAGATCGCAGCATGTCCGCATTAGCAGAGAAAAGTTTTGCGTCACTACAGGATACTGGAGATAAGAGGAGCGTTGATGAAATACAGCAAGACATAAATAACATCTTGCGGGGGATGGAATCTACGGAAGGTCTGCTAAATGAAGCAATTGAAAAGAGTAATGCCCTTGGACAAGAATTAATTTCCGCAGATGATAAGATAGCGGAGTGTATGGTATTGCAAAACCGTTTTAATTCATTGGAAAGCCAATATGAGTCTGACATAAGAAGATTGACGTTTATTGCGGAAGGAGAAATACAAAAAGATCATACGACAATGGATCGTTGTCCTTTTTGTAATGGGGAATTATCCGAAAGACAGTCGGAATCCTGTGTCGAGGCAGCGGTGGCTGAGGTCGAGCACATTCAAGCAAAAATGATTGATTTGGCTTCCGCTAAAAATGGATTAACGAAGGAATTGGATCACTTAAACGAACGAAGGGAATCCTTGTTGGGTCAGAGACGGATGATTCAAAATAAGATAAAAGAAGACCTTAGACCCAAGGTTAGCGAGCTTAGGAACAGGCTTATTGCATATTCGGCAGCATTGGAGCGCGCCAAGGCGGAGGAAATGAGAAAAGCAGTTGTCTCCATTCTGAACGAGAAAATGGAGGAGATAATTGATGAGGAGACTGTCGCACCCGATGTGAAATTTGATGTCAGAGCAGTTATCAAAGATTTCCTGAAGAGTCCAATGGAGGATCATCTTAATACGGTTTTGGAATCATCTCATTATGAGAATTTTGTTGGAGCCAGATTTGATGAAGATACATGTGACGTAGTTGTAAATGGAAGCTCAAAAATGTCTCAAGGACAAGGTTATCGAGCGTTCCTTAACACGGCAGTAGCAATAGCGTTGCAGGAAACCCTGGACGGATATAATTTACATCGACTTCCATTAATGGTAGCAGATTCTCCGATAATGTCACTAAAAGAAGCCAAAGAAGATGACAAGGGAAAACTGCTAACGGAAAGTATGAAAGGTGGGCTGTTTCAGTACATGATTGACCACTGCCAATCACGACAAACCATTATTATGGAAAACAGTATACCGCCGCTAGATTATAAAAATACGAATATGATACATTTCACCAAAGATGAAAGCAAGGGAATTTACGGTCTGATCAAAGACTACAGGGAATAAAATAATGTTTAATTTGGAGCTGTCCGAAAGGATGGCTCTTTTTTTGCGCCAAAGACATAGTTTGGGTATTCTGGGGTATTTCAGGGTATTTCAGAATCATTACGATAGATTAGTTATTTAGTATGCTATGAACAGGAGGTATAGAAGGTATAAATGACGGAGGTGATTTAAAGATTACGATGAATTTTTAAAGTTGAAACCTAAGTCAAAGTATTAGAAATGTAAGTTTTTCAAAAATTTTTCCTCAAACGGTTAATTTTTTGGCCGTTGTCGGTGCGATTGGTGAAGGGAGTTAATTGAAAACGGAGAATTAGTCATTAGAAAGGGGCAGTGGTAAGCGCATCAAAAAAAACGGGTGCGCTGCTGCCTCTGATTGTGGTGTTTGCAATGCAAGTCATGCTGACGGCCGCCCGTGGAAAGGCGGTTATTTTTATGACTTTAAGGGAACTTTGCAAACAGGTAAGGGGCAAGAAGGCTGCAGGAAATTTGAACAGGAGTCAGCTTCTTGCAAGACATGAAGGGCTGGTTGCCAGACATGACGCAACGCTTGGCAACGGCGCGATTAAGGTGTCGGTAAAGGTATACGAGAGCGGATACGTTCTTTATGAGGAAGATGACAGGTACACGGTGTTTCACCTGGATGACCTGCGGAACAAGAACTGGAACTATGAGGGCGTTTCTTCGGAGTGCGAGGGTTGTTGCGATGGCCTGGTGCGAAATGACGTGATCATGAGCGAGGACTGGTCGATGGGACTGACCCTGGAGGGGAATGACCGGATCATGTACAACCGCGTGAAGAAGGAAAGCGATCACGTGGAGTTTTCCTACAGCGGCATTTCCGAGGACTTGGCTTCGCTTGGAATTGAAATCAACTTCACAAAGAACATGGAAGATGAGGTTGACCGTGAAAAGCGCGGCAAAGTTTTTGAAAAGCTCAGTAAGGAAATGAGTCCTGCACAGTGGACGACCTACTGCCTGATTCATTGCCGCGGATTAAAGCACAAGGATGCGGCGAAAATCCTCGGAGTTTCGGAACCTGCCGTCTGCAAGAATTATAAGAAGGCGTGCGAGGTTGTCGTTAGGTTTCGCGATCGGCTGAAAAAAGATTTTTACGAAAATTAAAAATTTTTTTCAAAACTGGTTAAGAAAACGGACCTTTGCGGTCCGACTTGTGAAGGGCATGAAAAATGACCCTCACGGTTCTTTGAAAACTGCATAGTTCGTTTTCGACGAAGATACCGCATTCGGCGCTTATCCGGCTTTTGATTCCTGCATTCCGCGGGGACGGCCGGACCTGCCGGGTGACGACGCCGCTAAGACATTGGGGCAGGGAACGGCATCGAAGGACGAACGTTTTCTTATAAAAACTGAATATGGAAAGAGAGACTTAAGGATGAATTACGAGAAGGAGATGAAAATCCCTCCCAGGTTTAAGCCGCCTGGGAGGAGCATTCGGATCTCGGAGTCAGACGCGGAGATCGAAGAAATCTTGGATGATGAATCCATGAATGAAATCCGCGATCGTTTTCTGACTTACGGGCTTCCGGCAAGGCTTTATCAGTTACTGAGAAAGGGTGCGAAGGCATCCCCCTTTCGTGACGAAAGGCACGAGGGGATTATGAGGGAGCTTTTGGGCGGACCGCTTGGAGGCAAGCTTAGGTCTGACAGATGTTTTCTCGCGGCGGTTTTTCTTCTTGCGGCGGACGAATGGCTCTGGGACAGGGTGAAGGGTTATGTCGGCGAGTATGGCATTGCCTTTGACCTGATCAGCGTCAGGGGCGCCAAAACGGATGCGTATTTCTTGTATCTTGCGGCCAAGCAGTTCGCGATGAAAAAGGAACTGGTGTCGATGGATGAGCTTAGTGACGAAGAGCTTATCAGTGACGGTGCGGTCATGCTTTACCTGGACGCGCTTCTCATGCGGGCATGCGGTGTGAAGGTGCTGGAGAAGGGAATGAAAAGATGAGCGAACGAAAGCTGTTGGAGGATGCAGCTTATTATGCGGAAAGGTTCCTGGAAAGGGCAAGGAAGGAAATGACGGCGAGGAAGGAACGCCCCGCGTCTGAGGTTGATGAACGGCGCAGAGAGGTTAACCTGTTTGAATTTATCGAGCATTTTCTATCGGAAGAATGTCGTGAGAATGAAAAGGGAGGAAGGAAAAGTGGCAAAGATGGGAACTAAGGACGTAAAGGGCAAGGCGGCCGAGCCTGAAAAAGAAGCCGTGGAGCAGGCAATCCAGGAAGGGCGCGAGAAGGCAGAGGTAAAGCGCGGTACCACCGGTGAGCTGAAGGACGGAAGTAAGGTAAATCAGGCTTCCAGGTATGCCGTGCGCTTTGGGGTATTTCCCAACGAGGGAGCGATCAAGGGCGTGTGCAGCGTAACAATCAACGATGAATTTTGCGTGAAGAACGTGCGCCTGGTTGAGGGGAGTAACGGAATGTTCGTGGCAATGCCTTCCTACAAGAGCGGGGACGAGTACAAGGACATTTTCTTCCCCGTGACGAAGGAGGCGCGGTCGTCCATTCAGGAAGCCGTGATTAAAGAGTACGAGCTTCAGATGCAGATCCATCAGGCTGACGCCGTGTTTGGCGGAGCCCGAATGCAGCAGGAAGCGCCCATGGCGGGAGACCTGCCTGGTAACGTGATCCAGTAAGGTTCGAAATACAACTAAATATTGGTAATGCGGAACCAGTCTCGGGTTTGGTTCCGTAAAACAAAAAACTAACGAAAAACGGAGGAAACAAGAGTGAGAGATTTTATTGTGAGTAAGGTGTTGATGGCAAAGATGGCAATGGCTGGCGTTAAGGACAAGACCTTGTCCGTGCTTGCTGACTGTAAGGGTGAGAATTACGTGGATACTGCGGTGAAGATCCTGATCGCGGTGGTATTGGGCGCGTTGCTTCTGGCAGGACTGTATGCGCTTTTTGGTGACGTGGTGATGCCCACCCTGACCGAGCGCGTGACCGAGATGTTCGATTATCACGGATGATGAGGGAGGCGCTTATCCTTGTGATCCTGCTGGCCTGTGCCACGCAGGACGCAAGGACGAGAACGGTTCCCAATGCATTTCCGCTTGCGATTGCAGCATGCAGCCTGATCCCGCCAGTTTCTGTTTACCCTGGCGGGGTTTTGGCGGCACTGCCGCTTTTTGCTGCCGCGGTGATCGGCGGGGGAGTCGGAGGCGGGGACGTAAAGGTCATGGCGGCACTTGGGCTCGTATTTGGCCCAAATAAGGCATTTTTGGTTTTAACCCTGGCACTCATCGGACTTATCACCTGGGATGCCTTAATGAGGCTTCTGCGAAGGAAAAAGGGGGCATATCCATTTGTCCCCTTCCTGTTTGCCGCAACTTTGATCCTTTTTTGCGTTGCAAGGTGAGAAAAGCTTGGGCTGAGGTTGCTTGCCGAGGGCAGACGGAATGCAGATCGGAGTGCGCCGAGCAAGGCGAGAACCGTGCCGTAAGAATGGAATTGATTTTTTGAAGTGAGGAGTAAGAAAAATGAGAAACAGAACGACTTTGGGAATACTGTGCATCGCGGCGTCCCTGATCCTTTGCTTCGTCGTGACGCCCTTCATTAACAGGGGCTTCAGCGCAAAGGCGATGATCGTGAGGATGCGGTCGGACGCGAAGGCGGGAACGAAGGTGGAGGCTTCCATGCTGGAAGAGGTGGAGGTCGGGAAGTACAATCTGCCCTCTGACGTGATCACGGGCAAGGATGACGCGGTGGGAAAGTACCTGACTGCGGACGTGCTGGCGGGGGACTACCTGTTGGCGGGAAAGGTGACGGACGAGCCGGAGAGGGAGAACGAGTACCTTTTTAAGCTAGACGGAAAGAAGCAGGCGATGAGCGTGACGATAGGCTCCTTTGCAGAGGGACTGTCCGGCAAGCTGAAAAGCGGCGACGTGGTGTCGGTGATCGTGCCGGACTTTCAAAAGACGGGAAAGACGGTCATCCCGACAGAGCTGAAATACGTGGAGGTCATCGCGGTGACTGCAAAGTCAGGCAATGACGCAAACGACGGGAAGGCGAATGCCGGTTCGGATGACGAGGACGAAGGAAAGCGCGAGTTGCCGACCACCGTGACGGTGCTGGTGACTCCCCTGCAGAGCAGGATCCTGGCAATGCTGGAGGAAGACGGCAACATGCACCTGTCCCTCGTGTACCGCGGGGACGCGGCAAACGTGAAGAGGTTCATTGACGAGCAGGACAGGGCACTTGCGGAGATCGAGGAACTCTTAAACGCGGCCGCCGAGGAGAAGCTTAAGGATGGCGAGGAATACAGAACCGTCGGGGCTGACGGAACGGTGATTACCGCGACTTACCTTGGAACGGGACGCGCGAACCTGATTCAGGAGGGCAACCGCATCGCAACGGGAGAGCTTCCCGCAACGGCGGCCACCGGAAGCGATGCCGTGAAAAAGGCCGGGGAACTGATCGGACGGGAGTGAGGAGGAATTTTCAATGGCTTTTGGCAAAAGAAAGTGGGAGAAGGACGAAAAGGCCGGAGGCAGGATTCCCGGTGGAACGGTCGCGGTCTGGGGAAGCGGCGACTGCGGAAAGACCGTGACCTCGATCAAGATGGCGGAGAGGCTGACGGGGATGGGAAGGAACGTGCTGCTGATCTTCGCGGACGCGGAGACGCCGGTGTTTCCATACGGATGCCCGCCGTCCGACCTGATGGGGGAGGGATCGCTCGGGCGCGTTTTGGCGGCTCCGCACGTGGATGAGCAGCTGGTCAAGGAAAACTGCGTGTTTTACAAAAAGAACAAGTATCTGTCCATGCTTGGCTGGAGAAAGGGCGAGAACCGCTTCACCCATCCGGCATTTAATGACGCTAGGGTGGCGGAACTGCTTAAGGCCGCGGAGGGCGTTGCGCCGTTCGTGATCGTGGACTGCACGAGCGGAATCGCTACGGACGTGCTGACGGCAAACGCGCTCCTTCTGGCGGATTCCGTGATACGCATGACTGGTTGCGACTTAAAGTCCGTAAGCTACCTTTCAAGCCAGCTCCCGCTTCTTTCGGATGCCAAGTGGAACATGGCCGGTCACGTAAAGGTTGCGGGCAACGTGATGCCGAACGAGGCGCAGGGGAACGCGGACGGAATCCTCGGAAAGGCGGCGTTTCGCATTCCGCATTCCCTGGAGGTGGAGAAGCAGTTCCTGGAAGGGGAGCTGTTCAGTGAGCTTTGCTACAAGGAAAGCAGGTCATTTCGTAATGAGATCGCGAGGCTTAGTGAGGAGGTGTTTGGGGCGTGAGGGACTTAACGAGAGGAGAAAGCAACCAGGAGCTTTTCTTTGGCGCGAAGGCTGAAGAGAAGACCTTCGCGGAAGTGTTGGAGGAGGTAAGGAGTCATGTGGCTAAGGCGGATTCCGAACTTTTGTTGGATAAAGCGGCCGGAGACCTGCTTAAGAGGAACGTAAGGAAGTACCTTATGGATCAGGGGCTTTCCGCGAAAGGTTATCGGACGGAAGAGCTGGTTGACGCAATCTATGAGGAAATGGCGGGATATTCGATCCTGACGAAGTACGTGACGGCGGACGGCGTGGAGGAGGTCAACGTGAATTCCTGGAAGGACGTTCAGGTGCAGTATGCGGACGGACGCGAGGTAAAGGTGCCGGAGCGTTTTGAATCGCCGGAGCATGCGGTCAACGTGCTGCGGAGGATGCTGCACGCCTCGGGAAACGTGCTGGACTCCGCGTCGCCCGTGGTGCTGGGACACCTCGGGAAGAATGTGAGAATAGCGGTGATGAAGACACCCGTCGTTGACGAGGAGGTCGGCGTTGCTGCTTCCATCAGAATCGTAAATCCGCAGAACCTGACGAAGGATGACTTCCTTCGGAGCGGAACGGCGACGGAGGGAATGCTTGACTTCCTGACCGCGTTGATCCGGCACGGCGTGAGCGTGTGCGTTGCTGGAGCGACCAGCTCCGGGAAGACCACGCTGACGGGGTGGCTGCTTACCACCATCCCGAACGAAAAGCGCGTGTTTACGATTGAGAACGGATCGAGGGAGCTTGCGCTGGTGCGCGAGAAGGATGGACGGGTCCTAAACAACGTGGTGCACACGCTGACGAGACCAAGCGAAAACCCGTCCATGAACGTGTCGCAGGAAGACCTCCTGGACGTGGCGCTCCGCTTTGACCCGGAGATCATCTGCGTGGGAGAAATGCGATCATCGGAAGCATATGCGGCACAGGAGGCGGCGAGAACCGGACACACGGTCATCAGCACGGTGCATTCCAATTCCTGTGAGGCGACTTACGGGAGAATCGTGACCCTTTGCAAGAGGGCCAGCGACATGGGCGACGAGACGCTGATGAAGATGGTGACGGAGGCATTTCCCGTGATCGTGTTTACGAAAAAACTCGATGACAAGAAGAGAAAGGTCATGGAAATTCTGGAGTGCGAGGTAACGCCGGAGGGGAAAAGGAATTTCCGCAGCCTGTATCGGTACGAAATTAAGGAAGTGGTAAGGAATGATGAAGGCTGTAAGATCACTGGCGCGTTCGTGAAGGGCGAGGATCCCTCGGAAGGCCTGTGCAGGCGGCTTCTGTCGAATGGCATGCCTAAGTCGGAGCTTGAACAAATATGCGCGAGGGAATAAGGACGCGCAATTCGAGGAAAGGGAAGCGTTGGAATTACGGAAAAAGGAAAGGACGGGCATGACGGGATTGGAGGAAGAGAATGATTACTATTAGGATTGTTGCGGCCCTTGGCATGATCGCTGGGCTATTTTTTGCCCTCGGCATTAAGCCGGAGGACTTTGCGGAAGGGCTGTTCGGAAGGATTTCAAGAGGATCGGGAAGCATTCGGGACGAGATCCTGGAGGAGACGAAGAAAAAGAAAAAGTCTGCGCTTCGAAGGGAGCTGGAGGAAGTCTCACAGATCCTGGAGGATACGGGAAGAAGCAGCGCGATGCCGCTTCTTTGCACCGTTTCCGTGTGCCTCTTTGGAGCGGGTGCAGTTGTCGCCGCAATGTTCGGGAATTACTTTTTAATTCCCGTCCTCGCCGTTGGTTTTGCCCTTTTGCCTTTTTGGTATGTAAGGCTGACGGCGGGGAACTGGCGTAAGCTCCTTGACGCGGAGCTGGAGACTTCGCTTTCCGTGATCACGACGGCGTACCTTCGGTGCGAGGACCTGATCACGAGCGTGTCGGAGAACGTGGGATACCTAAACCCGCCCGTCAGGACGGTGTTTGAAAGGTTTCTTCACAGGGTAAGGTTCGTTGATCCTGACGTGGACGCGGCACTGGACGAACTGAAGGGAAGCATAAAAAACTCAGTGTTTGAGGAATGGGTGGACGCGCTGAAGGCCTGTCAGTACGACAGGTCGCTTAAGTCAGTGCTGGTCCCGATCGTGACGAAGCTTTCCGACGCGAGGATCGTAAACTCGGAGCTGGAGATGATGCTGTCGGAACCCCGAAAGGAATTCATCACCATGGCGGTGCTGGTCGTTTCAAACGTGCCGCTCATGTATTTCCTCAATAAGGACTGGTTTCACGCGCTGACGCAGACGATCGTCGGCCAGATCATGATGGCGATCTGCGGAGCGGTGATTTTCGTGTCGGCGGCGTTCGTAATCAGGCTGACGAGGCCGATGGAATATTAAGGGGAGGAGTGACCAGATGAAGATATTGATTTTAATGATTTTTACGTCGTTTGGCGTTGGACTCTTTTCCCTGTTGTGCGGGATGCTTCGCCTTCCGACGCTTCGGACGGGGCGCGCGATGGGGAACGCCGGAAAGAAGGAAACGCCCCTTTCGGAAGTGATTGAAGGTTACTGCGAGGCCGGGGCGACGAGGTTTGCCGGGCTTGTTCGGATGAACGAGTACAAGAGGGCAAGGCTGGAAAAGACGCTGAAGGCTGCGGGAATCGAAATGACGCCGGAGGAATTCCAGGCTAGGGCCGTCCTTAAGGCGGGAGCCTGGGCCATGCTGATTATTCCTGCGCTGTGGATCCTGCCGCTGCTTGCGGTTCCCCTGCTGGTTCTTGTCGTTCTGACTTACCTGAAGGAGACGGGCAGCGCGGAGGAGGCGCTTCGTGAAAAGCGTGAGGCAATCGAGGGCGAGGCGTACCGCTTTGCGTCAACGATCACGCAGGAACTGAAAAACGGAAGGGACGTGCTTTCCATGCTGGAAAGGTACAAAAGAAACGCAGGTGACGCGTTTCGAAAGGAACTTGACGTGCTCTGCGCGGACATGAGATCAGGAAGCTACGAGGCGGCACTGACAAGATTTGAGGCGCGCGTCGGAAGCGCACAGATCAGCGACGTGACGAGGGGACTGATCGGGGTAATCCGCGGTGATGACGGGGGAGCGTACTTTCAGATGCTGACCCGTGACTTTAAGGAAGCGGAGCTTCGAAGGCTGAAGGCGAAGGCTGCCAAAATCCCGCCCAAGGTGAGGGTGTTTTCCCTTGCCATGCTGATGTGTTACCTGGCAACCTTTTTCGTGATCATCATCTACGAGATCATTAACAGCATGGGTTCCATGTTTTAACGGAAGGCGGTGAGGCACTTAATGAAAAGGATTTGGAAGGTGCTGCGTGACAGGCGCGGGGAAGGATACGTTGACGTGGCCGTTGCGGTGTTTGCCATTTTGATGGCGGTGGCGGTCGGTTTTCAGGCGTTTCCCGTGTTCATTGCGAAGATGCAGCTTGACAACTTTGCAGACGAACTGATCCGTGAGGCGGAAGTGAGCGGCAGGGTTGGAACCGAAACGACGGCAAGGTATGAAAGGCTTTCTGAAAAGACGGGTATGAGTCCGACGGTCACCTGGTCAACCTCGGGAAGGATTCAGCTCAATCAGGAGGTCAGCGTCCGCGTTACAGTTGACGTGAACCTTGGGCTTGGAATCATTGGTGATTATCCCGTGACGCTCGTGAGCGAGGCAACCGGTAAAAGCGAGGTGTATTGGAAATGACGGAGGGAGAAATCAGGAACGAGGAGAAGCCGGAAGGACTACAAATAAGCGGACTTAAGGAGTTCCGTTGGACGCGGGCCAGGGAAGGGCGAACGCTAAATGAGTTATGGAAAAGGATTTGGATCATTTCCCGTGACGTTAAGGGGAATTTCACGTCGCTGGCCGTTGCGCTGGTGATCATCATTCTTCTGGTCACGGTTTCCGTGACGAAGTTCATGGAGCTGTGGATCACGGCCTCCGGCGTGAGGGACGCTTTTGAGGAGACGCTGATTTCCGTGGTGACGGAAAATTACAATGAGACCTATCACTGCGTCAGGGAAGGATATGCCGGGGGATACGAGCCCACGGGATACGGGTTTTATGAGTCCGTGGATCTGGGTAACGTAAGCGGAAGGCTGGGGAATCTTCTTGGACTTACCGCCAGGGGTGACAAACTCTTGAAGGTAAATGACCACGGTGATCTTGACTTTGAGATCAGCGAGATTAACGTGTCCGTCAGCAACACGCACCTGCGAACCGGCGGGGAGGTCTTTTCAGCGGAAGGGACGCTGCTTATGGAGATCCCGCTTCGCTTTGAGGGCAGGGTGATGTTTCAGATACCGATCAGACTAAAGGTGAAGGCAAGGATGAGGGAGAAATTCTAAACGGTGACGTAAGGATTCCGTTGGAATGGAGGACGTAATGAGTAAGTTGATGATGGAAGTGATAATGGAAGCTGCGCTTCAGACAAAGGTGGAAAGCGCCATCCGTTGGCTGGAAATGGGAGCATCGGAAAGGCAGATTGCACGCGGAGAGGATCTTGACCCAAGACTGGTGCGTGAAATCACAAAAGTAAAGGAAGAGTATGACAACGGAAAAAGCGAGAATAATCCATTCGCTCGATGCCATGGGAACGACGGGAACAATGGGAACGAACAAAAATTCTAAAAAAATGCATTTATGCATTGCGTAAATTGAAAATATGTGATATGCTCTCCTTAAGTTACGCAATGCGTAAATGAAAGGAGGGCATAAAGATGGATCAGAACGAAGAAAAAAACAACGTAAATAAAGAGCAGCTGATCAAGCTGCGTAAGGAGACGGGAATGAACAGAAAGGAGTTTTGCAAATATTTTGACATTCCCTATAGCACGATGACGGACTGGGAACTCGGTCACAGAACCATGCCGGATTATCTTCTGCGCCTCATGACGTACAAGATAAAAACAGAGGCAATGATGAAGAAGGATAAGAAGAATAAAAAGAAGGGAGAGGATGAGGATGAAGGATAAGAAGATGATGATAAAGAACTTTGCGGTGATCGCGTGTTCATTGGCTTGCATCGCTTTCGCGGGAGTTTTCCTTTGGGGAACGAGAAAACCGACGGAAGACGTGCCGGAAATACCTGTGGAGACGCAAACGGAAGCGGAACCAGACGTTCAGACGCTGGAGGTTGTTCAAATCTCTCTTTCGGAGGAGCTTACGCCTTCGGAAGAGCAGAATGCAATTCCCGGTGGAATTATAATTGCAACCGGAGAACCTGCTACGGTGCAGCCAATTCAGGAGGCACCGAAAGAAGCGGAGGAACCGTCTGATCCCCCTGCCCTGGCAGAGGATACTGACCTGACGAATCCCGACAAGGTGCCGCAGTACGCCGAGGATCCAAAGCCTACGGAAAAGCCTGCTGATACAGTGGTAACAAAGCCGCAAAAGGATGACGGACATCCAGGACAGATGTACATTGAAGGCTTTGGATGGGTTACTATTGGTAGCGGTAATACATCAACATATGCTGAAGATATGTACATGAACGGAAATAAGATCGGTGATATGTAATCATTTATGGATTGAAAAGCATGGCGTGACTGCCATGCTTTTTTAGTGGAATCTTTTATGGAAGAAGGGATGAAATGAAAAGACTTTCCATTTTTTTGACAGTAGTTTTATTGCTGGAAATGATACTGAATCCCCTTATGGCAAGTGCTGCGGGTGATCCCGACATGGATTCTGGTGGCGGTACATGGGGGCATGCAGCAGAGGGTTTTACTTGGCGAGATGGGGATGATGGTGTAAGGGTTACGATTATTGACGCGTTTACAGGGAATCCTGTTAGTCGGTCAATTGACATATCTAACATTGACACTTCTGACATAGTCCTTGATTTTGGAAAAGTTTGCAAGTCATCATACAGAAACGGTGCGACACTTACTCCACATGTAAATGAATACGATAAGTTTGTACCGGCGATTCCGTTACCAAAGCTTGTAAATGCACCCGATCATGACGAAGCACTTCGTCAGATTAAGTCTTACTTTACGGACGAACAGGTTCTAAGATCTGTGGCAGGATATGTGGGCATGGACTTCGATTACATGATCTCCGGTGTCTTCAAGGTGCTTGTGGAACCCATGGCATATGCGGAAATCAACGGCGTTAGAACGGCACTTACGGCAACGGAGGCTGCGCTATATAACAGCCAGACGGGAGGGATGCTTCGGAGAAAGATGCCTTCCCTGACGCACAAGAACCTGCCGCTTTCGCTGTTCCTTGAAAGGGATGACGCGGGTTTTAGGGCGTGGACGGGATCCAAGACGGACAAGGTACAGGACTCTGACATCATTCCCTATCTAGGGCTTGGAACGGTAAGGTTTACGGATGATCCGACCGTTACGACGGTTACGGAATATTTGGATGCGCCTGATTACGTGTACCACACGGACACTTACGTGATCACGACGGTCATGGTGAGCGGTGGCAAGGCAGACCCGAGTAATCCCGCTAGCGTGTGTTTTCACATACTTGGGCAAGACTACTGGGCGACAAACATCTACTATCCTGAGGGTGGTCAACAGCTCGCGTGGATCTGCTGGAAGACACCGTCCACGCCGCAAAGGGTGGAAATTACGGTAAGCTCCGGCAGAACCATTGCCAAGACGAAGATAACGGCAGACATAGTCAAGTTGGAGGACAATCCTCCGCCCAATCCGGTGGCGGATGACGTAAATCTCGGATGGGACAGGAGCCAGGCCGTATCACCTGGCATGCCGGAACGGACAAGCGCGTCGTGGACGCTGTGGAAATGCAGCTGGCACGAAAACTGGAAATGGGTTGAAAACTGGCAGTGGGTGGATACGGGACACACGGCGTCCTGTAAGAAAAACTGCAGGAAGAAGCACGGTCACTGGGAGGATCAGGGCTGGTGGCAGGACTTCGGATGGTGGGAACACTGGCTGGAATACTGTTCGGCAAGCATCTACGGATCGATGGACCTGTCGCCTGACGAAACGAGTCCCACGGCAAGCGGCGACGTAACGAAGAGCGGATACGGCGTGAAGGTATACGCCAGCGGAAGGCAGACATATACGGGTACGGCATATTTCACGGGCGTACAGAACGCAATCACTTACTTCCCCGAGTTTTATTATCATACGTATTGGCGGCTCCTGGATCATGACGGAAGCGGGAATTTTACCTTCAAGGCAAATCCCTATTCGACGTATGGCAACAAGGTACACTTCACGCCAATCTGGATGCCGGACGGGCAGTACCTGGCGTGTACCTGGCTGCTTGACATGTGGACTCCGGGGGGCATGCTTTCCTGCACGGTGTGGGACGGCGTGACGATCAGCGGAAACCTTTGGGATGACTGGCACGTTGCGCCGGAGAATCCCGACTAAGTAATCACAAACAATGGAAGAGAGGATGACGAAGATGAAAAACAAAAAGAAGTGGGCGGGTGCGGTTGCATCCGCCTTTTGCCTGGCACTGCTGATGGGTACGACCGTTTTGGCGTCGGGAAGTTCGGGGACCGGCGACGTTGCCTCCGCGGTGGAAGGCACGTGGAAGGACGCTTCAGCCCAGATCAAGACGGTGGTAAACAACGTGGTGTTTCCGTGCATTGACCTGATCCTGGCGGTGTTCTTTTTCGGGAAGCTTGGCATGGCGTACTTCGATTATCGAAAGCACGGGCAGTTTGAGTGGGCGGGGCCCGCAATACTGTTTGCATGCCTGGTGTTCAGCCTGACCGCACCTGCCTATATCTGGACGATCCTTGGCATCTGACGGGGACGACCGCGGAAGGAGGCGGCTGAATGTTTATATTTGACTTCATAGTTGGCACGATCCTGGATCAGGTGCTCGACTGGCTGTACGGGTGCGTCGTGTCCTTTTTTGGCGACCTGTTTGCGCTGATGAACGGCATGGGCACGGAACTGTTTCAGCTGAGGCACATAAGGGCGCTGATCCTGTTTTTTGCAAAGCTCGGATGGGCGCTGTACGTCGTGGGGATCATCACCTGCGTTTTTGAAACGGCAATGGAATACCAGCGGGGACGCGGGAGCATCCAGGACGCGGCGCTTAACGTAATCAAGGGTTTCTTTGCCGTGAACCTGTTTCACTCGCTGCCCGTTGCGCTGTACACGGCCGCCGTGCAGTGGCAGGCAATGCTCGGCAGGGGCATCGGAGGACTGGGCAGGGTGACGGAGATCGGCACCTCGGCCGCGGAGCTGCTCGGGGAGATGACCGGCTCGATGCCCGGAGGGAACGGTCCGCTGATCGGACTGTTTTTCGTGATTATGATCGGTTATTCGGTGATTAAGGTGTTCTTTGCGAACATCAAGCGCGGAGGGATCCTTTTGGTGCAGATCGCGGTGGGGAGCCTGTACATGTTCTCGATTCCAAGGGGTTATTTGCAGGGCTTTACGCAGTGGGCAAAGCAGGTGATCGGCATCTGCCTGACTGCTTTTTTGCAGTCGCTGGTATTGGTCATCGGACTCCGCATTTTTCTGGATCACCCGGTGCTGGGTGCAGGACTCATGCTTTCAAGCACTGAGGTTCCAAGGATTTGCGGACAGTTCGGACTTGACACTTCCACCAGGGCAAACGTCGTGGGCGGCGTGTATGCGGCGCAGGCAGCGATCAACGTGGCAAAGACCGTTGCCAAGGCAGCGGCGTAAGGGGGTGAGGGAATGCATTACTATCCTGAAAACTTAAGGTCACAGGCGACCGTCTGGATGTGGAAGATCAGGGACCTTTGCATTGCGGCGGTCCTGATGATCCTTGGCGCGCTTGCCATGGCGGGGACGGGAATCTCGTTTTTCCTCGTCACCGGCGTGGCGTATGCACTGCTCACCATGCAGGCGGAGGAAGTGACGGTGATGGACTTCATCGTTTACGCGTGCCGCTATTATTTTGCGGAACAACAGGAATTTGAATGGAGGTTAACGAGTGATGAAACGTAAGGGAAGAAACCTTTCGACCGCGGAGCTGATCGGAGTTTCGGAAATCCTTGACGCGGGATACGTGAAGGACTCGGGAGAGAGGAACGCCGTGTTTCTGCTAAAGCCAAGCAACCTGTCCGTGCTTTCGGAGGAAGGAATCAGGGTGAAGGAGGAAGGCTTTGCATCCGCGCTGAAGGGCATAAGCGAGCTTAGCATAACCTGCCTGGATTCTAGCGAGGGGTACGGAGAGAACAAAAGGTATCTCCGAAAGCGCCTGGCCGAGGAGAAGAATCCAGCGGTGCGAAGGCTCTTGGAGGAAGACGTGCGGCACTTAGGCGACTTGCAGGTGAGAATGGCAACCGCAAGGGAGTTCCTTCTTACCGTCCGTCCGAGGGAAAAGGGCGAGCGGGAGATCCTTGGGTACCTTGGACGGGTGGAAAGGACGCTGGAAGAGCAGGGAACGTCGGCAAGGCTGGCCAACAGGGAGGACCTTAAAAGGATACTGTCGGTATATTTTGAACGAAACGTGACTGCCGAAAACGTGGATGACGTGGACGGGGAAAGGTGGGTGATGCCTGATGAGGGATAAGTGGCAGTCGGAACTTGGCGGACGGGAGGACGCGCGCGAAAGCAGGGCAGGAGGCATGGGGATTTCCAGTCGAAACGCGGGCCTTGATGAGCCTGATCGTGACGGTGAGGGGGTAAAGACCTTTCTTGACCTTATGGCCCCCGGGATCATCAAGTTCGAACCGGATTATTACATGTGCGGCAACACTTACCGCTGCACCTGGGCGATCAGGGAATATCCCACGGCGACCAGGGAACAGGCAATCCTTCGGCACGTCGGGGAGAAGGAGGGCGTTACGCTTAAGATTGAGATCCGCCAGGTGACCCCGAAGGAAGAAAGAAGGATCATAGCGAACGCGGCAAACAAAAACAAAATGAGGGCGGGAAACAGGGACAACCTGCGCGAGTCCGTGGCAGGGGCTAACAACTTAAATGACGTGACGGTCATGCTCACGGAGATGCACAGGAACCGCGAACCGCTCTTTCATACTGCGGTCTTTTTGGAGATGGCGGCGAAGGACCTGGAGGCGCTTAAGATGCTGCAGGCCGAGGTGGAGACGGAACTAAACCGTTCAAAGCTGAATTACGACAGGCTTCTTCTTAGGCAGAAACAGGGTTTCCTTTCCGTGAACCCGGTCGGGAGAAATCAGTTTAAGGAGCAGTTTGAGAGAGTGCTTCCCGCGGGGAGCGTTGCGAACCTCTTTCCGTTCAACTATTCCGGCAAGACGGACCCGCACGGGTTTTATCTTGGCAGGGACCGGTTCGGAAGCAACGTGATCGCGGACTTTGACCAAAGGGCCGATGACAGGACGAACGCGAACGTGCTAATCCTGGGCAATTCGGGAGAAGGGAAGTCTTATCTTCTGAACCTGATCCTGATAAACGAGAGGGAGGCGGGCAAGCGCGTTTACTGCCTGGATCCCGAGGCTGAGAAAAAGGAGCTGACCGAGAACCTTGGCGGCGTTTACGTTGACTTAACGGACGGGGAACATCACGTAAATCCCCTGGAACCAAAGCGCTGGGATGACGGGGAGACGGCGGATCCCGACGCGCCGTGGGCATTCCGGTGCGGAACGCGCTTAAGCTCCCACGTGTCATTTCTGAAGGATTTCTTTCGCGCCTACAGGGATTATTCCGACGCGGAAATTGACGTGCTCTCGCTCCTTTTGGAGAAGCTTTACAAGTCCTGGGGCATGACGGACGCTACGGACTTTTCCAGGCTTACGCCAAAGGACTATCCAATACTTTCCGACCTTTACAAACTGGCGCAGGAGGAACTGGAGAGCGCTGAGGAAGGAAACTGGCTGTATTCGAAGGAGAGGCTTCGGGAGGTGTGCCTTGGCCTGCACGCCATGTGCATGGGTTCCGACGCTAAGTACTTTAACGGTCACACGAACGTGGGGGACGGCGAGTTTGTCACCTTTGGCGTGAAGGGACTTCTTTCGGCGGGAAGGAACGTAAGGGACGCTGTTTTGTTTAACGTGCTTTCGTACATGTCGAACGAGCTCCTGACCGTCGGTAACGCGGTTGCCGCCATTGACGAGTTTTACCTGTTCCTGACGAACCTGACGGCGGTGGAGTACGTAAGGAACCTTTCAAAGCGAGTGAGAAAAAAGGACGGCGCGGTGATCCTTGCGTCGCAGAACGTGGAGGACTTTAACCTGGAGGGCATCAGGGAGTACACGAAGCCCCTGTTCGCCATCCCTACGCACGTGTTTTTGTTCCATGCTGGGACGGTGGACGAGAAGTTTTTCCGCGAGACGCTGCACATGGAGAAGGGCGAGTACGACCTCATCAGGAACCCGAGGAGGGGCACCTGCCTGTACAAGTGCGGGTCGGAGAGGTACTGCCTGGAGGTTCACGCGCCTGCCCACAAGGAGGCACTCTTTGGAAAGGCGGGGGGCAGGTAACGGATGGAAGAAGGCGGAGGAAAGAAGGAAGGCGGTCTTGGAAAGGCACTGCTTGTCATACTGGCCGCCCTGGCTGCGGCGTTAATGATCCCAGTGATCGCGGTTACTTCGATCATGTGCGTCCTTGGCGAGAAGGAGGCGGATTACAACGCCAAGGCTGCCAAGGCGTTGTTTGCCGGAGCAACGTGGCCGCCAAGCCTTAGCCTGGAGACGGACCTGTATCACCTGAAAATGCAGGTGGAGCTGGAAGAACTGCGGGGAGCGTGGATCGGACTTCATGCGGGAGACGTGACGTGGAAGGCGGCTGATTACGGGGAAGAGGACCTTCTGATGCGGGTATGCTTTTACGTGCGTTTTTACAAGAGTTCGCAGAAATTTGAGACAAAGGACTACCAGGCGTTTGCGAAGATTTTTGACCAGGCCAAGACCGTGAACGATGCGTTTGAGGAATTGGATTTTTGGTACGGGAGCTTTGGAGACGCGGAGCAAAAGGCCGTCAGGGACTGCGTGTTCGTGGTTACGACGGACGGGGTTCCACCAGAGGAATCGGACGTTTCGCCCGCCTTTGGAAAGTGGAGGCAGAAGGACAATGACGACTGGCATGACCTCCCGGGGAATGAGGACGGACCCGAGGTGACAAGGCTTGCAAGAACCAGGATTGGTGATCCGTACAATGCGGAGAAAAGGGGAGTCGGGAAGTACGTAGATTCCAGCTGGCTGGCGAAGTGGTGCTGGGCGCAGGTCGGCGTTTTACTCCCGGGGACTGCCGCGGAGCAGGCGAAATACCTGACCGGGCAGGGCAGGAGCGTGTCGCCTTATGACCTTAAAAAGGGTGACCTCGTCTTTTGGAGCTACGGCCCAAACGGAAGGTACGAAAACGTAACGCACGTCGGGATCTACTCGGGAGACGGCAAGGTAATCAGTGCGTCCTGGTCTGCGGGAAAGGTGGTGGAAACGCATCTGCGTGACGAGGACAAGATCGTGCTCTGCGCGAGGCCCGCCGAGCCGGAATGAGAAAAACTGAATATTGGTTAACGTAACGTAATGACAATTCAAAACGGAGGAAACAACAATGATGACAAAGGAAGAGTTTGCAAAGGAAATGAGGGACAGAATTCAGGAAGAGATGGGTGACGGGTACGAGGTAAAAATCCAGCACGTCACCAAGAACAACGGCGTGGAACTGACGGGACTTATGGTCAATGACCCGACCAGAAACGTTGCGCCGACGATCTATCTGGATTCCATGTATGAGAACTTGGTCGAGGGAGGCATGTCCGCTGACGATTGTGCGGAAAACTTGGCTCGTAACCTTAAAAACAGTATGCCGCAGGCAAAGATCAACATGGATTTTTTCACGGACTATGAGCAGGTGAAGGACAAGATCTGCTTCAGGCTGGTGAATGCGGAAGCAAACAGGGAGCTTCTTTCCCAGGTGCCGCATGAAGGCTTTAAGGACCTGGCGGTGACCTTCTTTTATCCCTTTGAACATGACGAGATCGGCAAGGGAAGTATCCTCATCCGCAACGAACACGCCGAGCGTTGGGGAGTTACGGAAAAGGATCTGATGGAGGCCGCGAAGGTGAACACGCCCAAGATCTTTCCTCCAAGGTGTATGCCGATGGAGAACGTACTGGTTCAGATGATCTCAAACGGACCGGCGGGGGAGGCGGAACTGCCGGAGCGTCCCTTCCAGGAAGAGGCGTTCCCCATGCACGTGCTTACGAACGGTGACAGAACCTTTGGTGCGGGAGTCATGATGTATGACGAATACCTTTCGAAGGTGGCAGAGGCCGCAGGCTGTGACCTGTACGTGATCCCCAGTTCCGTCCATGAGCTTATCGTCCTGCCCAAGGACGAGGGGATGAAGGGGGAGTTCCTGCGCGACTTGGTGAGGGAAGTAAACGAGACGCAGGTGGACGCGCAGGACAGGCTTTCCAACAGCCTGTATGCTTATGACAGGCAGACTCAGACCCTGAGCCTTTATGAGGGCAGGGAGCAGAAGACCTCTCAGGATCAGGCGGCGCAGGGACAGGCTACTCCCGGTGAGAAGGCTGCCGCACGGACGGAGGTCTTGCCCCAGGAAGTACCGGACGAGCCCTCGGAGGGGCCGGTTTTAAGCATGTAGTTTTACGCTAAGGCAGCGTGAGAGCATGGCGAAACTGAGTGGCTCGCAGTGGTCAGGGAGTAATGAAAAACGGGCTTTGTCCAAGATGGCAGGGCCCGTTTTCTTCTGGAGAGAGTGAGGAGGAAGAAGATGAAAAAGGAAACGTCTAAGGAGCAGGGCATGGTGGTAACTTATTATGACCCCGTGAGGTTTCAGGCGATTTTGACGTACGCGAAGATTAAGAAGGTGGACGTAAACAGGGCGATGACCGACACCCTGGATCGGCTGTTTGCGAGGTGCGTGCCGCCCTCCGTGCAGGAATTTTTGAACATGACGCAGGGGGACGCGAGCATGGTTTCGGGAAGCGGAGACGGTGAGTGATCCGTGAAATTGGATGGTCACATGGGGTGGCATCAGAGAAAGTTGGTCGGCTGATTTTTGTGCAGGATAAAGGGGTGCTGGCACTTTGACCGTGCCAGACCCTGAAAACCCTTGCCGGCAGTGCCGTCAAGGCAGTTCGCAAAGTGCAGGCACTTTTTTGGAGGAAGAGAATGAGGGAAGAGAAAAACGCAGTCAGGACGGACGGGATCATTAAGAAGACTTTTCGCATTGAAAAGGAGTACTTCGAATTCATGCAGGACAACCTTGAAAAGGCTGACGTAAGGTCCGTCAACGCGTTCGTCAACAGGGCGCTTGCGTTTTACGTTGGATACGTAAAAACGGAGAGTTCGGGAACGTATTTGCAGCGGGCTCTTTCCTCCATGATCAGCGCGAAGCTTGACCTGAGCGAGTCGAGAATTAAGGACATGCTTTTTAAGCTTGCCGTCGAGGTCGCGATGCAAAACAGGGTACTTGCAAGAATGGCAAGAATCACGGAACAGGAGATTGCTGACATCAAGGTGGCATCAGAGGAAGAGGTCAGAAGAATTTTTAGGTGAGGGGTAAATTGGATGAAGGTAAACGCACTTAAATATGCGGCAGACGGAGGCGTGGCATGGCAAAGCTTATCGTGAGGTGTAACTATTTTAAGAACGAGCCTGCCAGACACAGGGCAAACTTCATCAAGTACCTTGGAACGAGGGAAGGAGTGGAGTTGAATCCGAAGGAGCTGCCAAAGGCTTTCTGGGAAGATGCGGACATGCACGGCAAGAAGGCAAATTACGTAGATTACCTGGCCGCAAGGCCGGGCAGCATCCGGGTGGAAGGACAGGCACACGGACTTTTTTCGGAAGCGGGAATGAAGGTTGACCTGGAGCAGGCAATGGATGAGGTGGCCAATCACCCCGGAACGGTCTGGATCAACGTAATCTCCCTGAAACGGGAGGATGCGGAAAGGCTTGGATATGACGGCGTGGAAAAATGGCAAGCCCTCATGCGGGGACACGTATCCGAAGTAGCGGAGGCGTTTCACGTAAAGCCAGAAAACCTTAAGTGGTATGCTGCGTTTCACAACGAGGGACATCATCCGCACGTACACCTAGTCGTGTTTTCCAAAGGCGGCGACGGGTATCTTTCAAAGAAGGGAATAGAGAAGCTGAAGTCATCTTACGTCCGTGACGTTTTTAAGGACGAGATGGCTTTTCTTTATGACGAAAAAACAAAGCAGAGGAAGACCGTGAAGGACGCGGCGGGAGAAAACCTCCTTCGCGCCATTTTGGAGATCGGAAGCGCTTCGGGAGACTATGCCGAGATCGGAAGGAAGATGGCGGACCTTTCAAAAAAACTTCGCAAGGTGAAGGGGAAAAAGGTGTACGGATACCTGCACAAAAACCTGAAAAACTGCGTGGACGAAATCATGCGTGACCTGGAAAGGGTACCTGAGGTACGGGACTGCTATGAGAAGTGGGTGAAGTGGCAGAGGGCACTTGTTGGATACTATCGCGATGACAATCCTCCCATCCCTCCCATGTCGGAAAATCCGGAGTTTAAGAGCATCAAAAACGCAATCATCAAAACGGCGCTTCTTTGTACGGACGGCCCTCAGAAAAGTTTGGACGGAGAACCTTACGCAAAAACGGGAGAAGGCATAATTGGGAGCGCTGAAAAAAGGGAAAGCTTCGAACCGACTGCGGCGCAGCTTACGTTCATGGCGACAAGGCTTCTTAAGCACCTGCAAAAGACGTTTGCCGACAAGACCATGAGGTCAAGGAGCGGCGCACGGATGATCGCGGAAGGCAAGCAAAGGGCGAAGGAGCTTGAAAAGATGAGGGCACTCGGAATTAAGGATGAAGGTACGGAAGATTCGCAGTCGCTTTCGTAGGATCATCCTGGAAGGGAGAATAAGATGGGAAAGTACGTCAGGTACACGGACGAGCAAAAGGAAGCAGCCGATTCCGTCAGGATCTCGGAGATCCTGGACGCGGAAGGGGAGAAGTACAAGAAGTGGGGCAAACAGTTTCAGTGGCAAAGGCATGACAGCGTGATCTTCGTCGGTTCCAAATGGTTTCAGCATTCGCAGGGACGCGGTGGAGGAGCCATTGAGTTTTGTAAGACTTTTCTAAACAAAACGTTCCCGGAGGCGATGGAATATTTACTGGAGAACTTCAGGTCAGACGTGGCAAATGAAGCCAATACAACTGATAAGGCGACTTGCGGTGAGCGAAGTGAAAAGAATCATGCGAACCGGCGCAGGGAAGACGGCGTATTTTTGCAACATGACAAGGAAACAAAGGGCAGTGACCGCGCGTCACCTGAACTGCCGGAAGGGGAAATGTCCGTCGTGGTTCCCAAGGCAAACGAAACGACGAGAAACCTTTACAGGTATCTCATTAAGGAACGGGGCATTGATCCGACGGTAGTATCCTTCTTCGTGCGCTCGGGACGGATGTATGAAACGGAAAAGGGACACGGGGTCGCGTTTGTCGGGCGTGACGAAAGCGGAAGGATCAGAAACGTGCACGTAAGGGGGACGCACGACGGGGCGCACGGAAAGTTTCGGATGACGGCGGAAGGATCTGACTTTAGGTACGGTTTTGGATATCAGGGCGAGGGGCAGACGCTGTACGTGTTTGAGGCTCCGATCGACCTGCTTTCGTTCCTGTGCCTGTACCCAAAAGACTGGATGAAGAACAGTTACCTGTCCTTAAACGGCGTGAGCGGGCAGGCACTTTTTCATTTCCTGGTGACGAGGCCAGACGTGACGAGCGTGGTGCTCTGCCTTGACAATGACAAGGCGGGACAGGAGGCGTGCGTTCGCCTTTCCAGGGAGCTTACGGGGATGGGCTATCAGGACGTAAGGATGCTTTCCAGTCTGGCAAAGGACTGGAACGAAGACCTCGTAAGCCGCGGAAGGGAGGAATGCCTATGCAGTCCGTCACTGGTTTAATCGTCATGGGCCTGGTGATGTTTGCCGTGATCGGTGCCATCTCCCTTCTGTCGCATTATTACACGCTGAACGGGATCAAGGGAAAGACGGTCGGGGACGGACAGTACGGCACGGCGAGGCTTGCAACGAAAAACGAAATCAAAAATACCTTTGCGAGCATTCCGTACAACGTAATTGACTGGAGAAAGGGAATTAACCTGCCGACGGTCCAGGGGATCATCGTTGGGTGTGCCGGAGGAGCCGGAAGGGTCGTGGCGTTAGTTGATCCTGATGACGTGCACTGCCTGATGATTGGAGCGGCCGGCGTAGGCAAGACGGCGTTTTTTCTTTATCCCAACATCGAGTATGCGCTGGCCAGCGGCGTGAGCTTCCTGACCACCGACACGAAGGGAGACCTGTTTCGAAATTACGCGGGAATAGCAAAGAAATACTACGGGTACAACGTGGCGGTGATTGACCTTCGAAATCCTACGAGATCCGACGGAGACAACATGTTACACCTTGTCAACAAGTACGTGGACGCGTGGATGAAGAACAATGATGATTGGGCTAGCAAGGCAAGGGCCGAAAAGTACGCGAAGATCACCGCAAAGACCATCATCATGGCGGGAGGCGACGCTTCGTCCTTCGGCCAGAACGCGTTCTTTTATGACGCTGCGGAGGGACTTCTTACGGCTGCCATCTTGTTGGTTGCCGAATTCGCAAAGCCGGAGGAGCGGCACGTGATCAGCGTGTTCAAACTGATCCAGGACCTTTTGGCACCGTCTCCCGTTAAGGGAAAGAACCAGTTTCAGCTTCTCATGGATCACCTGCCAGGTGATCACAAGGCAAGGTGGTTCGCGGGAGCGGCGCTGAACACCGCGGAACAGGCCATGCAGTCGGTTCTTTCCACCGCAATGTCAAGGCTGAACGCATTCCTGGATTCCGAGCTGGAGCAGGTGCTGTGCTTTGACACCGCCATTGACGCGGAAAAGTTTTGCAACGAAAAGACGGCGATATTCCTCGTCATGCCGGAGGAGGACAACACGAAGTATTTCATCATTTCGCTGATCCTTCAGCAGCTGTACCGTGAAATCCTCATGGTGGCCGACGAAAACGGCGGCAGGCTGAAAAACAGGGTGATCTTTTTCTGGGACGAGGTCGGAACCATACCAAAGATTGAAAGCGCGGAGATGATGTTTTCCGCGGGACGAAGCAGGGGACTTTCCATCGTTCCGATGATCCAGTCCTTTGCGCAGCTAAATAAGAATTACGGCAAGGAAGGATCCGACATCATCGTTGACAACTGCCAGGACGTGATCTTCGGAGGCTTTGCACCGAATTCCTCTTCCGCGGAAATCCTGTCTAAAAACCTTGGAAACAAGACGGTCATGAGCGGGTCCGTGTCTAGGGGAAAGAACGATCCGAGTCAGAACCTTCAGATGATGCAGCGCGCGCTCTTTACGCCGGACGAACTTAAGAGCCTGCCCAAGGGAACCTTTGTCGTTGAGAAGACCGGGACGCACCCCATGGTGACGAGGCTAAGGCTTTTCAAGCATTGGGGCATTACCTTTGAGGAGCCGTATTCCATCCCCGAAAAGTCTGCAAGAAAGGTTGCCTACGCGGACAAGCAAAAGATCGAGGAGGAGATCGTCAGACGGTATCAGTGCAGCGTGACGGTTGAAGACGGCACGCAGGATGACGGCAAGGCTCCCCTGGGCATCCAGGTGAAGGAAGTCAACGGCACCTATGACGGGCTGTTTAACCTTGTGGAGAACCTAGCCAATCAGGAGGGAGGAGAATGAGCGTAATGGAAGGTAACGGAAATCATGACGCGGAATCCGTAAAGAGGCGTGATGACGCAAAATACATTGAAAAGGTGGGATTCTACAAGTTGCTGGAGCTGATAAGGAGAGTGCCAGAGGGTGAGGTGATCCGCGTGGAACTGTCAGGGGAGGACGGAAAAGATGGACGGAACGAATGAAAGGTTTAAGCTTAGACAGGTCAGGGTAAGGCTGGCACTGGAGGAAGATGATCCGATTTACGGATCAACGGAAATTAGCAGCCCGGGAGAGGCCGTCGTGGTCATGGCGGAGATAATGTCAAAGCTGGACAGGGAAGTCATGTGCGTGGTCAACCTTGACCAGGCGACGCATCCCCTCAGCTACAGCATCATTGCAATGGGATCAACGGAGGCCGGTACCGCAATGCAAAACCTTTTTAAGGCTGCCGTTCTTAGTAATTCTTCCGGTCTTATCGCTTTGCACAATCATGTTTCAGGCGATCCCAGGCCAAGCAAAATTGACGTGGAGGCGACAAAGAGAATGATCGGCGCGGGAAACGTCATGGGCATACCGTTACTCGACCACGTGATCATTGCGGCAGGAACGAAGAAGTATTACAGCTTCATGGAGGGAATGCCGGAGCTTTTCGGAAAGGAACCAAGATGTGGGATGGAGTTGAAAGGTTAAAAGTGTTAAACTCGAAGCCGTAGGCTTTGAGTAGCTTTTTGATTGACTTGCAAGTTGGCGTGAGGTAGAATTAAGTTCATAAATGTGTTGACTTTTTGGAGTATGTTTATGGACAAAGAAGGATATAGAATCTCCCTAAGCGAAGAAGAAATAACGCTTTTGGAAAAGATGATCGAAGAAGACAGCTTTCCGCCCAAGATGATTATGAGGGCAAAGGTTTTGCTGGCCTGTCACGAAAAGGGGAACGGGCAGGGCGTCATGCTTTATGAAATTGCGCAATCCTTAGGAATTTCCAGAACTACCGTGCAAAATGTACGCGCAGATTATAAGGAAGGTGGTATAGAGTATGTCCTGCACAAAAAAAGGCAGGTTTCCAGTTATCCCAAAACGCAAAAGAACATTGAACGGCTGATGGAGTATGTCGTTGAGATGATTAAAGAGAATCCGCCCGAAGGAAAGAAAAGGTGGTCCGTAAGGCTTCTTTGCAATGAGTGCGAGAAAAGAGGTTATGCGGAACATGTGGCGGTAGGGAAGATGTTTAACTTGCTAAAAAAATATAATATTACGCTGTGAAAGAGAATGAAGCTCGGGACCTGTCAGGTCTCGGGCTTCTTTTTTTGAATATCGTTAGTTATGATCATGCCGCGCAGTTCCTCAACGGTGAGTGTGCTGCCGTCTTCATTTCTTATTGCCACGTCGTCCGGTTTGCCGGCCCTCAGTACGTCGCGGTGTTTTAAGTACAGTGCGATTGCGCTGGCTACTTCCCAGTCCCCTAGGGAGAGTTTAATGGAGGACGGATCGTAATCTCCGTTTTCGTCCGTAGTGCCTTCCCAGTTTACGTCGGTTTTTTTGTCCAGTTCCAGAAGCAGGGAAACAATGCTGCCAACGGAGCCGCCTGCAGTATCCGTGAATTCGGAAAGTCCAATACCGAGCGCGGAGGAAAGAGCCTGCAGCTGTTCAAGCTTTGGCTTTCTTACGCCAGCCTCATATCTTCTTACCTGACTGTACTCTATGCCGGATTTTTCGCCTAATTCCTCCTGCGTCATGCCGTGCAGCGAGCGGTATAACTTCATCACGTTTGCGACGGAATAATCTTTGTCTGACATGGACTGTCACCTCCTTACCTACTGATCATAACATGAATGTTGCCAAATGGCAACTTTTTGCCAAAAACTACTTGACGAGGCCAAATGGCCACGCTATAATGAAACAAAAGTGGCCAAATGGCCACGGAAATAAACAAAAAATTTTTTCGATTTTGGTTAATTTTTTGGCCTTCCGCCGTGCGATTAGTGAAGGGACGTTTTCGAAAGGAGGCTGAAAAATGTCAAACGTAATTGAAAGAATTGATCCAAAGAATCCCAGCAGGGAGGATTTGAGGGAACTGTCGGAGGAACTTAAGAAGCTTAGGGAAGTTGACGTGAAAACGGTGGACAGGGACGCGCTCGTTGACCTGAAGGACGTAAAAATCAACCCGGACCTTCCCGTTTTGGAAAGGCTGATTGACTTTATCAAACAGATAAAAAATCCGTACTGTTACAAGATGAACGGAATGGTGATCAAGGTCAGTTTTGCAGGGGAAAAGAGCTTAAACGACTGCATTAAGGAGGCGACTTTCGGAGGCGGAATAAGTGATTCCGACGTTCCCAGGTACGGGAAGGGAGGAATGTTTAATTCGCTGTGACAAGGAAATGAAGGCCTGCGGGTATTACAGGCTTTCAAGGGAAGACGGCGACAAGGCTGAAAGCGACAGCATAAAGAATCAAAAGGTACTGGTTGAGGATCATGCTGCCGCGAAAGGCTTTTCGCTGGTAAATGAATATGCCGATGACGGGTTTACGGGAACAAACTTCAACCGGCCTTCGTTTAACAGGCTTATGGAAGACGTGCAGGCTGGCAAGGTCAACTGCATCATCGTAAAGGACCTGTCCAGACTTGGCAGAAACTACATAGAAATGGGAAGGTACATGACGCGGATTTTCCCGTCCATGGGCGTTCGGCTGATCGCGATTAATGACGGCTATGACAGCATTGACGATGAAAACGCGTCAAACCAGATCATCGTTCCGTTCAAGAACCTGATTAATGACGCATATTGTCGCGACATGTCGATGAAGATCAGGAGTCAGCTTGACCTAAAGCGGAGGATGGGAAAGTTCATCGGCAGTTTCTCGACTTACGGGTACGAAAAGGATCCCGAGGATCACAATCACCTGGTCATTGACGAAACGGCCGCCAAGGTCGTGGAGCTGATCTTTAACATGAAGCTTGACGGATTTGGGTCACTAGCCATTGCAAAGAAACTCGACGAGATGAAGGTTCCGACTCCGCTGGAGTACAAGCGCATCTGCGGCCTGAACTACGCATGCGGCTTTCGCTCTTCCCAGGACGCGGCATGGAGCGTGACGGCGATCAACCGAATCCTGAGGAATGAGATCTATGCGGGGATCATGATCCAGGGCAAGAGAAGAAAGATCAATTACAAGGTAAGACAGGTCGTGAGCGTCGGCAGGGAGGAATGGATCAGGGTAGAAAACACGCATGAAGCAATCGTTCCCAAGGAGCTGTTTGACGTCGTGCAGACGCTTATGAAGATGGACACGCGAACGCCGCAAAGAGGGGAAGGCGTGCACGTCCTTTCCGGTATCCTGAAATGCGGAACGTGCGGTCAAAACATGATAAGGCGCGTGAGCGAAAGCCGCGGGAAGAAGTATCATTATTACCACTGCTCGACTTACAAGCACTCTAAGGCCTGCACCTCACACCTGATCAGCGAGGCAGGCCTTTTGGAAAACGTCCTTGCCGCGGTGCAGGTGACGCTGGGACTTCTCGCAGAGGCGGAAGGAGTGCTTCGCGAGTTGGAAAACGTTCCCAATGACGTCATTGGAATAAGGCTTTTGGAAGGTCAGATCGAGGCGCAGACAAGGGAGATTAACAGGTACAACGACCTGAAGGTGAAACTTTACGTGGACATGACTGACGGCGTTATTTCAAGGGATGAATACCGTGAGATTAATTCATCCTTTACTTCGAAGATTGATTCGCTGAGGTTCGCCCTGACGGAGAACGAAAAAAGGAAGGAAAAGAAACTTGCGCTGAACGTGAGGGACGTGCCGTGGATCAGGGAATTTTTGGCATTCAGAAACGTGACGAAGCTGGACCGCAGAATGGCAGTAACGCTTCTGGAGAGCGTTACGGTGGATAGTGGCGACATGATAAGGATCAGGTTTCACCACGCGGAGGAAATGGAGGAGATTATTGCGGTGGCGAATTCGGCAAGGGAGGTGACGGCGTGATTTGCGTTGGGTATTCAAAAAGGGTGCCGGATCTTTGGGTTAAGGAAACGGTGCCCCTTAAGGAACAAAATGAGAGGATCCGTGAATTTGCGAAAAGAAACGGATGGAAGGTGTCGAAGTTTTACGAAGACAAGGGAAATGACCCTGCCGCAGACGCGGGATTCCAAAAGCTGCGCCTTGACGGGATGAACCGCAGGTTTGACCTTGTCATAATCGACTCCGTGTGGAGGTGCGGCAGAAACCCGATGTACGCAAAGGAACTGCTGCTTAGAACCTTTTATCCGGTTGGCATTCATTTCGTGATCCTGGAGGATGGCGTAAACAGCCTGGAGAAGTCGGCAAAGGAGCTGGACGAGTATTTTGCGCAGGCGTGCCTGTATTCCAACGGACACAAGGGGAACGCTCAAAAGTACAGGGAACTTTCCGAGAGACGTCAGATAGACTCCTTGAAGGAAAGGTACGGTTACGTGCTGAGCGGGGATCGAACGCGGATGCTTGTTGACCGGGAGGCGGCCCCGGTGATCAGAAAGATCTTTGACATGGCGGAAGAGGGAAAGACCTGGAGGGAAATAGCGGAACTCTTAAACGAAAAGGGAATTGAGTCTCCGGGCGTTCACCTCTACCGCGTTGGCATCAAGCAGGGAAAGTCAACGGGCGGCAGCGGCAAGTGGCTGGACGCCACCGTGTCAGCCTTGGTTCGCGTCAGGGCGTACATCGGCGGGGGGGAAAGGCACGTCGGCGGAACGGTCCGCTATCCGCCGATCATTTCAAGGGAGCAGTATGAACGCGTTGCCTTAAGGCTCCGTGACCAGAGCAATGACAGGGGTGAGGCGAGGGCCGTCGCCCTTCTGTTCAAGGGAAGGATAACGTGGGAGGACACGGACGAGGTTCCGCACTTTACCCTGACGGAAACCAACGGGGAAACAAAGATCGTGCTGAAAAGAAAAGGCTTTGACGATCCTGTCGCGTCATATGATGATTTTCGTGATCAGCTCACGCGAATCCTGACAAATGAAAAGGAACGTGCGCGCCGCGTGCGCGAAAGGATTGAAGCGGGCGAAACGAAAGGTCTTTGGGAAAGGATTTTCTACGCGAAAAGGGAAAACGCCAGGGAACTGTTTCGACAGTCCGTTGCGGCGCAGGAGGGCAACGTGGATGCATATCTTCGTTTTGCCGGGGGAGAAATCGGTGAGGAAGAGTACGAAAGAATCCACGCAGGAATCATGGAAAGGCAGAGGGACGTCAACAAACGGTTTGAGGAGTTGATGGACGGGCTTGACGGGCAGAGAAAACTGCTTACCATTTTTAATCCGTGGATCAGAAAGTATGCCGACTGGGACGAGGAAAAGCCGTTTTCAAGAAAGACCGTCACGGACCTGGTTGAGCGCGTTACCCTTTGGGGTGACGGAACGGTTAAGGTCAGGCTAAGCTTGCGCGGAAGAGAAGCATTCCCAAAGGAATGGCTGGAGGAGAATTAAATGGCTAGAAAAAGCAGAAGGTTTCAGGTTGTAACAAATCAGTCAGTGACGGAAAGTCGTTCGGCAATGGAAGTCCTGCGAATTCCAACGGCGATTTATGCCAGGCTGTCCGTGGAGAACGCGGGACGCGAGGATGACGAATCGTTAAGGAATCAGATCACGCTGGCTCATTCCTACGTGCTTGAACACCAGGAGTTTGAACTGATTGACACGTATGCCGACAACGGGTTTACCGGGACGAACTTCGACAGGCCTGAGTTTACGAGGCTCATGAATGACGTAAACCACGGACGGATTTCCTGCATCGTCGTGAAGGACCTTTCGAGATTCGGGCGCAATTACGTGGAAACGGGAATATACATCGAAAACATATTCCCAAAGATGCAGGTGAGGCTCATTGCGATTAACGACAACTTCGACAGTTCAAGGGAAGAGGATCGCATGAGCATTTCCGTTCCCGTCAAAAACATGGTGAACGAAATGTATTCCAGGGATCAGTCCAGGAAGATCTTCGCGGCGTTTCAGGCAAGGCGCATGAAGAAGGACGTACTAATGACGGGAAAGCCCCCGTACGGGTACGACAGAAACGCCGAAAACACGAAGCTGGTGCCAAATGACGAAGCCGATTACGTCAGGGTGATGTTTCAGTGGGCGGCCATGGGAGTGAGTACCGCCAGGATAACGGAAAGGATGGAACTGATCGGGGCACCGCTGCCCGGCAGAAACATCAGGGTAAAAAGTTCGGGGAAATGGACGCAGGCCAGCGTAAAGCCGATCCTGCGAAATCCGGCGTATGCGGGGGACATGTGTTTTGGCAGAAGCAGGAGCATTGGCATTGCGGCGCATGACGGAGTTGAGAGGATGCCAAGGAAGGAATGGGTCGTGCACAGGGACGTGCATTACCCCCTTGTGCCAAGACCTGACTGGGAGGCAATAGACAAATCATTTACGGAAAGGGCGGAAGAGGTGAAAAGGACGATGGAAGCAAGAAAGGAAGATAAGGAAAAGTTCGGGGATGACCTGTATGGTCTTGTGTGGTGCGGCGACTGCGACAGAAAAATGTTTTTGGACCGAAAATGTTATGCGGAGGGAGAAACTTATACCCACAGCGCATATGAATGCGGCGCAAAGCATCACGAGAAGTGCTGCTATCAGAGCGTTTCAACTGATTTCCTGAAGGTCGTTGCGATGGAGCAGGTAAGGGTTCACTTAAGCCTTATGACGGACAGGGCGGCCGTGATCAGAACAATGAAGGAAGGCGAGGCCGGGAAGAACGTGGAGACGTCGCTTGACAAAAAGATTGCTTCCGTCGCGCTGAAACTGAAGGAGGCCAGGGACGGAAGGGCCAGGCTTTATGAGGATTACAAGGACGGCTTGATTGATGAAACGGACTTCCGTACGATACATGACAAAAAGGTCAGGGGCATTGGAGAACTGGAAGCGGAATTAAAGGGACTGAGGGCCCAAAAGGATGCGTTCGACAAGGTAATCAAAGACTTTCTTGATTTTATTGACAATGCCAGGGAAAATCCGGGCGAAGACGGATTTGACGGGGATTTGGTAAGACGGACCGTTAACCGGATTTCCGTGTTTAAGAATGGAGCGGTCGAAATCTCGTTTAAGGGAGACGACCTGTTAAGCGTGATCGAAGAAGCAATGAGGTGACTGATTTGAAGATAGCTACTTATCTTAGGCTTTCAAAGTCGGACGGAGACTTGTCAGAAAATGACAGGACGGAGAGTTACAGCATAGAAAACCAGAGGGATTACCTGCGTGATTATCTCCTTAGGCATCCCGAACTGGACGGAGACGTGGTGGAATACGCGGATGACGGTTATTCGGGCACGAACTTTGACCGCCCCGCGTTTCAGCAGATGATCTCCGACGCAAAGAAGGGATTAATTGACGTCTTGCTCGCGAAGGACCTTTCAAGACTTGGCAGGGACTACGTGGAAATGGGTGATTACCTGGATCAGGTTTTTCCGAGACTCGGCGTAAGGGTCATTGCCGTCGGGTCTGGATATGACAGCAATGAGCACCGCGGGGACGTGTCCGGCATGGACGCGGCGATCACCAACTTCATTAACACGATGTACATAAGGGACCTGTCCGCAAAGCACAAGTCAGCCTGCAGAGCCATGTGGAAGAGGGGACTGTCGTTCAGCGGCATGCTCCCGTACGGATACAAGAGGGAAAAGGCGACCGGGCTTACGTGGCTTGTGGACGAAGGCCCAGCTGAGGTGATCAAGTTCATTTTCGCCAAGGCAGCGCAGGGATGGCGGATCATGAGCATCGTTGACGCACTGAATGAAATGAAGGCGGAGCTTCCTGGCGTAAGAAAAAGTCGCCTTTACAACGGCGAAGTGCGGAAGCTCGTTTCCGACGAGGAATACATCTGGGATTACCTGATGGTAAGAAGGATGCTTGTCAATCCGACCTATACGGGGTGCCTCGTGGCGCACAGGACGGAAGAAACGATAAAGGTAATGCATCGCATTCCTAAGGAGGACTGGGTCATCATTGAAAACCACCACGTGCCGCTCGTTGACAAAAAGACCTTCGACGAGGCGCAGAAGGTCATGATCCGCAGGGACTGGAATGACCAGGGCCAGCCGGCAATTTTTGCCCTTAAGAAAAAGCTTCGCTGCGGCAACTGTCGCCTGACCTTTCGGTATGATGACGAAAAGAAGAAATTTTACTGCAAGCACAAGAGGATCAGCGGCATCTATTCAAGGTGTGACGGGAGGGAGTATTCCTATCCGATCGTTGAAGGTGCGATACACAGGCAACTTCAAAAATACCTGAGCGACCTAAAAACGCTGGAACTGCTGACGAAAAATGCCGTTGACCTGATCATGCCGGAAAATGACGAAAAGAAGTCAAACGGTGAGTCGAAGCTTAAGGTTCTTCGCGCGGAACGGGTAAGGGCATACGAAAGCTACGCGGAGGGGCTGATCACAAAGGCAGCGTACCTTAAGATGAAGGCAAAACTTACCGAGGAGATCAACGTTCTGGATGCGGAAGTGAAGGAACTTGCCGGACGGATCAAGGAAGACCGCGAACTGGTCCAGGAAACGGCCAGGATGAAACGAAAGGCCGAGCAGGCGGAAAAATCCGACGTGCTGACGAAGAAGATGGTGGAGAGCTTCATCGCCAACATATACGTGCATGATTACGATCGGATAGAGATGGAATATTACGCGGATGACCTGGTTGACAGGGCAATTAAAAGGAATAACGAAATCATGGATTCGGTGTATCCGAACGGCAAGGAGCCTTCGGGTAAAAGCGGCAACGGAAGGTACGCAAGGCTGTCGGAAGAAAGGAGGACGTGCGTAAATGACAAAAATGGAAAGGAATAAGGTTTTCTCGGAAGCAATGGAGGAAGGTGAAAAGCAGCCCGTTGGTGCGCTTAGGACCAAAAGGAAGAACGCGTTTGCCGCGGCAGAGACTTACGTGGACGAGGTGGAGCGAAGGAGCTTTGCGTGGGGCTATGAATATTGCCTTAAGAAGCACGGGATGAAGCGGTAAAAAAGTGCCGTCCGGGAAAAACCGGACGGCACGCCTTGTTACATTTTTTTGATTTCGTCAATCATGGAATCCAGGGACTTTAATATGAATTCCTGTCTGCTGGGCGGCAGATCCTTTATTTTGTCATAGATTTCGCCTGCCCTTGCACTGGCAGTCTTGTTTGAATTACCGACTAGGAGAAGGTCCGCGGAAGTTTCCAAAACTTCGGCGATCCTAAGGAAGGTTTCAAGCTTCGGAACCTTGTGACCAAGCTCAATCTGTCTTAAGTAATTGGCGGAGAGACCACATTTTTCTGCGGCGGCTTCCTGGGTCAATCCCTTTTGTTTTCTGTACTTTTGCAAGTTGGCTCCCAAAGCTTTGGCATCCATGGTCACACCTCCCACCGTACCCATTTGGATAATTTTGTCCTTGATAGGCATTATAGATATAAAATTTGCATTTAAGAAGTGACTATTCGGGAAAAATAGTGCCTATTTGGTAAAAGTATGGTAAAATGGGGTGAGAGGTCACGCAAAAAGGCGTGACGCGGAAACAACGGGAGGTGTGAACGGAATTGATGGAACCGGGAGTAGGGGATGACGATCCGCAGCTAACTGACGGCGCGGCGGCAGTCGGGGAGGTACCATTGCCAGGAAGGGCCGTAGCGCTGGTAAGAAAGGCGAAAAAGAAGAAAAAACGCATAAGCAGCAGGGAATACGACGTTCGGGTCATTCCGGCGCAAAAGGTATTGCCCGCCAAGGAAGAGGAGCCCAAAAACAAAAGGGTGGCAGCGTACTGCCGCGTCAGTACGGACGAGGCTGAGCAGGAGTCCAGCTATGAGCTGCAGGTCGAACATTACACGAATTACATTTCCTCGCACGACGGATGGGAACTGGCAGGCATATATGCAGACAAGGGGATCAGCGGCACGCAGGTAAAGCACAGGGAAGAATTTAAGAGGATGATCAGGGACTGTAAGAAGGGACTGATAGACATGGTGCTGACAAAGTCCATCAGCCGTTTCGCCAGAAACCAGGTGGACTGCATCACGACGATCAGGGACCTGAAGGCTCTTAAAAGCCCAGTAGAAATATACTTTGAGAAGGAAAGGCTGAGTTCCCTGGACGAAAAGGTGGACATGATGCTCGGAATCATGGCGTCCTTTGCGCAGGAGGAATCAAGAAGCATTTCCGCAAACATCAGGTGGGCCATTAGAAACCGCATGAGGAACGGCACGCAAAAGGTCGTTACCGCGGCCCTTTTGGGATATGACACCGACGATGACGGGAACATGGTCATCATTCAGAGCGAGGCTGAAATCGTAAGGATCATATACAAGAGTTTCATTCAGGGAGTGCATCCGCGGCTTATTGCCATTCGGCTGAATGCCATTAATCTGACCACCGTGCTGGGAAATCCGTGGTCAAGCGATTCGGTGCAGAGGATCCTTCGAAATGAAAAGTACTGCGGCGACGTGCTGATGCAAAAGACCATAACGATAGATTACCTGACACACGCGAGCAAGGTAAACGAAGGCGAGGCGGACCAGTACTTCATTCAGGACCACCATGACCCCATCGTAAGCAGGGAGACGTGGAACAGGGCCCAGGAACTGCTGGACAAGCAGAACTGGCGAAAGTGGAAAAAACGGGAACAGCAACGGCTCCTGCCCATAAGGACGGGGTTCCTCAAAGGATTTGTAGCGATAAGCGCCGGGTGGAAGTCCGTGTCCTTAACGAGGCTCATGTCGGCAGGGCAGCGGTACGGATGGAACGAAAGCATAACGGAAGAAAGAGATTCAGGCGAAGGAGCCATGGATAAAAGGGAGGAAGAACAAATGTCGGAAAAAGGAATTCTTAAGGATTTTGAGGTGGTGGAGCTGGAACGCAGCAAGGGTGATTCTGTCATGACGCTGACTTCGTCAAGCATCAGGTTTAACAAGGCCACGGCACAGGAGCTTGGGTTTCCGTCGTACGTAAGGGCACTTATCCAGGCACCGACCAGGCTGTTCGCCATTACGCCCTGTTCGGAGAACACGAAAAATGCCGTCCCGTTCAGCAAAAACGAGAAAATGCAGAATTACGCAATCTTTCTAAAGGTGCCTGCGCTCATCAGTGCGGCAAGGAAGCTGGCCGACGTGGAGGAAAGCAAGGAGGCGCTTTCATTTGAAGGAATGTTCTACCCGGAGGAGAAGGCAATCATTTTTGACCTGTCGAAAGGGCAGGCTCCAAAGAAGAGAGGAAAGCGCCAGACTGAGGAGGAAGGAGAACCAGCCGAGGAACCAGAGGAGATCGAGGCAGTAGAAACTGAGGCAGAATCGGAACGGGAGGAGCCTGATAAGTCTCCAGCGACGGAACAAGCTGAATCATCCAGTGAACCCGAAGTGGCTGCGGTGCCAAGACGAAGGGGAAGACCCAAGAAAACGGAGCAAATCGAAACGCCAGAGCAGGCAGTCATTAGCGCAAACCCTGGGGAGACCGTGGTGGTGCTGCCTAAGAGACGGGGACGAAGAAAGAAGACTTTGGAAGAATAAGCTAAATCAATTTTCAAAGTGTGAATCCACTCGGAAAACAAAGGGTTTCGAGTGGATTTTTATATTGGCGAAAAGCATAGGACATGGTATAATTTTACGTAAAAAGTAACATATGTAAAGAAAGGAGACCGTTGGTGCTGAGGGATATATCAACAATAAAAGTTCAAGGTGCTAATTTTGCCTTATTAACCCCATTTGCCTTTTTTGAACCGAGGGACGGTAAGGATTACAAAACAGTCAAAGGCGCACTTCTTTATGGACGGAATGGCACCGGGAAAAGTACAATAGCCAGAGCATTTAGAAAAGCCAAGGGGGAAGCTCAGCCAGCCGTCAAGCAGGTTTCTTTTGCTGATAAAGATGGGAATACGGTTACGCTGTCTGATGACGAGAAAAAGCAGATATTTGTTTTCGACGAGGATTTTGTGAATGAAAAGGTGAGACTCAAAGAGGACCATCTAGATACAATTATCATGCTAGGGCAGGCGGCTGATCTGGCCGGGAGAATAGAGCAGGCTGAGAAAGATATAGATTCTGCGAAAGCCGTATATGAAAAGGAAGAGACTGCGTTAAAGGAATATAAGGATCATGGTAATCCAAAATCTCCGACCTACTGGCTGTGGAAAATTGGGAATGCACTTCGTGGTGATGATGCGTGGGCGGGACGAGATGCAAAGTTACGTGAAGGAGCAAGGCAAAACACACCAGTTCGCGACGAAACATATAAACAGTTTATAAAGCTTACGCCAACAAAGAAGAAGACTGAGTTATTAGTAGAATTTGAGGAACAGATGAAAACATTGGAAACTGTAAAATCTGGTTCTTCAAAGATTGATAACGATGTTCCGATATTGCCGAAATCATACTATCAATATGACGATGGAATTATTAGCGCCTTGCTTGCAAAGAAGATTGAAAAACCGGAGCTTTCAGAGAGGGAACAATACCTTATGGGTCTTGTCGAATCTGGGAAGGCGGGCGAACTATTACAGAAAGCAACATTCTTTAGAAATCCGACCAATAAAGAATGTCCTTACTGCTTTCAGACATTAAGAGATGATTATAAAACAAATTTGGTCACAAGTATAGAAAAGGTTCTTTCAAAAAACGTAGCAGAGCATCAGAAAGTGTTGGAAGGCTGGGTATATAATGAAATAATCATTGATATTTCTGCTTTTTCTGCGTTGTCTAACCATGAAACATGTGTGGATTTAATCGGCAGAATTAATGCAGCAATCCATGAAAACAATAAATTGCTCCAACAGAAGGTAGAGAACCCTTATCAACCCATTTTGGCTTCTGGTCAAGGTGTTGCAATACTAATACAGCAACTGACGGAGAATTTAACAAAGCTTGAAGCGGAGAGGATAGAGTTTAATAGGAAGGCTACAAATACCAGTCCTATTCTCGACAAACTAAATGAGATTAACAGTCACATCGCGTATTACGATGTAATTGATTTGGTTGTTGAATATGACAAACAGCAAGCTGAATATGAAAAGGCTGAAAAGGCGTTCGGTGATGCAAAGGAAGATTATGAATTAAAGAAGAAGGCGGTAGAAGAACTAGAGGCGCAGAGAAAGAATGTCCATCTTGCGCTTGATATCATGAATGCCTGCTTAAAATATATCTTTTTTGCTGATGACAGATTGAGGATAGATTACACTGACGGTGAATATCGTTTGTATTCTCGAGGAAAAAGCGTGCGCCCGTGCGATGTTTCTGTAGGAGAACGTAACATCATCGGACTTAGCTATTTCTTTACCAGGATTATGGAGGGTCAGGAAGAGAAGGATGTTTATGGTAAAGAGTATCTGCTTATTATTGACGACCCAATTTCCAGCTTTGATACGGAGAACCGCATCGGAATTCTTTCATTTCTCAAATATAAGCTAGGTGCATTCTTGGAGGGCAATGAGTTTTCAAAGGCTTTAGTTATGACACACGATCTCATGACCTTCTATGATATCCACAAGCTGTTTGAGGAAATTGTTGATTGCTGTAAGAGAAAAAGTTATGCTCTTAAGCCAAAGTTCAATCGATTTGAGATTACTGATGGCGCGATAAAGATTTTTGAGTATAAAAACCGTCAGGAATATACCGAGATTCTCAAGCGGATTTACGACTATGGGCAAGGGAACACAGCAGAACATGACCTTGTCATTGGAAACCTAATGCGTCAGGCACTTGAAGCCTTCGCAACATTCCAGTACAAGAAAGGAATTGAAGAAGTTTCAACAGATCCGGAGATTCTTGCCTCGTTGCCTGAACCGGAATATCAGTCATACTATGAGAATTTGATGTACAGATTAGTTTTGCACGGAAGTAGCCATAAGGAAGAACAAGTAAAGGCTATGAAGGATTATGGGTTCTTTGGCTTGATATCAGAGGCAGAAAAGAAAAGAACTGCAAAAGAAGTCCTTTGTTTTATCTATCTACTGAATCCGATACATGTGCTGCGACATCTATATGGGATAGGGAATGTAAAGACAACACTGGACGCGTGGTGTAAAGAGGTTAAGGCAAGAGCAGCAACACCATAGGGAAGAGGAATAGACAAAGGATGCCTGCGAGCTGGCAGGAGCACTATTGCGGAGATAAAGGCAACTCAGGGAAGCGTGGTCCTGGTTGCCAGATCAGAGCATTACATGGAGCTATTGAAAAATAACTTAAGCATTAGTGGTGAAGGTAGTGGTGAAGTTGGTGGTGAAGCTGAAAATATCAGGAAATTGCTTGAGTTTTGCAAAAGTCCTCAAGCATCCTCGCGGACAAAAACACAAATGAGAGCAGGGATTGTTTACCATCTAATCAAATGAACACAAAAAACTTGTACAAGAACCTAATGTGTTCAGAATGTTGACATTTTGCACCTTGTGACATATACTATAATTAAGAATATGAAGAAAGGGGGCTTTCCTATGTCACAGGCAACTTTTAGCGTTCGCATGGACGAAGCATTAAAAAGACAGTTCGACAGCTTATGCCAGGAGTTTGGCATGAACGCTTCCACGGCAATCAATGTTTTTGCACGGGCTGTTGTAAGGGAGCGTAAAATACCGTTTGAAATATCTTCACCGGAGGCAGATATTACTAGGGAGGGAGCGCTGCAGGCGTTTATGGCTTTGCGGGCACAGGCCAGAGATAACGGCGTTTCTGATATGAGTCTGGATGATATCAACAGGGAGATTAATCTTGCACGTAGGGAGGCAGCAGAATGATCTGTTATGCGGTAATAGATACCAATGTGCTCGTATCCGCTTTGCTGTCAAGTAAGGATGATTCGGCTACGGTTCAGGTATTGAGCAAGGTCCTGACCGGCGAGATCATTCCAGTTTACAGTAATGTGATTACAAAGGAATACCGTGAGGTTTTGTCGCGTAAAAAATTTGGGTTTGCAGGCGGTACGATTGATTACCTGCTTTCCGCCATAGAAAAGTATGGTATTTTGGTCAATCCGTCACCATCGGGGATTATTCTTCCTGACATGAAGGATTTGCCGTTTTACGAGGTCGTTCTGGAAAAGCGTGACGATGAAGCCTATTTGGTGACGGGGAATATAAAGCACTTCCCAAAGGAACCGTTTGTTGTTACGCCGCGAGAGCTTCTTGATATCCTGGAACGGTAATCAATCTGCTTATGGTTGATGGACGGTTGGAACAGAACAATTTCAGAGAGGACGACAAGCTCGAGACAAGAGAAAATATCTAAAATGTAATGCCTGAATTAACATGAGAGATCATCATTTGGATGGTCTCTTTTTTGTGTGTTTGTCATACATCTTTTTGTCTTTCGAAGAAAAAGTTTTGTTCTTCGCAAATGCATCTTTTATAAATCATTGAGAAAGAAGAGGGTGACGGGGCTTCATCTTTGTTATTTTTTGACTGACATCTTTTGAAATACATGGAGAAAGGTAGGAGGAAAAGGATTACATCTGCCGCTCAGGATCGCGAAATCTTCTGTATTCAGGGGCAAGATCTTTTGAAATGGTGTTTGACATGTAAAAATGGAAATCTACTTTTCCTTCTTTGGAGCAAAAAGTAGAAAAAACGAAATAGTTGTATGTGAGCGGCCATTACGATGCATTAATCGAAAAATAAAGATATTTTTGAGGAAAATAAAAGATTTTTTGTTTGGGAATAAAAGATGCATTGCCAAGGGAGGGGTCTTTTGAAAGTTAGAAGTGAGAAAACCCTTATGGAATAAGGCTTTAGAGATTTACATCTTTTTACATCTATATTATTTAATGATAAAACTGGAGGTCGCTCTTTTTTTCGAGTTATTTGTTCCCTAAGGTACATCAGCACAAAAATTTTACTACTGCTGAGGGGGGCGCCAGTTCTTGGAGACCGATATCTTAAAGTGTTTCATCAAAGCGCAAAGAGGATTTTGATAATAGAATCAAAGCTAGTGGATATAAAGACAAAATCAATTCGCTTGTTCAGTTGCGAAATGATTTCGCCCATGGGGAATGCATTAACGTTTCAATAGAGACGGTTGTCAAATATTATGAAGCATCTATAGAAGTGCTAAAAATCTTGGACATAGTTATACGATAGTTTTTCTAAAAAATGAGATTTAAAAACCTGATGGGAGTTATGCATATGGAGATTTTTGTTCTCACATAATATAGATGCTTTTGTTCTGTTAACTATGTCAGAAATGCGGACAAAAAGAATGGCGGGATGAGAAGCTTTTTGAGAGGTTTGTTTCCCGGCTATGATTTAATGATAAAAGTACCGCATTATTCTTTCCTAAAGGGGCGGAGGTTTCTTCTTTCTGCGGCATGGATTTACCGCATGGGTCGAACGATCATGAGAAAAGAAACTGGCGGAAAAGTAAATGCGGTTGTCAAGAGATCCTTTGTCTCGAAGCGTAAAGCGCAGGAGAGGGAAGAGACGCTGAAGAGGTGGGGGTTATAGGGATGACAACGATCTGGCGGACACCATCGTCCATCGGATCAATGACATGCTCAATGAGGATGACTCGGTGTGGGGCAAATAACTCCCCAGCCCCTCTCTTCATGAAAAATTCTTGCGTAAATACGCAAAAAATTTACGAGTGCCACTTGCTTTTACGAAAGAAACAGCTTATAATATACTCGTCAAAAAATTGCGTATTTACGCAGAAACTTTTCGGGAGGACATGACGATGGAGCTGGAACGAAAAGAGTACCTGCAAAAGCTAATTGCAAAGAAGGACAACGGAAGAGTAAAAATTGTGACTGGAATTCGTCGCTGCGGGAAATCATATCTGTTGTTCGAACTCTTCACAAAATATCTCTATGCACAAGGGGTTGAAGAAGATCAGATTATTGGGATTGCATTAGATGAATTGCCCAATGCAAAGTACAGAGACCCATTTGAATTGGATAAATACATCCGCTCTCAGATTACGGATAAAACAAAACGATACTACATTCTAATCGATGAGATTCAGTTTGTATCGGAGATTCAGAACCCCTATGTTAATGATCCTTCTGCAAAGATCAATTTCATTGATGTAGTTCTTGGACTGATGAAGATTAAAAATGCGGATGTCTATGTTACCGGAAGCAATTCAAAAATGCTATCGTCAGATATTCTGACACAGTTCCGGGATCGAGGAGACGAGATACGAGTCTATCCGCTTTCTTATGCAGAATTCTATGAAGCATATGAAGGTGATAAGTATGATGCCTGGATTGATTATTATACCTATGGAGGAATGCCGGTAACACTGACGCTTCATTCACATGAACAAAAGAGTCAGTATTTAAGAGACCTATTTACAAGGACTTACCTGAAGGATGTAGTTGAAAGGCATTCTATCCAGAATGACACAGAAGTATTGGAAGATTTGCTGAATATCGTGGCATCTGCGATAGGGTCTTTGACAAATCCAACGAAGCTTTCCAATACTTTTGCAAGCGAGAAGCAAGTGAAGATTTCATCGGCGACGATCGACAAATATCTTGGATATTTCTCTGAGGCATTTCTCCTTTCTAAAGCGGAGAGATATGACGTGAAAGGGAAAAAATATATTAAGACCCCTGCAAAGTACTACTTTACTGATGTGGGTTTGCGAAACGCAAGACTTGGATTCCGCCAGCAGGAAGAGACTCATATCATGGAAAATGTGCTCTACTGTGACCTCGTGAGGAGAGGATTTGATGTCGATGTTGGAGTAGTAGAATATAATTTCAAAAAGGGAGACGGAAAAAGCGCCAGAGTTCAACTGGAAGTTGATTTTGTCGTCAATCGTGGAAATCAGCGTTACTACATTCAATCAGCATTATCGATTGCTGATCCTGAAAAACGGAAGCAGGAGATAAATTCATTAACCAAAATACCGGATTCATTCAGAAAAATTGTCGTCGTTGGAGATAGAATCAATCCTTGGAAGGATGAAAATGGCATCCTCTATATTGGAATAGAGCGCTTTTTACTTGATGAGAATGCAATAGATATGTAAATAGATGCTGATTGATGGGAATATGTCAAAATGAAAAAGCTAAAGCCATGTTATAATCCTGAAGAAATCCAGGGGCAGTTAGTGTTTACATAAATAAATGTGATATATGAGATTCTGTCAATCAAAAGTTTTGGCAAAAGATACAAGAAGTATATAACGAAATATCACTTTAGTTTGACTTTTTTATTTTGTTGTCAAATGTCTATAATTATGTTAATATGTGCGTTGGGTATTAGCAAGTTTATGGAGAATAAAAATGTCAGATACAAAAGTGGTAGTGCAACAGGAAAATAAGATGGGCGTACAGCCCATCCAGAAATTGTTATTGACGATGTCGATTCCCATGATGTTATCCATGTTGGTGCAGGCCCTGTACAACATCGTGGACAGTGTGTTTGTTTCGAGAATCAGCGACGTCAACGATTATGCTTTGCGTGCCGTATCACTGGCCTTCCCGATCCAGAGCCTGATGATTTCCTTTGCAGGCGGTACTGCGGTCGGCATGAATGCCTATATTTCAAAATCGTTAGGCGAAAAGGAGTTTCAAAAGGCAAATGATACGGCGGCAAATGGCGTGTTTCTGGAAGTAATGAGTTATGTAGCCTTTTTCTTTGTCGGTCTTTTTTTCAGCCGCCCGTTTTTCCAAAGTCAGTCCCCGATTCCTGAGGTACAAGAATATGGCGTAACCTATCTTTCCATTTGCTGTATGGCAGGAATTGGCATTTTCATGCAGTTTACTTTTGAACGTATGCTGCAGAGCACGGGAAAGACGCATTATACCATGTTTACGCAGCTTGGCGGGGCCATCACCAACCTGATTTTTGATCCGCTCCTCATTTTTGGACTTGGCCCCTTCCCGAAGCTGGGCGTGGCCGGTGCGGCCATTGCAACGGTCATGGGTCAGTGGGTGGCCGGCGGGCTCGCGATCTTTTTCCATGTGAAATTCAATCGTGAGGTCATCATTTCCTTCAAGGGGTTTCGCCTACAGTCGGCTTTGATCAAAAAGATTTATGCCGTTGGCGCACCCTCCATTGTCATGATGTCCATTGGTTCCGTCATGACCTATGGATTGAACCTGATACTTGAAGCCTTTGGGGCGGCACAGACCGTGTTTGGCGTATATTTTAAGCTGCAGAGCTTCATTTTCATGCCGATCTTTGGACTGAATAATGGAATGGTGCCCATCATCGCCTATAATTTTGGCGCTAAAAAACGCGAGAGAGTGCTGAAAACCTTAAAGACAGCCATCGCGTATGCCATGGTGATCATGATCTTGGGCGTTTTTGCCATGGAGATTTTCCCTGAGCAGCTCATGGGATTCTTTAATCCGACGCCGGAGCTGCTGGCACAGGGAGTTCCCGCCCTCCGGATCATATGCCTGAGCTTTTTGCTTGCCGGGCCCTGCATCATTACGGGCTCCATGTTCCAGGCGCTTGGCAAGGGAACCTACAGCATGATCGTCTCCATTGCAAGACAGCTCGTTGTCCTGCTTCCGGCGGCGTATCTGCTTTCCTTAAGCGGCAACGTGAATCTCATCTGGTGGGCCTTCCCCATTGCCGAGTTCATGAGCGTGGCCGTGACGACATTCTTCTTTATCAGGATAAATAAAAAGATTATCTCTCGCATCGGAGAGGAAAGCTGAGTAAAAGGGAAAAAAGCACTAAAAAACTCCTTGGGTTACAAGGAGTTTTTTTAGTGCGGGTAACAGGACTTGAACCTGCACGGGGTTACCACCAGAACCTAAATCTGGCGCGTCTGCCAATTCCGCCATACCCGCTGACTGTCGTTTCGCACTAGCCAGACGACTTTTTTATTATATCCATACCATGCCACAAAGTCAAGCCCTAAACGACGTAAGCCATACAAACCTAAACGACGTAAGCCATACAAACCTAAACGATATAAGCCGGCGCATAAATATCCGTGATGCATGGTCAGATCGGGGATTTGCGGTACTTACTGGGGGAAATGCCTGTTACCTTTTGAAAGGTTTTGAAAAAGTAGGCATAGCTGGAATAACCCAAAGCCTCCTGAACCTGATTCACGGTTTTGCCTTCCCGAAGCATGGCCTGAGCCGCGCTGATCTTTTGCAGCGTGACATAACGGCCGATGGAGACGTGCATGTGGCTTTTGAATAGTCTGGCCAGATAATCCTGATGTAGGTAAAAGTGATCAGCAAGCTCCGTCGTAGTAACGTTTTCCGAAAGATGTTCGGCAAGATAGGAGATGATGTCGTTCACTTTTTGCTGAGAGGGTGAGATCGGCAGGGAGGCTCCGGAATGGATGCTGAGCGTTTTTACCATGCCATGAATTGTGGAAAGCAGGCAGAAAAAGGCGATCATGGCCTCCGGTGTCGTCCGGTCTTGTATGGAGAGCAGCTCTTGAAATTGGCGGAGCAGCTCTTTTTTTTGTGCCGCATTCGGGGTCAGTAAAACCGGCTGGGCGGAATCCTCTAAATAGGCAAAGGAGGATGCGCCTTCGCACAATACGTCTCCAAGCCATCTTGTGTGGATGCTGAGGATATAACGTTCATATGTTACGCCTGTTTCATGGTAGAGCTGGTGAATGCAGTAGGTCGGCAGAATAAGAAGTGTCCCGGCGGGAACGGCAGAAACGGTATCATTGATCAGAACGTCCGGAAGATCCGTCAAGGTAAAATACAATTCTGCGGCGTTATGGGAATGAGGCCCCACGGGAAATGGTGCCTTTGCATTTCGATAAGCAATGTCAAAGGGCGGCGCCACCGGAAAGATGGAGGTGTCTGCCGGCTGATTCTTCTTCGTGTCTTTTTCTTGATTTTGTCCCATGTGGTTCCTCCTTTTCAAAAAGTCGGAAAAGTGCATAAAAATAGTATTCTATGTCTATATTATATCATTTATCATTCAATTACAATAGTTACAAAGAAACATGGAACAAGATGACGGAAAACGAGAGGAGATTGGCCATGAAGAAAGTCGGAATCATTGGATGCGGCGGAATCGCCAGGGTTCATGCCTGGGTTCTTGGCAACATGGAGGACGTGGAAGTCAAGGCTCTTTGCGACGTCCATCTGGAAAGAACCAAGCAGCTGGCGGAAACGATAAGGAACAAGGCGCAGGACGTGACGCTCACGGAGGATTGGAGGGCACTATGCAACATGGATCTGGACGTGGTTCACGTGTGCACGCCACATTTCCTTCACGCCCCCATGGCGGAAGAGCTTCTTCGAAGCGGTAAGGCCGCGTTCGTGGAAAAGCCATGCGCAATCTCCTGGGAGCAGTTTGAAGCCCTGAAGAAGGAGAACATGCTGCATCCGGGGAAGCTTGGCTTTTGCTTCCAAAATCGGTATAACGAGACAACGCTTTTTATGGATCAACTGGTAAAGGAAGGGAGAATCGGAAGGATTTTGGGTGGCCGCGCATTTGTCACCTGGAGGCGTGACGAGGAATATTATGCCGAAAGCGACTGGAAGGGAAGGCTGGATTATGAGGGCGGAGGCGTTTTGATCAATCAGGCCATTCATACGCTCGATCTGCTTCTTCGCTATTTGGGAGAGCCGGAGCTTGTCCTTGGCAGCAGCGCAAATCATCACCTGAATCCCTACCTGAATCTGAAAACAAAGGGTGCAGGCGGAGAACGGAGAAGGGAAGAGGATTTGCTGCCATGCGTTGAGGTTGAGGATACGGTGGAAGCGTGGATGGAATTCCCGGAAGGAAGAAGAGGGTGCTTTTATGCTTCCAACGGCTATGCAGGAGATGCACCTGTGATCATCGAATTGCAGGGAACCAAGGGAAGGATCTGCATGAATGGGCAAGAGGTCACCATATATTCCAAGGAGGAAGCGCCCAAACACTTTATGCGCGACCTTGGACAGGGCATTGGAAAGGACTATTGGGGCTGCGGTCATAAGGCATGCATCGAGGACTTTTATTGGACGCTGCAAACCGGAAGACACTACCAAAATGATCTGCAGGGCGTAGAAAATACGTTTCGAACGATGATGAAAATATATGAGGCTGCAAGGTAAACAACTATAGGATAAATAACTATAAGATAAATAACTATAAGATAAATAACCGTAGGGAAAGGAGATCACTACATATGGAACAGGTAAGACTTGGAATCATTGGAATTGGCGGCATGGGAGGAAATCACGCAAGATCTCTTGTGGAAGGGCAGGTGCCCAATATGCGGCTTACGGCAGTAGCCGACGTACGGCAGGCCAGACTTGACTGGGCAAAGGAGAATTTGCCGAAGGAGGTCAAGCTTTTTTCTGACGGACGGGAGCTCATTGACTCGGGAGAGGTGGATGCCGTACTGATCGCAACGCCCCATTATTTTCATCCGGAATTTGTCATTTACGCACTGACGCATGGCGTTCATGCCATCAGCGAAAAACCGGCCGGCGTTTACACAAAGCAGGTAAGAGAAATGAATGAGGTTGCTGCAAAGAGTGACAAGGTGTTTGCCATCATGTTTAATCAGCGCACAAATTGTGTTTACCGTAAGCTTCACGAGATGATGCAAAGCGGTGAGCTTGGCGCCTTAAAGCGTGCAAACTGGATCATTACGGATTGGTATCGCGCGCAGAGCTATTATGATGCAGCTGGCTGGAAGGCAACCTGGGATGGGGAAGGCGGAGGCGTTTTGTTAAATCAGTGTCCTCATCAGCTGGATCTGTTGCAGTGGCTCTGCGGCTTGCCGACAAAGGTCAGAGCCTTCTGTCATGAGGCAAAATGGCATGACATTGAGGTAGAGGATGACGTGACGGCTTATATGGAATTTCCAGGCGGCGCGACAGGCGTCTTTGTGACAACGACGGGAGATGCGCCCGGAACCAACCGGCTGGAGCTGACCTTTGAAATGGGCAAGATTGTGTGTGAGCACGGAAAACTCGTATTCGATCGGCTGAAAACCAATGAGAGGGAATGGTGTAAAAGTGCGGAAAATGGGTTTGCGACGCCGGAGATGGAGCATGTTGAGATTGAGACGGATGGGAAAAATGAACAGCACGTGGGAGTGCTAAAGGCTTTCGCGGACAGGATCTTAAATGGCGGCGCTCTGGTGGCAGAGGGTGCAGAGGGCATCCGGGGACTGACGCTCTCCAACATGATGTTCTTGTCCTCCTGGATGAATCAGACCGTGGTTCTTTCTACGGATGGAAAGGAATCGGAAGAGGAGAGAAGGAAGAATAATGAAATTCTTTTTGATGAGGAGCTCTTTTTAGAGGAACTCAATAAGAGAAGGAAAACCTCGAAGAAGAAGGAAGATAAGGGAATTACCTTTGATACAAAGGGTACGTACTAAATTTTACACGGGACGGAAGCCTAAAACAGAGCCGACTTTTAAAGAAAAGAGGGAAAAAGGAATGGGAAATTATGAGAAATTAACGGGATTCGCAGATGAAATTCAGCAGGATCTGAGCATACAGATAGAAAGCTTAAAGAAGCTGGACATGCACTATGTGGAGATGCGCGGCGTCGATGGAAACAATTTGATTTATCATGATGACAAAAAAGTGGACGAGATCAAAAGGAGACTGGATGATGCGGGAATCGCCCTGTCAGCATTGGGCTCGCCTCTTGGTAAGATCGGGATCACGGATCCGTTTGAAAAGCATTTTGCAGAGTTTCAGCGCGCCGTGGAGATTGCACACAAGATGGGGACAAGAAACATCCGTATGTTTAGCTTTTACGTACCCTGGGAGAATCGTGGCTCTTCGGAAAAGGATGACGTGAATGCGGCGAAGCTTCCGGATGGCGTAAAGGAAGAAGTTCTGGAACGCCTTGGGAAATTTGTGGACTATGCAAAGCGCGAGGACGTGGTTCTTTTGCATGAAAATGAAAAAGGCATTTACGGAGAAAGAGCGAAGGAGTGCAGGGAGCTGTTTGACGCTCTTGGCTGTGAGCATTTTCGTGGCATCTTTGATTTTGCCAATTTTGTGCAGGCAAAGCAGGATACGTTGGAGGCGTATGCGCTTTTGAAGGATTTTATTTCTTACGTGCACGTGAAGGATGCCATTTGGAAAACCGGGAAGGTCGTGCCGGCCGGCTTTGGCGACGGCAATGTCAAAGAGATCCTGACGCGTATGTTTGGAAATGGATTTCAGGGATTTCTCTCCCTGGAGCCGCATCTCTTTGACTTTGACGGCTTTGCAGGACTTGAGCGCGGCAATGCCAAGCTCCCGCCTATGGAGGAGGGAAAGAAGCTTGGCGGCTTTGAGGCGTTCTCCCTTGCGCGTGAGGCTTTGCTAAATCTGGAGGTTTTCTGAGACAAGAAGCGAAAAAGGGATTGTGTCTGCACGAAAAGAATGGTACGATAATCCTATGAGGATTTGTTCGAAAAATACTTTTAATAAAAAGTGATGAAAAGGAGGCAGTAGTATGGCGACAATTATTGGCGAGAATTTACCAAACATTCCTTGGGAGGACAGACCGGAAGGATGCAAGGACATTGTATGGCGCTATAGCGGAAATCCGATTGTAAAAAGGGATCAGATCCCGGGGTCCAACAGTATCTTTAATTCTGCCGTAGTGGCAAAGGATGGCGCGTTTGTCGGCATTTTCCGAAGCGATAACACGGCCATGGAGCAGCATCTCTTCCTTGGAAAGAGTAACGATGCAATTCACTGGGACATTGAGTCAGAGCCATTGCCTTTATATGGCAAGGATGACAAGCAGTGCGGCGTGGCCTGCGGATATGATCCGCGTGTTTGCTGGATTGAGGACAGATATTACGTGACCTGGTGCAATTCCTTCCATGGACCTACGATTGGCGTAGCGTATTCCTTTGATTTTAAAAAGTTTTATCAGCTGGAGAACGCATTCCTTCCCTTCAACAGAAACGGCGTCATGTTCCCGAAAAAGATCGGCGGAAAGTTTATGATGCTTTCTAGGCCGAGTGACAATGGACATACGCCCTTTGGCGACATGTTCCTTTCGCAGAGCCCTGACATGGAGCATTGGGGTTATCATCGCTATGTCATGCAGGCGCAGGGCTGGGCGTGGACGAAGGTTGGCGCTGGCCCCATCCCGATTCTGACGAAGGAAGGATGGCTTCTGATTTTCCATGGCGTTGGAACGACCTGTAATGGCATGATTTATTCCATGGGTGCTGCCATTTTGGATGAAAATGAGCCCTGGAAGGTAAAATATCGCTGCAAGCCTTATATTTTCCATCCTACGGCGCTGTATGAGTGCGTGGGAGACGTGCCGAACGTGACCTTCCCTTGTGCGACCCTGACGGATGCGGCTACGGGCAGAATCGCGATCTATTATGGCGCGGCAGACACCGTGGTGGGGCTTGCGTTTACACAGGTGGACGAATTACTTGAATTTATCAAGAAAAATGCGTGCTAACCCATGAAAAAACTGGATTTTAAGTATGTCAAGCAGAGAATTCGCGATTTATGTGAATTAGATGATTATTTGAAGTTCCTGTATGATGACAAAAAGCGGCAGGAGACGGAGCTGGAGGAGGAATGCTCTAAAATCTTGGGGCTAAAGGCATTGGATGCCCTGGAGCATGTTTCCGTGGAGGAACTCAAGAATTCCAAGGCAGGGATTCGCGTTGCCGTTTTGCAGGAGGCAGGGTATGACAACCTGCTTCAGCTGGCGAAGCTGAAGGACTGGGAGCTGGTTTCCATTGATGGCATTGGTGAGAAGCAGGCGCAGGCCATCCGAAACGTGATTGCAGAGTTCCTGAATTCCATGGCGAAGCACGTGCACGTGAAGTTTTCCTTGGAGAAAACGGAGGATGGCGAAGTCCCGAATGCCGGGCTCTTGCTTGCCATCGCAAAGCTGAAGAAATGTGACTATGTTCGCGAGCAGGCCAAGGGTCTGGAGGAGGTATTAAATTCCAGCATTGTCGATGCGATGGAGCATATCGAGATCAAGAATGGCTTGCATTGGCTTGTTTCGTCGAAGGATGCCAAGGAGCGTACGGTCAAGGCGGTGCAGGATTTAGAGAGCTTTCTGCTCAGCAAGGACTGTTCTCGTGCAAAAGCGTATGTTGAGCTCTATCAGGAGATGAAGAACCTGACGATGGAGGAGGCACTGGGATTCTATGAGGCAGAGAGTGCCGACTTTTATGCGATTCTGGAGAAGTATGGAGGCGCGGCGAAGGAGAATCCGTTGATTTACAGCAGTATCCCCGCGCAGCTGGCAGCGGCCATTGAGGAATCACCAATTGACCTTAGTTACTTTCAGGGGAATTTGAGAGCCTATCAGCTGTTTGGCGCAAAGTATATTCTGTTCGAGCGCCGCGTTCTTCTGGGAGATGAGATGGGACTGGGAAAGACGGTGCAGGCGATAGCTGCCATGTGTGACGTCTATGCACAGGATCCGCTCAGCCGTTTTCTGGTCATTTGTCCTGCTTCTGTTTTGGTCAACTGGTGCAGGGAAATTAAGAAGTTTAGTGCCATGGAGGCCCATCTGGTGCATGGTGCATTCCTGGAAGAAAATTTCGACGCCTGGCGGACGAAGGGTGGCGTTGCCGTCACAAATTTCGAAACCATGGAGAAGATTGTCAGGGACATTGACAAAAAGCTTCGCATCGCCATGCTGGTCATTGACGAAGCGCATTATATCAAAAATCCTGATGCGAGGAGAACGCAGAACGTGCGCGCGCTGGATGAGGAATCCGATCGCATTTTGATGATGACGGGTACGCCTTTGGAGAACCGCGTGGAGGAGATGTGCTCCTTGATCGAATTCCTTCGTCCCGACATGGTGGAGGAGGTTCGAAAGAACGCTTTTATGAGCCACGTGCCGCAGTTCCGTGAGCTTTTGGCACCAGTGTATTTGCGGCGTCAGCGGGAGCAGGTTTTGGAGGAACTGCCGCCCATCGAGGAGATGCGCGAGTGGTGCGTGCTGACGGACGTGGATCGTGTATATTATGCGCAGGCCGTGACGGAGAAGAACTTTAACGTGATGCGTCGCGTTTCCTTTTTGCAGAGCGATTTAGAGACTTCCTCCAAGGCGCTGCGACTACTGGAGATCTGCAAGGATGCGAAGGAGGATGGCAGAAAGGTAATTATTTATTCCTTCTTTCGCGAGACAATTGATAAGATACAACAGCTGCTGGGTGAGGACTGCATTGGCGTGATTACGGGCAGTACGGAGATTCCTGCAAGGCAGGGCATGATTGATAAGCTCACGGAAGCTCCGGCTGGAAATGTTTTGGTTTGCCAGATTCAGGCAGGCGGAACGGGATTGAACATCCAAACGGCAAGTGTCGTAATCTTCTGCGAACCGCAAATGAAACCTTCGCTGACCAATCAAGCCATTTCCCGCGTCTATCGTATGGGACAGGTGCGAAATGTTTTGGTATACCATCTGCTGTGTGAGAATACCGTGGATGAAGCCATGGTGATGATGTTGGAGAGGAAGCAGCAGGAGTTTGATGCCTACGCGGATGAATCAGCGTTGGCAAATGCACTGGATGAGCTTGTGGACAAGGATTGGATCCAAAAACTGATCGAAGCGGAAAATGCGAAATATGGTGAGGGGACGGACGAAAGCTGACCTTGACAAGGTAAGATAAACATGATATCGTACAATTAGTTAAGAGGGAGTAGTTGTAACCGTGCAATCAACATACCCCGACGCTCTGAATCCATTTTGGATGGTACTCGTCGTGGTTGCACGCTTCATCGACAGACGACGAAGAACAAGACTTTTAGCACTATATTAGTGCTGAAAGTCTTTTTCATTTCTTATGGCAACGGGTGCCAAAGGCAGCCGGATTTTGTGAGTGAGAGAGGAAGATATTATGCAATTAGCAATCAATATTGGTTTGTTGGTGTTAGGCTTTGTTTTGCTCATGAAGGGCGCGGATTGGTTTGTGGACGGCGCGGCTTCCATTGCGGACAGACTTGGAATTCCCCAGCTGGTCATTGGACTTACCATTGTCGCCATGGGGACCTCCCTGCCGGAGGCGGCAGTCAGTATTTCTGCAGCAATGAAGGGGAGTGCGGCGATTACGATTGGAAACGTGCTGGGAAGTAATATTTTGAACGTGCTTGTGATCCTTGGTCTTACCTCCGTGATCTGCGTCATTCCCGTCCAAAAATCGACGGTGCGTTATGAGATTCCGTTTACCATTCTGGTTACGGTCGTGATGGCTGCGCTTGGTCTTATGGATCATGTTGTAAATCGTCTGGAGGGCGGTATTCTTTGGGCCTTCATGATCTTATATCTTCTGTATCTTCTGAAGATGGCAAAGAACGGCAATGCTTCGGAGGAAGAGGAGACGGATAAAAAGAAGAAGCCCATTTGGCTGCTGATTCTTATGATTATCGTCGGCGCGGTCATGATTGTCAAGGGCAGTGATTTCACCGTTGATGCGGCTTCGGCCATTGCGGCTTCGTTTGGCATGGAGGAGCGCTTTATCGGACTTACCATTGTGGCCCTGGGCACGTCTCTGCCCGAGCTGGTGACCAGCGTAACGGCCGGAATCAAGGGAAAGCCGGACATTGCCGTGGGAAACATTGTTGGAAGCAATATTTTCAACATTCTTTTTGTCGCAGGTACGACGGCGCTGATTACCCCCGTGACCTATGCTTCGAACTTCTTCATAGACAGCGTCGCTGCAATCGCTTCGGCGGTGCTTCTGTTCCTGTGCGTGGTGAAAAACCATAGGCTTGGACGACTTGGCGGTTTCCTGATGCTGGTTGCATATGCTGGCTATTTTATATATTTGTTACAGCCGAGTTTCTTACAGGGGTTGTTTTGAAGTTAACCTTAATCGGGCAGGCGCGACTTGCAAATTGAATAATAAAGTGATATAATAGGCATGTATTTTGTACATATTCCATGCCTATTATTTTTTTGCATAAAGGGGTTGGCATGAAAAAGCTGATTTTGAGGGCTTATTGCCTGATTGGAATCCTTTTTTTATTCTTGTTCTTATATGGTCTTTTCAATCTTCGTCTGAGTGTCCAGAGAAAAATGGATCTGACGGGATATGGGGAAATTACGGAGTATGTCACGTCCACGGTGAAGGATGAAACGGCACCGCTGGGCGAAAAAACGGTACTCTCTTTTCGGCTGAAGGATATTCGGTCAGATTTTAATACCTTGTTATTTTTGACGGCCCATCAAAACGTGACCGTCTATTTGGGTACTGAAGTCGTTTATCAGATGCAGTCCAAGGGCGGTATTTTTATGCCGAAGAGCCCCGGAGTCATTTATAATGAAGTGGTGTTTCGCGATGAAGACAACGGGCGGATCGTCAAGATTGAACTGATGCCGGTCTATGAGGGCGTAAATAAAATCCCGGAGCTGATGCTGGGAAACGGGTATCAGATTTTTAAGGTCATTTTGTTCTCGAATCTGCCGATTCTGTCGCTTTGCGGCATTGTCATTTTGATTGGCATCCTGCAGATTTTAGCGGCGCTTGTCAATGGCAAGCAGGAAGAGAACATGTCGGTAGCGCTGACGCATTCGGCCTTTACCACTACCATTGGCGTATGGAAGGTGCTGGACAGCGATTTTATGGCACTTTTTTCCAAGGATCTTCCGGTGCTTTCAGTGTTGCCGTTCATTGCGATTCTGTTTTTGCCGCTCATGATCATGAAGGTTATTTTTGACATGCTTAGCACCTATAAATCCAGAATCTGGATTTTACCGGAAGCCGTTTCCATGCTGGGAATTTTTGTCTGCTTTGCCATGCAGTTTTTCGGTATTGCGGATTTTCGCGAGACGGTTTGGATTCCCATGCTGTGTCTTGTTTTTAGCTTTTTATGTGCCTTTATCGGCATCCTGCGGTATGTCAGGGAGAACGGATTTGACAAGGACGCAAAGGCGGGCCTGGCTTGTACGCTGTTGGGAATATTGTGGACGGGACTTGACGTTTATACGTTTATTGCAACAAGTGGCATTACGCGCTTCCCTGTCAGCATGTTCCTGTTCCTTCTGTTCCTTCTGTTCCTGATTTTTAAGAGAATGCAGGTTTCCAGACAAAGCATGGAGGTCGGAATGCAGGCCAGACAGTATAAGAAGCTGGCGTATCATGACGCTCTGACGGGCTTTTACAATCGCGCGGCGTACATAGATTTCCTTTCTGGCAGTGAGTTTGACCTAAAGAAATGCATTTTGGTTGCGTTTGACCTTAACAACCTGAAAAAATGTAATGATGAGCTGGGCCATGACAAGGGAGACGTCTACATTAAGGAGGCCGCTAAGATCATCATGGATTGCTTTGGCGAGCACGGAAGATGTTATCGGCTCGGAGGAGATGAATTTGGTGCGATTCTGATGGATGATACCGTGGAGGACTGCGCAAAGCGGACAAAGAGGATGCAGGACCGCGTTGCGGAGTTTAATAAAAACAGCGATGACATTCATATGGGCATCGCCTGTGGATTCGCGCTGTTTGACGCTGCAGAGGATGCGGACGTACATGCGACCATCCGCAGGGCTGACAAGATGATGTATGAAGAAAAGTTCCGCATGAAGCAGCAGGGAGTGTAGCGGGGGAGAAGCATATGGAAAAGGTCATTCGAAAAACCTATATATTGATCTGCCTTGCCCTGTTTGCGCTTCTTGTGTATTATTTTCTGCGGTATCGGGTCAGCATTACGACGGAAGAGCCCAAGATGGGGATGGAAGTGATTGAACCCGTGGCCAGTGAAGGAAAGCAGGCGGACGAGGAGCTGATTTTGGAAAAAGGCTGGAAGGGTAGGGTTCACGTGGATGGCGTGACGGGGAAATATTGTCACCTCATGTTTTATACCATTCATCAGACCGTTGAGATATACCATGGGGCGGCTCGCGTGTACTCCATGACGCCCTCTCCGAAGAATTCATTTGCGAAGACGCCGGGCTGTGTCTGGAATGACGTTTTGCTGACGGAGGACATGAATGGTGCGGATCTTTACGTGGTTTTGACACCGGTATACAAGGATAAATTCTATGGACTTCCGGATTTTTATCTGGGAGAAAAGGGAAGCATTGTTTTGCAAATTCTGGCGAAGGAGATTCTTATCGTCATTGTCAGTCTGATTTTGATCTCTGCGGGTTCCATTATGTGTTGGTACGTATTTTATAACCGAAAGAACTCGGAGGTGGACAAGGATTTAGTCCTGCTTGGCGTTCTTCAGCTCTTGGTGGGTCTGTGGCGCGTTTCGGATACGGAGCTTGCAAAGATGCTGTTCCACGGACTGCCGGTTTTCTCCTTATTGCCGTTTATCGCCTTGATGATGTTGGTAGTTCCCTTTGTGCTTTTCCTAAAGGATCTCTATACGACGCGGGATTTTATCATTTGGTATGTTCCCTGTTGGGTGAGCATTGGCGTGATGGGGCTGGCACTGTTTTTGCAGTTTTTTAATCTGCTGGATTTTCGGCAGATTCTGCTGCCGATTCTTTTGACCATCGTCTTTGCGATTCTGACCATTCTGTATATGACTGCCAGAGAGTGGAGGAGAAACGGCTGGAGTGCCAAACTAAGAAGAAATCTGCTCGGCATGACGGTAGTTGTCCTTGGCGTTTGTATGGATATGGCAACTTATCATTTTAGTCATGGCAAATACGTGTCCTCATTTGTTATTTTGGGATTTTTGCTGTACGCCGTTGCCCTGGGCGTGAATTTGTTTAAGGAGTCCGGCGCCTTGATTGTTGCGGGCAAGGGCGCGCATAGTATGGAGATGCTTGCATATCATGATAAATTGACGGGAACCTTTAACCGTGCAGCCTTTATCGTGGATACGGATCCCTATGCGGTAGAGCCTGATAATTATGTCGTGGTTGTACTGGACTTGAACAATTTGAAGTATTGCAACGATCATCTGGGACATGAGATGGGAGATAAATATATCTGTGACAGTGCGGAGATCATCCGCAATACCTTCGGAACCATTGGAAGCGTGTACCGCATGGGCGGAGACGAGTTCTACTGTCTGATTCCCAAGGGAGGAAAGGCAGCCTGCAGGGAACAGTTGCTCAACATGGAAAGAATGGTGGAGGAATATAATAAAAAGAGTGAGATCATCAAGATCGGAATCGCTTGCGGATATGCGAGATATGACAATCGTATTGACTTCGACTTGAACGCGACGGCAAAGCGTGCGGATCAGTTGATGTATCAGAATAAAGAAGAAATGAAAAAACAGTAAGCTTTAGGAGGAAGGATCTATCATGAGAAAACAAGGCATTTTAATGCCGATCTCCAGTCTGCCGTCAGAGTACGGCATTGGCACCTTTGGCAAGGAGAGCTACGCATTTGTTGATTTTTTGAAGAAGGCAGGACAAAAGCTTTGGCAGATTTTGCCGCTTGGCCCCACGGGCTATGGCGCTTCTCCCTACCAAGCCTTTTCCACGTTTGCAGGAAATCCATATTTCATTGATTTGGAGACATTGGTTAAGGAAGGCTTTTTGACGAAAGAGGAATGTGACGCAGTTGATTTCGGCGATCATCCCAATTATATTGACTATGGAAAGCTCTATAACGGTCGTTTCCCCCTGTTTAAGAAGGCATGGGAGAGAGCAATTAAGAAGGGCCTGGAGACGCAGAAGGATTATTTGGAATTCATTAAAAAGAATTCCTTCTGGCTGGACGATTATGCCATGTTTATGGCATTGAAGGATGCCTTCCCGGGAAAGGGCTTTATGGATTGGGAGGAGGGCCTTCGCCTGCGTAAGCCTCTGACGATGGCGCAGTATCAAAGACAGTTGGCAGATGAAATTCGCTGTTATAAGTTTCAGCAATATGAGTTCAGCAAGCAGTGGAAGGCACTAAAGCTCTATGCAAATCGTGCCGGAATCGAAATCATTGGTGACATTCCCATCTATGTTGCATCCGACAGCGCGGACGTTTGGTCGCATCCTGAACTGTTCCAGATTGATGAGGATGGAAGACCGGTTGGTGTTGCCGGTTGTCCTCCAGATGCCTTTTCCGCAACGGGCCAGCTTTGGGGAAATCCCTTGTATCGCTGGGATTTTCATAAGGTGACCAATTATGCTTGGTGGTATCAGCGCCTGAATTATTGCTATAATCTGTATGACATTGTCCGCTTGGATCATTTCCGCGGATTTGATGAGTACTGGTTTGTACCCTACGGTGCACAGACTGCCGCCGGAGGACATTGGGAAAAGGGACCCGGAGCGGAGCTCTTTGAGATCCTGACGAGAAAAATGGCGGACAGAAGCAATAAAGGTACGGGCAGACGGGGAAAGCTGGCTGACAAGAAGGTGATTGCAGAGGATCTCGGCGTTTTGACGGAGGGCGTATTCCGCCTGCTGGAGGAGACGGATTACCCCGGCATGAAGGTTTTGCAATTTGCATTTGACGAGGGACCTGACGGAGAGGGCATGTACCTTCCTTACAATTACGAGAGAAATTGCGTGGTTTACACGGGTACGCATGACAATGAGACAACGCTTGGATGGATCCGCAACAGAAGCAAGGAGCAGAATGCCTTTCTGATGGATTATCTAAATTGTACCGAGGAGAAGGAACTGCTCTGGGCCATGATTCGCGCGGCCATTTCCAGCGTAGCGGACACGGCGATCATTCCCTTGCAGGATTATCTCGAGCTTGGAAATGAGGCAAGAATTAATATGCCTTCCACGTTGGGGGATAACTGGAAGTGGCGCATGAGCAAGGGTGATTGCACGGAGGAACTGGCACGGAAGATTTACAACCTGACAAGAACCTATGGAAGATTGAAGGATCATTGATACGAAAAGCCCCTGCCTTCACGGCAGGGGTTGTTATTGAGATAATGGATAAAAATGGATGGTGCTTAAGATGTTGGGAGGTTGCTGGGCAACATCATCGCCATGTAAGAATTATGGTACTCCTTGCAATAGGTGACGTCGTCCAAAAACCAATCCGGCGGAACAAAGGCCTCTGCAGCATCCGTGCTGCCAAATTCTACCTCTGCAATGATCAGATCGGTAAAATCACCCTCAAAGACGTCGATTTCAATCGTCAGGGTATAATCAGCGGGAGGCTTTGGAAAACCGTCCTTGAAGCCGGGATTCTTTAATGGAATCAGGTAACGCTTTTTGGAGATGACGTGTCCGTCTGCCTTGGCGCGGAGATGATAATAAGCCTCCTCCGTCAGGTCAAGGTTATACTCCTCGCGAGCCATCATGCCTTTTCCCTTATAGGTCATATAATAATCGTCATCCTCTTTGCGGACGCGCACAACGGGGTCTACACAAAGATAAGCCTGCTCAATGTGATGACAGGGATAGGATTCGAGATTGTCAGGAAGTCTTTTCAGTAAAAATTTGCGTTCTATTTCCACGACGTTAGTCCCTTTCTATATACTTAAGAAGTAGTGCGGAAAGTAGATCACTACATCTGTTCTTAGTATAACATAAAAATAATGGCCTGAATAGTCATAATGAAAAAATTATTCAGTTGTTTACGTAGAAATAGATGCACGATAGGATGTTTGGAAGTGCAATTTTTTTCCTTTCATTGGAAACTGCTTTATGTTATGATGCTATCAGGGCTTGCGTGAAAAAGACAGTTCGCGACAGCTTTAGAGCCTTTTACGACAAACTTTGTCTGGAAAATGCGGAGGGTGTTATGATTGGCTCGGAACTGGGAAACTTAACAAAATAGTTTTAAGGAAAGAGGAAAAGGTTATGCTAAACGTATCTCACGTAACAAAGAAGTATGGTAAATTACTGGCATGCAACGACGTGGATTTTCATTTGGATCCCGGAAGCGTTACGGTTCTTTTGGGACCGAACGGCGCGGGAAAGAGTACCATCATGAAATCCATCATTGGGTTTTTAAAGTATGAAGGACAAATTACCGTTGGCGGTTTTCCCAATAAGACGACGGATGCCAGAAAGCTATTGGGTTACATCCCTGAGATGCCCGCACTGTATCCGAATTTGACAGTCTCCGAGCATATGGAATTTTTGGCCAGGGCTTATCGAATGACGAATTATAAGGAGAAGGCCGATGCGCTGCTGGAGCGCTTTGAACTTTCTGATAAAAAGAAAAAGTTTGGCGATGAGCTTTCCAAGGGCATGCAGCAGAAGCTGAATCTTTGCCTTGGGCTTATGACGGAGCCCAAGATGGTGCTTTTGGACGAGCCCATGATTGGTTTGGATCCGCATGCGATCAAGCAGTTAAAGGACATGTTTGAAGAGATGAGAAGGGATGGAAAGACGCTTCTTGTCAGTACGCACATTATTGACAGTGTCGACATGCTTTGGGACAGGGCACTGATTATGCAGACAGGTCAGATCAAGGCGAACGTCACCAGAGAGGAACTGGAAAAGGATGGAAGAACGCTGGAACAGCTCTTCTTCGACGTGACGGAAGGCGTAAAGCAGGAAGACATGCAGCATACGGAAGCTGAAAAGCCCGGAAAGGAGTGATCGGTATGAGGATGTTTTTGTACTATGCCGTACATTCCTTTTGGAATCAATTGAAAAAGCTTTTTAAGTCTTGGGTCATTGCGTTCATTCTGATTTGTTTCGTGGTCGGTGCAGGCATTGGAATTCTTGCAGTCACCATCTCGAATCTGGCTGAGAAGAATCAGGCGGAAACGGAAATTACGGAGCAGGTGGATCAGACGGACGAGGATGAGGACGCACAGGAAGAAAAACCGGAATCGGCATTTAAGATCATGATACGGGATGAAATTGGATATGCTAGTTTCATTGAACTGATTGCCGCCGGCTTGGTAATTATCATTTTGGTTCTCTCCATTGTCAATGCAGATAAAAATGCGGGCAGACTTTTCCTGCCGGCGGACGTCAATCTCTTATTCCCATCGCCGCTAAAACCGCAGTCAGTCATGATGTTTCGTATTGCAAATCAGCTGGGGCAGATGCTTGTTCTGGGTCTCTATTTAATGTTCCAGTTGCCAAACCTTGTATTAAACCTTGGATTAAATATATGGGCTGCCTTGGCACTGATCCTGGGATTTTGTATTTTGAACTTCTTTTCCACGCTGATGCAGCTTCTCTTTTATCTGTTGGGAAACATTTCCTATACGGTAAAGAAGATGTTGCGTCCCGCATTGGTGACGTGTCTTGCCGTGATTGCAGGTCTTTTCTTTCTGTATCAGAGATCGAGTGGCTTGGCAATGCTGGTTGCTGCTGCAAAATTCTTTAATGCAAAGGGAACGCGGTACATTCCCATTTGGGGATGGCTGAAGGGCTTTTGCGGTGCGGCAGCGGAACAAAATCTGGTTGAAACCCTGACGTATTTCGGTCTCATGGTGGTTGGAGCCATTGTTTTGATCTATGTGATCTGGAGCCTGAAGGTAGACTTTTATGAGGATGCCATGGCGAAATCCGAGGAGGTTGCAGAGCTGTTAGAGGCCGCGAGAAATCAGAACAGCACATTCACCGTAAAGAGAAAGAAGGATCGCAGCGAGAAGCTGAAAAGGGATGGTCTGCAAAAGGGCTGGGGTGCCAGTGTATTCTTCTTCAAAAACATATACAATCGTTTTCGTTTTGCACATTTTGGTATCTTTACGAAGACCATGGAGTTTTATCTCATTACGGCAATTGCGGTAGGATTGGTTTGCAGGCTTTCCCTTCAGACGAACAACGTGATGCTTTTGGTGGCAGTGTTCGCGGCTCTTACCTTTTTCCGCTCCCTTGGAAATCCGCTGGAGACAGACACGAAGATGTCCTATTTTGTATTGATTCCTGAAAATACTTGGGCAAAGCTCTTTTACTCCTTGCTTTCAGGACTTGTTAATACGGCACTGGACATGTTACTGCCGATGATTGTCGGTGCATTGATCATGGGGGCAAATCCTCTGATCGCCGTCGCCTGGATCGTGGCCATCCTGTCCGTTGATCTTTATTCGACGATTGTTGGTGCCTTTATCAATTTGTCCCTGCCGGCAAATGCGGGTCTTACCATTAAGCAGTTTGTACAGATTATGTTTGTATATTTTGGCCTGCTGCCGGATATTCTGGTATTGTCGGTTGGCGCTGCACTTGGACATCTTTATTTAGGCATTGCAGCGGCATTTATCATAAATCTGGCATTGGGCTTCCTGTTCTTCGTGTTGGCAGCCATGTTTGTGGAGCCTCATGGCGGAACCAGACCGGTAAGACCAACGGCAATGAATTAAGGGCTTGGCAAGAGTGCCATGCTGAATTTGGATTGTCTTTTGGCAGACTTTTGACTTTGAAAGACAAGTATGACATAGTAGGACGTAATGGAAAAAGAAGGGAGAAGGGTATGAGTAAGATCGGAATTTTCTTCGCGGAGGGATTTGAGGAGATCGAGGCGTTGACCGTCGTTGACATTTGCAGAAGGTGTGAAATAGAAGTTGAGATGGTGTCCGCCTATGGAGAAAAACAGGTGCTTGGCTCTCACGGAATTTTGGTTGGCATGGATAAGGGCTTTGGCGAAGCTGATTTCTCTTCCTATGACATGATCGTTCTGCCGGGCGGCGGAAAGGGAACGCAGGGCTTGGAGGCGTGTGCGCCCCTGATGGAAAAGGTAGATGAGTTTTACCATGCGGGGAAGTATATCGCGGCAATCTGCGCAGCGCCTAGCATTTTTGGACATCGCGGTTACTTAAAGGGTCGTCGTGCATGTAGTTATCCGACCTTTGAAGGTCACTTAGAGGGAGCAACCGTTACGGCAGGCCCTGTTGAAGTAGATGGAAAGGTTATCACCTCCCGCGGCATGGGAACCTCCATTGATTTTGCACTGGCGATCGCAGAGGTATTCTGCGGCAAGGAGGCGGCGCGCAGCATGGCGGAGAAGGTCGTATACGCTGGGCCTTTCAAGGCGTAGCTTTCCCAGACTGTGACATTGTGATAACAGAGTTGAACTGAAGCACAAATGAAGTGGGTTCGAATGTCCACTGACAAAAATGGTAAGGAGAAAGGAAACATGAAGGAAAGCATGAAATACACGGAGGAGCTGCTCCGCTTTATAGAAGATAGTCCCAGCTGTTTTCACGTGGTGGCAAAGGCGGGAGAACTCTATCGGGAGCAGGGCTTCGTGGAATTGGATGAAAAGAAGTCATGGAAGCTGTCATGGGGCAAGAGCTATTTTGTCACGAGAAATGATTCTTCGCTGATTGCCTTCCGTCTCCCGGAGAAAAAGGAAATGGTGAAGGGGTATCACATGGCAGCAGCGCATTGTGATTCTCCGACATTTAAGGTAAAGGAGCATCCGGACCGAAAGGGCGAACTTTATGTTACGCTGAACGTGGAACGATATGGAGGCATGATCCATTCCAGCTGGTTAGATCGCCCACTCTCCGTGGCAGGACGTATTGCCATTTTGGATGCAAAGACGGGCGAGATCAAGACGAAGCTGGTCAACGTGGATCGGGACCTGTTAGTGATTCCGAATCTGGCGATTCACATGAACCGTGACGTCAATAAAGGCACGGAATACCATCCTCAGACAGACCTGCAGCCTTTGTTTTCCGAAAAGGATGCAGCCTCCTTTCAGAGCATTGTGGCAAAGGCAGCAGGCGTAAAGGATGACGCCATCTTGGGACATGATTTGTTCTTGTACGTACGGGATTGCGGAAGGGTATTTGGAGCGGAGAAGGAGTTTGTGCTGTCGCCGAAGCTGGATGATTTGCAGTGTGTTTATGCGCTGACGGAGGCACATGCAAAGACGCCCTCGAATTCTTACGTAACCATGTGTGCCATCTTCGATAATGAGGAGGTCGGCAGCGGTTCCAACCAGGGGGCGGATTCCACTTTCCTGCAGGACGTACTCCTTCGCATGGGAGAGAGTCTTGACGTTTCTCCTGCGAAGCAGAGGGAATGGATAGCGGCAGGTTTTTTGATTTCCGCGGATAATGCACATGCAGTTCATCCAAACCATCCGGAAAAGGCAGATCCAACGAATCATCCTACGTTGAATGGCGGACCTGTTTTGAAATTTAATGGCACGCAGAAATACACGACGGACGGCGTGACGGGAGCGAAATTCAAGAGTTTGTGTAAGCGGGCGGGCGTTCCCTGCCAGATCTTTGTGAATCATTCTGACGTTCCGGGCGGAAGCACGCTAGGCAATATTTCAACCTCTCACGTTTCCATTCCCAGCGTCGACATTGGGCTTCCGCAGCTGGCCATGCATTCAGCCGTGGAAACTGGAGGAACAAAAGACACCCTAATGGCGATAAAAGTCATGAAGGAGTATTTTTCAGAATAATTCAAAAAATATGGTAAATATACTCAAATCGGAGCAATATTTCTTACTGCTCCGATTTTTTTGTGCGATATTAACAAAATGGGGAAACGAATGTTGTGAGAAGAGTTTCTTGCATCATGGAAACTCTTTTGATATAATAAGACTTAAGAAACCATTACATGTCAAACCGTTTCCGCATGCTGCGCAATTCCATACTGAAAAAAGCAAATGAAAATTACCGGGATGAGCATGGAATTGTAGGTAAGGGGAACGGAATCACCACAGAAATGAAGGAGGAAAAACAAATGAATCCAGAACTGAGAAGCATGATTTTAAATGGAACCATGGAGGTATTTAATCAAAAGGGCCTGAAGTTTACCATGGATGATATCGCTAAGCAGCTGAGCATCAGCAAGAAGACGATTTACAAGGTGTTTGATGATAAAGAGAAAATGTTTTTGGAAATGGTAGACTATCTCTTTGATCAAATCAAGGCCAGCGAAGAGGAGGTCATGACGGATAAATCCTTGACGACCTTGCAGAAGATTCGGAAGATTCTCGGTGTGATGCCGGAGAGCTATCGCGACATTGATCTTCGTAAGCTTTATGAGCTTAAGGAAAAGTATCCCAACACGTATCAGCGCGTGGAGGAACGCCTCGAGACTGGTTGGGAGAATACGTTACAGCTGTTAGAGCAGGGCATTCGCGAGGGCGTGATCAGGCCTTTGCCTCTGTGCCTTGTAAAGATGATGCTGGAGGCAAGCTTAGAGCAGTTCTTCCAGAGAGATATTTTGATTGTGAATAATCTGAGCTACGGCGAAGCGCTGGACAATGTTGTGGATATTCTAGTGAATGGTATCGCAGTCCGCTAGGAGGAATACATGGGGATTAGGGTTTATTTGGATGATGCCTGGGGATTTACCGAGCAGTTTTCGGAGGAATTGACCAAGGATGATTACGAGGGCGCTTTACGGGAGGTCAGATTACCTCATACCTGCGTGGAGACGCCGCTGCATTATTTTGATGAAAGCATTTATCAGATGGTCAGCGGCTATCGGAGAATTCTGCATGCGCCCGAGCAATGGGAGGGAAAGCGCGTATGTCTGACCTTTGACGGGGTTGCACATGCCTGCCGCGTTTTCTTGAATGGAGAACAGGTGGGTGAGCATCACTGCGGATATACGGCTTTTAGCGTCGAACTCACGGGGAAGCTGCGTTTGGGAAGGGACAATGTCCTTGCCGTGGAGGTAGACAGTCGTGAGAGCTTAAACGTTCCACCGTTTGGTTATGTCATTGATTACATGACCTTTGGCGGCATTTATCGCGATGCTTATCTTGACGTTTTTGAAGAGGCGTATCTGGAGGACATATTTGTGTCCACGGTTCAGATGACGGGACATCGCGTGCGGAGCCGTATTAAAGTGAATTCCGTCCATCCCGTACAATATGTCATAAAGCAGTTCCTGCGGAAAAAGGATGAAGGAGAATATGGCTTTTTGGGAGAGCAGAAGCTTTCCTCTGACATGGATCCCGAGAAGGCGGCGAAGCGCGCCAGCAGATTTACGGATGAGAACGGTCTCTTTGGAGCCATGGATTTCGCAGTGGATGGCAGGGAAGACTTGGGAGAGATCGAGCATTGGGACATTGATCATCCGGCCTTATATCAGATCAAAACGCAGCTCTATGATGGCCAGAGACTACTTGATGAGCGTGTGGACGTCTTTGGATTCCGTACCGTGAAATTCCGGGCGGACGGATTCTATCTCAACGGGAGAAAGCTCAAGCTTCGCGGTCTGAACCGTCATCAGAGCTATCCCTATATTGGCTATGCCGCGCCAAAGTCCCTGCAAATCAATGATGCCGACATCCTAAAGCATGAACTTGGCGTCAATGCGGTTCGTACCTCTCATTATCCGCAGAGTCAGTATTTCCTCAACAGATGTGACGAACTGGGACTCCTTGTGTTTACGGAAATGCCTGGCTGGCAGCATATCGGCGATGCTGCATGGAAGGAGCAGGCAATTCAAAATACGCGAGACATGATTTTGCAATATCGAAATCATCCGTCCATTATGATTTGGGGCGTTCGCATCAATGAATCGGTGGATGATGACGAGTTTTATGAGAGAACGAATGCGGAGGCGCACAGGCTGGATCCAACGAGGCAGACGGGCGGCGTGCGTGCGATTAAGAAGAGTCATCTGCTAGAGGATGTCTATACCTATAATGAATTTGTGCATGAGGGCAATAACAAGGGCTGTGAGCCGAAAAAGAACGTGACAAGTGACATGTCGAAGCCATATCTCATTACGGAGCACAATGGTCACATGTTCCCGACCAAGAGCTATGATTGCGAGGATAAGCGCGTGGAGCATGCACTTCGTCACGCGAACGTATTAGAGGCTGTTGCGGAGCAGGATGACATTGCCGGCTGCTTTGGCTGGTGCATGTTTGATTACAATACGCATAAGGATTTTGGCAGTGGTGACAGGATTTGTTATCACGGCGTCATGGATGCCTTCCGCAATCCGAAGCTTGCGGCTGCGGTATATCAGAGTCAGCAGGAGGAGATTCCCGTGCTGGTGCCGAGCTCTTCCATGGACATTGGAGAGCGCCCCGGCGGAAATCGAGGCATGATTTATCTGTTTACCAATGCGGATTCCGTCAAGGTGTATAAGAATGGCGAGTTTATCCGTGAGTATCGCAAGGAAGAAAGTCCTTATCCGAATTTGCCTCACGGACCACTGGTGTTGGATGATTATATTGGCGACGTGCTGGAGACTAAGGAGGGCATGAAACCGAGCCAGGCAAAGGGCGTAAAGAAGCTTCTGAATACTGTTGCCCGCGTTGGCCTGAACAAGCTTCCGCTGGATGCCAAACTGACGGCGGCGAAGTTGATTGCCGTGGATCACATGAATTTTGATCAGGCGACGGTGCTCTATACGAAATATGTGGGAGATTGGGGCGGAACCTCCACGGCATATCGATTTGATGCCATCAAAAATGGCAAAGTGGTCAAGAGCGTGGAAAAACAGCCCATGCATGGCATGCAGCTATGTTGCAAGGCAGATCATCTTGCACTTACGGAGGATCAGACCTATGACATGGCGGCCATCCGTATCGAGATGCAGGATGAATTTGGCAATCTCCTAAACTTTTGCAATGATCCCGTGCTTCTGGAGGTTCAGGGTGAAATCGAATTGGTAGGACCGTCCGTAGTATCCCTTCAGGGCGGTATGACGGGTACCTACGTCAAGACAACGGGCAAGAGCGGAGACGGAAAGCTCACTGTAAAATCTCAGGGATGCAAGGACATAGAAATTTGCTTTCATGTCATGGCCTAAGCGAATTTGTCATTTTTGAAAGGCATTATTTTGAAAGGCATTATTTCGAAAGGCTTCATTTCGAAAGTTTTTATTTCGAAAGACACTTTTTTATGAATTCCTTGGGAAAATTTGGTTGGAAAAGCAAAATGTAGTGGAATATCGCGAAGCGATTAAAAAAGTAGGGAGGAAGAAGCATGAGACTTTCATGGAAGGAAAAAGCATCTTACGGTTTGGGAGCGGTAGGTAAGGATATGGTATACATGCTTTCGGCAAGCTACGTGCTCTATTATTTCCAGGATGTCCTTGGAGTGAGCGCCGTGGCTATGGGCATGATTTTGTTGGCGGCGAGAGTATTTGATGCCTTTAATGATCCCATCATGGGTGTCATCGTTGCGAAGACCAACACCAAGTGGGGAAAGTTTCGTCCATGGCTGATGATCGGAACCTTGACGAATGCGGCGATTCTGTTCCTGATGTTCGCTGCTCCTCCGGCCCTTGACGGCGCGGGAATGATTGCCTATGCAGCGATCACCTATATCCTTTGGGGCGTGACCTATACCATGATGGACATTCCTTATTGGTCCATGATCCCTGCCTTCACCAGAACGGGAAGGGAGCGAGAGGGATTGACGACCCTGGCACGTTCCTGCGCCGGCGTGGGCTCTGCGCTGGTGACGATTTTTACGATGATGATCGTCCATGCCATCGGCGGAAATAATGAGCGTGCCGGCTTTCGTTGGTATGCATTGATCATTGCCGTTTTGTTCGTGGTTTTCATCACGATCACCTGTATTGCCATTAAGGAAAAATCCACGGTAGACATGCAGTCCCCCTCCGTTGGGCAGATGTTTAAGGCACTGGTTACGAATGATCAGGCAATGGTCATCGTCATTGCCATCGTATTGATCAACACCTCCATTTACGTGACTTCGAACCTGGTCATTTATTTCTTTAAGTACGATTTTGGCGGAACTGGTTGGTATAATGGCTATACGCTTTTTAACATGTTTGGCGGCGCAATTCAGATTTTGTCCATGATGGTGGCTTACCCCATGCTTCGCAGAAAATACACAAACATTAAGATCTTTTATATCACGCTGACCAGCGCCATCATTGGTTATGTCGTATTGTTTGGCATCGCATTTATCAATATGTCCAATGTTTATATTTTGTTTATTCCCGCCTTCTTTATTTTCGCGGCGAATGGTGTTCTTCAGGTATTGACGACAATTTTCCTTGCCAATACGGTGGACTATGGCGAACTGAAAAATGGAAGGCGTGATGAATCCGTGATCTTCTCCATGCAGACCTTTGTCGTGAAGCTGGCTTCCGGTATTGCGGCATTTGTCGCTTCCCTTTGCCTGTCGATCAACAATTTGTCCAAACAGGACACGACGGAGGCGGAGCAGGTCATTGACTTCGCTAAGGACGTCAGCGCAAGTGCAAAGCTTGGGCTTCGCATGACCATGACCATTCTGCCAGTCATTGGACTCTTTATCGCAATTGCAATCTTCGCAAAGAAGTTTATCCTTACCGAGGAGAAGGTGCAAGAGATCGCCGAGCAGCTTCATAAGTAGGGTAGGGCAATGGCATTTAGTTTGGAATTCGGCTAACTCGGGGCCTGTGTTTGAAAGTCCCTATCAGGCACGCTCGCGCTATGGGTCCAGCGTAGCGGTACTAAGGCGCCAAAAGACGTCGCCTAAGTACCGACGCTTGGGACACATGCCTGAAAGGGACTATTCAAACAGCCCCTCGAGATAGAAAGAAAGTCTAAACTAAATGCCATTTTATTATGGTCGATAAGTGAGAGGAAAGAAAATGATTAGAGAACAGAATCAATGCTTTGAATTGTCAACACGTGATACATCATATGTTTTTCGGGTGCGGGGGAATGGGCTGTTAGAGCATGTATACTATGGGGAGCGAATAGATTTGCTTGGCGAAGAGCGGCTTGCGGAGGGGCAGGTGGAGGCGCTGGCGGAGAAGCAGGTGTTTGCGCCTGGAAATGCGTTGTGCTATGACCAAGAGGACAAGAGCTTTTCACCAGAGTATTGTGGCCTGGAGTGTTCGGCCCTAGGTAAGGGTGACATGCGGGAGCCGATGGTGGAGGTTGTCGCAAGGGATAGCGTGAGAACGCTGGATTTCGTGTATGACAGTCATGAAATCAGCACGGGAAAGAAGATGTTTGTCACGCTCCCTGGATCATATGATGAATCAGATCAGGTACAGCAGCTAAAGGTTGTTTTGAAGGACAAGTGGCAGAAGCTGACGCTGGAATTATATTATTGGGTGTATGAGGATTGCAACGTGATCACGAGAAGTGCCGTGCTCCAAAATGACGGGAGCGACAGTGTGACGGTGGAACGGCTTCTTAGTCTTTTGGTGGATTTGGAAGAGGATGACTATGCCGTGCGAAGCTTTACGGGGGCATGGGCGCGTGAGATGCATGCGAATCGCATTCCTCTCACGGGCGGGAAATATGTGCTTTCCTCGATGTCTGGGACCTCCTCTAATCGTGTCAATCCGTTTTTCTTTTTGGAGAAGTCGGAAACAAGTGAAGACTTTGGTCCCTGCGTTGGTTTCAATTTGATCTACAGCGGAAACCATTATGAAGCCATGGAGGTCAGTTCCTATGGGAAAACGAGGGTGGTCAGCGGAATACAGCCTTGCGGATTTTCGTGGGTACTTGCACCGGGAGAGCGACTGGAAGCACCTGAGGCGGTCATGACCTATACCAATGCAGGGCGAAACGGCATGAGTAAAAACTTGCATGCCTTTGTGCGTGAGCATATCGTACGCGGAAGCTGGAAGAAGAAGGAGAGGCCCGTTCTCCTAAATAGCTGGGAGGCATCCTATTTTGATTTTAACGAATCCAAGCTGTTAAGGCTGGCTGAGGCGGGAAAGAGCGTTGGAATCGAGCTCTTTGTCATGGACGACGGATGGTTCGGAAAGCGGGATGACGACACTTCGTCCTTAGGAGATTGGACGGAGAATAAGAAAAAACTGCCCAATGGTCTGCAGGGCCTGGCAAAAAAAGTCAATGCCCTGGGCATGCAATTTGGAATCTGGGTGGAGCCGGAGATGGTGAACGTGGACAGTGAGCTGTACCGCACACATCCGGAATGGGTTATGGAGATTCCCGGAAAGGCTCACAGTGAAGGCAGAAATCAAAGAGTGCTTGATCTGAGTAATCCGGAGGTACAGCAGTATATCATCGAGGAGATGAAGCGTGTGTTTTCATCTGCAAACATCGCTTATGTCAAGTGGGACATGAACCGTGTGTTCAGCGACGTCTATTCGCAGGCGCTGCCAAAGGAGCAGCAGGGAGAGGTGGCTCACAGATATCAAATGGGCCTGTATCACTGCATGCAGGAGCTGACGCAGGCATTCCCTGAGATTTTATTCGAGGGCTGTGCTTCGGGCGGAAATCGATTTGATCTCGGCATTTTGTGTTATTTCCCTCAAATCTGGGCGAGCGACAATACGGATGCCATGTGCCGGGCTGAGATTCAAAACGGATATAGCTATGGATACCCGCAATCCGTGATGGGTGCGCACGTATCCTCCTGTCCAAATCATCAAACCCTGCGCGTTACGCCTTTGGATACGCGCTTTGCCGTGGCAGTCTTTGGTGTCCTGGGCTATGAGTGTAATTTGTGCGATGCAAAAAAAGAGGATTTGGAGACTATTAAGGCGCAAATCGAACTCTATAAGAATTGGAGAAGCGTTCTGCAGTTTGGACAATGGATTCGTGGCAGAAGCTTTGCGGAAAGTGGGAAGAAATGGGAAGGCGCAAGCAATCTGTGGGAAGGCGCGGGCAATTTGCAAGAATGGTATTGCGTATCCGAGGATCAGTCAAGGGAAGTGATCGCTTTGCTGCAACGCTTTGCCATTCCGAACAATCATTCTTACCGCATTCGCGCCAGGGCTTTACGTCCTGAAAAAACCTATCGCTTTACCAATCGCGAAATGAAGCATAACATTAAGAGCTTTGGTGACCTTGTCAATACGCAGGCACCGATCCATATCAAGCAGGATTCCTTGTTACACAATGTTGTGGCGAAATTTGTGAAGATGGATGGGGAGACGGAAAATTATCTCCTGCGCGGCGACGTGCTTCTGCATGGCGGCGTCCATTTGAAACAGCCCTACGGTGGTACGGGCTATAATGACCAGGTTCGTTATTTCCCTGATTACGGAGCCAGAATGTACTTCATAGAAGAGGAGACGGAGTAGGAGAAGCCGGACGAAGGAAACGTCGGTCGAAGGAAACGCGGGGCTCCTCATGGCAAGGAGTATGGAATCGAAAATGGCAACCTGGCATATGCTATGATAAGCCGCGCAAAAGGGGAATCGCCTTGTCCCAAAAGTTAGAAAATCAATTGAATCTCGCATTGGATACCCCTGAAATCGAAAGAGAACAGACGGTAGACTTGAACGTGGGATTTGATGCGCAGATGAGAACCTGGGAACTCATCATTAAGTACAATGGTAACCCCGATGACCTGACCGCTTCTTTCAAGCGAATTGGGACAGGAATCGTGTTGGAGCCTTTGATCGCAGGATATGCGATTTTGACAGTACCGGAAGGCTATGTGGAAAGGGCCTGTGCCCATCCGCAAATTGAATATGTGGAAAAGCCTAAGAATTTTTATTATGTTCAGGAGGGTCCCTCAGCTCGCGCATGTATCGCAGGCGTGACTGCAAGGGACCCTTTTTTGAGTGGGAAGGGCGTTTTGATGGCGGTGATCGACAGCGGGATTACCTATCAGCGGCCTGAGTTTCGAAGGGAAGACGGAACAACGCGCATTCGGTTTTTCTGGGATCAGACACTGGATGCAGGCGAGGAGCTTCCGAAAAATGATGCGGATACGGAAGAAGGGATTGGAGAGACGCAAATGGTGCGGAAGCTGCCAGGCCCTCCGGCGGGATTTCTTGAGGGCGTGGAATTTGATGAAAACTGGATCAATGAAACACTTCGTCTCTCTTCTGAGAGAGAACGATTTGAACGCATGCCGACCATTGACGTCAGCGGTCATGGAACGGCCGTTGCTGGAATCGCTGCGGCAACGCGAACGGAAGGATATCAGGGCGTGGCACCAGGGGCAGATCTTGTGATCGTAAAGCTTGGTGGAAATAACGGGGCCCTGGCGGGGTATTCTAAGACAACAGAGATCATGCGTGCCGTGACCTATTGCATTCGCAAGGGGAGGGAGCTTGGAGAACCGATGGTAATCAATCTGAGCTTTGGAAATACCTATGGGGCTCATGACGGAAGCTCTCTGCTGGAGCGATTCTTAGATAATGCAGCAGAGATCGGGCGCACGGTGATCTGCGTGGGAAGCGGAAATGAAGGGAATGCCGCCGGCCATGTTGCAGGTAAGCTCACGGGGCGAAACATCATAGATCTTGCGATGGCTGGATTTGAGAGAAGTATAAGCGTACAGCTTTGGAAGCGCTACTGCGATGAATTTCGGATTTCCCTGCGCTCTCCAGGCGGAAGCGTGGTAAGCCTTATGCCGGAGAGGCAGGATGCAGGCGGAGGAGGCTATACCCTGCGCGTGGAAAACGTCAAGATATTGGTGTATTTTGGGGAACCAACACCCTATTCAGCATCGCAGGAGATTTATCTGGAATTTCTTCCCGTGCGGGAAGGGGAGTACTTGCCAGAGGGAATTTGGCGATTTATTTTGGAACCTGTCAGAATTGTGACGGGGCAATTTTTTTTCTATTTGCCTGCCTCCGTGACAAGGAGCCGTGGAACGGGCTTTTTGGAGCCAACGCCTGAGGCCACGCTGACCATTCCCTCTACGGCTGCAAAGGTCGTCACCGTGGGGGCATATGATGCGTCCTTTGATTCCTATGCAGATTTTTCAGGGCGTGGGTATGACGTGAACGCGCCTCTTGGGACGAGGATTGGATTCGGAAGCATAAAGCCGGACGTCGTGGCCCCTGGCGTGAACGTTTTGGCGCCAGATCCCTTCGGAGGATATGGATATTTTACGGGAACCTCCTTTAGTACGCCCATCGTCAGCGGCAGCGCTGCCCTTCTCATGGAATGGGGAATCGTAAGAGGGAATGATCCCTATCTTTATGGGGAAAAAATAAAGGCATACCTGCGAAGGGGAGCGCAGCCCATCAGGGGAGAAATGGTTTACCCTAATGAAAAGGTTGGTTTTGGGGCGGCCTGCGTCCTGGACAGTATTCCGAAGTGAATCATGGTCTGGGTCAGAGGCAGGCATTTTGTGACTAAAAATATTTTTGACTTGACAAATGATGGAAAAGTGATATAGTTCTAAATGCAAATGGATTGCATTTAGAAACATGCTTGTCATGAAAACAGGAGAGCGGATGAAGCAGTATGGTGAGAGCTGGAAAAGAATAGGTGCAATAATTCTCGCTGCAGCCGTGTTTAGCAGCGTTCTTTTCATGCTGTTTTTTATGGCGAGTGAGGCAAGGCACGATTGCTCCGGCGAGGAGTGTGAGATCTGTTTTTGTCTGGAAATTTGCGAGGAGATGGTCTCCTCGATTAAGCTCGACGGCCTGCAGGATGCCATCGTTTGCATGATCCTTTCGCTGTTTTTGACGATGGCGGTATTGACCTCTCGCAAGGCAGTCATTGGGACGCTGATCACGAAAAAAGTGCGTCTGAATAATTGATTTCTTAGTTTTTCTCTGTAGAGAATCCATTATTTTCCCAACTAAAAAAATGAATATAGAGAAAACGGAGGTACTGTCAAATGAAAAAATATTTGGCACTCTTTTTAGTTGTCATTTTGATGGCAGCTAGTCTTAGCGCGTGCGGAAAACAGGTAGAGGCAAAGGGAGCAAATGCAAAGCAAAATGGTTCGGATCAAAAGCTGGAAATTGTAACAACAATTTTCCCGGAATATGATTGGGTATGTAATTTGGTTGGCGGGAGTGACAGGGCGAATCTCACCATGCTTTTGGATAATGGCGTGGATCTGCATAGCTATCAGCCGACGGTAAGTGACATTATGAAAATTTCAACCTGCGACCTATTTGTTTATGTCGGCGGAGAGTCAGACGAGTGGGTAGAAGATGCATTAAAGCAGGTAACCAATCAGAACATGAAGGTAATCAACCTTTTGGAGGCGCTCGGCGATGCCGTGAAGGCTGAAGAAATCGTGGAGGGCATGGAGCATGACCACGACCATAAGGATGGCGATGATCATGACCATGAGGACGGCGATGACCACGACCATGAGGACGGAGATGACCATGACCATGAAGACAGCGATGATCATGAGGACGGCGATGACCATGACCACGGGGATGGCGATGATCACGACCACGATCATGATCACGAGGAAGAGATGGACGAGCATGTATGGCTCTCTCTTAGAAACACGTCGGTCATCTGCAACGTGATTACGGATGCTCTTTGCGAACTCGATCCAAAGAATAAGGAGACCTATCAAGCAAACCTGGAGAGCTATCAAACCAAGCTTTCTGCACTGGATCAGGAATATGTGGCGGCAACGCAGAAGGCTACCTACAAGACGCTCCTTTTTGGTGACAGATTTCCCTTCCGGTATTTGGTGGATGATTATGGTTTGAGTTATTATGCGGCCTTTGCAGGATGCTCCGCTGAGTCGGAAGCCAGCTTCGAAACCGTAACCTTCCTCGCGGGAAAGCTCGATGAATTAAAGCTACCTGCCATTATGACGATAGAAGGCAAAAATCACAAAATTGCTGAGACGATTCGCACGGCTTCTAAGGCAAAGAACCAAGAAATCCTGACCATGGATTCCATGCAGGCAACGACCATGCAGGATGTCAAAAACGGAACCACCTATCTTAAAATCATGACGGGCAACCTCGAGGTATTAAAGAAGGCGATTCAATAACTTGGATTTTTCGGAAAGGACAAGACATGAGCCTGATTACGGTGAGAAACCTGGCAGTAGGATATGAAGGTCAGGTTGTGGAAGAAAATATCAATTTTACGGTGAATAAGGGTGATTACCTTTGCATTTTAGGGGAGAACGGTTCGGGAAAAACTACCCTGATGAAAACCCTCCTTCACCTGCAAAAGCCTCTGAACGGTGAAATCCTGTTGCAGGATGGTTTGACAAGCAATGAAATTGGTTATTTGCCGCAGCAGACGGTGGTCCAAAAGGATTTTCCGGCTTCCGTCTGGGAGATTGTTCTTTCCGGGTGCCTCGGAAGACGAGAATGGCATCCGTTTTACGGGAAGGAAGAGAAGAAGCTTGCAACTGAAAATATGGAGCGGATGGGGATCACACGGCTTGCAAGGCGAAGCTATCGTGAGCTTTCTGGCGGGCAACAGCAAAGAGTGTTGCTTGCCAGAGCCCTCTGTGCCACGCAAAAGGTGCTGGTGCTGGATGAACCCGTGACGGGACTGGATCCCAATGCAACGATGGAAATGTATGAACTGATTCAGAAGCTGAATCAGGAGGGTGTTGCCATTCTTATGATTTCTCATGACGTGGAGGTTGCAGTGCAATATGCTAGTCACGTGCTACATTTGGGTACGCCTTCTTTTTTTGGCAGTAAGGAAGCCTATTTGGAAAGTGAATTGGGAAAACTGTTTGTCCTTCATGAGAAGAAAGGGGGATCCGTGGAGATGGAGAAAGGAGATCGCCATGCTTGAAACCTTACTGACCTACCTAAAATTTCCATTTGTACAAAATGCATTGGTTGTGGGCATCCTGATCGCCCTTTGTTCGTCACTTCTTGGCGTGACGCTCGTGCTAAAAAGATTTTCCTACATTGGCGATGGATTGTCTCACGTGGCGTTTGGGGCCATGACGATTGCGGCAGTCTTAAAGATGACCAATGACATGCTGCTTATCCTTCCGATCACCATTCTCAGCGCCATTATTCTGCTTCGGACAGGACAAAACACAAAGATCAAGGGAGATGCGGCAATCGCTATGATTTCCGTTGGAGCCCTTGCCTTTGGATATTTGATTATGAATATTTTCTCAACCTCGTCGAATTTAGCGGGCGACGTTTGCAGTACCTTGTTTGGCTCAACTTCGATCCTTACCCTGACGGACGAGGAGGTATGGATTTGCATCGGCTTGTCCATCGTGGTAGTTTTGGTATTCCTCCTGTTTTACCATCGTATCTTTGCGGTGACCTTTGACGAGAGCTTTGCCAAGGCAACCGGCATGAGGGTCGAAGCGTATCGGCTTTTGCTTGCTACGATCATCGCGGTCATCATCGTGCTGGCCATGAATCTCGTGGGATCTCTTTTGATCTCGGCACTTGTGATTTTCCCCGCCCTGTCGGCGATGCGGATGTTTGGCAATTTTAAAGCAGTAACGGTTTGCTCGGCAGTTCTTTCCGTCAACTGTGCCCTGTTGGGAATCCTCATTTCCATTCTGGCGGGAACACCTGTTGGATCCACCATAGTCGCCGTGGACGTGGTCGCTTTTGTACTATCCTGTATTATCGGAAAAATCATGGGAGGAATCAAAAAATGAAAAAATGGATGCGAGGTTTCTTAATGCTGACAATGCTAATTGCTCTGGCTGCTTGTGGTCAAGAGGATGGGAGCGCAGAAAAACGGAATACTCCGTCAACCTCGAACGTGAAGGACCTTTTGAATGGGCAGATGGCAGAGAATGCTGACAAGCTGAAAAAGGAAAAGGCTCAGGACGTGCAGACGAGCGATGCCAAGGAAAAGGAGACTAAGAGCGAGAATCAAGCGGGGGTGTCTTCCGAGAAAAAGACAGACGTGTCTGAACAGGTCAAGACGCAAGAAGCCGCTGACGTGGATTTGACAACGCTTTCCAGTACCATGGTTTATTCTGAAGTTTACAACATGATGGTGACGCCCGACAAGTATCTGGGAAAGACGGTAAAGATGCAGGGAAGCTTTCAGTATTTTCAAGATGAAACCACGGGTAACGAGTATTTTTCCTGCCTGATCAAGGACGCAACGGCATGCTGCGCGCAGGGAATTGAATTCGTACTTTCGGGAGATTATGTCTATCCAAACGATTATCCTGAACTGAACGCTGAAATTACGGTGTATGGTGTGTTTGATACCTATCAGGAAGGAGATTATATGTATTGCACGCTTAGAAATGCACAGCTTCTTTCGCCCACGGGAGAACCGACGCAGGGGTAATGGTAACCTGCCATTTATGTCAAATAATGACGAGGCTTAGGACAGCAGGCTTTTTATGATGGAAATGACGACTTTTCGCATATAATCCTGATCTAATCCTTCGACGACGGGATTCATGCAGGCGTGACAATAATCCTCAATCAGATCTATAGCGATCCTCGTCTTTTCAGCGGCATGCTCGGGCTTGCCGCTTTTTTTGACGTAAAGCGCCGTAATGGAAAGATATGTTTTTTGCCAGAAGGCATCAATCTTAGCGGCAATTTCCGCATCACTGTGATAGAGGGATTCCAACTCCTCATGGATGATCCAAAACTTTTTATGATAGTCCAGCAGAAAGTCAAAGATCGCGTTAAAAAATTCATCAAGATCCGTGAGCGATGCCTGCGCGTATTTCTCCGTAAAGCCTTGATACATGGCATTTGCACGTTGATCCAAGGCCACGAGGAGAATGTCCTTCTTGTCCTTAAAATAATGGTAGACGATGCCTGTGGAAAGTCCTGCAGCCCTTGCAATGTCATCCGTTGTTACATTGTGATACCCTTTTTGCAAAATCAGCATGGAACCGACTTCCAGGATTTTATTTCTCGTCTCAATGGAACGCTTTTGCTTCGGCTCATTGACCGTCTTTTCTTTTATTTCATTTTTTCCCATTTTTTCACTTTTCGCCATGTTTACCCTATTCTTCGCCATGTTTACCCCGTTCTTCGTTCGGTCGATCCCACTGGCCTGCTCTTGTTTTGACATGCCTCAAGCCAGCCTACAGCTTTTATTAACTTGTCCATTGCTCATAAAGGCATAAAAATACCAGAAAACCTAGTATCATTAAAGCACGTTATGGTGCTGGTTTGCAATGCTTTCCTTCAAATATTGAGGAAAATCTCAAATTTATATGATTATAAAGTTGAGGAATTGTTCAATTTTCACAAAATTGAGAAAAATCTCAATTTTTGCATTGACAAGCGATAGGGGTAGAATTAGAATGTAGTCGAGTAAGAAACAACTAACTTTCCTCAAAACACATAAGAGAATTAAGAGATCGGTTTAGAAAATGGAATGTCATTGCCCGGGGAAAATGTTAGAGTGACGAATCTGTGAAACCAAAAGAAGGGAGAACCATCATGAGAGATAGAAGCAATCAGAAGCAAATTGTGGAATTCAAGGATGTCATTAAGAAATATGGTCAGGGTGAGGGGCAGCAGCTGGCGAATGATCACGTCAGCTTTACCATTGACGAAGGAGAGTTTGTCGTGATCCTTGGTCAGTCAGGAGCAGGAAAATCGACCGTGCTGAACATGCTGGGCGGCATGGACGTACCGACCTCGGGGACGGTGGAGGTGGCTGGAGAGATGGTATCCTCCATGAATGACAAGCAGCTTTCCAAATATCGTGCAGACGTGGTTGGGTTTATTTTTCAGTTCTATAATCTGTTGCCTTCGCTTACGGCCTATGAAAATGTTGCCCTTGTTAAAAACATTGTAAAGAATGCCGGAGATCCGGAAGAATTGCTAAAGTCCGTAGGACTCGAAAAGCATCGCAACAAGTTCCCCGCTCAGATGTCCGGCGGAGAGCAACAGCGTGTTTCCATCGCAAGAGCGCTCGCCAAGAATCCAAAGATCATTTTGGGCGACGAACCAACGGGAGCACTGGATTCCGAGACGGGTGTCATCGTACTGGAGCTTTTGCAAAAGCTCTGCTGGGAGCAGCATAAGACGGTCATTCTGGTAACGCACAATGCTGATATCGCGAAATGCGCCGACAAGGTGATTCGCATGAAGAATGGAAAGGTCAGGGAAATTCGCCTAAATGAATCCCCCGTACCTGTTAGAGAGGTTGAGTGGTAACGATTTCTTAGAGGTAAGGAGATAGGAGGTATTTTCATCATGTTATCTAGAAAAATGAGAAGAGAGATTCTGAGAAATTTCGGGCAGTTCCTCTCAATTTTTATTTTAGCCATGCTGGCAGTCATGTTGTTTGCCTGCATGAAGGCAAGCAATGTCAGCGCATATCACAAACAGAAGGACATGTACCTTGTGACCAACATGGCAGACGGTTGGATTTACGGAGAGGGCTTTAGCGAAGAGGCGCTTGAGAAGATCAGATCCCTAAAGGACATAAAGGATGCGCAGCGTCGCATGCACGTAACCGCAAATGCAAAGGAACATGATCAGGCGCAGCTGGAAGTGTATCTAATGGATGAAGCGATTGTCTCCAAGCCATTTTATGTTTCGGGAACCGAATTTGATCTTTCCCGTGAAAACGCGATCTGGATGTCAGAAAGCTTTGCAAATGCCTGGAATCTCAAGGTGGGAGATTCCTTCACCTTTGTCTATCGCGGCATTGAGATGACAAAGGAAATTGCGGGACTGATTGTAGCACCGGAGTATCAGTATATGAAGGCAGATAAGGATCTCGACGTAGTGACAAAAAATATCAGCGTGATCTATATGGCATACCGCGAATTTCCCGTGAAGGATTACGTGAAAAGCATGATCAAGAAGGGGGAACTGACGCTGGAGGATGCGGTAGAGCATTCAGAGCTTGTACGGGAAAAGCTGGAAGCCATGGAAAAGCTCGGTATCGCGCGGGAAAGCATCACTAAGGAACAATTATTAAAGCTTGTGGATGAGATTTCCGAGGAAAAGCTCCGTCAGATGCTTCCCTATGTCGAGATCATTTTTACGACAGACGGCAGGAACGTTCAGGAGATGGAACAGGAGATCTCAGATGCTTTGAACGGGGATTATGCCGTCCTTTGCGACAGAGATGACATTGCAGGAATCAAGGTGATGGCAGATGAACTGTCTCAACATGATCAATTTGCCGTGAGCTTCCCCACCGTATTTATTGCCATTGCGCTCCTCGTGATCATGACAAGCATGAATCGTTTGATTTCACGGCAAAGGACGCAGATCGGAACGCTGCGGGCCCTGGGCATGAGAAGAAGTAAGATCATCCTGCATTATCTGAGTTATAGCTTTTGGGTATCTTTTTTAGGGGCCATCGCGGGACTTATTCTTGGAACCTATGTCCTTGGAGATTTTATCGCGAAGGTGTTTCGCGCATGGTATTACATCCCAGGATGGTCCGTGGAGATGGATGGAAGCTTTCTCGTCGTGGTCGTGCTCATCGTATTGGCCTGTACGGGGGCAACTTACTTAAGCTGTCGTAAGGTGATGGTGGTCCGTCCTGCGGAAAGTCTTAGACCCGCAGCGCCGAAGGCAGGAAAGAAGATTCTGTGCGAGAACCTTCCCTTTTGGAATCGACTTGGCTTTAACGTGCAATACAATCTGCGCGACATCTCCCGTGGAAAGCTTCGCGCAGTGATGGGTGTCCTTGGAACGGCAGCAGGAATGATGATGATGGTTGCGGCGTTTTCGTCGCTGACAACGATTCAAAATGCTGCTGACTGGACCTTTGAAAAGCTCCAGAATTTCAAGGCGCAGATTGATTTTGACGGCGACGTGACATTGGAAAGAGCGCAGGAGCTTCGGGAGCAGGTGGACGGCGAACTCGTTCAAACGGCTGCCGTGGAATTATCCGTGAAGGAAAATGCAAAATCTACCGAGAGAAAATCGACGGTGCTTATTGTTACGGAAGGGAAAAATCTGTTTCGCCTGACGGATGAAAAACAAAGGCTTGCCGAGCTTACGCCGGGAACCGTTGCAATTACCAAAAAGCTGGCGGAAGAATTTGACCTGAAGGTAGGAGATGCCATTTATTGGCATCTCTATGAAAAGAACGATTGGTACGAGGCAAGGATCGGACTGATCAACAGAAATCCCAACCTGCAGGGCATCACCATGCTGCGTGAGGATTATGAAAGGACGGGAGCAACCTACCAGCCGACGGTATTGTATACGAAGGATGCTGATCCGGGCGTTGACGTAAGAAATGCCAAGGGCGTGCTGGCCGTACATGATGATGCAGACCTGCGTGAGAGCTTTGACGTCATGATGCAGATGATTTATCTGGTGCTTGGCGTGTTCCTCGTCTTTGCCATGGTGCTTCCCGTCGTCGTTCTCTATAACAGCGGCAACCTGTCCTTTAACGAAAGAGTCAAGGAATTTGCAACGTTAAAGGTATTGGGCTTCCAGACGGGAGCCATCAGGAGACTTTTGTCTCTGCAAAACCTTTGGCTCTCCGTGATCGGCATCATCCTCGGAGCACCCTTTGGAACGAAGCTCTTGCAATTCATGTTTGACTCTAACGGAGACAGCATGGATTATCAGGTGATGGCAGGAGCCTTTGAGTATTTTGTGTCAGGGGCATTTGTGCTGGTGATTTCCCTGTTGGTCGGGTTTCTCTTCCAGAAAAAGATCCGCCGACTAGACATGGTAGAGACCTTGAAGGGAATTGAGTAAATTGGTGTGGGGATGCTCGCATGGGACGCAATTAGTAACCTAAGGTGACAGGAACGATGATAAAAAAATGGAAATAAAAAAAATATATGGAAATGAAAAAAATATATTGACAATTTAAAGTGACAGAGTTATGATTCTTTTCAAGTGAGGAAGAAATAAATCTTCAACAATTGAATAGCGGACGAAACCGAGGAAGTGGAGATAAAAACGGTAGATGCGCTTACAGAGAGACCGGATGCTGAGAAAGGTTGGAAATGCAGGCTGTTAAATGGACCACGGAGGGCGCTTAGAAATGAGGAATGCGAAGGCAGACTTCAGAGTATGGGGCGACGTTAGGCATGCGTAAATTGCACAGGATATGTTCGTATCCGACAAGAGCACTACCCGAAAAGGGAGTGAATCAAGGTGGCACCGCGGGAGAAAAAATAACCCGTCCTTGACAGTATCTAGATGATATTGTCAAGGACTTTTTTTAGCGAGGAAAAAGAAACAAGCGACCGCGAAGCGGGCATTTGTTTCTTGCCGAGCGTAAACGAAATAAAAACATGAAGTCGCGAAGCGACGACATCTGCGAAGCAGATGGTTTTTATGAGTGAGAAACTTAAGTACGCACATTTGTTTTCGCCCGAACGAACGTGAAACAAAAAAATATAAATCAAGGAGGCTACAACATGAAGGTGAATCAGACATTAGAGGAATGTAAGAGGCTTGCGGAGTCAGGAAATTACGGCGTGATTCCTCTCGCTACGGAAATCTACGGTGATGCGAAGACGCCGATCGAGATTCTTCGTATCTTAAAAAGGGTCAGCCGCCATGTCTACCTGCTAGAGAGTGCGGATTCCCAGAAGCGTTGGAGCCGATACTCCTTTTTGGGATATGATCCCCTGCTTGAGCTCTCCTGCAGAAATGGCGTGACTACGATCAAAACATCTCTTACGACGCAGCAGGAGACGAAGGACGTTAGGACCTGCATCCGTGAGATCATGAAGGATAATACAAGCCCACAGCTGTCAGAGCTCCCTGGCTTTACCGGAGGATTGGTTGGATATTTTTCTTATGATTACATCAAGTATGCGGAGCCTAGCCTTAAGCTTGATGCGAAGGACGAAGAGGGATTTTCCGACGTGAATTTGATGCTGTTTCACAAGGTGATTGCATTTGATCATTTCCGTCAGAAGATCATCCTGATCACCAACATCAAGACGAATGACCTGGAAATCAATTATCATAAGGCATTGCTTGAGTTAGAGAATACAAAGCGCCTGATCGAAACAGGGGAGAGAGCAAAGGAAGACCGGCTAAAGCTTACCTCCGGGTTCCGTTCTCTGTTTGATGAAACGCAGTACTGCGAGATGGTGGAAAAGGGAAAGCACTATATCAAGGAGGGTGACATCTTTCAGGTGGTTCTTTCCAACCGCATGGAGGCTGACATGGAAGGAAGTCTTCTGGATGCCTATCGGGTGCTTCGGACGAACAATCCTTCCCCGTACATGTTTTATTTTTCTGGCGCGGACGGAGAATTCACGGGAGCAAGCCCTGAGACATTGGTAAAGCTCGAAGGCGACAGAGTATTTACCTATCCGCTTGCAGGAACAAGAAAACGCGGTGCAACCCCGGAAGAGGATGCAGCCTTGGAAAAGGAACTGCTGGCAGATGAGAAGGAAAAGGCAGAACACAATATGCTGGTTGATCTGGGAAGAAACGACATTGGCAAGGTAAGCCGCCTTGGAACGGTACAGGTCGAGAAACATATGGGAATTGAAAGATACTCCCACGTGATGCATATTGGTTCCACCGTCAGTGGGCAACTTGCAGAGGGAAAGGATGCGCTGGATTGCGTAGACGCGATTTTGCCGGCAGGAACGCTTTCGGGTGCGCCGAAGCTTCGTGCATGTGAGATCATTAACGAGCTGGAAAATAACAAGCGCGGTATCTATGGAGGCGCCATCGGATATCTTTCCTTTACGGGAAATCTGGATACCTGCATTGGTATTCGTTTGGCCTTTGCAAAGAATGGTAAGGTATTCATTCGCGTCGGTGCCGGAATTGTTGCAGACAGCGTTCCGGAAAAAGAGTATCAGGAGTGCATGCAAAAGGCAGCGGCCGTCAGGGAAGCACTCATCGCAGCCAGCGATGGAATGGAGTAAGAAGCGGGAAGACAACTTGGAGGATCAAAGCGTCAGAGCCAGTGGTGCCGGCGTGGTGATCAAGCATAAGCAGGAGGTGCAAAATGATTTTATTGATTGATAACTATGACAGTTTTTCTTATAACGTATACCAGATGGTCGGTGCCATTGAACCTAACGTAAAGGTAATCAGAAACGATGAGATGACCGTGGAGGAAATTGAAAAGCTTGCGCCAGATTATATCATCATGTCGCCTGGCCCAGGAAGACCTGCGGATGCGGGTATTTGTGAGGAAGTGGTAAAGACGTTTGCAGGGAAAATTCCCATGCTTGGCATCTGCCTGGGACATCAGGCCATTTGTGAGGCATTTGGCGGGAAGATTACATATGCAAAGGAGCTGATGCATGGTAAGCAGAGCGTTGCGAAGCTCGACGTTTCAAGCAAGCTTTTTCAGGGCATGCATGACGAGATGACGGTGGGAAGATATCATTCCCTTTCCGCGCAGGAGGAGACTTTGCCGCAATGCCTTAAGGTGACGGCACGCACGGCAGACGGCGAGATCATGGCAGTTGAACACGTGAGTGCTCCGGTTTACGGTCTGCAGTTTCATCCGGAATCCATTTTGACTCCGGAAGGAAATCGCGTTTTGGAAAATTTCCTTGGTAAGGGAACCGAGACGCCTGTCCAGCCTGAACCTGAGAAGAAGCCTTCCGCTGAGATGATTAAGAAGGCAATCATTCTCCTAAGCAAAAAGGAGGATATCGGTTATGACATGGCGAAGGCCGTGATGAATGAGATCATGGATGGCAATACCTCCGAGGTTCAAAAGAGTGCATATCTGACCGCACTTTCCATGAAGGGCGAGACCATTGAGGAGATCACGGGAAGCGCGGAGGCCATGCGGGATCACAGCTTAAAGCTTCATGCGGACAGACCTACGCTGGAGATCGTTGGAACTGGCGGAGACAACGCAAATTCCTTTAACATTTCGACGACCTCCGCCATGGTCATTGCGGCAGCAGGCGTACCCGTGACAAAGCACGGCAACCGTGCGGCAAGCTCAAAATCCGGTGCTGCAGATTGTCTGGAGGCACTCGGTGCCAATATTACGATTGAGCCGGAAAAGAGCATTGAGGTACTGAATGAGGCAGGCATTTGCTTCCTGTTTGCACAGAAATATCACAGTGCCATGAAGTATGTCGGACCCATCCGTAAGGAGCTTGGAATCCGCACGATCTTCAATATTTTAGGACCTCTGACCAATCCTGCTTGTCCGTCCATGATTGTTCTTGGCGTATATGATGAAAGCCTGTTAGAGCCCCTGGCCAGGGTGCTTTCCAACCTTGGAATCCAGAGAGGACTGGTAGTATTTGGCAGGGAAAAGCTGGATGAGATTTCCGCAGTGGGTGAGACGGCAATTTGTGAGATTGATCATGGCACGTTTAAGAAGTACGTGATTACGCCGGAGGATATGGGATTAGAGCATTGCGGACAAAAGGATTTACTCGGCGGAACACCTGCGGAGAATGCGGAGATCACAAAGGCAGTTCTTTGCGGTGAGGAAAAGGGCGGCAAGAGAACGGCAGTGCTCATGAATGCCGGTGCTGCATTATACGTGGCAGGAAAGGCTGATTCCATCAAGGAAGGCGTACAGCTTGCGGCGCAGACCATTGACGGCGGCAATGCCTACAAGAAGATGGAGGAGTTCGTTGCCTTGACAAATAAGTAAGTGCTTTAGAAACTTCGAGGGCTGGGCCAGATTGTCCTTTCAGGCACGCTCGCGCTATGGGTGCAGCGACAAGCGCAGAAGGCATCTTCCCACTTCGTGGGTCCCTCCTTCGGCTTAGGTAGCACCTTAGTACCGACGCTTGGCACACATACCTGAGAAGGATGAATCTGGTCCTTCCCCTCGAGGTTGTCGAAAGATTATGGTATGGAATGGGTTATCAAGGCAACAAATATGCGGGCGAAATTGAAGGGTAAACATAGTCGATAAGTACAGAAAATAAAAGTAAGTAATAAGAGCAAGAGTGAGTATACGACTAAAGGGAAATAAGACTATGACGATATTAGATGAAATAGCGGGGAAGACGAGAGAGAGAATTGAAGTACAAAAGAGGCATGTATCGGAGCAGGAGTTAAAGGCTGCTGTGCGAGAGTTTCTGGCGAAGGAGAAGGAAGAGAAGAAGTGTGGCGACATAGTCTTTGAGGAGGCGTTGGCGAAGGAGGGGATGAGCTTTATCTGTGAGGTAAAGAAGGCGTCACCGTCGAAGGGCCTTATCGCAAAGGAATTTCCGTATTTGGAGATTGCAAAGGAGTATGAGAAGGCGGGCGCAAGTGCCATGTCGATTCTGACGGAGCCGTTTTATTTTCAAGGGAGCGATGACTACCTTCGGGAGATTCGCCATGAGGTCAGCATCCCGATTTTGCGCAAGGACTTTACGGTGGATGCCTACATGCTGTATCAGGCAAAGGAGATGGGCGCGAACGCAGTGCTTCTCATCTGTGCACTACTCTCGAACATGGAGCTCTCCGAGTATCTTGGACTTGCAAAGGAGCTTGGACTTGCAGCGCTGGTAGAGACGCATGACGAGCAGGAGGTTGAGATGGCACTTCGGTCCGGTGCGAGGATCATTGGCGTCAACAATCGAAATCTAAAGGATTTTACGGTAGATCTACAAAACTCCGTCAGACTTCGTGAGTTGGTTCCGAGGGATCGCCTGTTTGTGTCAGAGAGTGGCATGAAGACACGCGCGGACATTGCAAGACTGGAGCTGGGCGGCGTGAACGCAGTTCTGATCGGAGAGACACTGATGCGAAGCCCTGATAAAAAGAAAATGCTGGATGAACTTGCCGGACGCAGCTAAATCTCGACAGGAAAGAAGTTGGAAGATATGAAAATAAAAATATGCGGTCTAAGAAGGCTGGAGGACATTTTCTATGCTAATGAGGCGCAGCCGGATTATGTCGGGTTTATCCTGACGCAAGGATTTCGCAGGAGCATCACGATGGACACGGCTAGAGAGTTCAAAAACAGGCTGGATCCTAATATCAAGGCAGTTGGCGTGTTTGTCAATGAACCGGTAGACAGAATTGTGGAATTCCTTGAGGAAGGCATCATTGACATGGCGCAGCTTCATGGGCAGGAGAGCGAAGAAGACATTGTATATATCAAGGCAGCGACAGGGAAACCAGTCATCAAGGTAGTTCGATTTGTGAAACCAGACGACATGCAGACCGAGGAACGAAAGGCCATGCAGACTGAGAAACGAAAGGCCATGCAGACCGAGGAACAAAGGAATGCGCTGGCTGAGGAGCAAAACAGAGCGAAAATGATGAATCGATACTCCGTGGAAGCGTGGTTGGATTCAGCAGCGGATTACCTGCTTTTTGACAGTGGTACGGGAACAGGAAAAACCTTTGATTGGAGCGTGCTGACGGAGGTGCTGGCAGATTATGGCGGAACGCTTCCGAAGGAGTTTTTCCTTGCTGGAGGGATCAGCGCAGAGAACATAGATGAGGCTTACGAATCATTGAGTCCTTACGCCGTCGACTTAAGTAGCAGTGTTGAGACAGACGGTGTGAAGGATCTAGATAAGATGAAGCTTGCAGTTTCTATAGCAAGAAACTATGCGCGAGAGCCAAAGTAATCCTAAAAGCAACAAAAAAAGGAATAACCTTCAAAATTGTAGCTAAGCAATATGTAGCTAAGCAGTATAAAGCTAAGTAGTATAAAAAATTAAGTAGTATAAAATTAAGTAGTATAGAACCAAGCAAGAAAGGAAATAAGAGATGAGTAAGGGCAGATATGGAATTCATGGCGGTCAGTACATTTCGGAGACTTTGATGAATGAATTGATCCGTCTGGAAGAGGCGTATGAGCATTATAAGAAGGATCCGGAGTTCAATGCGGAGCTGCAAAAGCTTTTTAATGAATATGCAGGAAGACCTTCCCTTTTGTACTATGCGGACAAGATGACTAAGGATCTTGGCGGTGCGAAGATTTACCTAAAGCGTGAGGACTTAAATCATACGGGTTCTCATAAGATCAACAACGTGCTTGGTCAGGCGCTGCTTGCAAAGAAGATGGGAAAGACAAGATTGATTGCGGAGACGGGTGCCGGACAGCATGGCGTTGCAACGGCGACGGCAGCAGCACTGCTGGGCATGGAGTGTGAGATCTTCATGGGCAAGGAGGATACGGATCGTCAGGCCCTGAACGTATATCGCATGGAGCTTCTTGGTGCGAAGGTGCATCCCGTGACCAGCGGTACGATGACCTTGAAGGATGCCGTGAATGAGACGATGCGAGAGTGGACAAACCGCGTGAATGATACGCATTATTGCCTTGGCTCTGTCATGGGACCGCATCCCTTCCCCATGATTGTGCGTGATTTCCAAAGTGTCATCAGCAAGGAGATGAAGGAACAGATTCTAAAGGCTGAGGGAAAGCTTCCGGCAGCAGTCATCGCCTGCGTGGGCGGCGGAAGCAATGCCATGGGCGCATTCTATAACTTCATTGAGGATAAGGAGGTCAAGCTCATCGGCTGTGAGGCGGCAGGAAAGGGCGTAGATACGGCGCTGACTGCAGCAACCATCGCAACTGGTAGTCTTGGTATTTTCCATGGCATGAAGTCCTATTTCTGTCAGGACGAGTATGGTCAGATTGCACCCGTGTACTCCATTTCCGCGGGACTGGATTATCCCGGGATCGGACCGGAACACGCATATCTGCATGACATTGGGCGTGCACAGTACGTACCCGTAACGGATGATGAGGCGGTGGATGCCTTTGAGTATTTGGCACGCACGGAAGGCATCATTTGCGCCATTGAAAGCGCTCATGCCGTGGCACATGCGCTCAAGATCGCGAAGGACTTTGGCAAGGATGAGAGTATCATCATCAACATCTCCGGCAGAGGAGACAAGGATGTGGCAGCGATTGCAAGATACCGTGGCGTAGACATTCATGACTAAGTAAAAAGAGAACAAAAAGTCATGTGCCTCGCATATGTAATGGTATCAGTGGGCGAGGGTACAGAGCTTTGGATGGTTTGGAGGAAAACAAACATGCAGACAGATAACAAATTTAAAAATAATAAGATTCACAAGGCGTTTATGAATCATAACGGCAAGGCGTTCATCGCTTTCCTGACTGCGGGTGATCCTGATGCGGACAGCACCGTGAAATATGTGTTGGAGATGGAGAGAGCAGGCGCAGACCTTGTTGAGATCGGCATTCCCTTTTCCGATCCCACTGCAGAGGGCGTTGTCATCCAGGATGCCAACATTCGTGCATTAAAGGGTGGCATGACGACGGATGGTGCGTTTGAAATTGTGCGCCGCATCCGTGAGGTGAGCCAGATTCCGCTGTGCTTCATGACCTATTGCAATCCCGTATTCCACTATGGTTATGACCGTTTCTTTACAAGATGTGAGGAGCTTGGCGTGGATGGCATCATCATCCCTGATCTTCCCTATGAAGAGAAGGCGGAGATGGAAGAACCCGCAAGTGCGCATGGCGTTGCAGTGATTTCCATGATCGCACCGACCTCCGAGGCGCGCATTCAGACGACGGCAAAGGAAGCGAAGGGCTTCATCTATGTCGTAAGCTCCATGGGCGTTACCGGCGTTAGGAGCGAGATTAAGACCGACCTCAAATCCATCGTGGAAAGCATCCGCGAGGTGACGGACGTTCCCTGTGCCATTGGCTTTGGTATCAGTACTCCCGAGCAGGCGAAGAAAATGGCGGAAATCTCTGACGGCAGCATTGTCGGAAGCGCCATCGTAAAGATCATTGCCGCGAAGGGAGCGAATGCAGCGGAGGATCTGTACAACTATGTCAAGAGCATGAAGGATGCTATAAAGGAAGCATAAATCTTAATCGCATAAAAGGTCTGAGGAGTGTGAAATGCTTCTCGGACCTTTTTAGTTCCTATTATTTCATTTTGATTCCATGAAAAACTTAAATGTTTATAAACAAATTGCATCTGTCCTGAAAATATGTTATTTTATGTATGTGGCAGATTTTCTTTGTGGCTTAGTCATCTAAATATATTTCAAATCTATTATCAGAAAATCATTGCTTTCCCTTTTTATTTATTATTGACAAGATATAATATTTTATTATAAAATGCAACTAGAAAGTAGTTGCAATTAGGAGCGTAAAAATGAGCAAACTAGATAAAGCTAAGGAAAGACTACTTTCTCGTCCAAAGGATTATACATATTCAGAAGCGAAGTTTTTATTGTCTCAACTTGGGTTTGAAGAGTTTCAAAAAGGTAAGACATCTGGCTCAAGAGTAAAGTTTTACAGAGAAAAAGATCAGCGTATTATATTACTACATAAACCCCATCCCGGGGATGAGATGAGTATTGGAGCAATAAAGGCATTAGCAGGATGTTTGGAAGAAATGGGGGAATTAAAATGAAAAATATCTTGGAATATAAAGGATATTATACAAAAGTTGAATTTGATGCGGATTCTAAAGCTTTAAGAGGAAGAATAGAAGGTATCAATGATTATGTTGATTTTGAGGCCAAGGATATTATGCATGTGGAGAAAGAATTTCATTCAGCAGTAGATGATTATCTTGCTTTTTGTAAGGAAGTTGGAAAAGAACCTGAGAAGGAATATAAAGGAACCTTCAATGTTCGCATTTCACCAGAGTTACACAAAAAACTAGCTTATTCTGCATTTAAGGATGGATGTTCTCTGAACGCTGAGGTCGAAAAGGCAATTTCAATCTTTTTGGATCATGAGTACGAAGGAAGAATTATAAAAGCATGACTATAAGAGCCTTCTAAAACCTTCTAAAACTGGAAAAACATGTTTACAAACCATAGAGTCCTTGATATGCTAAAGATACATATCAGGGACTTTTCTTTAACCGTTTCGGTTGTCTATCCCCGTATGAAAAACACGAATATCGGCGGATGGCAATCCAGACGAGACGTTTTTTTGCATTCGTTTATTTGCCATTCGACCGAGCAACAGGAGGAAGCCTAAGCAGTAGGTGGGAAAACGCCGTGTCTGAGGATTTAAGAAAGCTTCAGGAAATGGTTGAATAATTAATTTTTTTGAAAAAATGATTGACAAATGCAGGAGGAAAGCGTAAAATTCCTCACAGAAAGACAAAGGCGTCTGAGAACAGCTTGTTCCCAGACGCTTTTTGTCATGATACTTATACTTGATTTTTAGAAGGCAAAGGCGCCCCGGGGATCTGTACCCGAGGTGCCTTTTTGGTTTAACAGACTGGGTCAAAAGTAGGCAATTGCTTTACTTAGAAATGTTGATTTAGGGAGGACGTATCATGGAAGGACAAATGGAACTGATCAGAGAAAAGGGATTGTATGATCCACAGTTTGAACATGATAACTGTGGTATCGGTGCCATCATTGACGTCAAGGGAAGAACGAGTCATCAGTTGGTGGCAGACGCGCTTTCGATTGTGGAGAATTTGGAGCATCGCGCTGGTAAGGATGCGGAGGGAAAGACGGGTGATGGCGTTGGAATTTTAACGCAGATCCCGCACAAGTTTTTTGTAAAGAAATGTAAGGAGCTAAATATTTCTTTGCCGGAAAAACGTAAATATGGCGTTGGAATGTTTTTCTTCCCGCAGGGCGAGTTGGAGCGCAGGCAGGCAAAGTCTTTATTTGAAATCATTGTAAGAAAGTCTGGTCTAAGGATTCTTGGCTGGAGAGACGTGGAGACGGTCCCTTCCGTGCTTGGTACGCGAGCAAGAGAGTGTATGCCCTGGATCAGTCAGGTGTTTATTGCGCGTCCAGAGGAGGCGAAGACCGATTTGGAATTTGACCGTAAGCTCTATGTCATCAGAAGAGAGTTTGAACAGAGCAGCGTCAGCACTTATATTCCTTCTCTGTCATGTCGTACCATCGTGTATAAGGGCATGTTTTTGGTAGGACAGCTTCGCACCTTCTTTCAGGATTTGCAGGATACGGATTATGAATCCGCGATTGCCATGGTGCATTCTCGTTTTTCAACGAATACGACGCCAAGCTGGAATCGTGCGCATCCTAACCGCCTGATGGTGCATAATGGTGAAATTAATACGATTAAGGGCAATGCAGATAAGATGCTGGCACGCGAAGAGACCATGCATACCTCCGTATTTTCACGTGAGGATGAGACGAGTGTCTTCCCCGTGATTTCCCAGAGTGGTTCGGACTCTGCAATGCTGGATAATACCTTGGAGTTCCTGATGATGAGTGGCATGGAGCTGCCTCTTGCAGCCATGATCGCAATTCCGGAGCCCTGGCAGCATAATGACACGATCTCTCAGGAGGAGCGGGACTTTTATCAGTATTATGCGACCATGATGGAGCCCTGGGATGGCCCAGCATCCATCCTGTTCTCGGATGGTGACGTCATGGGTGCCATTTTGGACAGAAACGGTCTTCGTCCTTCGAGATATTATGTCATGGATGATGGTCGTCTGATCTTGAGCTCGGAGGTTGGCGTGCTGCCGCTGGAGGAGAAGCACGTGTTAAAGAAGGAGCGTCTCCATCCCGGCAAGATGCTTTTGGTAGATTCGATCGCTGGCAAGATTTATGAGGACGAAGAAATCAAGGCAAGGTATGCACATAAGGAACCCTATGGTGAATGGCTGGACAGCAATCTGTTAGAGCTTCATGACGTGAAGATCCCGAACCTTCGCGTGCCCTCCTACGATAAGACAGAGCGTGCGCGCCTGCAGAAGGCCTTTGGTTATACCTACGAGAACTATCATGATTCCATTCGTACAATGGCATTAAATGGTTCTGAGCAGATCGGTGCGATGGGTGTCGATACGCCAATTGCTGCACTGTCAAAAAAGCATCAGCCGCTGTTCTATTATTTCAAGCAGCTCTTCGCGCAGGTAACGAATCCGCCAATCGACGCCGAGCGTGAGAAGATCGTGACGGCAGGTACGGTTTATCTTGGCAAGAATGGTAATCTGTTGCAGGAGAAGCCCGAGAACTGTCATGTTTTGAAAATCAACAATCCGATTCTTTCGGATCTTGACCTTTTGAAGATTGAGCATCTGAAGAAGGAGGGCTTCCATGTTGCGAAGGTGTCCATCCTTTTCTACAAGGGAACGCCCATGAAGCAGGTGTTGAATCATTTGTACGTTGAGGTGGATAAGGCATATCAGGAGGGTGCGACCATTCTGATTCTTTCGGACAGAGGTGTGGATGAAAACCATGTGGCAATTCCTTCCCTGCTTGCCGTTTCCGCAGTTCATACGCATCTCGTTGAGACGAAGAAATGCACGGCAATCTCCTTGATTTTGGAGTCTGGTGAGCCGAGAGAGGTGCATCATTTCGCAACGCTGCTGGGCTATGGTGCTTCCGCAGTGAACCCTTATCTTGCGCATGCAACGATTGGTGAGCTGGTGGAGGAAGGCCTTTTGGAGAAGGACTTTTACGCGGCTGTGGAGGACTATGACAAAGCAGTATTGCAGGGCATCGTAAAGATCGCATCGAAGATGGGTATTTCTACGATCCAGTCCTATCAGGGCAGCAAGATTTTCGAGGCCATTGGTATTTCTGAGAGCGTTACGAATAAGTATTTCCCTGGCACGGTAAGCCGCGTTGGCGGTATCACGCTGGAGGACATTGGCAAGACCGTGGACAGTCAGCATAGCTTGGCATTTGATCCCCTGGGATTGCCTGTAAACCTGGAGCTGACGGCAGCTGGCAGACATAAATCCAGAAGTCAGGGCGAGAATCACAGATATAATCCGCAGACGATTCATATGTTGCAGCTCTCCACGAGGGACGGCAATTATGATAAGTTTGTAGAATACACCAAGATGGCAGATGTCGAGGAGACGGGATATCTTCGTAGCCTCATGGACTTCAAGTTCCCTGCAGAGGGTGTTCCCATTGAGGAGGTAGAGAGCGAGGACGAAATCGTAACGCGCTTTAAGACGGGTGCGATGTCCTATGGCTCTATTTCAGAGGAAGCACATACGGCGCTTGCCATTGCCATGAATCATCTTCACGGCAAGTCCAATAGTGGTGAGGGCGGTGAGAGCGATGAGAGAATTGCCTCCGCTGGTACGGCAAATGACAGAAGCTCTGCCATCAAGCAGGTGGCAAGTGGACGCTTTGGCGTAACGAGCCAGTATTTGGTAAGTGCAAAAGAGCTGCAGATCAAGATGGCACAGGGCGCGAAGCCTGGTGAGGGCGGTCATCTTCCAGGAAAGAAGGTGTACCCTTGGATTGCAAAGACGAGACATTCCACGCCTGGCGTGAGTCTGATTTCTCCTCCGCCTCATCATGACATTTATTCCATTGAGGATTTGGCTCAGCTCATTTATGATTTGAAAAATGCTAATAAGAACGCGAGAATCTCCGTAAAGCTGGTTTCGGAGGCTGGTGTTGGTACTGTTGCGGCAGGTGTTGCAAAGGCTGGCGCAGAGGTGGTTTTGGTATCTGGCTATGATGGCGGTACCGGTGCTGCTCCCTTAAGCTCCATTCATAACGCAGGACTTCCTTGGGAGCTTGGTCTTGCAGAGGCGCATCAGACCTTGGTTGCAAACGGACTTCGTAATCAGGTTGTTCTGGAGACCGATGGTAAGCTGATGACGGGCCGTGACGTGGCAATCGCTGCGATTCTCGGCGCAGAGGAATTTGGCTTTGCAACGGCTCCCCTTGTGACGCTTGGCTGCGTCATGATGAGAGTATGTCATCAGGATACCTGCCCCATGGGTATTGCAACGCAGAATCCCGAGCTCAGAAAGCGCTTTGCAGGCAAGCCGGAATATGTTGAGAATTTCATGAGATTTATCGCGAGACAGGTTCGCGAATACATGGCAAAGCTTGGTGTACGAAGGCTCAGTGAGCTGGTAGGGCGCACGGATCTTTTGGTACCGAAATTTGATGGCAAGAAGGGATCAGAGGGAGTTGTTTCCGCAGAGGATAAGATTGATCTCGAGAGAATTTTGATGGATATGTCTGGCGTGAGCCGCGAGGAGCAGACCTTCCATGCGGAAAAGCGTTATGATTTCAAGCTGGAACAGACGAAGGATGAAAGTATTCTGTTGTCCTCAAAGGCCATTCAGACGGCCCTAAAAAAGGGAACGCCTTGCGAATTGTCCCTCAAGATTACGAATGTCGACAGAACCTTTGGTACGCTTCTTGGCGCTGAGATTACGAGAAAGCATCCACAGGGACTTCCTGAGGACACCATTGTTGTGGATTGCCTTGGCGCAGGCGGACAGAGCTTTGGTGCATTCCTGCCGAAGGGTCTTACCCTGAAGCTGACAGGTGATGGCAACGATTATTTTGGTAAGGGTCTGTCTGGCGGTAAGCTGATTGTGAAGGCACCTGAGGATGCCAAGTATGATCCTTCTGAAAACATTATCATCGGTAACGTTGCACTGTATGGTGCAACCTCTGGTGAAGCATATATTGCAGGTATGGCAGGTGAGCGTTTCTGCATTCGTAACTCAGGCGTGACGGCAGTTGCAGAGGGCGTCGGTGAGCATGGATGTGAATACATGACTGGTGGACGCGTTGTCATTCTTGGGCCGACAGGAAAGAACTTTGCAGCAGGCATGAGCGGCGGCGTGGCCTATGTTCTGGATGAGGGCAACAAGCTGTATCAGAACCTCAACAAGCAGCTCGTGAACATGGAGAGCATTGACAATAAGGCAGATCGCGAGGAGCTTCACAGAATTTTGGAGAAGCATGTCGAAGCGACGGGTTCGAAGAAGGGTCAGAAGATCTTGGCTGATTTTGACGCGCAGGTAGCGCATTTTAAGAAGATCATTCCTGCAGATTACAAGGAGATGTTAAAACTCACCGCGAAGAACGAGGAGCTTGGCATGAGCCATGAGGAAGCGCAGATCGAGGCCTTCACGGAGATGACGAAGTAATGTCATTAAGTTAAGGCTTAGGCAGAACTCGGGGTGTTGGTTTGGTAGTCTTCTCAGGCACGCTCGCGCTATGGGTCCAGCGTAGCGGTACTAAGGCACGATGATACTGCGCCTAAGTACCGACGCTTGGGACACATGCCTGAGTAAGACTACACAAACCATCCCCTCGAGAAGGAAGAATCGTTTAACTTAATGACATTAGGTGATGATATAGAGTTAGTTGGTTAGGAGGATGTTGAGATGGGTAAAGCGACAGGTTTTTTGGAATATGAGAGAGTAGACGGACCGGTGACGAAGGAAGCGGAGCGAGTGAAGGATTTTTATGAGTTTCATGGTAAGCTATCGCTTGAGGAGCAGAGGAAGCAGGCGGCGAGGTGTATGGATTGTGGCGTACCGTTTTGTCAGGCGGGATTGATGATCGCAGGAATGGCATCGGGATGTCCTTTGCATAATTTGGTGCCGGAGGTCAATGATTTGGTTTATCAGGGGCGTTTGGAGCAGGCTTATCAGAGACTTTCCGTAACGCATAGTTTTCCAGAGTTTACCTGCAGGGTTTGTCCTGCACTTTGTGAGGCGGCATGCACCTGTGGACTGCATAATGCACCAGTGGCGACAAAGGAAAATGAAAAGACGGTCATCGAATATGCCTATGAGCATGGACTTGTCAAGGAGGAGGCTCCGAAGGTTCGTACAGGAAAGAAGGTAGCAGTGATTGGAAGTGGCCCTTCTGGACTTGCAGCAGCACAGCTTTTGAACAGACGTGGACATGAAGTAACGGTGTATGAGAGAAAGGATCGCGTGGGTGGTCTGCTTCGCTATGGCATTCCAAACATGAAGCTGGAAAAGTCCGTGATTGATCGTCGCGTAAAGCTTATGGAGGAGGCTGGCGTCAAATTTGTCGTGAATGCGGATGTTGGAGCCTCTCTCCCCGCAGCACAGCTTGAGGCGGAATATGATGCCATCATCTTGGCTTGTGGCGCATCACACCCCAGAGACATTAACGCTCCTGGGAGAGATGCAAAGGGGATCTATTTTGCAGTGGATTTCCTTGGACAGGTGACAAAAAGTCTTTTGGATTCTGATTTCAAAAAGGTACCTTACGAGCTTGCAAAGGATAAGGATGTCATTGTCATTGGCGGCGGAGACACGGGAAATGACTGTGTCGGCAGCTGTATTCGTCTTGGCGCGAGATCCGTGACGCAGCTCGAGATGATGCCGAAGCCCTCAGAGTCGCGTCTTCCTTCGAATCCATGGCCGGAATGGCCAAGGATCCTCAAGGTGGATTATGGCCAGGAGGAGGCAATCTGGAAGTTTGGGGAGGATCCCAGAGTATACCAGACGACCGTGAAGGAATTCATCAAGGATGAAAAGGGCAATCTGAAGGAGGTTGTTCTCGTATCTCTCGAAGCGAAGAAGGACGAAAAGACGGGACGCATGAACATGGTTCCCGTTGCAGGCTCGGAGAAGACCGTTCCTGCGCAGCTTGTTCTGATTGCGGCAGGCTTTCTTGGAAGCGAGTCTTATGTCACGGAAGCCTTTGGCGTTGAAGTTGATGGAAGAACGAACGTCAAGACGAAGCCTTGCGGATATCGTACTTCAAAGGAGAAAATATTTACCGCAGGAGACATGCATCGAGGTCAGTCCCTGGTCGTATGGGCCATTGCAGAAGGAAGAGGCGCAGCAAAGGAAGTGGATGCCGCGTTGATGGGCTATACGAATCTATAAAGTATTTAAAGATCACAGATGAAGTGAAACATTTATTACTGCTCCCTATAAATTTCATGGCAGACAAAAGGAAACAGGCCTTTTCTAATCAGCAGAAATCTGATATAGTTAACATATTAGTGTTTGCAAATAGGAAAAGGGAAGGTTTTTGCCATGGAAAACGAAGCTAAGAAACGAAATTCATTTACGGGTTCTATCGGATTTGTGCTGGCTGCGGCGGGGAGCGCCGTAGGGTTGGGAAACATATGGAGGTTTCCGTATCTTGCAGCAAGAGACGGCGGAGGACTGTTTTTGCTGATTTATCTGGTACTGACGTTGACATTCGGATTTACGCTGCTGACTACGGAGGTGGCCATTGGAAGAAAGACGAAGCAAAGTCCGCTTACTGCCTACGGAAAATTAAGAAAACATTGGAAGCCACTAGGCATTATGGCATGTATTATCCCCATGATCATAATGCCTTATTATTGTGTGATCGGGGGATGGGTAGTAAAATACTTTCTTGCATTTCTTACGGGATCCGGCGCGCAGACGGCAGAGGAGGGGTATTTTGGAACATTCATTTCTGACGCTTCCTCCCCCATCGGCATGACCATCGTGTTCCTGTTCTTAACAGTAATCGTTGTGCTTGGAGGCGTTGACAAGGGTATTGAGCGATTTTCCAAGATTGTGATGCCTGCATTGGTGCTGCTGATCGTTGTAATCGCCATTTTTTCCATCAATCAATCTTATGAGGACGCGGACGGTACTATCCGAACGGGTCTGCAGGGCTTAAAAATCCTATTTGTGCCAGACGTCTCAGAGCTTACGGTGGAAAGCTTTTTCACTACGCTGATGGATGCCATGGGACAGCTTTTCTATAGTCTTAGCGTCGCCATGGGCATCATGATCGCATACGGATCCTATATGAAGGATGATACGAATCTTTCCAAGTCCATTGTAGAGATCGAGGTGTTTGATACGGGGATTGCAGTTCTTGCAGGTATCATGATCATTCCGGCGGTATTTGTTTTTATGGGAAAGGATGGTATGCAGGCCGGCCCGGGACTGATGTTTGTTTCTCTTCCAAGGGTGTTTTTACAGATGGGGAGGATCGGCGGGCTGGTCGGATGTCTGTTCTTTGCCATGGTTCTTTTTGCGGCGACGACAAGCGCCGTGTCCATTCTGGAGGCAGTGGTGTCAAGCTTTATGGATCAGTTTCATTGTACCCGTAAGACGGCGGTGCTTGGTGAGGGCGCGATCGCACTGATTCTGGGAATCATCGTTTGTATGGGATATGATAATCTCTATTTCGAACTAAAGCTTCCAAACGGCGTAGTAGCTCAGATTCTGGATATCATGGACTATGTTTCCAATAATCTTTTGATGCCCATTGTGGCCATTGGTACTTGTATCCTCGTAGGATGGATTTTGAAACCGAAATTTATCATTGATGAAGTGACGAAAAACGGAGAGAAATTCGGAAGAAAGGGCTTGTTCATTGTCATGATCAAGTTTGTTGCACCAATTTTGCTAGCTGTGCTTTTGCTCATGGCAGTAGGAGTCATCTAACGCATATAAAGCCGAAACAGTTTTAGTATTTCGCAAGGAACGATGGGATAGACGACATGGATCGATCGAAAAGAATTTTGCTGGTAGAGGATGATAATGAAATACGCGAGCTGCTTTGTACGTTTCTTTCGGAGAACGGCTATGAGACGGAGACGGCGGCGAATGGCATGGAAGGCCTGAAAAAAGCCCTTGGCATGGAATATGACCTAGTTCTTTTGGACATTATGCTGCCCTATAAGAGCGGCGATCAGGTGCTAAAGGAGCTACGGGAAAGATCAAACGTGCCCGTAATCGTGCTGTCTGCAAAGGACATGGTACAGACAAAGATCGACATAATCCGGATCGGTGCGGATGACTATGTCACAAAGCCCTTTGACTTAGGAGAGGTGCTGGTTCGGATGGAGGCACTGCTTCGAAGGAGTGGCAGACGAAGTGACAATGCGGAGATCCTAAGGCATAAGAATCTGAGCCTTCACGTCAAGGAGGGCAGGGCCTTCCTAAAGGGAAAGGAGCTGTCGCTGACCGTGAAGGAATATGCCATCTTACAGCTGCTTTTGTCCAATCCCAATAAGATTTTTTCGCGGTCTAACATCTTTGATTCCCTTTGGGAGGACGGCGGAAACTATGATGATAATGCAGTGAAGGTTCACGTGAGTAACCTCCGCAGCAAGCTTGCGGCGCTGGATTCGGAGGAATATGTTGAAACGGTGTGGGGAATGGGCTATCGGCTTGCAAATTAACAAAGATTAAGGAGCAACTTAACCTTTTCTAAACATTTGAGGAATAAACTGGCTTCATACAAGGAGGAAGAAGCCATGGATCACGTAATGGAACTGGTGGGACTGTCCAAAAGCTATGGTGGAAAAAAGGTGGTGGACAGCTTTTCACTCAAAATGGAAAAAGGGCACGTCTACGGTCTTATCGGCCCCAACGGAGCCGGAAAGACCACGGTCATGAAGATGATGGCGGGGCTGACGGCAGCAGATGAAGGCAGCATGCAATTCTTTGGATCGGAGGATCTTGACAGGATGCGCGACCGCATCAGCTTCATCATTGAGGCGCCTTGCATGGACCAGAACATGACGGCGCGTCAGAACATGGAATACGTGCGCCTGCTGCGTGGTATTCCTGACAAGAATCGCATCGATGAATTGCTTGCGTTTGTGGGACTGGAAAACACGGGGAAAAAGCTTGCAAAGAACTTTTCGCTGGGCATGCGCCAGCGCCTCGGACTTGCCATGTCCATCTTGCCGGGCCCGGAGATCATGGTGCTGGATGAGCCCATCAACGGCCTTGATCCGGAAGGGATCATCGAAATTCGCAAGATGCTAAAGGATCTTGCGGTCAACAAGGGGATGACGATCCTGATCTCGAGCCATATTTTGAAGGAGCTCTCGGAGCTTTGCACGGATTATGCGATCATCCGGGAGGGAAAGCTGATCGAAGAGCTTTCGCAGGAAGAGCTTTTGCAAAAGACGCATACGCGCCTTGTCCTGCAGACCGACGACGTTGCAAGAACGGCAACGATCCTGGAAGATCATTTAAAGCTTCAAGACTATAAGATCACCCATGAAAATGAAATCCTGATTTACGAACAGCTAGACGACCTCAGGCGAATCTCAAAGACGGTGACGGATCACGGCTTGATCATCACCCATTTTCATCTGGAAGGAGAGTCGTTGGAGGAATATTATATCGGAAAGGTGGGTGAACGTCATGAGTAGACTGATGAAGGCGGAAGCCTTCCGGATCAAGAAACGAATCCCGTTTTTGCTTGTGTGCTGCGCGATATGCAGCTTGTTACCGGTGATCGGCGCAAGTGGTGTTCGCGATGCTGGTCTGAAAGCGCAGATTGGTGCAAGCGGGGGATTATTAATGATGGTCATGATGATGTTCCCGCTTATTTTTGCAAGCATTACGGGAAGCCTTTATGACGAGGGGAAGCTGGGATTCTATGAGATCATGGCTGGAAATAAGCCCCACAGGATCGTATTTAGTAAGATCATGACGGACGGGGTCATGTTTCTTATCCTGACAGCCATGACGTGCTGTGCATATTATGTGATCGTTGGCCTTCGAAACGGGCTTGGAGGCTTCGATCACGTGCCGATCCGCTTGCTTTTGGTGATCGCGGTGCTGGCTCGAATCGCATTTTGTAGCATTCTGATCGCCCTTTGCTTTCGGCGTACGGGCACGGGAATGGCCGTTTGCTTTCTTAGGTTCTGGATCGTGGACAGCGCCGTTTTTCCGTTTTTTATGTGGTTTTCAGGTACCGTGCTGGAATGGAAAAGGTTGTCGCTGCATTTTAGTTACGCAAGCATTATCAATCAGCTTATGATCTCGGTAAGCGAGCCGGTGGATTCGATGATCGTTTTGCACGTCCTGCTTGGTTTTCTGATCGAATTTGTCCTTTGGTATCTGCTGGTTGATCTTGGGATCAGAAAGAGAAGGATCACATGAATTATGTCCTGACCGTGTTATGTATTATATTGGCTGGCGCCGTCGCCGTATTGGTCGCAAGGCTAGTGCAGCGTAAGCGCCAGCTTGCGCTTTTTACAAGGCAGCTTCAGGAGATCCGGGAGCAAAGGCAAAACCGCCTGATCCGTGTAGAGCACTTTGACGGTGAGACCATTGCCCTCGCAAAGGAGCTTCAGGCCTTTGTCGATGAAGAGCAGCTTTTAATCAAAGAGGCGGAGGAAGAGCGTTCGGCGGTAAAGACCATGGTGGCCGGCATCTCACATGATTTTCGCACGCCCCTGACGGCAGCAGGCGGTTATATGCAGATGATCGCGCAGGATCAGGCCCTATCTGAGAGGAGCCGTTTGTATCTCGACAAGGCCATCTCAAAAACCACCTATCTGAAGGAGCTTTCGGATGAATTTTTTGCGCTCTCTTTGGTGGAGGGGAAGGGAAAGGAAGAACGGACGGTGCTTTCCTTAAAGCGGATGCTGGAGGAAGTGACGCTCTCGCAATATGAATGGATCGAGGCCGCGGGAATTGAGTTTTCTGCGGACGTGGCAGAGGACCCCTGCGACATTTTCGCAAGTGAAGTGGACGTCATGAGACTCTTGGAAAACCTGTATTCCAATGCGAGAAAATATGCAAAAAGCAGGATGGCGATCCGGCTTTCGAAGGCGGTGGATGGGCAGGGCGAGCTGGTTTTCTCCAATGATGGCGATCTTGTTTCCGCATCGGACGTGGAATCCATTTTTAAGCCCTTTTATCGAAGTGCTTCCGGAGATACGCCGGGGAGCGGTTTGGGGCTTTATGTGGTAAAGAGGATCGTGGAAAAATATGACGGAGAGATCAGTGCCGGGATCAATAAGGCGGGAGATTTTGAGATCCAAATGCGATTTCCCCAAAGCGCCAAAAAGGGCGTTGAAAAAAATTTGAAAAAAAGGGATTGACAAATGCAAAAAAGTGGCGTATGATTCGCTACATAAAGACAAGGGCGTCTGCGAACAAAATGTTCACAGACGCTTTCTCTTTATACAAAAACCCTAATCAACATAGGCAAAGGCAAAGGCGCCGTAGGTGGTAAAATCACCCTCGGCGCCTTTTCTGATGCCGAAAAAGATAAGGGTTAAGAAAAATCAGATTAGGGAGGAATTCACCATGGGAACAGTTTTGGATTATTTTGGCAGTTTGGTTTTTGATGACAGGGTGATGAAGGCGAACTTATCCGCAAAGGTTTATAATTCGCTGAAGAAGACGATCGATGAAGGCGCAAAGCTGGATGAGAGCGTTGCAAATGCAGTGGCAATTGCCATGAGGGATTGGGCAGTTGCAAATGGTGCAACCCATTACACCCATTGGTTTCAGCCTTTGACTGGTATTACGGCAGAAAAGCATGACAGCTTTATCTCCCCCGCACCCGATGGCGGCGTGTTGATGGAGTTTTCCGGAAAGGAACTCATTCAGGGCGAGCCTGATGCATCTTCCTTCCCAAGCGGCGGCCTTCGTGCAACCTTCGAGGCAAGAGGATATACGGCATGGGATCCTACCTCCTATGCATTCATTAAAGGCAAAACACTTTGCATTCCCACTGCATTCTGTTCCTACGGCGGTGAGGCGCTGGATAAGAAAACTCCGCTGCTTCGTTCCATGGAAGCATTGAACAAGCAAGCGCTGCGAATTTTAAGACTCTTCGGAAATGACACTGCTAAGTGTGTTAGATCTTCCGTAGGACCCGAGCAGGAGTACTTCCTGATCACCAAGGAAATGTATGATCAGCGTCCTGACCTCCGCTTCACCGGAAGAACCCTTTTCGGAGCAAAACCTCCTAAGGGACAGGAAATGGATGACCATTATTTTGGCGTCATCAAGCCCAGGGTTCAGGCATACATGGAGGATCTGAATCAGGAACTTTGGAAGCTTGGAATCCTTGCAAAGACGGAGCATAACGAGGTAGCTCCTGCACAGCATGAGCTGGCACCTATCTACAGCACCACGAATATTGCAACGGATCACAACCAGCTGACCATGGAGATCATGCAGAAGGTTGCAGCTAAGCACGGTCTGGTATGTCTTCTTCATGAGAAGCCCTTCGCAGGCGTAAACGGAAGCGGTAAGCATAACAACTGGTCCATCGCAACCGATACCGGAATCAATCTTCTTTCGCCTGGTGATACGCCCTATGAAAACGCACAGTTCTTATTGTTCTGCTGCGCAGTCATCAAGGCAGTGGATGATTATCAGGATCTGCTGAGGCTTTCCGTTGCAACTGCAGGAAACGATCACAGACTTGGCGCAAACGAGGCACCGCCCGCAGTAATTTCCATTTTCCTTGGCGATGAGCTCTCTGCAGTCATGGATGCCATTGAAAGTGGTAAGCCTTATAAGGGAACGGAAAAGACGGTGATGAAGCTCGGCGTAGACGTGCTTCCGAAGTTCAACAGAGACACGACCGACAGAAACAGAACTTCACCCTTCGCATTCACTGGAAATAAATTTGAGTTCCGTATGCTTGGCTCTTCCAACAGCATTGCATGTGCAAACATTATGTTAAACAGTGCCGTTGCTGAGTCCTTAAAGATTTATGCAGACAGATTGGAAAAGGCAAAGGATTTTGAAAAAGCATTACATGAGATGATCCAGAAGACCATTAAGGATCACAAGCACATCATCTTCAACGGCAATGGCTATGATGACAGCTGGATCAAGGAAGCAACGGAGAAGAGAGGACTTCTCAACTATCGTACCACCGCAGATTGCATGCCTCATCTGTTGGATGAGAAGAACATAAAGATGCTGACGAGCCACAAGGTATTCTCCGAGGCAGAGCTGAAGTCCAGATGCGAGATCATGCTGGAGAACTACAACAAGGCCGTGACTATCGAGGCAAACACCATGATCGAGATGGCAAAGACCCAGATTGTTCCTGCAATTGAGAGCTTTACCGCAGACGTCGCAGGCAGTGCTGCAACGAAGAAGGCATTAAATAACAAGCTCGCCTGCAAGTACGAGACGGAGCTGGTTAGCAAGCTTTCCGAGCTGACGGATGAAATCTATGGCAAGATCGGCGAACTTGAAAAAGCTGTTGCAGGACTTTCCAAGGCAAAGGATACCATCAAGGAATCCGAGCTGATCCGCGACAAGGTATTGCCTAAGATGGCAGAGCTTAGAAAGCCCGTCGATGAGGCTGAAACCATTACCGCTAAGGATTACTGGCCTTATCCTTCTTACGGTGATCTATTGTTTGGTGTTAAATAAGAACTCGGGGCGTGATTTGAACCATCTTCCCAGGCACGCTCGCGCTATGGGTGCAGCGTAGCGGTACTAAGGCGCCAGAAGACGTCGCCTAAGTACCGACGCTTGGCACACATACCTGGAGAAGACAGTTCAAATCTGCCCCTCGAGAAATTTGAAAACCAAAAATAAAACGCCGTAAGAAGTGATTGCGATATATAGCGTGAAATGTTAAGAGATGTTTTTAAAATGATTAGGGAGAAAAGATAATGAACGACAATGAGAGTGAGAATGGCAATAATCAGAATGTAATTGGGGATGACATCATTTAGCCGTCGTGAGCTCTGTGAGTAAAAACGAGAGTCCTCACGGCGAGACATGGGTAGAGACAAGGAGAAGTAGTTATGAGTGAGGAGATTCGTTTAGCAGTTCAAGAATTGATTTCTTCTGAAGTGTATGGCGTTTGGTTTTTGATCGGTGCAGCATTGGTGTTCTGGATGCAGGCTGGATTTGCAATGGTAGAGGCTGGATTTGCAAGAGCAAAAAACTCCGGTAACATTTTGATGAAGAACCTGATGGATTTCTGTATCGGTACTTGTACGTTTATTCTGATTGGTTTTGGTTTGCTTTTAGGCGAAGACATGATGGGCATCATTGGTAAGCCTGGCTTTGACGTGTTTACCAGCTATGCAAACTTTGACTGGTCCAACTTTATTTTCAACTTAGTATTCTGTGCCACCACCGCAACGATTGTATCTGGTGCCATGGCAGAGAGAACAAGATTTTTAAGCTACTGTGTATATTCCGCAATCATTTCCGCTTTGATTTATCCCATCGAAGCACACTGGACATGGGGTGGCGGATTCCTTGCACAGATGGGCTTCCACGATTTCGCTGGTTCCACCTGTATCCACATGGTTGGTGGTATCTGTGCTCTGATCGGTGCAATCATGGTTGGTCCTAGAACTGGTAAGTTCATGAAGGATAAGGATGGTAAGGTGACGAAGGTCAATGCCTTCCCTGGCCACAACCTCCCGATTGGATGCCTCGGTGTATTCATTCTGTGGCTTGGCTGGTACGGCTTTAACGGTGCAGCAGCAGTATCTCTGGATGAGCTTGGTTCCATCTTTGTTACTACGACGATCGCTCCCGCAATTGCAACGGTTGTCTGCATGATCTTTACTTGGGTTAAGTATGGTAAGCCCGATGTTTCCATGTGTTTGAACGCTTCCTTGGCAGGTCTGGTAGCAATTACCGCTCCTTGCGACGTATGTGATGCTTTTGGCGCGATCGTCATTGGTGCCGTTGCCGGACTTCTGGTATGCTTTGGCGTATGGCTTCTGGATTACAAGCTTCGCGTGGATGACCCTGTTGGTGCAGTTGCAGTTCATATGATGAACGGTATCTGGGGTACAATCGCAGTTGGTCTGTTTGCAACTCCTAGTGCTCCTGCATTTGCAAGAGGCATTGGTGATGGCGTAAGCTTTGGTGCAAACCAGATCGCAGGCGCAGGACTTTTCTATGGCGGTGGTTTCAAGCAGTTAGGAATCCAGCTTGTTGGTTTTGCAACAACGGCTGCATGGACGGCAGTAGCCATTACGATTACCTTTATCGTAATTAAGGCAATCTTTGGTTTGAGAGTTACTGAAGAAGAGGAAATCACTGGTCTGGATGCAACCGAGCATGGATTGGCAAGCGCATATTCAGGATTTGCCATCATGGATGTTTCTAACACCATGACGATGGAGGTTAACGAGAATACGAACCTTGGCAGCGACTCTTATGAGGAGGCAAGCGAGGCGAAGAAGAAGGCAGCCGTCAGCGTGACAAAGCTTCCTGAGGTTGTAAACACTGGTATTCACAAGGTTGTCATTATTGCAAAGATGACCCGCTACGAAGTATTAAAGAAGGCTTTGAATGATCTGGGCGTAACTGGTATGACCGTTGTCAACGTTATGGGTTGTGGTATCCAGAAGGGTGCTGGCGAGAAGTACCGTGGCGTTGAGATGGATGCGACGCTGTTACCGAAGGTAAAGGTAGAAGTTGTTGTCAGTGAGATTCCTGTAGATAAGGTGATCGAGGCTGCTAAGAAGGCTCTGTACACCGGACATATCGGTGATGGTAAGATCTTTGTCTACGGCGTTGAGAATGTTATCAAGGTTCGTACTGGTGAAGAAGGATTTGCAGCATTGCAAGACGTCGAATAAATTCATTCAAAAGACTAGTTTTTAGCAGGAAAAATAATAAAGCAAGCCGGCAGACGGGGCATGACAAAGTGCTTCGGTGCTGCCGGCAATGCAATTTGTGGAGGAATTATTTATGTGTTCGATTATGGGTTATTGTGGAAAGGGTGTCAGCCTTCAAAAATTTCGTGATGGATTTGATGAGACCATTTCTCGTGGACCGGATGACAGCAGGATCGTGGATACGGGAAATGGCATCTTAGGATTTCATAGATTGGCAATTATGGGACTCACCCCAGAGGGCATGCAGCCCTTTTCCCTGGGAAAGAATTACGTGGTTTGTAATGGTGAGTTATATGGATTTGAAAAGGATCGGGAGGAGCTGAAGAAAAAGGGATATACCTTTGAAAGTGACAGCGATTGTGAAATCCTTCTTCCCATGTACAAGGAGTATGGAGAAAAGATGTTCTCCATGTTGGACGCAGAGTTCGCTTGCATCATTTATGATGGAGAGAATGGACAGTTTCTGGCAGCGAGAGATCCCATCGGCATTCGCCCGTTGTATTATGGATATGACGAAAAGGGAACCATTGTTTTTGCAAGTGAGGCAAAGAACCTTGTGAAAATTGCAAAGCGCATTATGCCGTTCCCTCCTGGATATTATTATGTCAGCGGTGAGCTTGGAACGACCTATGATCCGGAGCATGAGGCCGAGAAATTCCATTGCTACTGTGATATCGTTAAGGTCGATCAGGTTTGCAAGGATGACTTAGAAACCGTTTGTAAGAACATTCATGATAAGCTGGTGGCAGGCGTTGAGAAGAGACTGGTTGCAGATGCGAAGGTTGGCTTCCTTCTGTCTGGCGGCTTGGATTCTTCCCTGGTATGTGCCATTGCAGCGAAGAAATCGGATAAGCCAATCAGAACCTTTGCCATTGGTATGAGTGAGGATGCCATCGACTTGAAATATGCAAAGCAGGTGGCGGATTATATTGGCAGTGATCACAAGGAAGTATATATGACGCCGCAGGATGTTCTTTCCAGCTTGGAAAAGGTCATTAAGCTCCTTGGAACCTATGACATTACGACCATTCGTGCCAGCATGGGAATGTATCTTGTCTGCAAGGCCATTCATGAGCTGACGGACGTGCGCGTGCTCCTGACTGGTGAGATTTCAGACGAATTGTTTGGATATAAATATACGGACTTCGCTCCCTCCGCACAGGCTTTTCAGGAGGAGGCAGTCAAGAGAATTCACGAGCTTCACATGTACGACGTGCTCCGCGCGGATCGCTGTATTTCCGTGAACTCTTTAGAGGCGCGTGTTCCCTTTGGAGATCTCGATTTCGTGAAGTATGTCATGAGCATTGATCCGGAAAAGAAGATCAATACCTATGGCAAGGGGAAATACCTGCTCCGTCATGCCTTCGAAGAAGGAGACTATCTCCCTTATGACATTTTGTGGCGTGAGAAGGCAGCGTTTTCAGATGCCGTAGGGCATTCCATGGTGGATTACCTAAAGGAGTACGCAGAGAGCAAATATACGCAGGAGGAATTCGAAAAGGGCTGCTTAAAATATGATCATGCAAGACCGTTTACGAAGGAGTCTTTACTATATCGAGACATCTTTGAGAAGTACTATCCCGGACAGGCAGAGATGGTTGTTGACTTCTGGATGCCGAACAAGAGCTGGGAGGGCTGTAACGTGAACGATCCTTCAGCGAGAGTTTTATCAAACTATGGTGACAGTGGAAAATAATAGGTATTAGCACTGGCTAAATTATTGAACAGTAACCTCGAGGGGGAGCCTGGGGAGTTCCTTTCAGGCATGTGTGCCAGCCGTCGGTACTTAGGAGGCGTACTTTGACTCCTTAGTACCGATACGGCGCACCCATAGCGCGAGCGTGCCTGAGAGAAACTCCCCAGGCGAACCCCGAGTAAAATAGTTGATTAGGGGTGAAAGAGTATGACAAAATACGTATTTGTAACAGGTGGTGTTGTTTCAGGATTAGGAAAGGGAATCACGGCGGCATCACTTGGAAGACTATTAAAGGCAAGAGGCTTAAAGGTTGCAGCGCAAAAGCTGGATCCGTACATTAATGTGGATCCTGGTACCATGAGTCCATATCAGCACGGCGAGGTTTACGTGACGGAGGACGGCGCTGAGACGGATCTGGACCTTGGCCATTATGAGCGTTTTATCGATGAGGATCTGAACCAGTATTCTAACCTTACGACAGGTAAGGTTTATTGGAATGTGCTGAACAAGGAGCGCCGCGGAGAGTATCTTGGTTCGACCGTCCAGGTGATTCCACACGTGACGAATGAGATTAAGGAATTTGTGTACCGCGTCGGAAAGAAGACGAATGCGGACGTCGTAATTACGGAGATCGGTGGAACGATCGGTGATATTGAATCCCAGCCGTTTTTGGAGGCCGTAAGACAGATTTCCCTCGAGGTTGGCCGTGAGAACAGCCTCTTCATTCACGTGACTCTTGTGCCGTATTTACACGGCTCTGAGGAGCATAAATCAAAGCCCACGCAGCATTCCGTTAAGGAACTGCAGGGCATGGGGATCAATCCGAACATTATCATTTTGCGCTGTGACGAGCCTTTGGAGGACTCTATTTTCCAGAAGATTTCCATGTTCTGTAACGTTAAGCCGGATTGCGTCATCGAAAACAGAACCTTGCCGAATCTTTATGCGGCTCCGTTGATGCTGGAAGAATCTCATTTTTCCGAGGTGGTATGTCGCGAGCTGGGCATTCAGGCACCTGAACCAGATCTTGCTGATTGGACGGAAATGGTTGAGAAGATAGAAAAGCGTGACCATAATGTAGAGATCGGTTTGGTTGGGAAATATGTGGGATTACATGATGCTTATCTTTCCGTTGCAGAAGCACTTCGTCATGCAGGCTATCATCACGGAACGCACGTTAACATCCATTGGATTGATTCGGAAGAGTTGGAAAATAAGATGGTACAGGATGGTGCCGAGAATATATTGGAGCGTGAATTAGGTCAGCTGGATGGCATCTTGATCCCTGGAGGTTTTGGCAGTCGTGGAATTGAGGGAATGATTCTTGCTGCTGAATATGCGAGAGTGCACCAGGTGCCATATTTTGGCATTTGTCTTGGCATGCAGATTGCCGTAATTGAATACGCGAGAAATGTTGCTGGTTTGCCTGATGCGAACTCTGGAGAATTTGATGAACAGTGCCAGCATAAGGTGATTGATTTCATGCCGGGGCAGAGTGATTCCATTGATAAAGGCGGTACTTTAAGGCTTGGAGCCTATCCATGCAATGTCGTAGCTGGAACCGTTTTGGAAAGGTGTTATGCGGATACGCTGAAAAAGCAGGCAGGGAATGAAGGGCAGAATGGCAGTATGGATGGTGCAATGGTGATTCGGGAGCGTCATCGCCACCGCTATGAATTCAATAATGAGTATCGTGATCTCCTACAAGAAAAGGGTTTGACCATTGGCGGCATGTCTCCTGACGGACTCTTGGTGGAGACCGTGGAGCTGACGGACAGACCATTCCATGTTGGCGTGCAGTTTCATCCGGAATTTAAGAGCAGACCCAATAAGCCTCATCCGCTCTTTAACGGATTTATCGGCGCAGCTTTGCGTAAAGCCTTGAAAGAAGGTAAGCAGGCATGAAAGAGTACGGGATAACGGATAAAGTAGATACGCAGACAAACGGACTAACAGCGCGAGACTGTCAGGGGGCGCGGGCACCCATGGGAGGAGCGGAGGATGGAAAGCTCCATGAGGAATGCGGCGTGTTTGGCATTTTTTCGCCCCAGCCCTATCAGATTGCCAAGGATGTCTATTATGGACTCTATGCCCTGCAGCATCGAGGTCAGGAGAGCTGCGGCATTGTCGTCAATGATGATGGACTGTTCTTTTCTCATAAGGATTTAGGACAGGTGAGCACGGTCTTTGACGAGGAGACGCTCTCAAGGCTTCCAGAGGGACGGATGGCAGTGGGACACGTTCGCTACGGAACCACTGGCGGAAATAACAGAAACAATTGTCAGCCCATTGAGGTCAATCATCAGAAGGGAAAAATGGCGCTGGCACATAACGGGAACCTAAGCAATGCTTATGAACTGCGAAATCAGCTGGAGCTTTCGGGAGCCATTTTTCATTCGACCTCTGACACGGAGATCATAGCATACATCGTGACGAGAGAAAGATTAAAAACAAGCTCCATTGAAAAGGCCGTATTGGAGAGCATGAAGTATTTGGAGGGCGCGTATTCCATTGTTTTGATGTCTGCAACAAAGCTGATCGCAGCGAGGGATCCGCATGGATATCGGCCGCTTTGCTATGGACAGAGGGAGGACGGAAGCTATGTCATTGCATCGGAAACCTGTGCGCTGGAGGCTGTCGGTGCAAAGCTGGTGCGAGAACTTTTGCCGGGCGAGCTTTTGGTATTTACAAAGGATGGAATCACAAAGTATACGGATTTTTGTAATACGGCGAAAAAGCAGATTTGTATTTTCGAATATATTTATTTTGCAAGACCGGATTCTGAGATCGAAGGTATTTCCGTTCATGCGGCGAGAGTGAAGGCCGGTGAAATTTTGGCAAGAGAATATCCCGTGGAGGCGGATGTCGTCGTGGGCGTACCTGATTCAGGATTGGATGCGGCACTTGGTTATTCTAGGTATTCTGGTATCCCTTATGGTATTGGATTTATCAAGAATAAATACATTGGAAGAACCTTTATTTCTCCCGCACAGGAGGAGAGAAACAATCAGGTAAAGATTAAGCTGAATCCCCTGCGAGATACCGTTGAGGGAAAGCGTGTTGTACTTGTGGATGACTCCATTGTTCGAGGCACGACAAGTGAGCGAATCGTAAGACTCCTTCGGGAAGCTGGCGCGAAGGAGATTCACATGAGAATTTCATCGCCGCCCTTTACCAATCCCTGCTACTATGGAACGGACGTGGATTCTAAAGAAAACCTGATTGCCTGTCACATGACCATTCCTGAGATTGCTAAGGAAATCGGCGCAGACTCCCTTGGATATTTGCCACTAGATGCCTTAAAGGAATTGGTGGGACATGAGGGCTATTGCAATGCATGCTTTAGCGGAGAATACGCAACAAGCGTTCCAGAGAATACTAATAAAAATCGTTTTGAAAGAAGACTATCTGAAAGAGGCGCCCAATAGGATGTCTCTTTTTTTATTGCTTTCCTTGAAACTGATTTCGATACCTGCTGGGAGAAATTCCCGTGACCTTTTGAAAGGTCTTAAAGAAATAGGCATATTTGGAATTTGAAGGCGGCGCCACGGGCGTTTTTGTGACGACCACGGGGGATGCTCCTGGAACAAATCGGTTAGAGCTCACCTTCGAATACGGGAAAATTGTCTGCGAGCAGGATCAGCTGATTTATGATCGTTTGCTCGTGAACGAGAGAGAGTTTTGCTGGACGGAAAAGGTGGGCTTTGCAAAGTCGCCGATGGAGCGGATTCCAATTGAGACAGATGGAAAGAATGAGCAGCACGTAGGTGTCATGAAGGCTTTGCAGGGTTAGAGAGGAAAAACGTCAGCATGCCGAAGGTGGAGGAAGGAAAGAAGCTTAGTGGGTTTGAAGCATTTGAACTCGCAAGGGCATCCCTCCTTCAATGCCTTGAATTGATTTGACCACGTCTCCCATCCTTGATATAATATATGCTGGAAACGAAGTTTCCTGCACGTGAATTTGCGAAGCAAATTTGCGCTGAGCAGTCGAGAGAAACGAAGGCGTGTTATGAAGGCGTTCATGCTGGAAACGAAGTTTCGAAAAATATGACGAGGGAGTGTCAGGGATGAACATGGTAAGGCGCGCTGAGAAAAAAGACATTGCAAGGATTTTGGAGCTGCTTGTACAGGTAGACATGGTGCATCATAATGGCAGGCCGGATTTATTTAAGGGACCTGCAACAAAGTATAACGCGATGGAGCTGGAAGGGATCCTTAAGAACGATCAGACGCCGGTATTCGTCTGTGTGAATGAAGAGGATATGGCGATAGGGCATGCCTTTACCATGCATAAGCAGATTCTTGGCGACAGCGTTCTTACGGACGTCAAGACACTCTATATTGATGACATCTGCGTGGACGAGGCAGTTCGTGGACAGGGCGTTGGAAAACTGCTGTACGATCATGTCATAGACTATGCGAAGAAGCAGGGATTTTATAATGTCACGTTGAATGTTTGGACCTGTAATCCTTCTGCCATGAAATTCTATGAAGCCATGGGACTAATGCCGCAGAAAATCTGTATGGAACACATTTTATAAATATGATTTTGAAAAAATAAAATCTAGGATACTACAGATTGTGAGGCGATAGGATATGTCAGTTGAAAATGGCGAGTGGATTATGCGGGGGCTGGATTGGAATGACCCGTATCGGATCCGGACGTGGCAGGAACTTGTAAGTTGGATCAATGAGATCGGGTTTCTGCCACTTTTCGGAAATGAAGTGGAAGGGTTTTCGGCAGAGGAACATACTTCTTCAAAATATTGGTGGACTGGAAATCGTAAGGAGGATCCCTGGGAATGGCGTGAGATCATAGCGGCAAGCCATCAGGTTGCCTATGGTAAATTCTTTGGAAATAAGGCAGGATTCATCAGCGTGGATTGGCTGCCTTACTTTGCAAATTGTCGCAGGGACGGATATGATTTTGATGCGCGCTATCAGGATGGGCTGGCCAGTCGGCGGGAAAAGAAAATCATGGATTTCTATCTTGGAGAAGACGACGGTGGCGAAACGATTTATCGAGATGACCGCATTCTTTCCACGGAGCTTAAGAAGCTGGCTGGCTTTGGAAAAGAAGGCGAAAAGAATTATCCAGGCATAGTTACGGGATTACAGATGCAAACCTATCTGGTAATTGCAGATTTTGAGCGGCGGAAGAACAAACGCGGCGAGGAATATGGCATGGCGGTATCCATTATGCTTCCGCCGGAAGCAATTTGGGGATATGAGAAAGTGACTTCTGCTTATTCTGAAACACCGAAGGATTCTTGGAATAGAATTTTTCAACACGTGAAGGAATTGTATCCGAAAGCAAATGACGAGGCAATTGTTAAATTGATCGGGAGAGGATAGAAATCATGAATTCAAGGAAAAATGTATTTAGATTAGAGGTTTGTGTTAGAGAATTGGACCAAGAGGCATATCCATTTGGTCTGGCATCTGCCGTTCATTTCGCACTGGAGAAGGAAGGCGTAAGGATAGATTTGAATCGTAATTATGGTATTTTGTTTGCCGAAGGAGAGATTTCCAAGGACAATACCATTATACCACTGGGCATAGAGGAACCAGTAGTGTTTCTCTTAGAGGACGATTTCCTTGGAATTGCGGGGAAGCGTGTTGTGAATTATGGGGTGCCTTATGAAGCAGACGGGGACAAGTTATGGGCTTGGAAAACAAAGGATTTGATCCATTTTGAAACGCTGGGTCTTGTCGATCAAGTCTTTGTCACAAAGCATAATCCTGACCATACGCTTGAACTGTCGGAGAAGCTTGCAGAACCAGCCATTTCCTTTTGGAATCCACCAGTGCCTGAGGAGGATCCGACTGTGACGAAGTATCAGTTTCCTCTGGCAAAGGGGTATGGTGATCCCGTGATTTTTCCTTGGAATGGGAAATGGTATTATATTTCGACAAATGATAATTTGGATGATATTGGAATTTATGTGCGCGAGGCAGATACCATTCCTGGGCTTTTTGAATCAGAGATCACGGAGCATCTGATCCTTCCCTATGACGAGAAGAGGGAATTGATTCAAACCTTTTGGGCACCAGAGTTTCATGTGATTGGCGGGGAATTGTATCTTTTGTTTGCAGTCAGCGGAAGACAATGGGGACCGCAATGTCATCTCATGAAATTAAAGAAGGGTGGCAACATCGTAGATCCGAGTGGATGGGAAGATCCGATTAAGGTGGTCAGGAAGGATGGTTCACCGCTTGCATCAGGAGCCATCACCTTAGACATGACCTATGTAAAGGCGAGTCGAGGTTCCTATGTTGTGTGGTCTTATCGAGAGCATATCGGAACGTCGTTAGATACGGGTTCCATGCTCTATATTGCGAGTATTGATGAGAAGGAACCCTGGAGACTGACAAGCGATCCGGTTTTATTATCCAGACCACTTTTGGGGTGGGAGAACGTAGAGGGAACGATTAATAACGAAGGACCCAATGCGTTTACGAAGGACGGAAAGCTTTACCTTACCTATTCTGGTGGTTCAGCGAATGCGTATACTTATGCGGTAGGGCTTTTGACGGCAGAGCTGGATGCAGATCTTCTTGACATAAATGCTTGGAATAAAAGCATCTCGCCGATCCTTACATTTTATTCCGTGGACGAATTCGGACCAGGCCATAATTCATTTTATACGGATGAGAATGGCAATTTGATGATCGCATATCATGGGGAGACGGGACTGAAGGAGCACTTACGATGCGACATGATCCGAAGAGTATGCTTTAAGGAGGACGGAACGCCATATTTTGCGTAGAAGAAAAGGGCCGCTTGCCATGGAGGCAGACGGCCCTATGAAGCGCCTACGGAGAAAGGATTGGTGAAGTGGGGCTATTTTTCGTCAGATAGTAAGTCGGTCAGTTTTTTGCCATAGAAGAAATCATGAACCATAGTGTCAAATTCTTCCCACATGGGAAGGGTTTGGCACTTTTCTTTTCTGGGACAGTTATACTTTTTGTCAGCGAGGCAAACCACGGGGGAGAGAGTTCCTTCCATGAGTTCCAGAATCTCGCCGACCGTATAATTCTCAGGAGCACGGCACAATTGGTAACCACCACCCTTGCCACTGGCACCCACGATCAATTCTGCATTGACCATGTCTTTTACGATGATCTCCAAATACTTTTTTGATATTTCCTGTCTGGCTGCAATGTCCTTGAGTGGAACAAAGCTTCCAGTATTGTTTTCTGCCAGATCAATCATGACGCGTAACGCGTAACGGCCTCTTGTTGAAATCATGTTGTTCGCCTCCTTTTCTCAATCATACACCAATTTAGTAGGTTATTCAAGAGAAAAGCATAAATACCTATTGACATAGTAGGTATATGATGGTATCATCAACCTATCAATCTGATAGGCATTTGAAAATAGACGTGGAGGATGTTTGCAATGGCGAATGAGCTGGTATTCATAAAGAATCTTTCAGCGAAAGCGGAGGAAAAAGAAATTCTGAAATCCCTGAGTTTATCGATAGGGCGTGGCGAGACACATGTCGTCATGGGCCCGAATGGCGCCGGAAAATCAACGCTGGCGAGCGTTCTGATGGGTGATCCCGCATATGAAGTAACGGGCGGGAGTATTGAATTTGACGGACGGGACATTGGTGAATTGGCCGTTCATGAAAGAGCGAAACAGGGCATTTTCCTGTCCTTCCAAAATCCCATTGAGGTTCCTGGTATTTCTTTGGAAAACTTTGTTCGTTCTGCGCTCGAACGCCAGACGGAGAAGAAGATGAAAATATGGGAATTTCGGAAGGAGGTAAAGCGGGTTCTGGAAACCTTAGCCATGGATCCACACTATGCGGAGCGTGATCTAAACGTTGGCTTTTCCGGAGGTGAAAAGAAAAAAGCGGAGATTTTACAGATGCTTTTATTAAAGCCGAAATTTGCGATCCTTGACGAAACGGATTCAGGCCTTGACGTGGACGCGGTGCGCACGGTGTCAAAGGGTATCGAAGAGTTTCAAAAGGATGCATCGGCATCCCTGCTTGTCATTACGCACAATGCGGCAATTCTTTCTGCGCTTCGCGTGGATGCGGTACATATTTTGGTAGACGGAAGAATTGTGAGAACTGGCGGTAAGGAGCTGATCGAGCAGGTTGGCAGGGAGGGCTTTGCTCCCTTTTTGGAGGAGACGGAATGAGTGCGGAAAAGACTTATGTGGAGGACGTAGATCGTTCCTTTTATGACTTTCGCTTTGAGGATCGGGATAATTATCGGGTGAGTAGTGGACTCACGGAGGAGATCATTCGACAGATATCCAAGGAAAAACACGATCCGGATTGGATGCTGGAATTTCGTCTGCAGTCACTGAAAGTATTTGAGCAAATGCCTATGACCACGTGGGGGCCTTCCATTAAGGGCTTGGATCTGCAAAACATCGTGACTTACGTGAGACCTAATACGGAGCGCATGCATGCCAAGTGGGAGGAAGTACCTGAGAACATCAAGGAAACCTTTGAAAGGCTGGGCATTCCGCAATCCGAGCGTGAATCCCTCGCAGGCGTTGGCGCACAGTACGATTCCGAATTGGTCTATCACAACGTGCGCAAAGAGGTTGCGGATCTTGGCGTGGTTTATACGGATATAGAGAGTGCCTTACGTGGTGAATATGCGGATATGATCCGCGAGAGATTCATGAAGCTGGTGCCGCCCACGGATCATAAATTTGCAGCCTTGCATGGCGCCGTATGGTCGGGCGGATCCTTTGTTTACGTACCGCCCGGTGTGACGGTGGAGATTCCGCTTCAATCTTATTTCCGACTAAATGCACCTGGTGCGGGGCAATTTGAACACACCTTGATCATTGTGGACAAGGGTGCCAATCTACACTTTATTGAAGGCTGTTCGGCTCCAAAATATAATGTCGCAAATCTGCATGCAGGATGCGTTGAATTATATGTTGGAGAGAATGCGACACTTCGTTATTCAACGATTGAGAATTGGTCGAAGAATATGTATAACCTCAACACAAAGAGAGCGCGCGTGGAGAAAGGCGGAAAGGTGGAATGGGTTTCCGGCTCTTTTGGATCCCACGTATCCTATCTCTATCCTATGAGCATTCTAAAGGGAGAGGGCGCGCGATGTGAATTTACGGGCGTGACCTTTGCGGGTGCAGGGCAAAATCTTGACACGGGCTGTAAGATTGTGCATGATGCGCCAAAGACGACGAGTTACGTCAATACGCGCTCAATTTCAAAGAGTGGGGGAATCAGTACCTTCCGCAGCGCGGTCGTGGTAACGGCGAAGGCGGAAAACAGCAAGTCGTCCGTGTCCTGTGAATCGTTGATGCTAGATGACGAATCGCGTTCAGATACGATTCCCGTGATGGACGTAAGAACCAATCAAGCGGACATTGGACACGAGGCGAAGATCGGGCGCATTTCGGACGAGGCCATTTTCTATCTGATGAGCCGCGGGCTTTCCGAGGAGGATGCAAGGGCATTGATTGTCAGTGGATTCGCGGAGAATGTCTCGAAGGAGCTTCCTTTGGAATATGCCGTGGAGATGAATAACTTGATTAGAATTGAAATGAAGGGAGCGATTGGATAATGGAAAAGATCATCAATGAGCCGATCGCGGGAACCTTTGGCTGGCTTCATGTTGGAGGGACAAAGGTCACTCTTCCTGACGAGATAAAGGAGCAGGAGATCGCGCTCGCGAAGGGCGAAACGAAAACAGTTTTTTTAGAGGATGATGGTTCGCTGCTTTCGATCAAGGCAAAGCTGCCTGAAAACGCAAAGCTCCATTTGATATTGCTTCGAAGGAGTGAGGCGGCCAAAAGCTGTTTTACCGACGTGCGTGTGCGATTGGAGGATGGCGCGGAGTTTACCTGGCATCGATTCATCCTTGGCGGGAAAGAGACCTATGATAACGTCTCCGTGGAACTTGCCGGAAAAGGAAGCAGATTTGCCGCAGATCTTGGATATGACTTAAAGGATGAGGAAAAGGCCGACGTCAACTGCGAGGCAATTCATCTTGGAAAGAAGAGCGAAAGCAGGATTCGATCCTTTGGCGTATTGGCAAAGAAGGCTGGAAAGCTGCTGCGTGGTACCATAGACTTCCGCAGAGGATGCGCCGGTTCCATCGGAAATGAGACGGAAGACGTTTTATTGCTGGATGATACCGTGCACAATCAGAGCGTTCCAATGATTCTTTGCACGGAGGAGGATGTGGTGGGAAATCACGGCGCCACCATTGGAAGGCCGGAGGAGAGGCTCCTTTATTACATGGCCTCAAGAGGGATTGATGAAACGCAGGCGTTAGAGCTTTTGTCCAGGGCAAAGCTTGAGGCCGTCCTGCATCAGATTCCGGAGGAAGACATTCAGCAAACAATTAGGGAGGCGAAGGGATGGACATAAAGGAAATACGCAGGGACTTCCCGCTGTTTCAAAACTATCCGAATGTCGCGTATTTAGATAATGCGGCGACAACGCAGCGTCCGGAGAGAGTTCTCCTTGCGGAAAAGAGATTCTATGAGGAGGCAAATGCGAATCCACTAAGAGGATTGTATGAACTCTCTCAGAAGGCCACGGATATCTATGAGGATGCTCGTGAAGTCGTGAGAGCATTTATCGGCGCGAGGAGCACGGAGGAGATCGTTTTTACCAGAAACAGCACGGAAAGCCTGAACTTACTTGCATACAGCTATGGATCACTTTTGCAGGAGGGAGACGAGATTGCCATCTCCGTTTTGGAGCACCACAGCAATCTTATTCCATGGCAGCAATTAGCGAAAAAAAAGAGACTAAAATTACAGTGGATTGAGATTGATGAAAACGGAAGGATCACGGAGGACGCATTTCGAAGAGCACTTTCTGAAAAGACAAAGCTGGTTTCGATGACGCTGATCTCAAACGTGCTTGGAACAAGGAATGACGTCAAGAAGTTTGCACGGATCGCGCACGAGGTCGGAGCAGTCTTTGTCTGTGATGGTGCGCAGGGCGTACCACACGTGCCGGTTGACGTAAACGACTTAGGCGTTGATTTTTTGGCATTTTCGGGACATAAGATGCTTGGCCCCATGGGGATTGGCGTTCTCTATGGGAGGAAAGAACTGCTGGATAGGATGCCGCCGTTTTTATATGGTGGTGAGATGATCGAGTATGTCGGTAAGGAGGAAGCCACCTGGGCGGAGCTGCCGCATAAATTCGAGGCGGGAACGGTGAATGGCGCTGGGGCAGCGGGCCTTGCGGCGGCAATTCAGTATTATGAAAACATTGGATTTGAGAAGATTGTAAAACGGGAAGAGGAATTGGGCGAGCTTACGTTTCGGACGTTGAGCGAGATTCCGCATGTCACCATTTTGGGGGCGAAGGATGCAGCATCGCATCACGGAATTTTCTCTTTTATGGTAGAGGGCGTGCATCCCCATGACATTGCGGAGATTCTAAGCGCAGATGATGTTTGCGTTCGCGCGGGACATCATTGTGCGCAGGTTTTGATGAAGGAACTAAAGGTGAATTCTACGGCACGTGTCAGCATTGCGTTTTACAATACGGAGGAGGAGATCATAAGGCTCGGGGAGAGTATCAGGTCTTTGCGAAGGAGAATGGGCTATGCAGAATAGTTTTTATCGTGAGATCATCAATGATCACAATTTATACCCTACACATAAGCATGAGCTTGGCTGTGCAGGCTGTGAGCACAGAGGGATTAATCCAAACTGTGGGGATGACATTACCTTAAAACTGCAGATGGAAGACGGAGTGATCAAGGATGGAGCCTATCTTGGTGATGGCTGCGCCATCTCACAGGCATCTGCGGACATCATGCTGGATTTGATCATCGGAAAGAGGAAGGAGGAGGCGATTCGCCTGACTGACATTTTCCTTCGCATGATCAAAGGGGAAGCAACGGAGGATGAAATCGAAGAGCTGGAGGAAGCAGGAGCACTTACGGACGTATCGCACATGCCGGCGCGCGTAAAATGTGCAGTCCTGGCGTGGCATACGCTAGAGCAACTGCTACATGACAACGCGAAGTGAAATAATTAAGGAGGGAACATGAGGGTATCAACAAGGGTAGAATATGGGCTTATGGCTCTGGTAGATATTGCAATTCATTCCGAGAATGGTGAGAGCGTCTCAACGACAGAGATAGCGGACAGACAGAAAATCTCTCAGAAGTATTTGGAGCAGATACTGCCGCAGCTTCGCCAGGCCGGTCTGATCAAAGCGCAAAAGGGTCTTCGCGGCGGATATCGCCTGGGAAAGCCGGCGGAAGAGGTTTTGCTGGCGGACGTATTTAATGCGCTGGATGACAGTATTTTGGCAGAGATGGAGTCACCAAGGGAGGAGGGAGACGGCGCGCTGCGCGGCTGTATCAATGAATGCCTGTGGGAAAAAATCAATAAAAATCTTTCGGATTTCGCAAAGGGGAAAACGCTCAGTGAATTCCTTATAGAATGCCGTAATAAGAGCATTCGCGGCTGGGATATGTATGTTATTTAAAAATGTTTATAAAACCTATTGACATAGTAGGCAAATAGTGATAATATGCACTTATCAAATTGGAAGGAGACGCAAAACAATGACAAAACTTCATCGCTATCAACTGAATATCGTCATGTGTTGCTGTCGAATGTATGATACCCGGGCACGAAGATTGGCTGGGGCGTTCGATAGCGTGCGCCTTTTGTAAATGCGAATGAAAATAGCATGTCAGCCATGAGCCCGGGAGTTATTTATCTCGGGCTTAATTTATGTAGCGAGGAAGGAAAACAAGCGGCTGCGAAGCAGACATTGGGAAAGGGGGTAACGTATGGCAGAACAAGCGAAGGTAGATCGGGACAGAATTCTAAAAGAATTCTTGCGTCTGACGGCTTTTGATGCAGAATCCTTTCATGAAAGAAAGATCGCTGAGTATGTAAAGGAAAGGTTGCGGAGCCTGGGGCTTGTCGTAGAAGAGGATCATGCGAGAGAGAAGATCGCTAAGGAGCATCCTGAATCGAAGGAGACGGCATCGAATATCTACGCATATCTCAAAGGAACAAAGGGAGGGGATCCCATTCTGTTTTCTTCTCATTTAGATACGGTAAAGCCTGGAATTGGAAAGAAGGCCATATTGCATGAGGATGGAATCATCACCTCCGATGGAACGACGGTGCTTGGTGCAGATGATGTGTCAGGTCTGGTATCGATTCTGGAGGCCTTGACGGTGATTCGGGAGAAACAATTAGCACACCCAGACATAGAGGTCTTGATTACGGTTTCCGAGGAACCCTATTGTGAGGGGAGCCGATTTGTGGAATATGATAGGTTACATGCAAAGGAGGGGTATGTCTTAGATCTCGATGGACCGGTTGGAAGAGCGGCAAACGCGGCACCTTCCATTTTATCAACAAAGATCGAAATCGAAGGCAAGGCAGCTCACGCAGGCTTTGCACCAGAGCTTGGCATCAACGCTTTAAGCATCGCGGCAGATGCACTCGCTAACATTCGGACGGGAAGAGTCTACAATGATTTGACCGTGAATTTTGGAATCATTCAAGGCGGAAGCGGACGGAACATTGTTCCGGAGTTTGTGGAGATTCACGGAGAGATTCGGGGACTGGAGCATGAAAAGGCACTCTGTGAGGCAGAGCTGATTCGAGAGATTTTTGATAAGGCGGCAAAAAAGCATGGTGGTACGGTGAAGTATACGGTGACGGAGCATATTCATTCCTATCATGTTTCGGAAGATAAAAATGTGGTAAAGCGATTTCAAAAGGTGGCGCAGGAGGAAGTCCGACATGGTAAGCCGGAATGCATTACCACCTATGGCGGCAGCGATGCGAACCGGCTCAATGAACATGGCATTGAAACGATTGTTCTTGCCTGTGCAATGGAAAAATGCCATACCACACAGGAATATACAGCGCTTTATGAGCTGGAAAAAGCAGCAAGGTTAACACTTGGATTAATGATTGAATGAAAAGAGGGTGGCAACATGGAAGTTTACAGAGTAACAAAGAATTCACCAGAGTGGCAATTTCATGCTTACAACTATATCCGTACGGACGCGTTTTGCTTTGGACAAAACATTCCCGTGGAAATGGAATTTAACGGTGATGGCGGAAGGGAAGATTTTCAGGGAATTTTGGTCGTAGAGGATCATAAACCTGTCTCAGGGCTTCGCATCGCCTATCCCAGAGCTGACGTTGCGAAGATTGAACGCGTCTGCACCATTCGAGAAAAACAAAAGGGCGGTTATGGGCGTGTGATGATTGAAGCGGCAGAAAAATGGATTGCGGAGCGTGGTATTTCTCACGTCGTGATCTCCAGTCAGGATCGCGCCAGAGGCTTTTATGAAAAATGCGGATATGTGTTTAACCCGGACGTATCTCCCAATGAATATGACGTGCATAAGAGACCACATAAGCCCAGACCTGCAGGCTTTAAGCCAGACTTTGTCTGTGTGCTCGTAGAAAAATACTTAGATCCGGTACAGTTTGGAGAAAGCTGGGCAAGCGATCCTAGGGAAGAGAAAAAGGGAGAGCTGGGATTTGCCACGAAGTGTGTCTATGGAAATCATGAGAAGTTTTCCGGTGACGTCACGGGTGCCGTCAGCTTTCCGATCTATCAGTCTGCAACCTTCGAACATCCTGAAGTGGGAAAGAGCACTGGCTTTGACTATAGTCGTCTGCAGAATCCAACCAGGGCGCAGGTTGAAAAGGTAGTGGCCTCCCTTGAGGGGGGCGTGGATGCTTTGGCATTCTCCACCGGCATGGCGGCGATTACGGCCCTGATGGAGCTGTTTCGGCCAGGGGATCACCTGATCACGGAGGCCGATCTCTACGGCGGAAGCATCAGACTTTTTCATCATGTGTGTGAGAAAAATGGCATCACCTTTTCACATGTCAACTGTAGCAAGGAGAATGTTGAGAGCTTCATAAATGAGCGTACGAAGGCTATCTTTATTGAGACGCCGACAAACCCCATGATGAACGTGACCGACATCCGTAAGGTGGCAGAAATTGCAAAGAGGAGAGGGCTTCTGCTCATCGTTGACAACACCTTCCTAACGCCCTATTTCCAGCATCCGCTTGCGCTTGGAGCAGACATCGTGATCCATAGCGGCACAAAGTTCCTTGGCGGACATAATGATACGTTGGCCGGATTTATCGTAACGGGTTCCAAGGAGATTTCGGAAAAGCTCAGGTTCCTTATCAAGACGGTAGGCTCCGGATTGGCACCCTTTGACAGCTGGCTGATCCTGCGCGGCATTAAAACCTTGCCGATCCGCATGGAGAAGGCACAGGCAAACGCAAAGGCCATCGCAAAGTGGCTGAGCGAGAATCCGAAGGTAAAGAAGGTATACTATCCCGGACTTCCCGGATCAGAGGGACATGAGATCTGTAAAAAGCAGGCCTCTGGATTTGGTTCCATGCTGACCTTCGAATTGGAGAGTAAGGAGCTGGCGCTTCACATATTAAAGAGTACAAAGCTGATCCCGTTCGCAGAGAGTCTTGGAGGAACGGAGACGCTGCTGACCTACCCGGTGACGCAGACCCATGCGGACGTACCGGAGGCTGAGAGACTTGCAAATGGCATTACGGAGCAGGTGCTTCGTCTCTCCGCAGGCATTGAGGACGCAAAGGATCTGATTGCGGATCTGGAGCAGGCATTTGCGTCATTTGCATAATTATTTAGAATTGACTGAATGAAAAGACAGGAGGCGAAAAGCCATGAGTGATGAGAGGGAGAGAAATTTAGATTTTGACACAAGAATAGAAAGAAGAGACACTGACAGTCTGAAATATGACTTTGCCATAAGGCGAGGAAAGCCCTCGGACGTGTTGCCTCTTTGGGTGGCAGACATGGATTTTCGCACCTCCAGTTTCATCTTAGATGCGTTAAAGGAGCGTGCGGAGCACGGCATCTTTGGCTATACGGAGACGCGGGACGATTATTTTGAGGCGCTCGCAGGTTGGATGAAGGAGAAGCATGGTCTCACCGTGGAACCACGCTGGGTATTAAAGACGCCAGGCGTCGTATTTGCCCTTGCAGCTGCCGTGAAGGCGTACACGCAGGAGGGAGATTACGTACTGATCCAGCAACCGGTTTATTATCCGCTAATGGAGGTTGTTCAGGATAACGGACGAAAGGTGATCAGCAATGACTTAATCTTTGATGGCAAGCATTATGCCGTTGACTTTGAGGATTTTGAACAAAAGATCATAGATTATCAGATCAAGCTCTTTATGCTATGCAGTCCGCACAATCCCGTAGGAAGGGTGTGGACGAAGGAGGAGCTTGGAAGACTGGCTGACATTTGCGTTAAGCATGGCGTGATTGTCGTAAGCGATGAAATCCATGAAGACTTTGTTTATCCAGGACATGAACACATACCATTTCTTTTGGCAGATGAGAGGGCGAAGGACTTTTGTATTACCTGCACCTCCGTAAGTAAGACCTTTAATTTGGCGGGCCTACAAATCGCAAACATTCTCGTGCCTGATCAAAAACTGCGAAGAAGGTTGCGTGCACAGATCGGCGCAGCGGGCTACAGTCAATTAAATACCTTTGGCGTGGTGGCCTGCAAGGCAGCTTATCTTCACGGAAATGAGTGGTATCATGCAGCTTGGAACTATATTCAGGAGAATCTGAAATTCTTAAAGGAGTATCTTGCAAATGAGATTCCGGAGGTGCAGGTCATAGAGCCGGAAGGCACCTATCTCGTTTGGCTGAATTTCCGATCCCTTGGACTTTGCGATCAGGGCTTGTCGGATCTGATCATTCATAAGGCAAAGCTTTGGCTTGATGATGGCGCCATCTTTGGAAAGCAAGGCTCTGGTTTTCAGAGGATCAATTTGGCCACGAGCAGAGCAACCTTGACAGAGGCACTTGAGCGCATCAAGAAAGCCATTTCAGAGTTAAAAGTAACGCAAAGCGCTTAAAAAGAGTTACCTGGAACAGGGAGGAACAGTATGAACGTCAATCAGTTAAAATATGTATTAGCCATAGCAGCTTCTTCCTCCATGAGAGAGGCTGCCACCAGATTATATGTTTCCCAACCTGCACTATCCGCCAGTATTCGAGAACTGGAGGATGAACTGGGCATCCTTATTTTCGAGCGCTCCAACAAGGGCATCATCTTGACCGACGAGGGGAGAGAGTTCGTAATTTATGCAAAAAAGGCCGTGGGGCAGTATGAAATCCTGGAGGAGCGCTATTTGAACGTCGGACGCGAAAAGGAACGCTTTTCCGTTTCCTCACAGCATTATAATTTTGCCATTAAGGCATTCTCCGCGGTGTTGTCAAGACTTGCTCCGGAAAAGTATGATTTTTCTTTTCATGAGACGAAAACGCTGGAGGTTTTGGAAAATGTCAGATCCTTAAAGAGTGAGGTAGGGATCGTCTCTTATTCCGGAGCCAACGAGCCTGTGATTAAGAAGCTATTAAAGGAATATCAGTTAGAGTTTGTACCTCTGATGAAACGTGATACTTATGCCTATTTTTGGAAGGGACACCCCTTTGCAGACCGCAAGGATATTTCTCTCTCGGAGCTACAGGATTACCCCTGCGTTTCTTTCGATCAGGGAGAGGATGATCCCTTTTACCTAACGGAGGAAGCAATGGGAGATTATGACTTCGCGAAGATGATCCGTTCGGATGACCGGGCGACCACGATGGAGCTCATTGCGCAGCTCGGAGGCTATTCCGTGGGATCAGGCATGCTTGCGGAGGAGGACGCCATACTTAAGGGCATGGTGTCCGTAAAGCTTGTGGAGGAGGATCCTCTGGTGATCGGATTCATTACCAGAAGGAGCGGAGTGCTTTCAAGGTATGGAGAAGCTTATGTAAAGGAGCTTTTGAAATACAAGGAGGTGCGATAAAAGATGATTATCGCACACGATAAAACCGCTGTAATTTACAAAACAGTGATAAGGGGTTATGATCATAACATCGAAGCAAACAAAAACAAAACAAGACACGAAAGGAGCGATGAACATGAAAAAGAATTTGAGAATGGAAAAGGGGATGCTGATGTGTTGTTGTATGTGTATGATGGAGAATATGCATATGTGTAGTTAGTGAGCCTCAAGAACTGAGAATAAGTGAAGCAAGAAGCTTATGACGCGGCAGTTCTGGACGGACTGGTCGTGTTTTTTTATGCAAAAAAGCGAAAGCGCAGGAGTGCAAAGCACGGAGCGCCCGGCTTTTAGATAAGACAACGTGAAATCAAAGAGAAAAAGGAGATTAAAACCATGAGCAATAGTTGCAGTTTAGAGTTTCATAGAAATGCAGTACAGAAGACAGATTACACCGATGAGTTAGCAGAGAAGTTTGCTGCAGAGGCCGGCGGACTTGCACCGAGACCCAATGAGCAGAATGACGAGACCAATGAGAGAGGCGTGTTCGTAAGACAGCCAAACTCCTTCATCGTTCCCTTTGGTGATAAGGAAGGACAGCACAAGGCAGAGGCAAATCGCTTCGCCATCTACTGGGCACATGGATGCAACTGGTCCAACCGCCCCGTGATTGCAAGAGACCTTTTAGGTCTGCAGGACGTGATCGCAGACCAGACCACGAGTCATTCCGGCGAGACCAACAAATATGGTCACGGCTTTGCAGATCAGAAGGATTACAAGGATCCCATCACCGGAGTACATTTCCTCTCCGAATTTTATAAGAATGCAAACCCTGATTACAAGGGACGCGCAACGACCCCGACCTTCGTGGACGTCAAAGAGAAGAAGGCAGTGAACAATGACTATCATCGCCTTTCCAACTACATTGAGGTACAGTTTAGAAAATTCCAGCCGGTAGATGCACCGGATCTGTATCCCAAGAAGTACCGTAAGGAGATTGATGAGTTCAACGATTGGCTCTTCCCTCATATCAACAACGGACATTATCGCATGGCATTTGGCGTATCCTGGGAAGCCTACAATGAAGGCTATGAAGATTTCTTCGATTCCCTGGAGAAGCTCGATAAGAGACTGGAAAACAACCGTTTTATCTTTGGCGATTACATTACGGATTCTGACATCAGAGCTTATGTATCGTTAGTAAGATGGGAGACCGGTTACTTTAGATCCATTGGTCCCATGAAGAAGAGAATTACGGAGTATAAAAACATCTGGGGCTATGTAAGAGAATTGTATTCCATCCCGACCTTCGCTAAGTATACTTTCTTTAGAGAGGGCAGGGGCATCGGCGGCAAGGGTGGTTTCTTTAAGGGCTACGAGGAAAGAATCGTACCGCTCATTCCTTTCGAGGAGCTTTGGAAGACGGATCACGAGAGAGCAAAGCTTTCTGCAGATCCGGAGAATCTTTTCTTAAAGCATCCCAAGGGGGAGACGCCGGAGGATTACCAGTCAGAGATCTCTACGACCATTTGGAATTCTCCGTCCTGGGAGGATCGTGAACCTACCAACTACAGACCGGAATTTGACGTAACCGTAAACCCCTTAAAGGGCTTATTGAAGAATGAATAAGCAAGAAGATGGAGAGGTAAGAGAACATGAAGAGTAATAGATTTTGGAAAAAAGGATTGGCACTTCTTTTGTCAGCAACATTCACTTTAGGAACGCTGGCGGGGTGCGGTACTTATGAGGGCGACGGAAGCAGCGCTTCCAATGTACAGGGAAGCGGCAATACACAGCAGGCCGCAGCAGGAGTAAATGGTGAGGTACAGACGGTAGATGGCAATAAGATCGTGAAGATCGCGATTGCCTCTGACCCGGAGTTTACCTTTGATGCCATCGGTGACAGCCTGATGGTGACAAACGGCCTCCTTCGTGAGGGCCTGACCAGATATGGTGATGGTGTTTTGACTGATGGTCTCGCAGAGAGCTATGAACATAATGATGATTACACAAAGTGGACCTTCCACCTGCGCGAGAGCGGTTGGAACAACGGCGAGCCGGTGACGGCAGATGACTGGGTATATGCAATTGGAGCAATGCTGGATGGTACGGCGCAGCTGAGCTTTGCAGATTTCCTGTATGAGATTAAGAATGCTCGTGAGGTGTATACCAAGCAAAAGGATGTCTCTGAACTTGGCGTAAAGGCAATCGATGAAAAGACCTTGGAGTTTGAACTGGCTTATCCCGTGACCTATTTCCCGTATCTGATCACGCACCCGATGCATTTCGGTTATGACCGTGAGTTTTCGGAGAAGGTTGGCGTAGAGAACATTGGTACTGAGGCACAGTACTCCATCAGCAACGGTCCCTTCTACATTGATTCCTGGGAGCATGACAATCTTTTGGTGTTTAAGAAGAATCCCTATTACTGGAACAAGGACAACATCAAGATTGATCAGGTAAATGTCTATGTGATCCCGAATCAGGCTACGCAGGTGAATCTTTTCCTGAACGGTGAGCTGGACGTCGTAGACTTCGCTTACCAGAGACAAAGTGCCATCGAGGGTGCAGGCTTTACCACGCAGGTTTACAACAATGGTCGTACCGCATACCTCAACTACAATGAGTCCAATGCGTTCCTGAAGAACAAGCATGTAAGACAGGCCATTTCCTCCGCAATTGATCGTGAGGCGATTGTAAACGGCGTGCTGCACGTAGGGTCACCTGCGGACGGTCTGATCCCCGTTGGCCTGGCTGGAGACGGAAAGAAGAGCTTCCGAGAGATCGTAGGCAATAACCTGCCTTACTCCCACAACGTTGACAAGGCAAAGGAGCTCCTTGCACAGGGCCTTTCTGAACTGGGGCTTTCTGATCCTTCCGATGTTTCCATCACGATTCTTGCATCCAACACGGATGAGTTTATCGCAGTATCCGGTGCGATCCAGCAGCTTTTGCAGGAGAACCTTGGCATTAAGGTAGAGGTAGAGACGACGGATGGCAGCGCACTGCGTACCAGAAGAAATGCCTATGAGTATGACGTGGTGCTGCAGAGCTGGGGGGCTGACTGGGATGACGCTACCAACTTCCTTGGCGGCTATGAGCATGATGCGAGTGCTAACCCTGCCTTGTTCATCAACGAGGAGTTCAATGACACTTATCACAAGGCAACCTACAGCACGGATCTGACGGAAAGAATTAAGCTGCTTGGTAAAGCGGAAGCCATCCTTTTGGAGGAGGAAGGGATCACGCCTTTGTACTATACCGGACAGTACTATGCAGTATCTAATCGCTTAAAGGGAGTTCTGAGAAGAGCCGTCGTGCCTTATCTGGATCTCTATTTCGCGGAGGTACAATAACAAGTTTGAGAGAAATGAAAGCGTAAAGAAAAAGAGAGGAGACGAGCCTGGAGGCATCGTTTCCTCGCTTTATAAGAGGGTAAAGGAATGCGAAACTATATCATCAAAAGAATCCTGCTTGCCATTGTAACAATCTTTGTGGTGATGACGATCACGTTTTTCATGATGCATGCAATACCGGGAACGCCCTTCAGCACTGGAAATGATACGATGTCAGCGGAAAGTCTGGAGGTCCTGATGAGCCGCTATGGACTTGATCAGCCGCTCTATAAGCAATATGTGCGGTATGTCACGAATATCCTGAAAGGAGATTTTGGCGTATCAATGTCGAACGGCTATCGAAGCGTGAGCGACATTATCCTCACGGCCTTTCCGGTTTCAGCGGATCTGGGGCTTCGGGCACTAATCTTTGGTACCATTGCAGGCATTCTTCTAGGCATTGAAGCAGCGCTGCATCGTGGAAAGCCAGTAGATCATTTATCGACCATCGTAGCGATTATAGGTATTTCGGTACCGAGCTTTGTGCTAGGCACCGTGTTCCAGACCATTTTGGGACTTGGGTTTTCCGGTTGGTTCAAGGCAGCCTTTCATACGGACTTTCAGGTTTTTCCCATCGCAAGATGGCAGAGCTTCCGCTATACGCTGATTCCAAGCTTCGTACTTGGCATGGGTACGGTAGCAGGCCTTGCGAGACTGATGAGAACGTCCATGCTAGACGTCATCGGTCAGGACTACGTAAAGACCGCAAAGAGCAAGGGGATTTCGAATTTGGCAATCGTTTGGAAGCATGAGGTTCGAAACGCCATGATGCCCGTGGTGACGGTGCTGGGGCGTATGATCGGCGGTGTCGTGACAGGCTCCTACATCATCGAGAGCCAGTTCGCAATTCCGGGACTTGGCAAGTATCTGGTGAACAGCATCACGGCCAGAGATTATACCATGACCATGGGGCTCACCGTTTTCTATTCGATCTTCATCGTTTTGAGCATGCTTTTGGTGGACCTGATGTATTGTGTCATCGATCCAAGAGTAAGAATTACAAAATAGGCAAGAAGCCTTTCAGGAGGTTTGAACATGGCAGCAGTAATGGCCAATGGCAAAACAGAAATCAAAAAGGACTTTACGAGGGTCCAGCGGGACATCGAGGCGAGTCAAAAAATTCACAGAGAGTCCATGTCCTATGTGCAGGGAGTCATCCGCACCCTGAAACAAAATAAGGTGGCCATGTTGTCGCTGATCTTTATCGTCTTCCTGATCTTGGTGGCAATCTTTGGTCCAATTCTTTTTCCGGATTATCAGAAACAGGATTTGTTGCATACGCTGCAAAAACCCTCGAAGGAGCATCTGCTTGGAACGGATGAGCTTGGAAGGGACGTGCTGACCAGATTGATCCGTGGCACTAGGATCTCGTTATTCATTGGCTTTGCGGCAGAGACAATCAATCTAGTGGTTGGAATTCTCTACGGTGGCATCGCGGGGTTCCTTGGCGGAAAGGTGGATAATGCGATGATGCGCATCATCGACGTCGTGATGAGCGTGCCGCAAACACTGGTGATGATCTTGATGCTGACGGTGCTAAGGCGCGGCATGGGAACCTTGATCCTGTCACTTACGATCACAGGTTGGGTTGGCTTGGCGAGATTGGTACGCGGTCAGATCTTAGCACTTCGAGAGAATGAATATGCAGTGGCGGCAAAGGTTTTAGGCGCAGGCAAGCGAGAGATTTTATTCCATCATTTGCTTCCCAATACGATTGGTCCCATCATTGTCAATTATACGATGAGCATTCCTGGGGCCATCGGCGCGGAGGCGGGCATGAGTTATTTAGGCCTTGGCATTTCAGTGCCTGAGGCTAGTTGGGGAAACATGTTACAGTTTGGCGCAAGCCAGTTCCCCGCCACGCTTTGGCTCTTCTTCGCACCAGCAGTGCTGTTCGCGCTGTCGATGCTTGCATTTAATCTTTTGGGGGACGGACTAAGAGATGCGTTAGATCCCAGAATGAGGAGATAAGGTTATGCTAGAGATTAAGGATTTGAAGGTTTCATTTCATACATATTCCGGCGAGGTGCAGGCCGTGCGCGGTGTCAATCTAAAGCTTGAAGACGGCGGCGTGCTTGCCGTTGTTGGAGAATCCGGATGTGGTAAGTCCGTGACCGCGCAGAGCGTTTTGCAATTGCATGATCCGACGATCACCAAATATAAAGGCGGAGAGATCTTGTTGGACGGACAAAATCTACTTGGCCTGAGTGATAAACAAATGCAAAGGGTGCGCGGTAAGGATGTTTCCATGATCTTTCAGGATCCCATGACTTCACTGAATCCTACCATGACCGTGGGAAACCAGATCATGGAGGTGCTGCTACGGCATGAGAAAACGGCTGAGGGGAAAAAGATTACGCGTGCGCAGGCCAGGGAGAGGGCAATTGAACTCCTAAAAATGGTAAGGCTTCCAAATGCGGAGCGAAGAATGAATGCATATCCGCATGAGTTTTCCGGCGGACAAAGGCAGCGAGTGATGATCGCCATGGCGATGGCTTGCTCGCCAAGAATCCTGATTGCAGACGAGCCGACGACGGCGCTGGACGTGACCGTGCAGGCACAGATTATTGAACTCATGAAGGAGATGCAAAAAGAGCATGGGACCTCAATTATCATCATCTCCCATGACATGGGAGCGGTGGCGTCAATTGCGAAGAACGTGGCAGTGATGTACGGCGGGCTTGTTGTGGAATCCGGGACGGTGGAGGATATTTTCTATCGTCAGGAGCATCCTTACACAAGGGGACTTTTGGATTCCGTGCCCAAGGCAGGACATCGGAAGGACAAAAAGCTGGAGTCCATCGACGGGACGCCGCCCGATTTGGTAAAGCCTCCCGTAGGTTGCCCCTTCGCAGACAGGTGCAAGCATTGCATGCAGATCTGTAAAGACTATTTACCGGAAGAGACACAGCTTTCGGAGAGCCATTCCTGCAGGTGCTGGCTGCTCGATCCAGAGTGCCCACAGCCGAGAATTTCCAGCCTAAAGACAATGGGAAATGGCGGAAAGGAATAATGTATGTCCGAGGAAATCTTATTTGAGATTAAGGATTTAACAAAATCATTTGACATGGGAAATAAAAAGATCCTGAAGGCCGTAGACGGGATTTCCCTGCAGATCAAAAGGGGAGAGACCTTTGGCCTGGTGGGGGAATCCGGATGCGGAAAAAGTACTCTGGGACGCACGCTGGTGCGCGTCTATGAACCGACGAGCGGCAGTATTCTCTATAAAGGGAAAGACATTACAAAGCTGCGGGGGCAGGAAGCTAAAAAGTATGCTTCTGAAGTACAGATGATTTTTCAAGACCCTTACGCATCACTCAATCCGAGGATGACGATTGGGGACATCATCAAGGAGGGCATGAAGATCCATCATCTGGGCAATGAGAAGGAAAGAACGGACCGCATGTATGAACTATTGGAGCTCGTGGGACTTTCGAAAGATCATGCACTGCGTTTCCCTTACGAGTTTTCCGGCGGTCAGAGACAGCGCGTCGGCATTGCCAGGGCGCTCGCCGTAAATCCGGAATTTATTGTCTGCGATGAACCGATTTCGGCGCTGGACGTATCCATCCAGGCCCAGATTATCAATTTGTTAAGAGAACTGCAGCAAAAGCTGGGACTCACGCTCCTCTTCATTGCGCATGACCTTTCGGTGGTGAGGTACATTTCAGACAGAGTTGGAGTCATGTATTTGGGATCGCTTGTGGAGGTTGCCGAGGCAGAGGAGCTTTGGCTCAATCCAATCCATCCCTATACGAGGGGACTATTATCTGCGATTCCCGTACCGGATCCTCATGCGGAGCAGGCAAAGGTAAGAAAGCTTCTTGAGGGAGACGTACCAAGTCCCATTGATCTTCCGGTAGGTTGTAAGTTCGCTGGAAGATGCCCGTATGCGAATAAAAAGAAGGAAGAAGGGGTTCCGAAGCTTACTGAGATTGGCGGCGGACATCAGGTCGCTTGTTTTTGCATTAAGGAGCTGCTGGGAATGCTGGACGGCGGGAATTTCTAGGAGGATGGAAGCATGGCAAAGAAAATATATGAAAGGCTTGAGGCGATCAGTTATTCGCGTCCGAGCGGAAGCGTAGAAGAAAGAAAGGCACTGGAGTATCTGGCGCAGGAAATCCGAAGGATCGGTTTTGAACCGGAATTGGAGACATTTTCATATACAAGAAGGGTACCTGTGAAGGCAACGCTCGCAGCAGTCCTGGAGGATGGAAAAGAGGTTTCGTTTCAGGTCACTGGAGTCATCGACAGCCTGGAGACGACGCCAGAGGGTGAGACGGCGGAGTTCGCATATCTGCCTTCCTATGACGAGGTGAGTCTTGAAAATCTAAAGGGAAAGTTTGTACTTCTCCATGGGAGACTATCGAAAGAGGAGTATCGGAGACTGCGACGGGCCGGAATCAGAGGATATGCGATCACTAGCGGAACCGTGCGCGACACCTATGAGAACAGTGATCTGGAGACAACAAGATTTCGGGATAATTTGTCAGATTTGGGACCATTACCTGCATATACGATTCGGCTCATCGATGCCGTAGAGCTCCTTAGAGTAAGGCCGAAAAAGGTCCGTTATACGCTCCAGCTTCAAGAAGAAACCGTGCAGTCAAGGAATTTGATCGTAACGGTTCCTGGAACGGCGGCGTCGGACGAACTGATCGTGGCGGGCGCGCATTATGACAGCGTACCATTTTCTATGGGGTCCTGGGACAATGGTGCAGGTGCGGTACAGATGGTTTCACTCCTTGAATACCTGAAGGCGCATCCTGTAAGGAGGGCGGTAAAAGTAATCTTGTTTGGTTCAGAGGAGACGGGACTACGTGGATCGAGGGCTTATGTCGAGGCGCATCCTGAAGTGATCGAAAAGACGCGCGCCATGATCAATGTTGACGTAGGCGGCAGCATTCTTGGAAAGGAGCTGTTGTTTATTGGCGCAGTGAGTGATACGGAGGTCTGGATTCGACAGTTTCTCAAGGAAGTCGGCTATGCTGCCGTGACGGTGCAAAAGCTCATGAGCAGCGATTCCGCAAATTTTAATGATTACGGCGTACCGAGCATCAGCATCGGACAAGGTGCACCGCAGGGCGGCGGGTACATGCACACGAGATATGACAACATGGATCTGATTGACGAGAACGTGCTGGAGAGAGAGGCAGGGTTTTTGGCTGCGCTGACAGAGCGACTTGCGAATGCTACGGTATTCCCAATCCCGAGGGTCATCCCTGAAGCGCTTCGCAAGGAAGCAATCGATTACTTCGGAGAGAAGAGTCACTTGGCGACGCAACCACCCATACCTGAGGAGAAACCGTTGCCGTTCCATTTCTAGGTTTGGCGAGGAGGCGAGACATATGATACCAAATCATTTGGAAAATCCTATTTTAATTACCAACCGAATCAACCAAAGGTGGTTACATCACCTACCCATGGCTCAGGGAGCTATTTATTTATCCAAGCAAAAAAAAATCTTTTTCTCTTGGGGGCGGGTTGCTCCGGAGAATCTGCCAAATGGATTGGAAGTAAAAAGCATTGCATCAGAAGAGCTAGGGTATACCGTGACAGAGCTGATCCGTGAGAATCACGAAAAAAAGCTTATTTTAGAGGGCGACGTGCCTTATTATGTATACCATGCACTTGAGGAAAATGGTATTCGGAGCGTAGCAATCAGGGACGGAGTGATAGAACATTTTCGCGAGACAAAGGATGACTGGGAAATTGCACAATTGGCGGAAGCTTCGAGAATTACGGACTTGGCATTCTCGAAGATTTTAGGAGATCTGAAACCTGGCGTGACAGAGTTAGAGGTAGCGGCGAAGCTGGAGTACTATATGCGCTTGGAAGGCTGTGAGGAGTTTAATAAGACGATCGTTGCTTCCGGCGTCAATTCCGCGAAGCCCCATCACTGGCCGACAAAGAAGCCCCTTGAGAAGGGGGATTTTGTTACGATGGATTATGGGTGCACGGTGAATGGATATCATTCTGATCTGACGAGGACGGTGGTTCTTGGGCGAGCCAATGAAAAGCAAAAGGCGATTTACGAGACCGTTCTAAAGGCACAGCAGACTGCCACGAGGGCTCTTGCGGCGGGAAAGATTTCTGGAGCAATGGATCAGCTCGCACGTGACGTCATCGATGGAACGGAGTTTCGCGGAAGCTTTCTGCATAACCTGGGACATGGCATTGGACTGGACATTCACGAAGGCATTGGACTTGTGCAGGGGAGTGAGGCCGTTCTAAAGCAGGGAATGGTGGTCAGTATTGAGCCAGGAATTTATCTGCAGGGGTTTGGTGGTGTACGTATTGAAGATATCGCCGTTGTAGAGCAGGATGGATGCAGGGTTTTAGAGCATTCAGACCATGCACTGATAGAACTGTAAGGAAAAATAAAAGTTTTTTGAAAAAATCTCACAAAACCTATTGACATAGTAGGCTAATAGTGATAATATGGCACTATCAAGTTGACAGGAGGCGTGAGAGATGCATACCACTAGATATTTTTACATAACTCAATATATGTGTTGTCGAATGCGATACTCCCGGGTACACAATGTGGCTGGGGCGTTCGGATGTCCGATGACGCGCCTTGATACGATACGATGTTGACCTAAAACATTGTCATCTGGAAAGCCAATTGCCCGGGAGAATAAAAAAGGATCCCGGGTTTTCCTTTGCAAACGGGCAACATAAAATTGAATAATGAGAACTCCGTGAGAAAAAATCGGAGATAAAGAACAAAGATAAAAATATCATAAAACAAGGAATGAAAAGGAGATTACGATTATGAGCAATTATAAATTTGAAACCTTACAGTTACACGTTGGACAGGAGCAGGCAGATCCCGCAACCGATTCCAGGGCAGTCCCCATTTATCAGACAACTTCCTATGTTTTCCATAACAGCAAGCATGCAGCAGATCGCTTTGGTCTTGCTGATGCCGGTAACATTTACGGGAGACTCACCAACAGCACGCAGGACGTTCTCGAGAAGAGGATCGCCGCATTAGAGGGCGGCAGCGCGGCACTGGCGCTTGCCTCCGGCGCAGCGGCAATCACCTATGCCATCGAAGCACTGGCAGCAAACGGCGGTCACGTCGTTGCACAAAAGACGATCTACGGCGGAAGCTTTAATTTGTTAGAGCATACGCTTCCTCAGTACGGCATCCAGACGACATTTGTTGACGCACATAATCTTGCAGAGGTAGAGGGTGCCATTCAGGAGAATACCAGAGCCATCTACTTAGAGACGCTTGGCAATCCCAACAGCGACATTCCCGACGTGGATGCCATCGCACAGATCGCACACAGGCATGGTCTTCCCCTGGTAGTTGACAACACCTTTGGAACTCCTTATCTGTTCAGACCCATTGAGCATGGCGCAGACATCGTCGTTCACTCCGCGACAAAGTTCATCGGCGGTCACGGAACGACTCTTGGCGGCATCATCATTGAGTCCGGAAAGTTTGACTGGAAGGCAAGCGGTAAGTATCCGAACATAGCCGCACCGAACCCCAGCTATCACGGCGTAAGCTTTTACGATGCTGTTGGACCTGCTGCATTTGTAACCTTTATTCGTGCAATTCTTCTTCGCGATACGGGTGCAACCATTTCTCCCTTCAATGCGTTCCTTTTGTTGCAGGGCGTTGAGACCCTTTCCCTGAGACTGGAGAGACACGTGGAGAATACGAAGAAGGTGGTAGAGTTCCTGGCAAAGCATCCTCAGGTAGAAAAGGTAAATCATCCTTCCCTCGAGGATCATCCCGATCATGAGCTTTATCAGAAATACTTCCCGAACGGCGGCGGTTCCATCTTTACCTTTGAGATCAAGGGGGGCCGCGAGGAAGCCTGGAAGTTCATTGACAACCTGAAGATCTTCTCCCTGCTTGCAAACGTGGCTGACGTAAAGAGCCTTGTGATTCATCCCGCATCCACAACGCACTCTCAGCTTTCCGATGAGGAGCTTGCAGATCAGGGCATTAAGCAGAATACGATCCGTCTCTCCATTGGTACGGAGCACATTGATGACATCATCGCAGACCTTGAAAATGGATTTGCAGGTGCAAGAGCATAAACATATTAAAGAAACTCGGGGTTGGGGTTGGATGGTCTTTCCAGTAACCATTTGACCTGAAAAGGCCATCCAACCCCTCCCCTCGAGAAATGTGTGATCAACATAAGTTTACTGCTCTTGTAAAAATCGAGAAATGTATGATTAACATAAGTTTACTACTCTTGTAAAAAAAGTGTGGATAATAAGAAAACGATAGAGTATAATTGTCAGAGAATTACGAAAGAATTCTCAGATATCAAACGAAGAGAGGAACGTGCCGCATGGCACGCAGAAAAGGGCGAGAGCCAAGGAAAGAGAGGGAAAGATTATGGCTAACATTTATAAGGGAACATTGGGATTGATTGGAAATACTCCGCTGGTGGAGGTTGTGAACATTGAGAAGGAGCTGGGATTGGAAGCAACCATTCTGGTGAAGCTGGAATACTTTAATCCCGCAGGAAGCGTTAAGGATCGTATTGCAAAGGCAATGATTGAGGATGCTGAGGAGAAGGGACTTTTGAAGGAGGGCTCCGTCATCATCGAGCCGACCAGCGGTAATACGGGAATTGGCCTTGCTGCCATTGCTGCAGCCAAGGGCTATCGCATCATTTTGACCATGCCAGAGACCATGAGCGTTGAGCGCAGAAATATCTTGAAGGCATATGGCGCAGAGCTGGTACTGACCGAGGGCGCAAAGGGTATGAAGGGCGCCATTGCGAAGGCTGAGGAGCTTGCAAATGAGATTCCGAACAGCTTTATCCCTGGTCAGTTCGTAAATCCTGCAAATCCTGCCGTACATAAGGCAACGACCGGCCCTGAGATTTGGAAGGATACCGATGGAAAGGTTGACATTTTCATCGCAGGCGTTGGTACGGGCGGAACCGTTACCGGTACGGGTGAATACCTGAAGGAGCAGAACCCGAACGTGAAGGTGGTTGCGCTCGAGCCTGAAAGCTCCCCCGTTCTTTCCGAGGGCAAGGCTGGCGCACATAAGATTCAGGGTATTGGCGCAGGCTTCGTTCCTGACGTATTGAACACCAAGGTTTATGACGAAGTATTCAAGGCACCGAATGACGCAGCATTTGCTACTGCAAAGCTTCTTGCAAGGAAGGAAGGCATCTCCGTAGGCATTTCCTCCGGCGCAGCACTGTATGGAGCCATTGAACTGGCAAAGAGACCTGAGAACAAGGGCAAAGTAATTGTAGCCCTGCTTCCTGACAGCGGTGACAGATATTATTCTACGGCACTGTTTACCGAAGCCTGATAACTCGGAAAACAAGTTGATCACTTTTGATAATTACTGATTGAAATTCTAAAAAATTCGTTAAATGCCTAAAATGCGTTGACAAACAAGTTAGTCCTTGATATGCTTAAAATACATATCAGGGACTATTCTTTTTAACCATTTCGGTTGATCATCCCCATATGAAAACAATTTATTTTCCTGGCGGATGACAGTCGGAATGAGAGAAAATCATGCTTTTCAATTGTCATTGGTCAGAACTCAAAGGAGGATGCCTATGGCAAAGGAAAGAAGAAAATTGGAAGAACTGAACCTTGTAGACAATTTTTTGTTTGGTACGATGGTGACGCACCCAGATTATGGAGAACCATTCTCTAGATATCTTTTGAGACTGGTACTGAATAGGGAGGTTGGAAAGCTCAAAATCATCCCGCAATACTCTTTCTTTGGTGCAGATACAGATTTTCACGGGGCTATTTTGGATGCATATTTGGAGGAAGAGGAAGACGGAGAAACCACAATTTATGATGTAGAGCCAGAGCAAAACAATCATGAGGACATGGTAAGAGCTTTGCCAAAGCGTATGCGATTTTACAGGGCAAAGATGGATGGACGAGGATTGAAAGCAGGAGAGTACTATGATAAACTAAAAAAACTTGTTATGATTGTCATTACGCCATTTGATCCATTTGGTTTGGGACGTATGAGATATACGATAAGGAATGCTTGTGTAGAAGCACCTGAGATGCCTTATGAGGATGGCGTGATGATGATTTTCCTAAACACCAAGGGGATGCCGGACGAGGATGCCTTGGAATTACGGCAGTTTTTGAAATATGCGGAGAACAGCACGGTAGAAAATGTTGCATCGGAAAGTTTACGGCAGCTTCACAAGATGGTGGACGTGGTGAAGCATGACGAGGAGGTGGCGATTCGATATATGAGATTATGGGAAGAGGAAGAGAGCATTCGAAGAAAGGCATTAGAGGAAGGAATAGAGAAAGGAATAGAGAAAGGAATAGAGAAAGGGATAGCGTTAGAACGAGGGAATACCGAAAAGGAGAAGGCTAGAGCTGATGATTTGGCGCGAAAGAATGCGGAGCTCCTGAAAAAACTGGAACAGCTGGAAAAACAGCAGGTTTCCAAATGATAAACACATATTAAAGTCGTGCATTTCATGAAATACGAAGGCACGACTTTTTTTGTTGCGAAGAATTAGAGCTTTAGGTATGGCATTAGTTCTCTATTGTAAACAAACAAATTATATGTTAATATGCTACTCAGATATACAGTATCTTTTTTAGGAGTAGATGACATGAATTGTAAGAATTGTAACGCAGTGATGCGAATCGATCAGGAGCGAAAGGTCTTTTTCTGTCCTTACTGTGATAGTGTTGAGCCATTCGATGGCGTTTCTAAGGCGGAACTGCAGGGGATGTTGCATGATGCCATTCAGGACGTGCGAAAAGAGAGCATGAAAGAAGCCAGGGAGCGGTTGGAAAGAGAAGCGGTTATGCAGAAGACCCGAAGTGCCGGAAACAGGGCCGCGGATGTTGCGATTTTTGTTGCACAGATCGTGCTTTGCATCTTTTTCCTGCTTTTTACGATTGGATTATTTATCGATTTTGTAGGAGTGGGAATTGTTTCCCTGCTTCAGCTGATCCTGATGGTTTCAGCAATGATTTTGAAAGCAAAATACCGTAAAACGGGCGTGAAGAAGTGGTTAAAGCTTAAGAATGCTTGCTTGACGGGGGTTTGTTTCCTTGTGGTCATTTGGTTCGTAGCTCTGATGGCAGGCGAGACTTCTTCTGGCAGCAGTCATGACGATTCCTGGCCGACGCAGGGCTTTGGAAGTGAGCTTCCTGTGCCGAACGGGACGATCAGATATGCGTATTCCTCGAAAAATGACTTTTCTGCAACGATCAAGGGCTTTAGTACCTCTGCCTTTAATGCTTATGTCGAGGAATGCAGGGAGAGTGGCTTTAACATTGACGAGGAGGTTTTGGAGAATCGTTTTGTTGCCTATGACGAGAATGATAATGAACTTGTTCTTTCTCTCTGGTCACATTCGAAGGAATTGAACATACAGTTCTCCAAGGGAATCGTGATGGCGGAATATCAATGGCCTACGGGAGAACTGGCAGAGAGAATACCACAGCCTGCGGCAGAGAAAAGCTGTCTTGTGAGATTAAACAGTACCGGATTTCAAATATATGTCGGTGACCTGACGCGTCAGCAATTTGTCCAGTACATTATGGAGCTTCAGGAAAAAGGCTTCGAAGGATATTATAATGGTGATTCAGACGATTACTATGGCAGGAAAGATAGGCTTACCGTCTCCTTAAAGTTTAAGCGGGGGCGTCTTCTGTTTATTGACGCATACGAATCTAAGTAGGATAACCGAAGTTCTTGAGGGGTTGCCAAAGTAAAAAAGCGAGTAGGGAAGCAGTTCCCTACTCGTTTTTTTCACAAGATGGCAAGAATGTCTTTGCCAGAATCGCATTTACTCCATAATATCTTTTTCAGCGTCTGCCAGGGATTTCCGAACGGTGATGCCGTTGACCTCGACGGTGCCGTCAAGGGCAATGACAAGGCATTGTCTGCCGTCGATGACGCGGGTTTCGATCAGGTCCGTGCGCTCTGGCTTTACCTTTACGACAATGTCAGGGGTCTTTACCTCAAAGCTTTTTGCATTCATGACGTTATTGACGAACAGAGGCGTATCCTCGCCTGCCGCCTCTTCATAATGCTCTTCAAAATGGGAGAGCTTTTCATTCGAAACGCCGCTGTCTGCCAGGATCGTTTTGACTTCATTCTTGTCAAGGATCAGAGGAGCAGGATCCTCGCGGAGCTTATGCTCCTCCACCATTTCCGTCAGCTTTTCATGAATATTTTTCACCATTTCCAGATCACAGGTGTCCTCTAACGTCTCTTCGATAATGGTATGGAAGGTTTCCTTTTGGGAGCCGGCAGAGAGGGGCAGGGGACAGCCTAAGATGGCATCTACGAGGCCATCCTTAAGGTTTTCACCGTCCTTCGCATAATAGAGAACGCCGTGCAGGTCCGTTCCGCGGTCGTTAAAGGCAGGAAAGAGAAAGCCCATCTGCGGCATGGAAACCACCCAGTCGCGAATGCGGTTCTGGAAAGCATTTTCCTCAGGATTGTAGGAAAGGCCGGGCTTGCTGAGCTCCACGGGACAGATGCAGGCAAGGATGTATTCATAGACCTCCTCGGAAGCATCCTCATTCTCCATGCCGTCTGAGGTTCGCTTGGGGACGTCGTAGCTGTCATGGATGAGCAGGATCAGATAATTGCCCACGTATTCATAGGTCGAGATGACCTGGTCGTAGAATTGATCCAATAATTCGTCGTCCTTGAGGCCGCTCTTGTTCAGGCGATACAGGAATTCCTGGGTGCCGCCGGCCTCCTCGCTGACAAGGGGGAATTCAAGATTGATGAGATTCTTTCCGATGGTGCCGGAAAGAGATTTTTTTAGAATTTCAAAGTATTTAAACATTTCCTCCTCTGGTAGGGCAAGAAAGGCTTGGGAAAACTGAGTCTTTTTATTTTTTTCTCCGTCCACGTAGCAACCGCAAATACGATCGATGGAGCATTTCTTGGGAGAAAAGAGCTTTTTTATTTCTGCAATTTCTTGTTTGATCATGGTTGAGTATCCTTTCTAAATAAATCGCTTCGCGATACTCAGTATAGCGCAAATCGAATTTTTCAACAAGCAAATTTGACTTTATTTTTGCAAAGAAGCGAGAAGTGCGGTGAGATATGACGAAAAATGGAGAAATGGAGGATTTTTTGCGATGGAATGCTGTTGAGAAGGAGGGAATAAACCATTACAATGGGGTTTGACGATTGTCTGGAGCGAAAAAAGTATATATGCGGAGGTAGATAGCATCATGGAACAATTGCACGTTACTTCCACAAAAGACAACGAAAAAGTACATAAGCTCTTAAATGATCTCTTTAGTACTGACAAGGAATTTCAGATCATGATTACGGTACCGTCGAGGGAAGGCGCCTCGGGAAAAACGAAGGAGGCGGTGGCGGAGGAAAGGCTGCCATCCGCAAAGGACTTAGAGCAGGAGGTTACGGCCATGATTCACGAGATTGGCGTGCCGGCACACATCAAGGGGTATCAGTACCTGCGGGAGGCCATCATGATGGCCGTGAAGGATCCCGTCATGATCAGTTCCATCACGAAGATTTTATATCCAACCATTGCCAAGCGCTTTCAAACAACGCCCAGCAGGGTGGAGAGGGCAATTCGTCATGCCATTGAGGTCGCCTGGAGCCGGGGAAGGACGGAGACGCTGGATTCCATGTTTGGCTATACCATCGACACCAGCAAGGGAAAGCCGACCAATTCGGAATTTATTGCCCTGATTGCCGACAGAATCAGACTATCATATAAATGATGTCATCTTTTTGTGCACATTGCATAGTTTTTGGGAAAAATAAGGAACCCTCTTTATTCTTTTTGAAATTTGTAGTATACTGTTTTCGTAGTATAAGTTTTTTTTCGCTGGAGGGTTTCTAATGAAAAAAATATTATTTGCTGCATCAGAGGGTGTTCCTTTTATCAAGACCGGTGGTCTGGCAGACGTTGTCGGATCTTTGCCGAAGTGTATTGACAAGCAATACTTTGACGTCAGGGTCATTCTTCCGAAGTACACCTGCATCAAGTATGAGATGAAGGAAAAGATTAGTTTTATCACGAATTTCTACATGGATTTTAATTGGCAGAGCGTGTATGTAGGCATTGAAGAGGCCACGGTGGATGGCGTCCATTATTACTTTATCGACAATGAGCATTATTTTGGCGGGCCAAAGCCTTATGGTGATGACGCATGCTATGAAATCGAGAAGTTCGCCTTTTTCTCCAAGGCGGTGCTTTCCGCATTGCCGCTGATTGGATTCCAGCCTGACATTATTCACTGTCATGACTGGCAGACGGGCCTGATCCCTGTGTATCTGAAGGAGCGCTTCCGTGGAGACCTGTTCTTTACCAGCATGAAATCCATCATGACCATCCACAACCTAAAATTCCAGGGAAAGTGGGATGTCAAGACGGTACAGTCCATCACGGGTCTTCCGGATTATTATTTCACGCCGGATAAGCTGGAGGCTTATAAGGATGCAAACCTGTTAAAGGGTGGCATCGTCTTTGCAGATGCTGTGACGACCGTAAGTGATACCTACGCGGAGGAGATCAAGACCCAGTTCTATGGTGAGGGACTGGATGGATTGCTTCGCGCAAGAAGCAGGGATCTGCGAGGGATTGTCAATGGCATTGATTATACGGACTTTAATCCGACTACGGATAAGTATATCGTGAAGCAGTATGATGCCGTAAATTTCCGCAAGGAGAAGGTAAAGAATAAGCTGGCTCTGCAGGAGCAACTTGGCCTGACCAAGGGCGAGAATAAGATGATGATCGGGTTGATTTCGAGATTGACGGATCAGAAGGGACTTGATCTCGTGTCCTATGTCATGGATGAGCTCTGTCAGGATGACATTCAGTTTGTTGTTCTTGGAACTGGTGAGGATCGTTATGAGAACATGTTCCGTCACTTTGACTGGAAGTATCAGGATAAGGTGTCGGCAAACATTTATTATTCCGAGGAGCTGTCTCACAGAATTTATGCGGCCAGCGATGCATTTCTTATGCCGTCCCTGTTTGAGCCTTGTGGACTCTCTCAGCTTATGAGCCTTAGGTATGGTACCATCCCTATCGTTCGTGAGACGGGGGGGCTAAAGGACACCGTACAGGCCTACAACGAATATGAGAGTACCGGAACGGGCTTTAGCTTTACGAATTACAATGCCCATGAGATGCTACATACGATCCGCTATGCGGAGCATATTTATTACGATAAGAAGAGAGAGTGGAACAAGATGGTGGATCGCGCCATGGCGCAGGACTTCTCTTGGGACGTCTCCGCAAAGAAGTATCAGGAAATGTATGATTGGCTCATCGGATAATGGAATTTGGATGACTTGAAACATGGGAAATCAGAGTAAGACAAAAGATAATTTTCTGGCGCAGGCCGGAATATTGGCAGCAGCGGGCATTCTTTCCAGAATCATAGGGCTCTTGTATAAGAGCCCTTTGGTAGCTGTCATCGGGAAGACTGGTTTTGGATATTATCATGCGGCATATGGATTTTATACCATTGTGTTGCTGGTTTCCTCCTACAGCATTCCCTCTGCCATATCTAAGCTGATCGCGCCTAAGCTGGCCGTGCGGGAGTATCGCAATGCCCACCGGCTTTTTTATTGTGCATTGGGATATGTGCTGGTGGTCGGAATGATTGCCGGCCTCTTTTTGTTTTTCTGCGCAGGGTGGTTCGTTGAGGAGCAGGCCGTCCCGGTGCTTCGGATGTTTGCACCGACGATTTTCTTTTATGGCATTCTCGGCGTGCTTCGGGGATATTTTCAGGCACACAGGAGCATGGTGCAAACCTCTTTTTCGCAGATTTTGGAGCAGATAGCCAATGCCGTTGTCAGCATTGGCGGTGCATGGCTCTTGATTAAGATGGGAACGGCAGGAGTGACCGCTGGCACTGACATGGAAGGAAAACGTGCCGTGCTTGGCGCAATGGGTAGTGCGCTGGGAACGGGTATGGGCGTACTGGCAGGACTCATTTTTATGTGGGGAGTGTATCTGTTGAATCGGAGGATGATCTTAAAACGAGTTCAGCGGGATGCACATGAGAACATTGATTCCTATGGACGCATGATTCGCATGATCTCGTTGATCGTGACCCCTTTTATTCTAAGTACGGCGATTTATAACCTGAATTCTACGGTGGTCAGCTATCTCTACACGAAGTTGATTCCGAACCTGAGAGCCTTGGACAGTGATCTTCAGTATGCTAATTATGGAACCTACGGCGTCGCCGTGACGGTATTTAACATTCCCATTGCGTTTGCAACGGCGATGGCCTCCGCCATGATTCCGTCCGTGGCACAGGCCTCCGCCTCGGGTGATATTGAAAAGACGAAGGAGAAGATTACTTCCGCGGTCAAGGCGACCATGATTATTTCGATTCCGGCAGCCGTTGGCCTATTTGCGTTGGCAAAGCCCATTATTTACATTCTGTTTCCGAGTTCGGACGAGGACGACGTGACGCTCGCTGCAAAGCTATTGATGGTTTTGGCGGCGGCAGTCGTACTGTACGCGCTTTCAACCTTGAGTAATTCGATTTTGCAGGGACTTGGGCGAGTGAATATACCTGTCGTCAATGCAGGAATTGCACTGACGATTCAGTCCATTGCATCCTTTCTGCTGCTCATGTACACGAACGTGGATTTGTACGGACTGGCCATTACGAATACGCTGTATGCAGCGATTATGTGCGTGCTGAATCAGGTGGCGCTGCGCCGTGTCATCCATTATCGGCAGGAGTGGAAGAAGTCCTTTGTTTTACCAAGCTTGGCATCCCTGGTGATGGGTGTCTCGGCCAAGGGGGCCTATCAGCTGCTGGTGATGGCAACGAAGTCGCCTCGCATCGCGCTGGTACCTGCCGTAGCCTTTGGGGTGGTTGTTTATTTTGTGGTGTTACTTTCGCTGAAGGCGCTGTCGGAGGAAGAATTAAAGGACCTGCCCAAAGGGCACGTCCTTGTCAAAATTGCGAAGAAGTGTAAGTTGCTGTAATGTCTCGGGGCTAGGTTTGGATTGTCTTTCTGGTAGACTTTTGAACCAGAAAGACAATCCAAACTTTCCCCTCGAGAGACATTATATTTGTTTAATGTCTGAGATGTCGCTGCTGACTGCCATGGAGAAGTTGGTATAGTAGACGACAAAGCCCGGCTTTGCACCGCTGGGCTTTTTTACGTGCTTTTTTTGGATGTAGTCAATTTCGACCTTGTCCTGCTCGCGGCCTTTGGAATAGTAGGCGGCAAGGCGCGCTGCCTCCTCAAAGGTGCGGTCAGGGAGCTCCTTGCCGTCAGTTTTTACGACGACGTGAGAGCCGGGGATCTTCTTTGCGTGGAACCACCAGTCATTACCCGTTGCCAGCTGGAAGGTCAGCTGGTCATTCTGAAAATTATTTTTCCCAACATAAATGTCAAACCCGTCGCTGCTGACATAGTGGAAGGGCTTGCTTGTGATCTTTACCTTCTTGGCAGAGCCTTTTCGGTGAATATAGCCGCTCTCGATCAGTTCCTCTTTGATCTGTGTCAGGTCTTCCTCCTTTTGAGCAATCTCCAGAGAGGTTGCGATGGATTCCAAGTGGCTGATTTCTGCCTTAACCTCCTCTGTCAGCGTCGTTAACGCCTCATAGGTGCGCTTGAGTTTTCCATAGCGGTCAAAGTAACGCTTGGCATTTTCCTGTGCCGTGAGCGTCGGATCCAAGGGAATCTGGATGGTCTCGTTCGTATAGTAATTCAGTGCTTCCAGGGATTTTGCCCCGGGAGCCGCACCATAGCCATAGGTATTGAGCAGCTCGCCATAAATGCGGTAGGTCTCGCGTTTTTCCGTATCCTTCATCTGCTGGAGCTGCTGATCCAGTTTTTTTACGTCACGCTCGAGGATCGTCTGTACGATGCGGCGCAAATCAGCGGATTTTTGATGAATGCGCGTCTGGGCATTCTTTTCCGCATAATAATATTCCAGCAGGGTTGACATGGAGGGGAAGGCTTCCACATAAAAGCCCGTCGTTGCGGCTTCCTGCGCCGTTTCACGTACGGTGGGCTTAGCATCAGCCTTTGCCCCGTAGATGGTCAAGGGAATGGCCGCATACTCCTGTGGCTTTTTTCCATCAAAGGCTACACAGGGGGTGAAGGTACCGCCTTCGATAGTTGCCTTTAATGTCAGCATTGTCTGGTAAAGGCGTGTGTAGGCAGCATGGTCCATGGCGGCAGTAGGACGGTCTCCGTCAACGCCTGCGCGGTGGCAAAGCTCCTGCGCCAGAATGGGAGAGATGCCCGTAACCGTTCCATAGAGAGCCTTATAGGCAGGCTGAGGCTTCACCGCCATGGCCTGCGTAAAGTCTTCAGAAGACATGGTAAACAGATCTAGCTTATCCTGCGTCCTTGCCACGAAATAGGGCTTTCCCGGAAGAACCTCACGGACACTGCTGACGGCGGCGGAGACGTGCTTGATGCTGTCAAGAATCGTACCGTCACCATTGACAAAAATAATATTGCTGTGCTTTCCCATGATTTCGATGATGAGTGTTTTTTGACAGAGATCGCCCATTTCGTCCAGATGCTCCACGTCAATGCGGAGAATGCGCTCAAGGCCAGGCTGCGTCACGCTGGTGATCCGGCCGTTTTGCAGGTGTTTTCGAAGAAGCATGCAGAAATTTGGCGCCGTCATGGGGCTGGGCTTATTGTCCTCCGTAAAATAGACCAAGGGGAGAGAAGCGTCCGCCGAAATCAAAAGACGCTTTTGACCGTCATTTGTCTTAAAGGTCAGGAGAAGCTCATCAGCCTCTGGCTGCGCAATTTTATAGAGTCTGGCTCCAACGAGCTCATGTTCTAATTCGTATCGTAAATTTGCAAGGGTAAGGCCATCAAATGCCATCACAAACCTCCTTGTCCACGCCGCAGTCTTCTGCGTGAGGGGATAAACGTATCGTCGATTCAGTTGTTGCGTTTCTCATTTTACTACTTATGTACTAGGCGCGCAAGTCCCATCTTCCCGTGAAGGTATTGTAGAGAAGGGAGATGCATTTTTCCTTGCCGAAGACATGGATCTTGCAATCGAAGCGGCGAAGGACCTTGGTCGCGTTGATTGTGCTGGGCAGGGTTACGGAGGACTCGCCGGGGGCAAGCTCTCGAAAGCTTAGGATTCGGTACACGTGGTACTCCCCATCTTCATCATCGCAGCGGATCTTGATGGGCAGGATCGTGCCGTCAGTTTTATGCTGACAGATGACTTCTATGGGCTTTTCCATGGCGCGCCTCCTTTCTAATAGAATCGCTTCGCGATAATAAGCTACATTCCACTCGGCTATATTAAATTATTATAGAACATATGTTCTATATTTTCAAGGGCCAAGAAAAAGTTTCCGGGTTTTTCCTGGAATTTTTAGAATTAGTTTAGCTATGTGTTTTTTGTGTGAACACTGTCATTTGGAGAAAGATTCGGTTTACCAATGATGAAAATTATGGTATGCTATCAGTAGAAATGCTAGTCGGAGGAAGCGTGCATGAATACGGAATTAGAGCAGGTTGTAATACAGGTAAGTCAGGTGGTAAAGGGTAAAGATGACGTGATTCGGAAGGTACTGGCGGCAGTGCTGGCAGGTGGTCACGTGTTATTGGAGGATATTCCCGGTGTTGGAAAGACAACGCTCGCAATGGCTTTGGGAAAGGCCATGGAGCTGGACTATCGCAGAATGCAGTTTACGCCAGACGTGCTTCCCAGCGACATCGTGGGTTTTACCATGTACAACAATGCGCAGGGAACCTTTGAATATAAGCCGGGAGCGATTTTCAGCAATCTGTTTTTGGCGGACGAGCTGAACAGAACGTCCTCGAAGACGCAGTCGGCGCTTCTGGAGGTCATGGAGGAAGGAAAGGTCACGGTGGATGGCATTACGCATGAATTGCCGGAGCCCTTTACGGTAATTGCAACGGAGAATCCTTACGGATCTTCTGGAACGCAGCTTCTTCCAGAGTCACAGCTTGACAGATTTCTGATCTGCCTCACCATGGGATATCCTTCCCACGGGGCGGCGGTGGAAATCCTAAAGGAGAGCGCAGGACAGGGACTCGGTCTGGTGAAGCCCGTTCTGACGGGAGCAAGGCTCTTAGAGCTCCGCGAGCAGGCGAAGCAGCTTCACGTATCGGACAACATTCACGAGTATATTGTTAACCTGACGGAGGAGACCAGAAGAGATCCGAGAATTGCACTTGGAGTCAGCCCCAGAGGCAGCATTGCCCTCCTGAAAATGGCACGTGCCATGGCAATGATTCGTGGCGGCGAATATGTGATTCCGGAGGACGTACTGGCAGTCATTCCTGAGGTTTGGACACACAGGATTCATCTAAATGCCATGGCCCGGGCTGAGGGCACAAACATTCCCGGCATCATCCGGGAGATCACGGAAAGGATTCGGGCGGTTTAATGAAGAAGAAATTAGCGTTTCACGCGTGGGGAATTCTGCGGTACGCCTTTACGCTTCTTTTGGCCGGTTTTCTTTGGTGGTATTTTCGTAACTATGAACTGTTTCTGATCCTGATGGTGCTGATCTTGTTACCGGTTTTGAGCATAACCGCACTGCTTTTAAGGCAGAATGATTTTACGGCGCTGGTGACGCTTCCCAGCCTTGGAATCGGGAAGGATCGATCCGTGCCAATGAGCGTTCGCATCAAGAATGACGGACGATTTTTGGGCTTTGCCGCAGACGTTTCCTATTGCGTGCGCAACGTGTTTACGGAATATGAGGAGACAAAGACGGAAAGGATCTGGGCCGGTCCCGGCGTTTGCACCGTGGCACAGAAGGAACTGAAAAGTCACCACGTGGGGCGCGTCGAGGTTACGGTTACGGAGGTCATCATTTGGGATTGGCTTGGAATAGGAAGCATCAAGAGTACGACGAAGAAGGATGCGTGGGTCATCGTTGGACCGGATTGCACGGCTGCGGCGGAAGAAGACCTGACGGCGAGCGTCGAAAATTTCCCGGAAGAGAATGAGACTAAAAAGCATGGGACGGACGTGAATCCTGACATTGAGATTCGAGAGTATATCCCCGGAGATGATCTGAAGAACATTCATTGGAAGCTCACGGCGAAGGTCGGGCGGACCATGGTACGTGAAAGACTTTCCTCAGGCAGAGACCGGATCAACGTTCTTTTGGCACTTACGCAGGATCCGGTGGAAAATGATGCGCTGATGGCTTCGCTCTACGGATTGGGGCGGCTTCTGATCGATAAGGGTTATCCCGTCCGACTTTGCTGGATGGGATACGGGGGAGAAATCCAGGGACGATATTTGGCGGAGGAAGGGGAACTGGAGAACGCCATGGATGAAATTTTAAGCATCAGTGGGAAAAAGGATCCGGCCGGGGCGAGAAATGCCATGGAAGCGGAATTCCCTGGTGAAGCATATATAGTGGTGAAGCATGGAACATATCAAGGGACTTACGTCAGATAACGGGAAGCGATGGTGGAGAAAGAAAAAGCCCGCCCAGATCGAGCTTTCCGATGCGGTAAAAAAAGAAAAGTATGACATCATGGCGGCGCTTTCTAAGGCGCTGCTGGTTTTCATGGTTTCCTATGGCGCCGTGGGAGGATTTCTCAATGCCTATGGCCTTGAGTATAACCGCGTGCTTTGCATGGCGGGAGTTTTGGGACTGGCGCTCCTTCTGTCCTTTATTTATGAGACCGAGAAAAAATGGTTCACGAATCTCTGCGTGATTGGCGTATTTATTGTCTATGCCTATGTCGCACTGAAGCAGTTTATGATCTTAAACAGCGGGACCTATGCCATTGTCAATGAGGTTTACGAGGCCGCCCAGGCATACCTTGGCATTACGGGCGGAGGTCTTTATAATCTTCAGGTGGAAGATTCCTATTTGACGATCACGGCCATTGCTCTTTTTGTGGGAGTCGTTCTGGTCATTCTTATGGTGATTCGTCTGCAGTACAAGGTCAGCCTTGTGCGTACCATCCTTTTGACGGCACCGATCTATTTAATCCCCATTTATTTCGAAAAGGCGCCGGATGCCTTTCATATGTTTTTGCTGTTATCCGGCTATGTCACCATGGGGATTTTGCAATGCGCGAAGGTGAAAAAACACGTATCGGCGCAGATAAAACAGGCGTTGCCCGTGGGAATGGCATTGGCTGCGGGCGTGGTGCTTTTGTTTGCCATCCTAATTCCGAGGATCCGCTACCGTGCCTATGTTCCTAAAAACCCCGTGAAAGCGGCAACGGAAGAATCGGCAGTTACGTATGCGACCTATGGTCTTGCGGCGCTCTTTATGAACGGAGGCGCAGGCGGAGGCGTCAGCGAAGGACAGTTGTCGCAAAACAGCATGTTCATGCCGGACAATGAGACAGACCTGATCGTGCGCTTTACGCCCTATAGCATGAATCCTACGTATTTGAAGGCCTTCACGGGCCTTGATTATGACGGAAAGCAATGGACTAGGGCAACGGATTATCTGGGCAAAGGCGCTGGACTCTTAAAGTGGGAGGCAGACGGACGCGCACAGCTGTTTGAGCAGGATGACAGGGTGCAGTCGCGCGGCATCATGGAGGTTTACTCCATGGATGGAAGGGTAAATCTTCAGTACAGGCCGTATTATTCGAGTCCGGTGGATGGCTCAGCGATTGCAAGGGAGAATTGGCCTGAAGGCGCAATCAGCGGAAATCGATATGTGTATTATCCCTTGGTGAGCGGCGCAGCCGTTCCTGGCAGGGAGGAGGAAGGCATCAGCGAGCGATATCTGACGGTTCCGACCATCTGTAAGAAGGCGGTGGATGCAGCCTGCAAGGAGGCAGGGCTTTCCGGATCCCCGGTGGAGATTGCCGCGCAGGTGGCCAGATTTTTCTCGGAGAAATACCGTTATACGTTAAGGCCCGGTTATTATTTTGGAGGCATGGATTACATCTCTTATTTCCTTTCGAAGAATAAAAAGGGATATTGCTCGCACTTTGCCTCTGCGGGAACCATGATGCTTCGAAACATGGGAATCCCGGCTCGTTACGTGGAAGGGTACGTATTTACGTACACGGACGTGGTGACGGATGGTAAAATCCTGGAGGACGTACCCTATGAGGACTATTATGAAGGGTATTCGCCGCTGGGTGAAACGGCATTGCTCGAGCTGGAAATTCCGGATGCACAGGGACATGCGTGGGTTGAGATTTATCTTGAGGATCAGGGCTGGGTGGTCGTGGAAGTAACGCCCGCCGCCATTGAGGAAGAGGAAGAGGAGACCGGAGGCTTCTGGGAAGCCTTTTTGGGAGCCGGAAACAATCAGAACGCGCAGGATGCACAAAATCAGCAGCAGATCGCGCAGAATATCGAAAATGCGCTGGCTGGCAGCATGGGCTTTTTAGGGATCGCTGCCGGCATCGTGGTTGCAATCTTCCTGGCACGCCGGCTGCTTTCCTGGCATCGTGAGACGCTTCTTCCTGGACGGGAGAGGGTACGGCTGGAGTATGGGCGACTGACCGGATTCCTGAAGGAGAGGGATGAGGATTTCGCGAAGCTGACGACACCGAAGGAGGAGCTTGCCTGGATGCAGGAGCATTATGGCGCGGACATATCAGAGGCACTGACGCAGACCTTGTATCGAATCTTTTTTGCACCTGAAGGACCGGAGAATTATGAAGAGCTCAGAAGTCAACTGGTGGCACTGCGGAAGACGATTCGGAGGACAAAAAAGCATTGATTTGACGTTTGTCTTGACGAGGTCAAAAGTTTGGAATATAATAATACGGAATGTGCGACAAAGTCCTAAAGGGGAGGGTCGCAGAAGGGATAGCAAAACATGATCAAGAGCATGACCGGTTTCGGCCGATGTGAAGTGGCGGAAAATAACAGAAAGTTTACGGTGGAGATGAAGGCCGTAAATCACCGCTATTTGGACGTTAACATAAAGATGCCAAAGAAGTTGAATTTCTTTGAATCTTCCATTCGAAATGAGTTAAAGAACTACATTACCAGAGGTAAAATTGATCTTTTTATTACCTATGAGGATCTCTCTGAGAATACTTCCAACGTGCACTATAATCAGGAATTGGCAGCAGAGTATTTGAAATACCTGCGCCAGATGCAGCAGGATTTTGGCTTAGAGGATGACATTCGTGTTTCCACTCTGTCAAAGTATCCTGACGTGTTCACCATGGAGGAGAATGACGGCGATGAGGAAGAAATCTGGAAGGAGCTGAAAAAGGCTCTGGATGGTGCGGCTGAGATGTTTGTGCAGAGCAGGATCGTCGAGGGTGAGAACCTGAAAAATGATCTGATTGCAAAGCTGGACAACATGTTAAGCCTGGTTGACTTTATTGCGGAAAGAAGTCCTCAGATCATTGCCGAGTATCGCCAGAAGCTTCAGGAGAAGGTGAAGGAGATGCTTGGGGACAATACCGTGGACGAGAATCGTCTCGTTACGGAGGTCACGATCTTTGCCGATAAGGTTTGCGTAGATGAGGAGATGGTTCGGCTTCGCAGTCACGTGGAGACCACGAAAAATGCTTTGATTGAGGGTGGCAGCATCGGAAGAAAGCTGGACTTCATCGCACAGGAGATGAATCGTGAAGCCAACACCATTCTGTCTAAGTCAAACGACCTTGAAATCTCCAACTGCGGCATCGAACTCAAAACCGAAATCGAGAAAGTCAGAGAACAAATACAAAATATTGAATAGCATTGAGCCATGCACAGACAATGTGGCATGCGCTGGGCGGGAGCTTGCTCACGATCCAGTGCATGGAACTTTGGCGTTATAATATTATTATGAACAAATTAATTCACGTTGGTTTTGGAAATATTGTTAATACGGAAAAAATCATCGCCATTGTCAGTCCTGATGCGGCGCCGATTAAGCGTCTCGTACAGAAGGCGAAGGAGACGGGCATGGCCATTGATGCCACGCAGGGGCGAAAGACGAAGTCCGTTCTCGTGATGGAGAATAATCAGGTAGTGCTCTCGGCATTACTTCCGGAGACCATTGCCGGCAGAGCGCAGGAGGATCTTGCGCCGGAGGAGGAAAAGGAGGACTAGATTTGGAAGCAAAGAAAGGAATCTTGATGGTGATCTCGGGATTTTCCGGGGCCGGCAAGGGAACGTTAGTAAAGAAGCTCTTGCAGAACTATGACAATTATGCATTGTCCATCTCCATGACGACCAGAAAGCCTCGTGAGGGAGAGCAGGACGGCGTGGAATATTTCTTCGTCGACAGAGACAAGTTTGAAAAAACCATTGCAGAGAATGGCCTGATCGAGTATGCTACGTATTGTGATAATTATTACGGAACCCCAAGGGCTTACGTGGAGGAACAGCTGGCAGCAGGAAAGGATGTCATTCTGGAGATTGAAATTCAGGGTGCCCTGCAAATTAAAAAGAAGTTCCCTGAGTCATTGCTGTTGTTTGTAACGCCGCCTTGTGCGGAGGAGCTGCGCCGCCGTCTGGAGGGGCGCGGAACCGAGACCAGCGAAGTGATTGCGAAGCGTCTGTCTCGGGCTTATGAAGAATCAGAAGGCATGGATGCCTATGATTATATTGTGATCAATGATGATCTGGAGCTTTGCGTGAAGGAGTTGCATGCCATGATTGAGGCAGCCCGCAACGAGCCCGTGAGAAGAAAGGATTTCATTGCACGCATCCGGGAGGAAATGAAGGATTTCCAACTGGAACAGAAATAGTAGAAAGGACAAGGTGAGTGAAATGTTACATCCGTCTTATACAGATTTGATGAAGGTAGTAAACAGTGACGTGGAGCCCGGTGAGACTCCCGTAGTCAACAGTCGTTATTCCATCGTAATGGCAACGGCCAAGAGGGCACGTCAGATTATTTCCGGAGATGAACCTCTGGTAGATGAGAAGGGAAAGAAGCCTCTTTCCATTGCCGTAGATGAGCTGAACGCAGGCAAGATCAAGATTCTTGGAGACGACGAGACCAAATAATTGGGCGATTGCCAAAACAGCAGCCGGAGCCTCGTGCCCCGGCTGTATTACGTAAAGCGAGGAACGAAAACAAGCGACCGCGAAGCGGGCATTTGTTTTCGCCCGAGCGTGTACGAAATAAAAACACAAGTCGCGAAGCGACGACATCCGCGAAGCGGATGGTTTTTATGAGTAAGGAACGAAAACAAGCGACCGCTTTGTTTTTATGAGTGAGGTTTGAACTTTGAAGATACTATTTACTTCCCTGGGATGCGATAAAAACTTAGTGGATACCGAGATGATGCTGGGACTTCTGGAAGCGAAGGGGCATACCTTTACGGATGACGAGGATGAAGCGGAGGCTGTCATCGTCAATACCTGTTGCTTTATCGGAGATGCCAAGGAGGAGAGCATCAATACGCTGTTGGAATTTGCGGAGCGCAGAAAGACAGGCGAGATCAAGGCTCTTTTGGCCTGCGGATGCCTTGCACAGCGTTACCGTGATGAAATCCAAAAGGAAATCCCTGAGGTGGATGCCATCGTGGGAACGAATGCCATCAAGGAGATCGTCGAAGCGCTGGAGGGCGTGCTTGCCAAGGCACCGAAAAATTATTTTCGTGATTTGAATGAGACACCAGTGGCAGGATTACCTCAGATCGTGACCACGGGCGGGCATTATGCCTATTTGAAGATTGCTGAAGGCTGTGACAAGCATTGTACCTATTGCATTATTCCAAAGGTTCGTGGCGGTTATCGAAGCATTCCCATGGAGACACTTCTTGCACAGGCGGAGGGTCTGGCGCAGAAGGGCGTTAAAGAATTAATTCTGGTGGCACAGGAGACGACGCTGTACGGCGTTGACCTGTACGGGAAAAAGTGCCTGCCGGAGCTTTTGCAAAAGCTGGCGAAGATTTCTGGAATTTATTGGATTCGTATTTTATATTGCTATCCGGAGGAAATCACGGATGAGCTGATTGAGGTGATGGCGACCGAGCCGAAGATCTGCCATTACTTAGACATTCCCATTCAGCATGCATCGGATGCGGTGTTAAAGCGCATGGGAAGAAGGACGGATCAGGCGTCACTTCGCGGAGTGATTGCAAGGCTGCGGGAGCGGATTCCTGACATTTGTCTTCGAACGACGCTGATCAGCGGATTCCCCGGTGAGTCGCAGGAGGACTTTGAAGAGCTTTATAATTTCGTGGATGAAATGGAGTTTGACCGCCTTGGCGTGTTCCCCTATTCCAGGGAGGAAGACACGGCGGCAGATGTGATGGAGGACCAAATTCCGGAGGAGATCAAGTGTCAAAGACGCGATGAACTCATGGAACTTCAGCAGGAAATTGCCTTTGAGAAGGCAGAAGAGATGGTCGGGCGCATTCTTGTCGTTATGATCGAGGGGAAGGTTGCGGACGAGGATACCTATGTTGCGAGAACCTATCGGGATGCACCGAACGTGGATGGATATCTTTTCCTGAATACAACGGCAAACCTGATGACGGGAGATTTGGTGAAGGTCATGGTGACCGATGCCAATGAATATGATCTAATCGGAGAAGTGTATGATGACTGAAACGGGGAAAAAAGAAAAAATGAATTTGCCAAATAAGCTGACGATCATTCGTGTCGTCATGATCTTGCCGTTTGTGGTGCTGCTCCTTGGCAGCCACGAGGGCTGGGGATGGTTTCAGGCTATTTTTGGCAAGGAATCTGCGGTGGCGGAGTTTATCGCGCTGGCAGTGTTTATCATCGCAAGTCTGACGGACATGTTAGACGGAAAGATTGCCAGAAAATACCATTTAGTGACAAACTTTGGGAAATTCATGGATCCCTTGGCAGACAAGCTTTTGGTCTGCGCGGCGATGATCGTGCTTGTTGAGATGGGAAGGATTCCCTCTTGGATCGTCGTCATCATTATCAGCAGGGAGTTTATCATCAGTGGATTCCGACTGATCGCATCTGACAAGGGCGTGGTCATTGCGGCCAGCTATTGGGGAAAGTTTAAGACCACCTTTCAGATGATCATGATCGGAATGATGATCGTGGAGGACGTGCCGATCTTTGCTGATTTTGGCGGAGGCAAGATATTTTCTATTCTGACGACCATCATCATGATCATTGCCCTGGCACTGACCATCATTTCCCTGGTGGATTACGTTTGGAAGAATAAAGACGTCATGAAGGATACAAAATAGAGAAGGCAATGAGAGTTCCCATCAATGGATGGGAGGAGGAAAGAATGACTGCAGAAATCATTTGCGTAGGTACGGAGCTTTTGCTTGGAAACATCGTAAACACGAACGCCGCTTATCTTGCGGAGCAGCTTGCCGGGCTTGGCATGTCCTGCTTTTACCAGACAGTGGTGGGAGACAACCGTGAGAGGCTTTTGGAGACCTTGGACATGGCGGCGAAGCGCAGCGAGGTGATCGTGCTCTCGGGTGGGCTTGGGCCGACGCAGGATGACCTGACGAAGGAAACCGTGGCAGAGTATTGCGGAAAGAAGCTTGTGATGGACGAGGCGAGCAAGAAAATGATCGCTGAGTATTTTGCGGCGAGGGAAATGAAGCCTACGGAAAACAATTGGAAGCAGGCCATGGTGCCTGAGGGAAGCATTGTTTTCCCGAATCATAACGGAACGGCACCCGGCATCGCCGTCAAGGCAAAAAAGAATCATTTTCTTTTACTCCCGGGACCTCCGGAGGAATTACAGCTGATGTTTGAGGAGAGCGCGATCCCTTATCTGCAGGAGCTATCGCCCAACATCATCCTCTCACAGACCGTAAAGACCTGTGGATTGTCTGAGAGCTTTGTGGAGCAGCAGCTTCGCGATCTGATTGATCAGCAAAGCAATCCTACGATTGCAACCTATGCCAAGACGGGTGAGGTGCACGTGCGCGTTACGGCGAAGGCAGGTACTGCGAAGGACGCGAGCAAGCTGATCAAGCCCCTGGTAAAGGAGCTGAAGGCACGTTTTGGAAACAGCATTTATTCTGCCGATGAAGGCGTGACACTCGAGAAGGCACTGGTGGATCTTTTGCAGGGCGCAGGGCTGACCATCAGCTGTGCGGAGTCCTGTACGGGAGGAATGCTTTCGGCGACCATCATCAACGTACCGGGTGTCTCAGAGCTTTATAAGGCTGGTTTTGTGACCTATTCCAACAAGGCGAAAAGAAAGCTCCTTGGCGTGAAGAAGGGAACGCTGCAAAAATATGGCGCGGTCAGCAAGCAGACGGCGGAGGAAATGGTCAAGGGTCTTCTCATGGAGACGAAGACGGACGTTGGCCTGGCCGTGACTGGCATCGCGGGGCCTGACGGCGGAACCAAGGAAAAGCCCGTGGGACTCGTTTATATCAGCTGTAACGTCAAGGGTAAGGTTACCGTCAAGGAATGTCATTTTAAGGGGACGCGGGAAAAAATCCGCAGAGCCTCCGTTGCGGCGGCACTGATGCTGGCGAGAAGCTGCGTTTTGGAATATCTCAGTAAGGAAATCCTTAAATAATTATAAAATGTATCGCGAGACTTGCGAAAAGGCAGGGAACGTGATACATTTTTTTTATCTGGTAACTATGTTTCTTTGCGGCACTTGGCGTCATCGTGAGCGCCTTCCGCAATCTGGCATTTCGCCACAAGTTTTCAGAACAAATGTAGTAAAAATTGAAAAAACAAAAAACGGGAGGGATGCCATTGAGGGAATGATATTGGACATAAAAAGCGTTAAGCTTACCATGGTTGAAGGAAGTAAGCGACTTAAAGCAGGTAGTAAGCGATCATTGCGCTTGTCTGAGCCAAGATTTGCAAAAAGGTTTCACAAAAAAGATTGACAAAATCGAACAAATGTTTTATGATAACAACAACGAACATTTGTTCCCAAAATGAATTGCCGAAGGGCAAAGAGAGGGGAAAACACATGGAAAAAGAAGAAAAAATGAAAGCGCTGGATGCGGCGCTCAGTCAGATTGAGAAGCAGTATGGCAAGGGTACGGTGATGCGCCTGGGAGATCCTTCCGCAAAGATGAACGTGGAGACGATTCCGACCGGTTCCCTAAGCCTTGACATTGCCTTGGGACTCGGCGGAATTCCTAAGGGAAGAATTATTGAGATTTATGGGCCTGAGTCCAGTGGTAAGACGACGGTTACCCTGCATATGATTGCAGAGGTGCAAAAGCGCGGAGGAATTGCAGGATTTATCGATGCAGAGCATGCGCTGGATCCCGTCTATGCGAAGAATATTGGCGTTAATATCGATGATCTGTACATTTCCCAGCCTGACAACGGTGAGCAGGCAATGGAGATTACGGAGACCATGGTGCGCTCCGGTGCCATGGACATCGTGGTGGTGGACTCCGTGGCGGCTTTGGTGCCGAAGGCGGAGATTGACGGAGACATGGGCGACAGTCACGTGGGCCTGCAGGCAAGACTGATGTCTCAGGCGCTTCGTAAGCTGACGGCAGTCATCAGTAAGTCAAACTGTACCGTTGTATTTATCAACCAGCTGCGTGAAAAGATTGGCGTCATGTTTGGAAATCCTGAGACGACGACGGGTGGACGTGCACTAAAGTTCTATGCTTCCGTTCGTTTGGACGTCAGAAGAATCGAATCCCTGAAGCAGGGCGGTGAGGTCATTGGTAACCGTACCCGTGTGAAGGTTGTCAAGAATAAGGTGGCACCTCCCTTTAAGGAGGCAGAATTTGACATTATGTTTGGAGAAGGCATCTCCACGGCGGGTGATATTTTGGATCTGGCGGCTTCCATCAATATTGTCAACAAATCTGGTGCTTGGTACGCTTATCAGGGAGAAAAGATTGGACAGGGCCGTGAGAATGCAAAGCAGTATCTCAAGGATAATCCGGCCGTTTGCGATGAGATCGAGGCAAAGATCAGAGAACATTTTAACCTAAACGGGGAAGGAGCAGCTGCGCAGGCTGACGAGTAAAAGAGGAACGGGCATGATCGTAACGGGGATAGAAGATCTTACGAAATCCCGGAGCAGGGTCAGCATCGATGGGGAGTTCGCCTTTGTGTTATACAAAGGCGAGCTTCGTCATTTTCACCTGCAAATCGGGGAAGAATTAAAGGAAAAGGATTATGAGACGATTATGCAGGAAATTCTGCCGAAGCGCGCCAAGCTGCGGGCGATGAATCTGCTGTTAAAGAAGGACTATACCACGGCGAAGCTGCGGGAAAAGCTCCTTTTAGGCGGGTATCCGGAGGAAATCGCAGACATCGCGCTGGAATACGTGGCGTCGTTTCATTATGTGGATGACCAGCGGTTTGCCTTGGATTTTATTCGCTGTCATCAGGAGGACAGGACGCGACTTCGCATGGAACAGGACCTTCGGGGGAAGGGCATCAGCAGTGAAGTCATTTCTCGGGCATTTTTGGCTTGGGAGGAAGAAGGAGGAGCCCAGGACGAGGCTGGAATGATCCGACAGCTTTTTCGAAAAAGAGGGTTTGATCCCGAAACAGCCACGACTTCTGAGCAAAATCGCGAATATGCGTTCCTGATGCGAAAGGGTTTTTCATCAGATAGTGTCAGAAACGCAATTTTTCATTCTTTTACTTGACATCCCTCCTAAATCAGTTTATCATTGTAGTGTTGTGAATTGCTTTTGAACTGTGAAAATTACATAAGGAGGTGCTCCAGAAATGCCTGATTTTGTTTGGCTGATGATTCTTCTGGGTGCAGTAGCCGTAACCGCAGTTTTGTTTTGGTTCCTTGGGACTTCTAACAACAAGAAGAAGACGGAGGAAACCATCGGAAAGGCCGAGGATAAAGCGAGAAGCATTATCGACGAGGCTTTGAAGACTGCGGAAGCGAAGAAGCGCGAAGCGCTCCTCGAGGTCAAGGAAGAGTCCATTCGTACAAAGAATGAGCTCGATAAGGAGATCAAGGAACGCAGGGCTGAGGCGCAGAGATCTGAGAGAAGGCTACAGCAGAAGGAAGAAAACATCGATAAGAAGGCAGATGCTATTGAAAAGCGCGAGCAAAGCCTGACAGCGAAGGAAGAGAACCTGAATAAAATGAAGGCTGAGATTTCCAAGCTGAACGAGCAGCGCGTGCAGGAACTGGAGCGAATTTCCGGCTTAACTACTGAACAGGCAAAAGACTACTTATTGAAAATTGTTGAAGACGAAGTGAAGCATGAAACGGCCGTGATGATCAAGGAAATGGAGAGTCGGGCCAAGGAAGAAGCTGACAAGAAGGCGAAGGAATACGTGGTAAATGCAATCCAGAGATGCGCAGCAGATTATGTCTCTGAGACCACGATTTCCGTCGTACAGCTTCCCAGCGATGAGATGAAGGGAAGAATTATCGGCCGTGAAGGTCGAAACATTCGTACCCTGGAGACGATGACGGGCGTTGACCTTATCATTGACGATACGCCGGAAGCTGTCGTTCTTTCTGGATTTGATCCTATCCGTCGTGAGGTGGCGAGAATTGCGTTGGAGAAGTTGATCGTAGACGGACGAATCCATCCAGCCAGAATCGAAGAGACTGTCGAGAAGGCACAGAAGGAAGTCGAAGTCATGATCAAGGAAGAGGGTGAGGCAGCACTCCTGGAGGTTGGCGTGCATGGCATTCATCCCGAGCTCGTAAGACTTCTCGGAAAGATGAAGTTTAGAACCAGCTATGGTCAAAACGTCTTGAAGCATTCCATTGAGGTGGCACACCTTTCCGGACTGCTGGCCGCTGAAATGGGCCTTGACGTCAGACTGGCGAAGAGGGCAGGTCTGCTTCATGACATCGGAAAGTCCATTGACCGTGAGATGGAAGGCTCCCACGTACAATTGGGTGCCGATCTATGTAGGAAGTATAAGGAGAATGCCGTTGTGATCAACGCGGTAGAATCCCACCACGGCGACGTGGAGCCTACGTCCCTCATTGCATGTATTGTACAAGCTGCTGATACAATATCCGCTGCAAGACCGGGAGCTAGAAGGGAAACTTTGGAAACCTATACTAGCAGATTAAAACAATTAGAAGATATCACAAACAATTTCAAGGGTGTAGAAAAATCTTTTGCAATTCAAGCAGGTCGTGAAGTTCGCGTAATGGTAGTACCTGAGCAGGTATCAGATGCCGACATGGTGCTGATGGCGCGTGACATTTCCAAGAAGATCGAGACTGAGATGGAATATCCCGGACAGATCAAGGTCAATGTCATCCGCGAGAGCCGCGTAATTGACTACGCGAAGTAATGCCATTCCAGAACAAGTAACATGAAATGAACAAGAAACCGCCGTATTCCGAAAAGAATACGGCGATTTTTTATTTTTGTATTTTTTTAAAAAATCCTCTTGTTAAAATAGAGATCCTATAGTATGATATTCGAGATGTATGATTGTATACGATTATCCAAACCATATTTTCATCGCTAATCGAAGCAAAAGGGAAGAATCTTCTCTTTATGAAGCTTCCTATCGTAGGGCGATAAAAAAGGAGTAAAAGATGAAAGCATATCAGGAATTAAGCAGAGAAGAACTGATGAATTTGCAGGATGAGCTTCGCAGGGCTTTTGACATTGTAAAGGAGAAGGGCCTGAAGCTTGACATGTCCAGAGGTAAGCCCTCCGTGGCACAGCTTGAGATGGGTATGGGGCTGTTGGATGCATTGGATTCCAAGAGCTGCATGAAGACGGCTGCTGGTCTGGATACCCGAAATTATGGCCTTCTCGATGGTATTCCTGAGGCGAAGCAGCTGATGGCAGAGATTATGCAGGTGAATCCTGAGAACGTGATTGTCTGCGGCAATGCAAGCCTGCCCATCATGTATGATACGGTTTCCCGTTCCATGACGCATGGTGTCATGGGTTCCACCCCTTGGTGCAAGCTGGAAAAGGTGAAGTTTTTGTGTCCTGCACCTGGTTATGACAGACATTTTGCGATCACGCAGCATTTTGGCATTGAGATGATCACGATTCCCATGTCGCCGCAGGGACCTGACATGGATCTCGTTGAGAAGTACGTGAAGGAAGATGCGGCCATTAAGGGCATTTGGTGTGTGCCGAAATATTCCAATCCGCAGGGCTATACCTATTCCGATGAGACCGTAAAGCGTTTCGCTGCATTAAAGCCCGCAGCAGAGGATTTCCGTATTTTCTGGGATAATGCCTATGCCGTACATGATCTGTACGAGGATCGCTCGGATAGTCTTTTGGACATTTTGTCCGAGTGCGAAAAGGCTGGCAATCCTGACATGGTATATGAGTTTGCGTCTACCTCTAAGATCAGCTTTGCTGGGGCAGGCATCGCTGCCATTGCATCCTCGAAGGCAAATCTTGACTTTATCAAAAAGTCGATGACGATCCAGACGATCGGCTATGATAAGATTAACCAGCTGCTTCACGTAAACTATTTCAAGGACATTCAGGGCGTTAAGGCTCAGATGATTAAGCATGCGCAGATCCTGCGTCCGAAGTTTGAAGCAGTTTTACGTGTCCTGGAGGATGAACTGGGTGGTCTTGGCATTGGCGAATGGACGAAGCCCAATGGCGGATATTTCATTTCCTTTGATGCCATGGAAGGCTGTGCGAAAGAGATCGTGGCAAAATGTAAGGAGGCTGGCGTTGTTTTGACGGGCGCGGGAGCAACCTTTCCCTATGGCAAGGATCCCAAGGACAGCAACATTCGTATTGCACCTTCCTTCCCGACGCCGGAGGAGATGGCACAGGCAACGGATCTTTTCGTTCTTTGTGTCAAGCTTGTCAGCGTAAAGAAATTATTGGAGCAGAAAGAAGCGTAATCAGCGTTAATTGCGCATAATTTGAAAACCGATTGCGTAGAATGGACAGACGAAAGCCTTTGGAGGCTGGGAGGAGAGAACCTTTCATGAAGAGATGGGTTCGCAAACCGAAGCTGTTGCCACTCTGCGGAATCGGTTTTTTTGTTGGAATATTGCTTTGTTTATTTTGTGGACAAGGGGATGGCTGTTTGAGGCCAGAGAGCCTTTTGCAGGTCCAGGCGAGAACGGAAGACGGCGGTAAGCTTTTATTTTCCTTGCTTTTTATCCGAGGGAAGTGGATCGTGCTTCTGCTGCTGGCGGCAACGACCTATTTGGCACCGATCTGCTGTGGAATGACGGCAACATGGATGGGATGGAGTCTGGGAGCATTTTTGACCATGGCTTTGCGGCAATATCATCTCAAGGGTGTTTTACTTCTTCCCGCAGCCCTGCTTCCACAATGGCTGTTCTATGCGCCTGCAACATGGCTATTGCTGAAGTGGTGCATGAGCCTCTATGAAGGAATTTATTTAAAACAAAAGCTTTCCAAGAAAGCCTGCCTGGCAAGTCTCTTTTTATTACTTGCCATGATGGGGATGGGCATTTACCTGGAAAGCTTTTGGAATCCGAAAATCCTGCACGGGATTCTCGAACGATTTTAAACTGGGATTCTATTATTCAAAATCTGCGATTTCGGAAATCAGGCGCTCCGTGTCAGCCCAGCCAAGGCAGGGATCCGTAATGGATTTGCCATAAATGCCGCCGCCGACCTTCTGGGAGCCTTCTTCAATGTAGCTCTCGATCATGAGTCCCTTTACGAGAGTATGAATTTCAGGATTTACCTTGCGGCTGTGCATGATTTCCTTTGCGATACGAATTTGCTCTGCAAACTGTTTGTTGGAGTTCGAGTGGTTCGTGTCAATGACGCAGGCAGGGTTCTTTAAATCCATCTTGTGATACATTTCCAATAGGTGGACGATGTCCTCGTAGTGGTAGTTCGGAATGTTCTGACCATGCTTGTTGGTTGCTCCGCGCAGAATCGTGTGAGCGAGCTCATTGCCGCTGGTGTTGACCTCCCATCCGCGATAGATGAAGGAATGACCATGCTGGGCCGCATAGACGGAATTCAGCATTACGGCTAAGTCTCCGCTGGTGGGATTCTTCATGCCGGCAGGCACGTCAAAGCCGCTGACGGTCAGACGGTGCTGCTGATCCTCCACGGATCTCGCGCCTACTGCAACATAGGACAGGATGTCAGACAAATATCTGTAATTTTCAGGATAGAGCATTTCATCAGCGGACGTAAGACCCGTCTCGGCCATGGCGCGAATGTGCATCTTGCGGATGGCAATCAGGCCGGCGAGAAGATCAGGCTTCTTTTCGGGATCAGGCTGATGTACCATGCCCTTGTAGCCCTCACCGGTGGTGCGGGGTTTATTCGTATAGATGCGGGGGATTAATAGTACCTTGTCCTTCACCTTTTCCTGAACCTTTGCAAGACGGGATACGTAATCGCATACGGAATCCTCGTTATCCGCAGAGCAGGGGCCAATAATTAATAGGAATTTATTGGATTTTCCCGTAATCACGTCGCGAATCTCAGCATCCTTCTTTTCTTTTAATTCCGCAAGACCTTGAGGAAGGGGATATTCCTCCTTGATCTCCGCGGGAGTGGGTAATTTTCTGATAAATTCAAAGCTCATGTTGATTCTTTCCTTTCCATTCCTCGATTGATGAAGTGAAACTTCATAAAAACAATCGGGAAAAAAGCTATCTCGTCTACAATTTTGAACGCATGTTCCATTATAGGCCATCCACCCTAAATTTGCAAGCAATTTGTCAGTTTAAAGTAATAAAGCAAAAAATGAGAAGTTTTCGGGATTTTGAAGAAAAAAATATGGGGGGTTTACAACGAGAAGGAAGTGTGATATACTACAAAAGCGTGAGCAAACCGACGCCCAGATTAGGGACAGCTCTGACCCGATCTTAGTGTCAGGTGATAACAAGATTCTACTATATTAGGAGGAAAAGAGCAATGATTTCTAAGGAAAAGAAAACCGCAATCATGAACGAGTATGCAAGAACCCCTGGCGACACCGGTTCACCTGAGGTACAGATCGCAGTTCTGTCTGCAAGAATTCAGGAGCTGACCGAGCACCTGAAGGAGAATCCCAAGGATCATCATTCCCGTCGCGGAATGTTGAAGATGGTTGGTCAGAGACGTGGTCTTCTGTCATACCTGAAGAAGAAGGATCTGGAGAGATATCGTGCACTGATTGAAAAGCTTGGCTTAAGAAAGTAATCCAGAAAAAAGAGCGGAGATGGCCCGCAAGCGGGCGCTCCGCTTATGTTTGTTTAAAAGAAACAGTCAAAATGGTAAACCCAAAGCGGATGGAACTACCCGAGACCACTGAAAAGTATGGGAGCGGTCCCGTTTTTTTCAGTAGTTTCGGTAACCTCCGCTTTGTGTGAAAATATTTTTAACGAAGTGGCAGGAATGAGACGTCGCGGGAAAACGCCACCGTCAAATCAAACGGTTGGCGGCCTGATCCGTATACAGAGCTACGCTTAGGACTGCCGGAAAAAGGAGGTACTATGTACAAGAGCTATGAAATGGAGCTTGCCGGCCGCAAGCTCGTAGTTGACGTGAACCGCGTCGGCAAGCAGGCAAATGGATGTGCATTCATGCATTACGGTGACACCACCGTTCTGTGTACTGCAACTGCATCCGAAAAGCCCAGGGAGGGCATCGATTTCTTCCCCCTGAGCGTTGAGTATGAGGAGAAGATGTATGCCGTGGGTAAGATTCCCGGAGGCTTTAACAAGCGTGAGGGTAAGGCGAGTGAGAATGCCATTCTGACCAGCCGCGTCATCGACAGACCCATGCGTCCCCTGTTCCCTAAGGATTATCGTAATGACGTAACCCTGAACAACATGGTTATGAGCGTAGATCCTGAGTGCAGACCTGAGCTGGTTGCCATGATCGGTGCAGCCATCGCTACCTGCATTTCCGATATTCCCTTTGATGGTCCCTGCGCCATGACCCAGATGGGTATGGTAGACGGCGAGCTCATCGTGAACCCTTCCCAGAAGCAGTGGAAGGAAGGCGACCTGAACCTGACCGTTGCTTCCACCCGTGAGAAGGTCATCATGATCGAGGCTGGTGCGAACGAGATCCCCGAAGCAAAGATGATCGAGGCCATTTACAAGGCACATGAGATCAACCAGACCATCATCGCTTTCATCGACAAGATTGTTGCTGAGGTTGGCAAGAAGAAGCATGAATATACAAGCTGTGCCATCCCCGCAGAGATGTTTGAAGAAATGAAGAAGATCGTTACCCCCGAGGAGATGGAGGTTGCAGTCTTCACTGACGAGAAGCAGACTCGTGAGGAGAACATTAGAAACATCACCGCTAAGCTGGAGGAGGCATTTGCCGAGAACGAAGAGTGGCTTGCAATCCTTGGCGAAGCAGTTTACCAGTATGAGAAGAAGACCGTTCGTAAGATGATCCTGAAGGACCACAAGCGTCCTGATGGCCGTGAGATCACCCAGATTCGTCCTCTGGCTGCAGAGGTTGACATCATTCCCAGAGTGCACGGTTCCGCAATGTTCACTCGTGGACAGACCCAGATCTGCGACGTATGTACCCTGGCACCTCTTTCCGAGGCACAGAAGGTTGACGGCCTGGATGACAACGAAGTAACCAAGCGTTACATGCATCACTATAACTTCCCTTCCTACTCCGTTGGTGAGACGAAGCCTTCCCGCGGACCCGGAAGAAGAGAGATTGGTCACGGCGCACTGGCAGAGAGGGCTCTGATCCCCGTACTGCCCAGCGAAGAGGAGTTCCCTTACAGCATCCGCTGCGTATCCGAGACCTTTGAGTCCAACGGATCCACCTCCATGGCTTCCACCTGTGCATCCTGCATGTCCCTGATGGCAGCAGGCGTGCCCATCAAGAAGATGGTTGCCGGCATCTCTTGTGGTCTGGTAACGGGCGAGACCGATGACGATTTCGTACTGCTCACCGACATTCAGGGCCTTGAGGACTTCTTCGGCGACATGGACTTCAAGGTAACCGGTACGACCGACGGCATTACCGCCATTCAGATGGACATTAAGATTCACGGTTTGACCAGACCCATCGTTGAGGGTGCCATTGCACGCTGCCGCGAGGCAAGACTCTTCATCATGGAGAACTGCATGAAGCCTGCAATCGCTGCTCCCAGACCTGAGGTTGGTCAGTATGCTCCTAAGATCATTTCCATGCAGATTGATCCTGACAAGATCGGCGACGTAGTTGGTCAGAGAGGAAAGACCATCAACGAGATCATCGCACGCACCGGCGTTAAGATTGACATCACCGACGATGGCATGGTAAGCATCTGCGGTACCGACAAGGAGATGATGGCAAAGGCTCAGGAGATGGTTCAGATGATCGTAACCGACTTCGAGGAAGGCCAGATCTTCAAGGGCAAGGTAGTCAGCATCAAGGAGTTCGGCGCATTTATCGAGTTCGCACCCGGCAAGGAAGGCATGGTTCACATCTCCAAGATCGCGAAGGAGCGCGTGGAGCATGTGGAAGATTACCTG